>CAMLLB010000001.1 GCA_946480815.1 uncultured Flavobacteriales bacterium
TGTGATTCGCAGGTATGGCGTTGAATGGTTGCCTGCTTCACTTGTAAAAGCTGTATCTTAGCCTTAGGTGTATAACATACAAGCGAAGCAAGCAACACATCCGAAACACCAATACAGGAAGAAAGTTTCATTGCAGCCAATCCACAGGTCATGCTTTCGGCCAAAACAAGTGTCAGGCCGTCAGTCTGCATTCGTTGAACAAGCGCATTTGCCTTCTTCTGTATCATTCATTCAAACGTTTTCAGTTGATACAATATGCAATTTCTTTGGCCGGGCATTTTTGGCCTTGCGTTGTTTTCCAATGGTCATTCTGGCAATGAGGTAACTGATCGTTGATTCCGCTCCCTGGTTTAAATTGATATGATTTCGTTCGAGTCCGTCGTAACATCCGCCTGTTCCGGGATTGTAAATAATCCGTGACAGGTGATTGTTTCCTAGGAACCAGCTGAATGCCAGCTCTGATTTTTGAAGGTAGGTGTCAAGACCAAATACCTCATAAAAATGATCAAGAGCCAGGATTGTATATGCAACGTCGATTGGCTGTTCTCCAAACTCGTCCGGTTTATGCCCTTTATGCAGCCAGCTTTTATTGGAGATCAATTTAATTCCTGTTTTGCTGAATGTAATGGACAGGAGAAAGTCAAAAGATTTCCGGGCCACAACTTTGTAAAACTTGTCTCCTGTTTCTTTCCAGGCGCACAATAAAGCTTCCGGCAAAACGCTGTTTGCATAAGTCAGATAGCTCTCAAACCACGGCCAATTCTCCTCCGATTCGTGGCGATAGATCTCTATCAACCGGTCCGCCAATAATTTAATATATGAAGTAATGATCGGATCTCCATCTTTCAGGTTGCTGAAATACAATCCTTTAATGGTAAAAGCGATGGAACGGGGAGAGTGCATTTCTTCTATCGTACTTAAAGCTTTCCGGAGCATAGACTTGGCTTGCATTCCAAATGTCTCCGGGAAGATGTGTTCCTTCGAAATTAAATAACCCAGGGCCCAAATGGCACGTCCGTTTGAGTCCGAAAGATTGGCTTCAAAATTTTGATTGGAGAACAATTGGTCCTGGTCTACATAATTGAGAAAATGACCAGCGGGCTGCTGGCAAAAAGCAATGAATTTCAAGTACGTTTGAATGGCAACCAGACTGGCCCCGTCAAGAGTCGCTTCGTAATACATGCAGCGGGCGATCATAGCCCGGGCATTATCATCCAGTGTATATCCCGAATCCAGATCGGGTTGATTGATCTTCGAAAACTGGATCATTCCGAAACGATCGGTTAATTTGCTGAAATGCGCGAGGTTGATCTCCGGTAACGCATATTGCAGTTCTATTTTTCCGGAGGTCAGTTTTTGGAACAGCCTTGCATGTGCAATTGAAGAGTTTTCCCAGGCTGTCGGAGCAATGCGCTCTAATCCGTTGGAAGTAAACCGTTCTTGTAATGTTTCATCTTCCAGCACCCGTTCAATTGCCTGTGCCAGTTGTTCAGGATTACTGAAATCAACGATGATCCCGGTCTCATTATCCAGGAATTCTTTTGCATGTGGGATAGGAGTAGAGATAATCGGGCATCCGCAACTCATTGCATAAGAGAATGTCCCGCTTACACTTTGGTTCGGGTCTTTGGATGTGAAAAGGTAAATATCTGTCAACTGTAAGTATTCCAACAATTCTTTCAGGGACAGGTACTTGTTTACAAAAAGCACGTGATTTTCAAGTTTTAAATTTTTGACTTTCGCCTTCAATAAATCACGATAAGCTTCTCCTTCGGTGTCAATAACACCAGGATGTGTTTTTCCAATAATCAGGAAGATAATTCCCGGATCCTGGCTGACAATTTGAGGAAGTGCGTCCAAAGTTGTTTCAATTCCTTTCCCCGGACCCAATAAACCGAAAGTGGAAAGTACCTTTTTTCGTTTCAAACCGAATTTTTGCTTTAGCTGCTCCTTGTCCAGATGAGGAACGAGATGAGTTCCGTGTGGAATGACCTCGATTTTCTTTGGCGGGATTGCGTAAGTGTGTTTTAAAATATCCGCAGCATGGTTGGTCATAACAATAATTGAATCCGAGAATAAACCGATGTTCCGTACATGTGCTTTTCGTTTCCCGCTCGGATTTGGAAGCACGGTATGAAATACGGTAACAACCGGCTTGTCAAGTGCCTGGATGAATTTCAGAAAGGTATTCTCTTCATCGATTCGGAAAAGCCCGAACTCATGTTGAATAAGTATTAAACTGATGCGGTGATTATTGTTGATCTTATTGGCAAGTGCTGCATATTCGACCGGTATATCCGTTTGAAGGGTATAAGCAACTTCTTTCGGGTATTGATGATCAACAAACCCGGTTTCAAGTGCACAGACCTGCAGTTCAAATGAATGATCGAACTGGTGGTTCAAAGCACTCAGTAAATCCTGGGAATAGGTTGCAATTCCACATTCTCTGGGCGGATATGAAGAGATTAGCAGAACAACCGGAACTTCCAGTTTTGAAAGCTTGAAATCAGTTTCGGGAAAATGATTCAGGAACAGGGGTTGAGCAAATCGATTGGTGTTAATTGGATGCTTCATCTTTAATCGTATTAAGTTTGAGTTCTGAAATGAGTTCTGTTAAACTCAGGGATGCATAAGCGATCTGTCTGTCAGATGCGCCGTAATAGATGTATAGTATATCGCCGAATAAAGCTGTTCCGCAGGGGAAACATACATTATCGACTTCCCCATGTAATTCCCAATCGGTTTCGGGTTCGAACAAGGGGTATGGTAAACGTGCAATTTCTTTTGCCGGATTGTGAAAATCCAGTAAGGAAGCACAGGCAGAATAAATATTTCCTTCCGCTGTGCACTTCACTCCGTGATAAATCAGGAGCCAGCCGGATTCTGTTTCAATAGGAGGAGCTCCCGAACCGATGTAACTGATTTCGTGCTCATACCGTGGAAACAGGATTGTATGTTCTTTCAGCCGTGAAACATAATCCTCCCAAAATGCAGGAGTGAGATCACTCAGTTCATCAATCGCGACTAACTGAATGTCCGGTTTTATCCGGTGAAGAAAGTGTAATTTCCCGTTAATCCGTTCCGGGAAGAAAAGCACATCCTTATCCCAAACCAGGTTATTCCGGTTCATTTCAGGTATAAAAGGAACTGAGTTGCAATAACCGAGGTAGCGGTCTTCCATGTCCCAGCCACCTTTGGTCAATGTTTCAAATTCGGTATAAGAGAACCTTGGTACGATCAATCCCTGCTTTTCAAATGTTTTCAGATCACGGGAAGTTGCCAGGGCTCCCAATGCATTCACTCCGTCGTAAGCAGTGTAGGTCAAATAATAGAGTTCACCGATGCGACAAATGCGTGGATCTTCTACTCCCAGCGATTCGTAATCAAATTCAGGCCAAATAAGCGGTTCCGTATTTCTTTGGATAACCTGGTGCGGACCATCCATTTTGCAATAACCGATCGTAGAATGGTTCCCGATCTTTACAGCACGGTAAAAAAGGTGTACGGTGTTTCCTTCACGGATAGCACCGGGATTGAGCACACCATGACTTTCAAAGTCAAGCGCAGTACGCTCCAATAGTATACCTTCTTTTGTGACCTGAATCATAGCTGTGATTCCCAAGGCGCTAAATCGCCCGGGGGATTGTAAAGATCAATGGTCAGGGCAGCAGTTTTGTTATAAAAAATCCGAAAGAAGTTACATAATCATCACATTTTACAAATATTGGCATATGGAAAATTCCTGCAGCATATTTTGCTCATGGATTGTTTTTTGAATGTGAATGTTTATTTTAGACAATACTATTCACAAATTTCTAAAACATGTTTGCTTCAAATCATCCCCGGGTCAGAAATAAAAATACATCAGACAAAACTGGTGTTTTAAGGAAGAAAGTACAAGATAACCAGTTTACGGACAACCGTTCTGAGGCAGTTCAATTACGGAGGTTCCAGGAGTTGACTCCGAATAACCCGACTTCAAACCAGGTCACGCAATTGCAATCTGAAATTAAATATAATACAACTGCATTTGATTTGGAAGATGGCTCGAGTGAACTCGTCGGACAAAAGATGGAAGCAAGCCTGGAAAGTGCCGATGCATTGAAAGGTTCCGGACCGGGAGATGGTGTTCAAAGCGGATTAATGGGGAAATTGAAACAAACAGGATTTAAACGGATGATCCGGGGACATTTACTGAACGGACAGTGCGGCGGATTAGGAATTGCAACGAATTTATATCCGATTACTGCAAAGGCGAATTCCCTGCATAAAAATCACGTGGAAAACCACATTAAGGATTACATCAAAAAAGGGAATGATGTGAATTATACCGTAGAAGTAGTGAATGCACAACACAAAATTTCTGCACCGGGTGCGACATTTAAATGTACTGCAACTCATCCGACAACCGGTAAAGTTTTACTCGATGAACAGGTTGCTTCCGACCCGAAGAAGACTGCAAAAAGCTCCAAGTTTTTTCCGGAAGGGGGGATAGCAAATAAGACTCCCAGTTTGTCTTTTCCCAATAGTAAGGTAAAGTCAGGATGGGGAGAACAAGGTAAAGGTCCTAATAATTCAACGAGTATAAGTCGTATTTCTTCAGTCAGCTATAATGGAAGTAAACAAGAAGTAGACCTGAATAAATCTTCAGGATTCACAAATGGCTTCTCTTTTTTTGATGGTAAAATTGACAGGAGAGAATATGCTTCAGATTTGATAGATCTGTTTGAAGATACACTCACGGATACAGAATCCCAGGAACATTTTGGTGTTAAGATCGATGAATTGGAAGACCATGCTGATGGGCTGGATGATAGTGGCCTGGAAGAAATGATCTCTCAGCTCGAATTGATGCTGAATTGATCTTGTAAACAGAAGGCAAAGCTGCAAACGGACTAGCCAACCTATTTACTGATTTCATCGTTAGGAATAAAACCAGCCGAATTTTTGTAAGTTTGAGAAACAAACCGGAAAGTTCAGGCGGTTTAATCATTATTCAAAATGAAGACTATGAAGAAATTAGTACTTGGAATCATTACAATCTGCAGTTTTACCATCATTTCATCAGCACAAAGTGCTAATTGGGATGCTCCCGTTACTGTTGCTTTGGGAACAACTTACAGCAACGTTTATCCACGAATTACATTGACTTCCGGAGATAACCCACTCGTAATTTGGGGAAATGGTGGACCGGATAAAATCTACGCTTCACATTGGGACGGGGTAGGATTTACGGCTCCATTGACTATTAATCCAATAGGGACTGTTCCGTATCTTGCAACCTGGACAGGAGCTGAAATTACTTCATCAGGAGACACGGTTTTTGTAGTATTCAGTACAGATCCGAATGCGGCAATGGATCCTCATGTTTATACCGTTCGCTCTCTGGATGGCGGAGTGACATTCCAGGATACGGTGCGCGTAGACCAGATCGGCACGGATGTTCCGCGTTTTCCTTCAATTGCTGTTGGTCTAAATGGAAATCCGGTGGTGAATTTTATGCGTTTCAATGCTGCTTTAGAAGATCCGGAGTACTCGATTTCACGTTCTGTAAACGGTGGAACGAGTTATTTGACCCCGTTAAATCCAACCACTGCGGCTCCGGGCTTTGTGTGTGATTGTTGCCCGGCATCGATTGCAGCTTCCGGGGATCGCCAGGTATTGCTCTTCCGCAACGACGATAATAACATCCGTGAAATGTGGGGATGTTATTCCACCGATGGAAGTGCCAGTTTTACTGCAACGGCCGAAGTAGATCAAACAAACTGGAGCGTGAGTTCCTGTCCTTCAAGCGGTCCTTCGGGAGTTATTATGGGGGATTCATTGGTAACGACCTGGATGAGTGCCGGAGATGTATTTATCAGTTCAACGAATCTGACAAACCAGCAAATTGGTGTTCACCGTCAATTATTCCCGATAGGTTTGGGGGTTCACAATTTTCCGGTTATTGCAGGAAAAGGAGATACCCTGGCAGTTGTTTGGCAAGGATCGAATGGGGGAGCAACAGACATTTTCTTTACGTACTCCGTTACCGGAACGGCAGGATTGGGTGTAAATATTGATACCCTGACAGCAGGAACAACCGGATCACAAACGCGTCCGGATATTCAATTCTCAAATGGTAAATTCCACATTGTTTACAGTGATAATGTGGGGAGTAACGTGAAGTACCTGCAAGGAACAATTGATCCCGCAACACTCGCAGTAAATGAAGTAAACGCTCATTCTGAAATCGAACTGTTTACTTCACAGGCTGATGGAAAAACATCGATCCGGGTTCGTTCGGAATTGGAAACGGAAGCAAGCATTCAATTGATCAATTCTTCAGGACAACAGGTATCAATTACTAAGCAGCAAATCACAAAAGGAGTCTCTGCTGTTACCATTCCTGAAGTTCAAAAAGGGATCTACTATGTGATTCTGGAAACAAAGGCAGGAAAAGTGTACAAGCAAAAAGTGATTTTGTAAAGTTTTTACCACAAATGCGCAAATAATTTGAAGCGCCTACCGGTCGCTTCTTTAGTTTTTCGTTAAAAGAAACGCATAATCGATTGAAAACAAATGATCTTTTTCCTTATATTAAGGTAAATGGAAGATTATTTATTAAAAGATGAGTGCTACCAAATAATTGGCTGTTGCATGGAAGTTCACAATCATTTGGGTTCGGGTTTTTCGGAAATTGTTTACAAAGATGCTTTAGAATATGAATTAAAACAAAATCATATTCCGTTTGCAAGAGAAGTGAGATATCAAGTCAAATATAAAGATATTGTTTTACCACATCAGTTCTTTGCAGATTTTGTAGTGTTTGATTCCATTATTCTTGAAGCAAAAGCGGTGTCTGAGATAAACAATATTCACTATGACCAAACACTCAATTATCTAGTTGTTTCAGGTATGGAAGTTGGATTGGTAGTTAATTTTAAACAACCAAAACTACAATACAAAAGGCTGATTTTAACCGAAAAGTAAGCTTCTTTAATCCCATTTTGTATAGCATAGGCTGTCCGGTAGGCAGCCTTTTATTTGTGCATTTGTGGTAAAACCTGTAGTAACAAAAAACGCCCCGACGATAAATGTCGGGGCGCTCCTTTGGTTATTGGTGTTAATTATGATCGTACTCGTGCCCTAGTGCGACCACATCAACTTCTTTAAGTAATGCTTTTGCTTTTTTGTTTGAAATCTGACGACGGAAAATATCAAAGATCAGGTAAACGCATGGTACAACTACCAGTGTAAGAAGCATAGAACTGGTCAAACCACCGACTAATACCCACGCCAACCCTGCTTTCCATTCAGCTCCCGCACCTGTAGCAAATGCGATTGGCAACATACCAAACACCATGGCAAGAGTCGTCATTAAGATTGGGCGTAAACGTGCTTGCCCTGCAATTATAAGTGCTTCAACTGTATTGAAACCCTGTGCTTTTTTCTGGTTTGCAAAGTCTACAATCAAAATCGCATTCTTCGCTACCAATCCGATCAGCATGATCATCCCCAGCATGGAGAATATATTCAAAGTATTCATAGATAAAGCCAGTGCAAGGAGTGCCCCTACAATTGCCAATGGAATGGAGAACAATACAACGAATGGGTAAACAAAATTGTCATAGAGTGCTACCATGATAAGGTACACGAAGAGAATCGATGCCAGGATTGCCAGTAAGAGATTGGCAAAGGCTTCTGCCATGTTTTTTGCATCACCTTCGAAACTGTAACTTGTACCCTGAGGTAGCTTTTGCTCTTCTACTTTTTTCGTGAATTCGTCTGTAACTTGTTGCGCAGACGAACCTAATACCTGAGAGTTCACAGTTATTGACGGCACACGGTTTTTGCGTTCAAGTTTAGAGGGACCACTTCCTTTCGAAATAGTGGCAAACTGGCTCAAAGCTATTTCTTCTCCACGATCATTAATAAAGTAAACCTCTTTCACATCTTCCGTATTACGGCGATCAAAATCGTCATAACTTACCAGAATGTCATAATCTTTACCTTTCTCAGTGTATTTCGCATTATCATCGCCATTGAATGACATTTGCAGTGTCGTTCCTACGGTACTCATATTTAATCCGAGATCGGCCATTTTCTGACGGTCAATGTTTACTACAACTTCAGGACTTCCTGTTTCAACCGAGAGTTTGATTTCAGCTGTACCTTTGATTGATTTCAGAATGTTCAATACACGTTCCGCTGCTACATAATTTGAATCGAGATCGTTTCCTGATACAAGAATCTGGATCGGTGCATCATCAGCCCCACCTACGATACCGATTGTAGCGGAGTTGACTTTTACATCCGGCAACATTTTTTCGAGATCCTGCTTCATCAGCTGAGCCACAATACTTGCCGTTTGCGAACGTTTTTCCTTATCAACAAGTTTAACAGTTAACTGGGCCTTATTATTAGAAGTACTGCTCATTCCCATGTTTCCGCTTCCTGTTCCGACATTCGTAAAAACATTTACTACCCGTTTATCGTGGAAAAGGTAATCTTCTACTTTTTGGGCAGTGGCATCTGTTTGTTTCAATGTTGCATCTTGCGGTAATTCAAGTGTAATGAGGAATTCTCCACGGTCGCCTTGTGCAACGAATTCACCTCCAATATAACCGCCGCCAACGAGGCTGAAAGACAGGATTAGAATAAGAATTGTACCTGGGATAATATATCGTTTACGACGTAATGCACGAGTCAGTAAATGTCCATACCAGGTTGTAAGTCGTTTCAAAAGATTTTCGAACCCAATAACGATACGTCCTGTAAAGGTTTTATTCGTTAGTTTTTCCACTTTCGCCATACGGGAGGCAAGTAGCGGAGTCAATGTAAAGGACACGAATAGTGACATCAAAGTTGAAATAACGATCACCAAAGAGAACTGTGAAAGTAAGTTGGAGATCAACCCGCCGACCATTGTCAGCGGAAGGAATACCACTACGTCCACCAGGGTGATCCCCATGGCTGTGAAGCCGATTTCATTCCGGCCTTCCAGGGCTGCTTTTCTTCGCTCTTTCCCCATTTCAAGATGACGATAGATATTCTCCAATACAACAATCGAGTCATCGACCAAGATCCCTACAACGAGTGAAATTGCAAGCAAGGTCATCAGGTTTAGTGTAAATCCAAGCAGATACATTGCGATGAAGACGGAGATCAACGATGCAGGAATGGAAATCATAATAATTAGAGAGTTACGCACACTGTGAAGGAACAACAACATCACCAATGCTACGATAAAGATCGCTAACCCAAGGTCATGTACCACGGCATCAGCTGCCGCTAAGGTAAATTCGGAGGAATCGGATGCAATTTCGAATGTTAGGTTTTTTTCTTTATATTGTTCTTCAAGACGCTTGATCTCTTCTTTCACAAGTTTACTCAATTCAACGGTATTCGCGTCTGTTTGTTTTTGGATCGAAAGTCCAAGGGAGTTTGTACCGTTAATCCGATTATAGGTTTGAATTTCGCTGGATGCATCACGTACACTTGCAACTTCATATAAGTGAACCGGGGAACCTGTTTTCGGATCTGTTGTGATTACGAGATTTCGAAGTTCATCGATACTTTTATATTTTCCACGTAAACGAACGAGTGCCTGCTCATTATCACTCTTGATTTTACCGGTAGGTAATTCCATGTTTGCCTGACGTACCCCGTTTGTAACTTGCAGGATGGAAATGCCATAGCTTTTGCAGGCTTCGCGGTCGACCTGAACTTCGATTTCACGCTCTTCACCGCCTATAAGATTTACTTGCGCTGTACCATTCAGTTTCGACAGTGTTGGTTTTATCTCATCTTTTACCAGCGAATAGAGTTCCGTTGGAGGCATATCTGCAGTTACACCAATGTTCATGATCGGGAACTCGTCAAACGAAAATTTTCCAAGCGAAGGAGAAAGTATTTCTTCTGGAAGTGTTGAGAGGATGGCATTGATTTTCCGCTGTGCTTCCTGAACAGCCTTATCAGCATCTGCGTCATTTTTTAACTGAAGAATGAGGATAGAAACCCCTTCTGCCGAAGTGGATTGCATCTGATCCAGGTTTTCGACACTGGCAAGTGCATCTTCAAGCTTTTTCGTAACGGAGTTTTCTACTTCTGCAGGAGAAGCTCCAGGGTACATGGTTGTCACTGAAACGATTGGCCAGGACATATCCGGCATCAGCTCGTAATTCAATTTGGAATAGCTGAGAATTCCAAGGAAACCCAGGACCGAGAAGATCACAACGATCAACGAGGGTCTCTTTATGGCTAATTCTGTAATAGACATATCTTATATTTTTTGAGTGAATAGGGAATGGCCATTAGTGAATAGATGAGCATGTGCATCACGTTTCTCATCACTAATTTGCTATTGCCTATTGCCTGATTTTTTACTATTGCCTTACTTGATGATTTTAACCTGGGACCCGTTGTCGATATTCAACTGACCTGTTTTTACCACCTTCATTCCTTGTGTTAAACCGGATACAACTTCGATTTTATCATCGTCTACCGCACCGATCTCAATTTTCGTCAATTTTGCTTTATCACCCTGGATCACGAACACTTTCGGGTCCTTGATACTTCCTGCCAAACATTTCAACGGAATGGTCAATGCTTCTTTGGTTCCTCCGAACGTGAACTTCACTTTTCCGGTCATACCGGATTTTAATGGAGTTTTGGAAGGGTTTATGAAACGGATCTCGGTATCAAATTTCTTGGAACCGTCTGCTTGCGGTGAAACAGAAGCAACTTTCCCCGAAATGGAGGTATTAGGGTACAAATCCGGAACAATATTCACCGATTGGCCTGTTTTTACACGAACAACCTGTACATCCAATAATTTCACACTCATTTTTAAGGATTTGATATCCACGATATCGGCAATTGCAGTTCCCGGTGCCAAATAGCTTCCTTTCTCAATTGCTACATTGGAAACAACACCTGAGATAGGGGAAACGATCGTTGTTAGTTTCAAACTGTGCTGAAGTGTTTTCACTCTTGCATCTGCGGTATTCATGTTCATGCGCATTTCTTCAACCTGCTGTTTGTTTACAGCTCCGCTTGCAACCATGCGTTCGTATTTTTCCAAATCCGATTTTGCTTTTTCCAAAGTCGTTTTCGCCAAAGCAAGGTCAATACGGATCTGTTCGTTATCCAGGGTCGCAATGACTTTTCCTTCAGTTACATAATCTCCGTTTTCAATGGTAAGTGTTCTCACACGACCGGAAGTTTCCGAAACAAAGCTCAGTTGATGATCGGGAACAAAGTTTCCGTTCAATTCAAAGTCTTGTGAAACTGTTTCCATTGTTGGTTCGGCAACTGTTACCGGGAAAATGGTCATTTTTTGTTCCGTGATAGACGCATTGGCATCCATCTTTTCTTTGTTGCTTCCCAGTTTAGCGATTATCACAACCAGGATCACGATTCCGATCAGGATAGGTAAAATAATACGTCTGAATACCCCTTTCTTTTTGGTCTGCTGACCTGACTTGTTATAGTGTTCTTGATTTTCCATGTTTAATTTTTTATTGGTTTCCTTTTGCTTCCTGAGTGGATCAGCTTGTGAGCTGATCATTTTCGAAAGCTTTGCTTTATCTTATTTAATATTTCCGATGTTTCCTGTTGATCTGATAAGGTCTAATTCACCCAATTTCACTTGTACCAATGCTTTCAGGTAATTTGTCTGTGCATCCCGCAGGGATGTTTCCGCATTTACAATGTCAGTTATCGTTGCAATTCCTCCGACAAACTGTGCCATTGTTATCGTGTATACCTTTTGCGCCAGTTCGATGTTTTGTTGCTGACTGGTCAATGCTGACTGGTTCGCCTTTAACGTATTGTTTGCGTTTTCGCGCTGCATTTTCAGGTTCTCAGTCAAATATTCTTCCTCCAGTACCGATTGCTCTATCTGGAACTTAGTTTGCTTCACCCGCGAGTTTTTAGCAAGTCCGTCGAAAATTGGAACAGACAGGTTCAAACCTACATAAGAAGTCGGGAACCATTTTGCTCCTTTATCGAACATACGCAGGTCGTTTTGCATATTTTGAACGGATGATTGAAAACTCAATGAAAGGGATGGCAAATAACCTGCTCTGATCTGTTGCAAAGTCACCGAATAGATTTCGCGTTGTGCCTGGACCAATTCCAAATCAGTATTGTTTAATGATTTGGTATCAATGATCGCCGCCGCCTGTGCATTCATATCAATCGAAGTAACTTCAATCGACGCGTCGAGCGGCATTCCCATGTAATACTTAAGCAGCAATAATTGTTGTTCGTAAGTACTTGTACTGGTAATAAGTTCTGTTTGAAGATTAGTTTTATTCACAGTCAGCTTATCCAGGTCCAATTGCTTTGCGGCGTCATTTTCAAATTGGATTTGAGTGATCTTGTATAAAGAATCTATCTGTGCCAGGTTTGATTCCACCAATTTCTTTTGGGTAAATGAAATCTGGGTTGCATAGTAAGCACTTGCGATATCGTAGATCAATTGTTCTTCCGTCTTTTTGGCATTGATCTCAGAAACTTTGGTGCTTTGCTTTGTCAGTTTCATGGCATAGATCAATGACTGATTGTAAATCACCTGTTTTGCGTCAATTCCTGCACTGGTATTATATTTGGTACCGAACTGTACCGGAACTTGTGTTCCCGGTTGCCCGATCAGCTCTCCCGGTAAGATGGAGGTCTGCAGTTTGAGGTTATCCTGGAATGATACCGATCCGTTCACCTGTGGTAAGTATTCCGAACGTGTTTCCGTTCTTTTTTCATTGGCGCGGTCAATCTCTAATTTCGATTTCAGCACTCCTTTGTTGTTTGTCAGACCATATTGTACGCATTGCTGCAACGACATCTGACCCGATTGCGCCCTGGCAAAGCTCATGCTCCCGACCAAAAGGGCAAGCAGCATCAGTAAGCTCAGGCGATGGTTTTGTACTCTCTCCTTCATACTCGTTATTATTTGTTATTTTGTGTGTTACGATTTCGCCATTCCATATAAAGTCTAGGGAATTCGATGCTCAGGTATTCCGTAAACTCAATAAATTCAGCCATCTGCTGATTGAATTCGGGAGTGTTTGGAGTACGCTGTGCCAATGCTTCTTTCATGATCTTGATTACATCGAAGAACTTTTCGAAGCTTTCTGTAAAGCCTTGCTGCCATTGAACAATGTTACTTGCAAAGTAACGTTTGCGGTCTCCGGGTTTTGTTCTGTAGATTACCCGTTTGGTAAGCAATAACATATTCAAAGCTGAACTGGTTGTACTTTTACTGATTCCGAGCAGTTCGCGAATCTGGTCGAATGTGAGTTCCGGTTCGTCACAAACAATCAGCAGGGACATGATACGACCTTCCATTGGTGGAATTCCATGTTGCTCATAAAAAACACCCATTCTTTCGATGAGTTCTTTTTGTGCTTGAGTCAATTGAACGTTTGTCATATTTTTTTCATTAGGTCCTGACATGCATTATCAGGATTTTGTTCCTGTAAAATTAATTGGTTTTTTTGGTTCTGAAAATACCGAACTAAAAAAACTATTGTTTTTAACATTTGTTTGCGAACCAAAAGTAGTTTGGCAATTTCTGCCGGGAAATACAAAATCGGTGAGTGGTAGAAAAGAATCGGTATGTGGATAGAATTGCGGGGCTTTATAGAGAATTTCAAAGAAGAATTCCGCTTAAATCTTTTCAATTCTCCATTCTCCATTTTCCATTAATTTGAATCTTAACAAAACGTTAAATCCATTTTTGTTAGCTAAATAACCACTATTTTTAGGATGAAAATTTCAAATCAATAGCAAATATGAAAATGAACATTACAAACAAGGCAGTGTTATTCCTGGCATTGGGAATGATTTCTTTAGGAGCTGCTGCACAAAAAATTACCGTACCGGCACCAAGTCCATTACAAACAGTTACTCAAAAATTCGGTTTGGGAGAAGTAGCGATTGAGTACTCCAGACCGGCAGTAAAAGGCCGTACCATCTTCGGAGATGTAGTTCCTTATGGAAAGATCTGGAGAACCGGAGCGAATGCTACCACAAAAATTACGTTCACCGATGAGGTGAAGTTGGAAGGGAATACGGTGAAACCCGGAACTTACGGTTTGTACACGATTCCAAACAAAGACAGCTGGGAAATCATGTTGTACAAAGATTTGACTTTGAACGGAAACGTAGCAGAGTACAAAACAGAGAACGAAGTATTGCGTTTCAAAGTAAAATCGATCAAAATCCCAATGAAAATGGAATCTCTGATGATCAATATCGGGGATATTTCTGCAACGGAAGCAAAATTGACCCTGCTATGGGAAAATACGGTTGTTGCTATTAAAATGACAACGGATATTGACGCGCGTGTAATGCAAAGTATTGATGAGTCGATGAAATCTGACAAACCGGAATACTTCAGAGCGGCGGGATATTACTTTGACAACGGGAAAGACCTGAAAAAAGCACTGGAATGGGCTACGAAAGCAACAGAAGAAAACCCGAAAGCGTTTTACATGTTCAACCTGAAAGCACGCATCGAGTATAAATTGGGTGACAAAACCGCAGGAAAAGCAAGTGCGGAGAAATCGATCGCTTTGGCTAAAGAAGCTAAAAACGACGATTACATTGCTTTAGGAGAAAAATTACTTGCTGAGAATAAGTAAGAATCAGCCGTGGCTGATGATTCATTTAAAGTGAAGATATTCAAGCCTTTCTACTTCGGTAGAAGGGCTTTTTTATTTCCTTCCGTTAGATTTTTAGCGGGAATTTACAAGACGGGAGTTGCTTATTTGGTCACGCTGTGCTTCATGGGTGATGGAAATGTTTTGATAGAATTATTCCCGAAATCATTGTAGCTTTACGGCACAAAAAACATTTCTTTTGAAACAACTTCCCATGATCAGCGAAGAAAAACACCATTCATGGCAGGTCAGGCACCGTAAAACTCAAAAAGACTTATGAAATACGTGGTACTTATTTTTTTGATGATGAATGGTCATTTATTTAGTCAGGTTGTGAATACAGGTATGACAGCGAATTATGACTCATTGGAAGTTGGAAAAATAAAGATCGGTGGCCTGATTGATGCTTATTATGGGTTCGATTTCAATTATCCTGAAACTTCAGACAGACCTTATTGTGTTTCATCATCCCGCCATAATGAGATCAATATCAACCTGGCTTACATCGAATTGCAATATATCAATAAGCGGGTGCGCGGGAGATTGATTCCAGGATTCGGAACGTACATCAACACCAACTATGCGAATGAAAAAGGCAGTCTGAAAAACCTGATTGAAGCAAATGTAGGAGTTCGTATTTCAAAGAAAAGAGATATCTGGGTTGATGCCGGAATTATGGGATCACCTTTCACCAATGAAACTGCTGTTTCCAAAGATCATCTCATGTACACCCGCTCATTTGCCCCGGAATACGTGCCCTATTATCTGACTGGGGTAAAAGTTAGCGCACCAATTGGAAAGAAAATAAAAGCATACGGATATATTCTGAATGGCTGGCAGGTAATAAGCGATGTTAATAACCCGCTTTCAGTAGGAACTCAGATTGAATACCGGCCTTCAAAGACGGTATTGATTAACTGGGACACTTACGTGGGTGACGAATCTTCCAAATTAACCCCGGAAAATCGTACACGCTATTTTACAGATGTTTATTTAATCTATAACTCCGCAAAGAAATTTTCAATGACCTCGTGTGCATACATTGGTGTACAAGACAAAAAAGATTCACTTGGCGTTAAATCCCAGGCCGTTTGGTGGCAAGCGAATGTGATAGCCGCTTACCAGTTTACAAAAGCTATTTCATTGGCAGGGCGGATCGAATATTATAATGACCTGAAATCCGTACATGTTGTTCCGATTACCTCTGTAAAAGGATTTGATGCTTATAGTGCCGGATTGTGTTTGAATGTAAAAGTGGGAGATAATGCCTTGTTCCGTTTGGAAGGAAGATCGTTCTATTCAGACCGGAAAATGTTTATCTACAAAAACAAACAGGAAACGAATTGGAGTAATTTGTTGGTCACTAATTTAACTGTTTGGTTTTAGCAAGGCCCTTAAAGCGCTCCCACTTGAGTTAAATCTCCGATTCTCGCTTCTTCTCACGGATCAACAACTGGATAATTGTTGCAATGATCAATACCAATAAACACCCGATCACATTCAGCCACAGGAAGGAAATCACATCAATTGCATAAATCCCGATCACGATCAATTCGGTAATAATCGCTCCCCAGAAAACTGCTAAGCCACCGATCCGTTTCAGGTAGAATGCCACCAGGAATATTCCCAGGATCGTACCATAGAACAAGGATCCCAATACATTCACAGCTTCGATCAGGCTTCCCAGTTTACTTGCAAACATGGCAGTAGCAATAGCAAAGATTCCCCAACCGAAAGTAAACCAGCGTGAAGCTCTGTAGTAATGCAATTCACTCTTGTCTTTTACCCACATGCGTTTGTATAAGTCAATGACAGTTGTTGAAGCAAGTGAATTCAATGCTGCGGCGATACTTCCCCAGGCAGCCAGGAAGATCATGGCAATCAACAAGCCTATGAGTCCTTTGGGAAGGTTTTCCACAACGAAGTACAGGAAAATGTAATTGGTATCGTTGGTGTCCGCCGTGCTGTTGGCTTTTTTCATAACGGCCAAAGCGTCTTCACGTATAATCTTTGTTTGTGCTTCAATTTGCAATAAGTCTGTTTGTAAAGCCTTAATTTCCCCCTCATTCACACTACGTAGCTTTAGCGAAGAAGTGTTCTCATTCTCATTCTGTTCACGCAGTGCATTTGCCAGTTGGGTTGTCTGTTCCTCTCGAACGAAATTCAACGAATCGTGTGTTGCCTGTAAGGCCCGAAACTCGCTCCTGTATTCGGAAGCAAGTACTTTATCAACTTCTTTCTGGTTGAAGAAGATAGGCGATTGGAAGAACATATAAAACACGAAAACCAAACTTCCCACCAACAGGATCAGGAATTGCATGGGAACTTTTACTAACCCGTTCATCAGTAAGCCGGTACGACTTTCTTTGGTGTTCTTTGCTGTTAAATAACGCCCCACTTGCGACTGATCTGTTCCGAAATAGGAGAGAGCCAGGAAGAATCCACCGATCAGGCCGCTCCAGATATTGTATTTATCTTTCCACCATTCGGAATCCGTTACATCGATCTTTGTTTCAATGACATTCAGTTTTCCCATTTTACCCGCAACATGCAAAGCATCAGAGAAACTGACATTTTTCGGGAGCATTTGGACGACCAGGTAACCTGCCAAAAACATCCCGATAAACACAACGATTAATTGCTGCATTTGGGTGTAAGTTACTGCTTTCGTTCCTCCGGTTACGGTATAAATGATCAGGAATCCGCCCATCACCAGATTGGTATAATAGATATTCCATCCAAGCAGGGAAGCCAGGATAATGGATGGTGCATAAATACTGATCCCGGTTGAAAGGGCACGCTGCACCAAAAACAGGATCGAAGCAAGAGAGCGTGTTTTCAGATCGAAACGCTCTTCCAGGTATTCATAAGCCGTAAAGACTTTTAATTTGTGATAGATCGGAATAAAAGTCACGCACAAAACCACCATGGCCAACGGCAACCCGAAATAGTATTGCACGAAGCGCATCCCATCGGTGTAAGCCTGACCAGGGGCCGAAAGAAAAGTGATCGCACTGGCTTGGGTCCCCATGATGGAAAGCAGGATCAGGATCCAGCTCATGGAATTACTGCTTTTAAAATAACCGTCCAGGGTTTTTTCGCTTTTGCTTTTGTATAAGCCGTAACCGATGACAGCAAGCAGGGTAACAATCAGGACAATCCAGTCAATCAGGCTCATGAGAAATGTTTGGTGAAAAAGCAAAAAAAGACGATCAGGGCCACTAATGTTCCAATCACTCCGGCATACGCCCAATTCCAGTTTTTATGATCGTTTTCTTCACTCATTTTAAGTCGTTTTTAGTGTCAGTTCGAGTATCCCGCAAATGTCAGTTCGAGTTTTCGCCTTGTATTCTCGATACGGTCCTGAAGATCAGCCAAGCTTCTGTCAGGACCACTCGAACTGACAAGGCGAAAGTATCGAGAACTGACTCGTTCAATTTTCAAACTTTCCTCCGATTACTTCCAAGTTCTCTTTGTGAAATCGCGCTAACGCTTATTTCTTATCACTAGCTTTCGCTAGTTCTTGTTTTGCGGTAAACTTAACAAATTCACAAATAACCGGTATGCTCCAGGAATTCCTGCCGGTAATTCACGGAAAAATACCAAACCGGTGTAAACGAAATTTCCTTTTCCGTGTTTGGCAATGATCAAACTTCCTTTACTGGGTTTCTCATTCGGGTCCTGCATGGAAAATACCGTTTCATAATGCGCGTCCAGTTCCGTTGCAAAATAAATTCCACGTTCCTGGACCCAGCCTTCAAAGTCTTTTTGCGTAATGACATTCGGAGTATTCAGAACCGGATGTTTCGGATCTGTGAATTCTACTTTTGCATTATCGTCCGTTACCCGGTCTCTTGAAATCGTGAATGGATAAGGTCCGATCTTTGTCTCCATCGGTGCGATGCGGTTGTTGGTATTGTATTGAACGATCAGGTTTCCGCCTTGCTGTACATAATTCATCAGTTTGTCATAATAGATCGGCATGCGGTCGTTGGTATTGTATGCGCGGATTCCTGTCACAATACTCGAATAAACGCTCAGATCTTCTTTCTCAAGTAATTCATCGGTTAATACAGTCACATCGTAGCCGATCTGCGTTAAACAAGCAGCAACGTTATCTCCGGCCCCGGGAATGTAAGCGATCTTATTTTTTGTCTTCTTCAGGTCAAGGAATACAATTTTTGCTTCTGCATCACTCAGGAAAAACTGGTACGGAATGTGGTCGTATTCGATACGTGTAATACTTTTGGTATACTCACTTCCATCTACTGAAACCGATGCGCGTAATTGACCGTCTTTTCCATTTTTGTCGGGTGTCAGCATTGCTTTTACGATCTGTTCATCTCCTTTTTTCTCAAGGTTCACCTCCGGATTTTGAATCTCAATTTTCCAGCCTGCAGGAACCGATACTTTTACAATACCCTTTACTTTGGCCTGATTTGCTTTTACCGTAAAGGAAATTTCCTTCGGAGTTATGGCACTGAAAACAAAAACCTGGTCTGTGATATTGATGGTAACAGGAGGAAGGATTTCGAACGGGCGGTACACTTCTCCTTTTACCGGATCAGTAGCTTTAAAGACTAATCCGCGTTCGATATGAAAATCCATTCCGTCAATGCTTACATGATAAATCACACTTTTTGCTGCCTGATTTTCAGGTGAACCGATCAAAGCGGGATTCTTCACTGTGTACATTCCAACGGTATGGGGTTCTGTCAGCCAGTATGGTGCGGAATAAGAAGCCGTTTTTGGCAGGAGTTCCTTTTGTTCGATCGTTTCCAATTTGTTTTTTTTCAATTGCAGATCTGTTGCCTTATCTGTCTGACCGATGAGAGTTAAGGATTTTAATTTCACATTTCCGGTGTTGCGGGCAATAATCTGGTTTGAAATGCTGATTTCATTTCCGGGGACAGCACTGTAATCGGAAACAGTAGATTCCATCCATAATCCTGCACATTGAATGATCAATTCCTGGCAAGCAGCCAATTTCAGTTTTTTCCAGTAACGAACATCCGGGTCTTTATCATCGATCTGTTGTAATTTGGAGTAAATAGTTTCCAAAGCCGGCAAAGAAAGTTCAGGATGTTGTGGATTAAAACCAGAGATACAGGCTGAAATAAGGGGTTCGAGATCCGTGGAAAGTGGAAGGCGCTTCCAGGAACTGTTTACGCTTTCAAATAGGTCCTTTTCAGCGGGTTCGCCTTTTAAGAATTTGAAGTATTCGATGCTTTCTCCACGTTGTTTTGCAGAACCGAACCCCTGGCTTTTGTGCATGGAACGGCTATTTGCGGCAACTTCACCATAACTGATTCCCAGCAACGGATTGTAAGTCCCGACATCCTGTTTTAACTGATCCTCAGATGTAGTGTTGTTTCCTCCGAAATTGAACGTGTTCCAAAAGATGCGTTTGGTTTTCCAAACTTCCACTTCTTTCAATTGTTCAGGGAATTTTGTCGGATCGGCCGTCAGGTCAAAAGCTTCCATGGCTAAAATAGCGGAAGCGGTGTGATGTCCGTGCCCACCCTCACCGGTTGTGGGGAAACGACAAATAATTATGTCCGGTTTGAATCGGCGGATAGCCAATACAACGTCTTTCAGGATACTGTCTTTGTTCCAGATCGTAAAGGTTTCTTCCGGATTTTTTGAAAACCCGAAATCGTTTGCACGTGTGAAAAATTGTTCCGCTCCGTCTATTCTTCTGGCAGCTAATAGTTCTTGTGTACGGATCAGCCCCAAAGCCTCACCTTGTTCTTTCCCGATCAGGTTTTGTCCACCATCACCACGTGTAAGTGAGAGATAACCCGTTCTGAAATTTTTCTCTTTTGCAAGGTAACCGAGTAAGCGGGTATTCTCGTCATCGGGATGGGCGGCAACATAAAGTACAGAACCAACCGTGTTCAGTTTTTTTAAACCAAGAAGAATTTCCGCTGAATTGAGTTCGGGTGAAGTTTGAGCGATTAAGTTTTGTCCTAATAAAAGTGCAAGAAGGAGTGTGAATTGTTTTGTCATGTTGTGTGTATGTGTAATATCGTGCGCAATAATACAGGAAATCTGGAATTGAGGCTCAAAATCATCTTGTCTTTAACAATTCTTTACCATAATGGCTGTTGTATTTTACTTTGCAGCCAAATATTTTAATGTGGAAATTATGAGAAATGCACAGTTTAAAAGTTAGTTGATATATATTAACTGGCTGTATTTGTATAAGTTATTTTTATTTTTATTCAAATAATATTGAAAATTATATGAATAATTGTATTTTTCACTTCCACTATTTCGGTAACTTTGTACTATGAATGCAATATCATTAGATAATTTTTACAAGCAAATAGATTCAATAGCAATTGAGGCTCAAAGAAAAGAGTCTAGGATTCCATTGTATGCAAAATTTGTAAATTATCTATCGTTTATTAGAGGATTGTTCAAAATTAAGGGGATATCTGCTAAATTTACAAATGAATTCAATGCTATTACAACAGGAGTTTTAGAATTAATTCCAGAGATTTCGGACTTATCAAAAGATGACGCTACTAAACTTTATAATAAAATCGGAAATGGTACAATCAGATTGATTCGATTAAAAGAAAAATTAGCATCAATCGAATATTTAGGGAATCCTGAATTGGAAACATCCATAAATAAATGCCTTGATAGTTTTTATGTATTAGAAGCTAGATTAAAAAAAGTTGCAAAAAAAGAAACTACTATTCCTACTGATTCAACGTTGAAAACAGCATTAACTACAATGTCAATGAAGAATATCAGTTCCAAATTGACAAAGTAATTTAATGGGCTATTCAAGAGGTGAAATTGTTGAGGTTCAGTTCCGATTACCTCCAGACGGAAGACTTGAGGAACATCCTGTCGTTGTAATATCTAATTCCGAAGTAAATAACGATGAAGGTGGATTTACAGGTGTTATGATGTCAACGACAGACCCAGATGATGAATATTCCTTCGAAGTAACAGACAATATGGTTACGGTACCATTTAATGATGGGAGACATCGTGAAATTAGACTCCATTTGATCGGCAACTTCATTGACAAAGACGTCATCCCAGGTACGCATAAAAGAACTTTGCTTAAAGACGATCACTTTCGAAGATTGATTATTTTAATTAATGAAATAACTTTCGGTATGGAAGTGAAGTTTTAATTTTAAATGAGTTTTATTCAGACAAACTTCTTTAACATTTCTTTCAATAATTACAAGAGAGTTCCAGTTCCTTTTTCGTAACTTGAATAAGGCTTTTACAATTTAAGGGAGCTTAAAGCAAGAAGTCATGATAGTGAGAATTGTACTTTTTTTAGCTGTCAATTTTGCAGCTTTAGTCATTGGTGGTCTTTTCACCGAAACGGGTGTGACGTCCGAATGGTACCTGGGTTTGAGCAAAGCACCATGGACTCCGCCGGGATGGGTATTTGGTGCAGCCTGGACAACGATCATGGTTTGCTTCGCAATTTACATGGCAATGGCAATGGAAAAGGTTGCCAATACAAAAGAACTTCTTGCACTGTTTTCTATTCAATGGGTACTGAATGTACTTTGGAACCCGGTGTTTTTTTACTTTCATTACCTAACGGCAGCATTGATAATTATCAGCGTGTTAACCATTCTGATCGGCGTATTCCTGTTCCGGTATGGAGCAGTCATGAGATTTAGATCAATCCTGTTGATACCTTATTTTATTTGGTTGTTGATCGCAACATCCCTGAATACCTATGTTTGGTCCGCTAATTAGCTTGAAAAACAATGAGCAATTATAAATGACCTGAATTATCAAGAAGGAATATGTTCTTGATAATTAATAATTGACAATTCCCCTTACATAAGAGTAAATTTTTCAGCTCCCTTTCAGAATAAAAAACTTAAAAAATGATACTTTATGGGTCAAGCATAGATCAAGGGAGGATAGAGCGTAGGTAAAGCGTAGATAGAGCGTTGTCTGTACTAAAATTTAACACCTGATTTTACTGGGGTTTCAGAACATAAGCTCCGTTTTTGTCCTGACTCTTGACTCCCGATGTCCTGACTCATTTTTCTCATAAATGCAACACGCTGCAGGGATCACAATTCGGAATGGTCCTTCGTGTCCTTCATAAACAGGTAAACAATCAGCGAAATAGCGATACATCCTGTAACATACCAGTAGAACCAGGATTCGTGTCCCGCACCTTTAAACCACAAAGCAATGTATTCGGCCGTTCCTCCGAAAAGGGCAACCGTTAACGCATAGGGGAGGCCCACACCCAGGGCGCGGACTTCTGCCGGGAATAATTCGGCTTTTACAATAGCATTGATACTGGTGTAACCGCTCACAATAATCAATCCCGCCATAAGCAGGAAAAAAGAAGTCCATGCAGAATGCGTATGACTCAATGCCGTAAGCAAAGGAACCGTAAATAAGGTTCCCAATACACCGAAACCGATCAGTAAAGGTTTTCGCCCGATCCGGTCAGACAAAGCACCGAAGAATGGTTGCAAAATGACGAAAATCAACAAACTTACGAATGAAATAAGCGTAGAAATATCTTTGCTCAAACCAACGGTATTCACCAAAAATTTTTGCATGTAATTGGTATAGGTATAGAAAGCAAGTGTTCCACCCAATGTGAGGCCGATAACCAACAAGATGGCTTTTGGATGTCGTAACAATTCCCTGATGGTTCCTTTGGACTTTTCCTGGCGTAGGTTCTGTTCTTCGAAAGCTTCTGTTTCATGCAGATTACTGCGAAGATATAAGGCAACAAGAGCTAATATCGCTCCGATCACGAATGGGATCCGCCAACCCCAATCCTGTAATTGTTGTTCGGTTAAGATCAATTTTTGCAGCAAGAGTTGAATCCCAAGCGCAATCAGCAATCCCCCGACCAAAGTTACATATTGAAAGCTGGAATAAAACCCGCGACGGTTCTCAGTAGCCATTTCACTTAAATAGGTTGCCGAAACACCATATTCGCCGCCTACACTGAGCCCTTGCAAAAGGCGCGCAATCAGGAGCAGGACAGGTGCCAAAACTCCGATTGTGGAGTAGGATGGCGTCATAGCGATTAGCAAAGACCCGAATGACATCAGCAAAACAGAAAGTGTCATGGCCTGTTTTCGCCCGATCCGGTCGGCAATTCCCCCGAACATCCATCCTCCGATGGGCCGCATTAAGAAACCGACCGCAAAAATCCCTGCCGTATTAAGTAATTGGGCAGTTCGATTTGCTTCCGGGAAAAAAACACCTGAAAAATAGAGCGAAAATGCCGAGTAAGCATACCAGTCGTACCATTCTACCAGGTTCCCGATCGAACCTCCGATGATGGATTTCAAACGCTGAACAGCTATTTTTTCTTCCTGTTTCATGAGGTGTAAAATTAGTAGTTTTTTTATTAAATTTATTTTCCCTGAAAGCATTGATTTCACTGGGTTTTTCAACTTTTTTCAGTGCCTCATATAGGTCGTAAATACACTACGTTCTACATCCCTATCTTTGTCTTATCAAAATGAAACAAATGAGACAATTTCTAAGGACAAGCGATAAGCACTCCATTTACTGATCAACTGAACCTAAATCACCACCGGCCAACCTAACCACCACTACCGAAACCACCTGCCACTTTTAGATGAAACCTAACCACTATTCATCTACATAACCAACCACTACTACTTTGTAAATTGCAGTGAATTCAGGCTACTGATTCACTGCAATTCGTTATATTAGGAAATTCGTTTTTGTAATTCGTATTTTTGAATTAAATCATGGTTTACCTGCAATACTTCCACACACCTTACGGTGAATTGGTCCTCGGAGAATCCGGCGGGGAATTGTGTTTGTGCGACTGGAAGTACCGTAAAATGCGGGAACAGATAGATTCACGGATTCAAACGGGGCTACAGGCAGAGTTTAAACTGGAAGAAACAGACCTGTTGGATGAAGCTAAATCCCAGCTCAACGAATACTTTGCAAAAGAGCGTATCACATTCGATCTTCCGCTTTTATTTGTGGGAAGTGATTTCCAGAAATCCGTTTGGGAGAAATTACTCACGATTCCATATGGAAAGACGACAAGTTACCTGGAACTTTCCCGGACCCTCGGAGATGAAAAAGCAATTCGTGCAGTTGCTACTGCGAACGGGGCCAATGCCATTTCGATCATTGTTCCCTGTCATCGCGTCATTGGAAGTGACGGAAGCTTAACGGGTTACGCAGGCGGACTGAATGCAAAACAAAAACTCCTGCAACTGGAAGGGATGAATTTTGGTGAGCAGTTAGAATTATTCTGACCGTTAAAAGATCCTGTAAATGTTAAATATTCATTAAAAAAGCAATTCAACTCGTTGCTAACTTCCCTAAATTCAATTGGTTTCCAAAAGTATACTAGTATCTGAAAGAAATTAATTTGGTTACAATAGAAATATTTACCTAGGTTTGTATCTCAAAAATTTGATATGAATTTAACGAAAGGAATCTTGTTGGGTGTAACCAGCGGAATAGTAGCATCAGGAGTAAGTATGTTGTATAACAAGGTATACAGTGAGGCCTTTTACATTGATTTTCACACAGTGTTGAATGCATCGGGAATGATTATGGCTTGCATGATCGGGTGTATTTTAATGGCATTGGGATATGTAATCGCTGCTCGTTTAAAAAGACCGCTTTTGATTCCAATCTTAAATGTTTTATATTGTATCCTGAGTTTTGCAAGCATCATCGGAGTGTTGTCGTTTAAACTTCCTTTGGATGTAGAATTTCCTGAAATGTTCCCGGGATTAGCTGTTCCGATGCATTTCTTCCCTGCTTTGAGCTTTTTAGCTCTGGTTCCATTTTTTTGGAAACACGAATCACGTAATTAAATTAAAGAAGCGGAAAAGCCGAACACCGTAACACAAAGTAGGCGCTTAAAACAATCAAACAAATATGAAACGTTCAGTAACAATTATCGCGGCTGCTTTCGCAGGTTTAGCGTTGTCTTTCACAGTTGCAACATCATCTATCTGGTCTTCTGACGCAACACACTCAAGACTTGGGTTTACAGTAAAACACATGGGAATCTCCGATTTCAACGGGAGCTTCAACACGTATGAGGTTAAAATGACCGCTACAAAAGAAGATTTTTCTGATGCAAAAGTGGAATTAACAGGTGACATCGCAAGTATCAACACCGCAAACGAAATGCGCGATAACCACTTGAAAGGTGCGGATTTCTTCGATGCTGAGAAATTCCCGAAATTCACATTCGTGAGTAAATCATTTACAAAAGTTGCAAAATCTAAAAACGAATTCAAAGTAGTTGGTGATTTAACATTGCACGGTGTAACGAAAGAAGTTACAATGACTGCTGTTCATAACGGGACAATTACAAACCCAATGAACAAAAAAGAAGTAAGCGGTTTCAAAATGACAGGAACAATTAACAGACTTGACTTCAAAGTTGGTGGAGAAAACCCAGGTTTGAGCAATGATGTACACGTTACTGCTGACTTGGAATTGGTTAAAGAATAATCATGAAAAGAACAGTTTCTTTGATGGCAATACTCCTCCTGATTGGGGGAGTATTTGCATTCACGCAAGTAAAAACGTGGAAGATCGGGAAAGATTACAGCGTTGATTTCTCTGCAAAGGGAGTAAACGGGATCTTTAAAACGATGACCGGTACTGTCAATTTTGACGAAGCGAAGTTATCCGAGTCCAAATTTGTTTTTACTATTGATGTGAATTCGATCAATACCGGGAACGGTTTGCAAAACAAACATGCTTTAGGGGATGAGTGGTTCAATGCAGACAAGTACCCGAACATCAAATTTACGTCTTCTTCCTTCGAAAAAAAGGATAACGGGTATTCCGTGAAAGGAAAACTGACAGTGAAAGATGTAACAAAAGAGGTGACAATTCCATTCACTTTTACAAAATCCGGTAGCAAGGGGAAAATTACTTCCTCGTTCTCAGTTGATCGCTCTGCCTACAATGTAGGAAAAGCCGGCGGCGATGTGGGAAGTACCATTAAAATCAATGTTACGATTCCGGTAACGAAATAAGAATCAGCCGCGGCTGATGATAATTGATCTGCTCCAGCAGATCAAACAATAAGCCTTCTTGGGAAACCGAGGGGGCTTTCTTATTGGTGACTTCGACTGCGCTGCGCCTATGCTGTAGCTGTTGCGCAAGCATTCAGCCACTCTTTTTGTTTTGATTCATTTGTCAATTCGTCCCGATAATTATCGGGATTCCACCATGTGTTCTCGATATATCCCGCAGATGTCAGTTCGAGTTTCATCAGCCTTAGCTGATGAAGTATCGAGAACGGCATGCGGGATACTCGAACAGACAGGGTGGAAGTATTCAGAAGTACAAATACCGTCATAACCACTTCTTCCGCTTAAAATAAAGCAGGGTCAGGGCTGAGGAGCTAATCATCAAGATCACTGCAACCGGGTAGCCGAATGAAAAGTCCAACTCCGGCATTACCTTGAAATTCATTCCGTAAATGCTGGCAATCAGGGTAGGAGGCATGAAAATAACCGAAACCACTGTAAAGATCTTGATAATCTTATTTTGTTCGATATTCACCAAACCCATCAAGGTATCCTGTAAGTATTCCAAACGCTCAAAACTGAACTGTGTATGCTGCAGGAGCGAAGTAATGTCTTTCATAATTACGCGCAAACGCTCACCGGTTTCACGATCTATAAAAGGGGAACGTGTCAGGGCGGAAATTAAGCGCTGCTTGTCTGTTATACTTTCACGGATTAAAATAGTGTTTTCCTGCAACTCCGCAATCTTACGTAAAGTCTTTTCCTCCGGATCAGACAGGCTTTGCACTTTCCGGCTGATAACATTGGTAATTCGTGTCAGGCTTTCAATGTAATCCGCATCCAGGTCGATCCGTGTTTCCAGCAAAAGAACCCAGATCTGGGATCCCGAACGAATGAAGTCCTGTCTGGCTACTTTGATCTTTTTAACTACTTCAGCAAAAGACTGCAATTCCACATTGCGAACGGTGAACAAAATATTCTCCTTTAAAAGGAAGGAAACCTGGTGGATCTTAGGCACATCACCTTCTTTTAAAAAACCACTGTTGGCTTTAATCGATTCACTGTCTTCCGAATAGCGCGAACTGCTTTCAATTTCTACCGCTTCTTTGTATGTCGGTAACTTTACTTTGAAAAACTCACACACCTGGTCTTTCTCTTCCTGACTGGCGTGAAGCAAATCGATCCATAAATAATTTTTTTTTGGGTCGAGTACTGCTTTTTCAGGATATTTTTCCCAAACCAGCTCATTTTCGTGTGTATAAAATACGCGAATCATAAGGACAGATTTTGAGTGAATGAATAAATGCTTGCGCTAAAGCCTTAGCATCGGCGCAGAGTTACAAAGATGCCTTTTTTCATCTAAAAGCAGCTAAAATGCAAGGTTTATTTTCGATTGGTATACTTTGTTTTGTCAGTTCGAGTATCCCGCATGCAGTTCTCGATACGTCCGACTGAAATGTCGGACACTCGAACAGACATAAGCGGGATGTATCGAGAACTAACAAACAAAAAAGATTGCTAATTATACGCTCAATTGTCAATCATTTCTTCCTCCTTGTATCCGTAATAATCAGAATTTTCCAGGTCCCGTCTACTTTCACCAGCTGGAACGCATTTACTCCCTCATGCGAATACACATTATCAACATAAAAAGCATACTTGGTCCAAACCGTAGCCAGGTTGTCATCGATTTTAATCTCACAGGAAAGCAGGCGCTCATCCCAAAGTTCTTTATGCGGAGTTCCGATTGCAACCAGGAAAGAAATAATGGAATCCCGGTGCAATTTTGCTTCTCCTTTTGAATTGACAAAACTTGTGTTCAGAGTCGCATGAGGAAAGAGCGTTTTCCGTACCAGTGAACTGTCACCTTTTCTCATGCCTTCGAACAATTGATCGATGACTTTCCGGACTTCTTTCTTTTCGGCTTTTTGTGAATAAGCAAAAGAAGGTAAGATCAGTAAGAGCAAAAGAATTGTTTTCATAAGAATAGGATTTCCTTTAAAGATAAAACCTTTTATGAGAATGAGAATAAGAAACAGTATGACAAATCAACGCATCATTCTCGCTTCGCTACCGCTAAAGCTTTAGCGAACGCGGTCTCATTCTGTTTCTGCTTTGGCCCGTTTTATAACTGTTCTCGGTTCATCAAAACTAAGCTTCTTGTATGGAAAAACATCTGCCAGTTCACCACTGTAAAAGAACTCATACGCCACAGATCCGAAAGTATAATCGGTGTCTTTGATCTTATAAACAGAACCTCCGACAGCAGGATTGGGTTTGGGCACCGAACGCTGAAAACCAAGGTTAAACAAAGAAGCGAGGATTTCCGGACGATCATCGATCGGGTAACCGGCCTTTTCCCATTGTGTTTTGATCTCTCTTAAAAACAAAGCGGTGTATAAATAGGAATAGTAATGATTTTCCCATTGGACCAGGCGTTGCAATCGCAAATCCAGTGTATCATTCGCTTTCGTCGCGTAGTTGACAGTTGAGTCAAAGTCAAGTAATGCCTCATATTTTTCTCCGGGATAGAAAGGGCTGTCTTTTTCTGCTAAATAACGTTCAATTATTAGGGCAGTTCCGTTTTTGATTCCCGTAACACCATAAGAAAGGTGATTTTCAAGGGCCAATACTTTCAAAGGGCCGATGTAACGTTTATAAGATTCCCTGCTGGAATTAAACAAACGGATTTGCTCACCCACCAAACAGGCAACGATCAATCGCGGTTCAACTCCTGTAACATGATAAACCGAATCAATGTATTTTTTATCCTTGGTCACTGCTTGTTTGAAGTCCTGCCATTCTGCGATATTCATCCATTCAAAAACGCTTAAGCCGGTACTTTTCTGAGAAGCATTTTCGTTTTTATATTTCCATTTGGACCAGGCTTTTCGGTACGATTTATTCTTTTTCAGCAATTGAAGGTCCACCGCATCCAGCATGCGCAGCGCTAATTTTTCGTCTTTGTTTGCATTGTAAACGGAAAGAATGTAGTTCGCGTTCTTGGGATAGAACTCATTCACGAGCATAATACGGTTCAAAACCTCAAAGCGATGTTTGATCATGGAAACAGAGTCAACCTTGAAGGATTGATCGTATTTATCATGCATCTCTGAAAAATAGCGGTTGTTCTCGTCAATAGAGCCACCCTCGTTTGTCCAGTTGAATTTGACGGCAAAATAAGTTCCGGTGAGAATAAAACCGTAAGCAGCAAAGCCATAGAGAAGGATGGTGTAAGGTATTTTGAACCATTTTTTCCTTAAGAAGGAGAATTTCATTCGTGCTTAGATTAAAAACCGCTGCAAAGCTAAAAATAGAATTGGAAAGTAAAACAGATTTAACAGATACTACTAATTGAAAATTGACAATGGAGAATTGATAAGAGCTTCACTAGTCCTTCCTTTTCAATTATCCATTTTACATTCTCAATTACTTCTTAAGTCCTTTAAACGAAGCGATCCGGATTTCCTGCATCAGGTTCGAATGTGCATCCGCCAATTTTTGGATCGGGACAAAGCGACCGTTCCCGAATTGAGCTGCTTCCTCCATGAGTTTTGCATCTCTTTCACGGGTTTGGATTCCGACAACTGAAAAGACAATACCGTCTTTTGCGTACTTTTTGACTGTTTTCTGATAATCTTCCGAATCCTTATTAAAAGCACCGTCTGTAATAATAATCACCATATTGGTTTTGTTCGGATCGTAATTTTTCATGACTTCCTTATATCCCAATTTGATTCCTTTTCCACCCGCTGTCATCCCGATAGGTTTCAGGCCTGAAATGGATTTTTGTAATTCGGCTTTGTGCTCTCCTGAAGTGGGAGCCTGGAATACTTCCGCCGAACTGGCATATGTGACCAAGCCCATTTTATCCTGTGGGCGAAGCTTACTTACCAATTGGTTGAGAGAATATTTCATTAAGTTCATTTTTTCGCCCATTTTCATGGAACTTGAAATATCCAGTACAAAAATCACATTTACATCTTTGAAATAAGATCCATCGAAGTTTTCAGCTGGAATCGACACCAATTCAGGTAAAACCTTTTGTGTTACGGTGTCAACACTTTCGTTTGCCATTTGTTCGTTCAGCTTTTCCTGTGCTTCCTGTAGAGGTAATTGCTGAGCTGTTTCAACAGGTTCAGGCTCAGGTTCTTTTGCAGGTACAGGTGGATCATAAGCCGGATTTTGGGATAAAGGAATCGTAATTTCAGAAATCTCCGGACCTACATAAACACCTGCTTCTTTGGTTAAATAACCTTCCCGGCTGACTAAAAAATAAAAGAATCCCGGTGGCAATGTTTCGGTGAATTTTCCTAATCTCCCGGTAATCCATGTACCACTTGGCTCTCCGTTATGAATGATGCTTACTGTCGATTTTGAAAGCGGTGCTTTTGTTACCTTGTCGATTGTAATAATTGTTAGTTCACTTGATGCAGTTGATTTAGCAGGAATTGCATTGAAATCGGGACATTTTGTAAGGTAATTATCATCAGGAAGATCTTCGGTAACATTTCCGGCCAGGCGATAAATAACCGGATTTGCCTGGTCGCTCATATATAGTTTCAAGACATAATCGAAATTTCCTTTTTTAGAAGGGTTGACCTGGATTCGAAGCTGAACGGTTGAAAGTGGCTCGATGAGGTCGGAAGTCAGGCGATAGGTTACTTCCGGGCTATGTTCTACACGGAGAATGTATACTTTGTCGTTAGCAGGATTTCCGATATTCAGATCAATGTAGCGTTTGGATCGTGCATTAATCTCTCCGTATTCCAGATAATCTTCGGAATTGGATTGTTGTCCGTGAGCAGATCCACAGAGTAATAATACAAAAATGACCGCTAAAATTCTCATATTCGATAGAATAGTCTAAAATACAATAAATCCTCCTTACAAGAAAAATGCCTGTTTCGGAATAGAAGTCATTTCAGGTGAAAAGTTACAGGAGTTGTATCGTTGATTTAGTTGTCAGAAGCGATTATTGAGTGATTGTTTTGAATAATGGAGGATGGGTGGGGAGTAGTGGTGAGTTTGTAAACCTTTTAGTTAATTGGTTAATTGGTTAATTGGTTAATTGGTTAATTGGTTAATTCTAATCTCTAGAGATCAACTGTTACGTATAGTCTGTGATCCATTCCTTTATCCCGATAACGATAGGAACATTCACAAAAAAAGCGAACCCATCCGCCATAACGGACAAATTCGCTTTTCTAAAAGATAACCTTGATTTACTTACTCCATTCTTTCAATGAGTCTTTGAACATTTTGGTGTAGTTATCGTATTTCGTTCTTTCGGCGATAGCCAATCCTTTTTTAGCGGATTCAATGGCTCCTTTTTTATCTCCTAATTCTGCCTGGATCAATGATTTCGTGCGTAACATCCAGAAAGCGTCCGGGTTCATGTCAGAAGCTTTTGTAGCCCACTCCAATGCCTGTTTCAAATCTTTCTTATTTTCCAGGTAATAGTTTGCCGCAGCAAAATAATCATTTTCAGAAGGGCCTGCCATTGTTTTGTTGATGTTAGCCATCACTTTTGCATCCGTTGGAACAGCGAAAGGGAAAGCAACACCTGTTTGGTCCCATTTCATGGTTAGCGTACCTCCGTTTACAGACTCTAATCCATCAACTGAAATCGTAAACGTTTCAACAACATCTTTCAATACCGTTGGCTTTGCGGAAACTTTCAACGCCACTTTTTTATCATCCCAACTTTGAGGTGTCCCCCAGTTTGTTACATCTGTGTAGAAGATCAAATCCCAGGATTCTTTTGTAGGCTTTGTGTAAAGCGCATAGGTTCCCGGCTTCAACGTATCTTTCCCGAAGATCAATACATCTGAATTGGTAAACTTCGTGTTTTCGTTTGCACCGGTTCTCCAAACTTCTCCGAAAGGAACCACATCACCGAAAATCACACGTCCTTTTTTACTTGGACGGGAATAATGAACAGAAAGATCCGTAAGACCTACTGTTTGCTCCAGTTTACACATCGGACTGGCTTGTGGTGCTAATTGGGCATTCGATAAAGTACTGAATCCAATTGCTAAAATTACGGTCGTGAATAATTGTTTCATATTGTTATTGTTTAAATTAACAGGACAAAAAAAAGTTGGGATTAACCCAACAATTTCTCTAAAGCGGAAGCCAGTTCTTCGTTGGCATTTCCATATTTGTTATTATAATCGTTATGTGATCTTTTGATTACTTCAAAAGCTTCTTCCTTTCCGTAAACGTGTGTGATCTCAACATTTTTAGCGCCTCCATCCAAATCTTTATATGTAAGGAAGAAGTGACGAACGCGGTCAATTACCATTTTAGGCATCTCTGAAATATCTTCAATTGCTCCGTAAGCCTGATCGCCTTTTAGCACCGCAATAATTTTGTCGTCTGCTTCACCACCGTCAAGCATGCGAAAACCACCGATTACTTTTGCATCACACAGAATATTTCCCTGGTTGAAAGAGCGTTCTGAAAGCACACAAATATCCAATGGGTCACCATCACCAACGATATCCGTTCTTCCGGTTTTTTCATTAGAGAAAGCAGCTATTTCGTCACCACAATAAGTTTGAGGAACGAATCCATACAAACAAGGCATGTGATTCGACAATTTCTGAGGTCTGTCAACCATGATATAACCGGATGGCTTGTGAATCTCATATTTGATTGAATCCGCCGGAATGATCTCAATAAAGGCATTTACGATCGCCGGTTGCTTGTCACCAATCTCGATCCCATGCCACGGATGCGAAGTAAAACGCTTACTCATCGCATCGATAACTGCTTTAATTTCTGCTTTCATGGAAGCAAATATAGGAAGAAAAAGCGATAGCTTTTGAAGACTGAGTTACGATCCGTCAGCTGACGGATTAGTGCGGAAATAATTTCAATAGGTTCAATCTCTTTTTTGGGCTAAAAAGCCATCAGCAATTGCTGAAATCAACAAATGGCTTGATTTCCAGGTTTGATAAACTTCATCAGCCCAATGTGCTATTAATTCGATGCATTCGTCAGTGGTTGTTGCCTGTGTCAATTCTTTTGCTGTAATTGTTCCTCTTTCCATTGGCTTGGGTGGAACAAGAATCTCATTTGGTCGGCTTAATTTATAGTCATTTAAATAATGACTTAAAATGGGAGATTTTTTATAATTCCACTTCACGTGTTTACGAGTGATCAAATGTAGTCTGGTCAGATGAAAATGGTTACTCCAGCGACCGTGAATTTCAGGATGCTGTAAAGCATGTGCATCAACACTGAGAAACCGCGAAATCTGATAGTCCGGATTATTGAAGTTTAACAGTTCGATACCGTTATTATAATTTTCCATGCATTCAAATATGCCTCTTTGATAGTTGGCACCACAAAACTGACAGCTACCCTGACTGAACAGTGTTATACCATTTTTGTTTGCCTGTTCTATAAAATCTTGCATTCCAGGAAATTTGTTTTTAGATTATTTCTTGTTTGTTTTTATCTCTTAATTCGATGAAATTAGTCCTGTTTGAGATAATTAACTTTCAATATCTTAGTCCTTTCAAATAATGATGGATAATCAACTACCAATCCCGACTCGTCTACTTGAATAGTGGCTTCAAAATCATTCGGTACATTTTCATAATGATATTCGGAATTTGACAAGCAAGTGTATCTCTGGTGAACGGGTTTTATTTCCTGGGCTAAAAGATCACAATACACCACCCGAATTTCCTGAGATTGGTTTTTGCTCAATTTTAACCTGCGTATTGGCAGTGTATTGGTAAAAGGAGTCAGAGGAATATCAACATCTATACATCCTTTGAATTGATCAGCTGTCTGACCGTTTTTCATCCAGTTTCCTTTACCATCACTTTCCAATTTAACATGTTGGATGCTATTGTTATGTTGACAATTAAGTTCTAAAAAAAGGGTTTCCCAATTCCTGTTTGTCTCAATCCGGTATTCAACCTGGTATATTTTTCCCTCAAAGAGTCCAATGATTGTTGATTTTATCAGTGAACCTGTCGACTTGATTTCAACCAAACAATTTTCCAATGAGTAGTAAGCTCGTCCTGTCCAAAGTATATTGGTTTGCATAGTCACTATTCTTTGATTATTAATTCTTCGTTATGGGAATTACATGTGAAAAACCAGTTTAACAAGGAAACTGAAATAAATGTACAAAAGGAAGTAGTAAGTACAAAACAATCGTTTAGAGGTTTAAGCCTCCAATGGAATTATTCGATTGTTTTTTTGCCGGATTCCTGGATAATCCGCATATCCCGTTGCGGATAAGGGATCTTGATCTTGTAATGACGGAACAAGCGATCAATCTCAAAACGTATTTCGGATTTATACACATTGATATCCCAACTTTGATCCGCCCAGAACATGATCTCCATGTGAAGTCCATTTTCCCCAAAATCGTTCAGACGAACATCTACACCCTTCGTTTTGTGGACTTTCGGATGACTGAGAACGGCCTGTTTCAAAATTTCGCTTACCAAATGCGTATCGCTTCCATAAGCAACAGTTACAGGAAGACGGAAACGGGAAAGCGTACTTCCGTGGCTCCAGTTTTCAATGTATTCTTGGGTCAGTTTTGCATTGGGAACAATCAGGATATTGCCATCCCGGGTTTCTATTTGAGTAGTGCGAACATTGATACGGATAATTTTTGCAACCATCGGTTCGGAAGACTTTCCATCATTGAATTCCACTACATCGCCCACACGGATACTTCCTTCGAAAAGCAATACGAAACCCGAGAACATGTCTTTGAAAACGTCTTGCAATCCCAATCCCAAACCAACCAATAAAGCAGCCGAACCTCCGAGGAATAATTTGGCATCTACGTCAAGTGCAACCAAGATGCAGAAGAAAGCCAATACATTGATAACATATTTGGCAACTTGTGTATAGACGTATTCGGTACCGATTTCTGCAATTTTCTGTTTTTTGAAGCGGCGCTGAATGAACAAGCGGACAACATTCAGGGTAACGCGGGCCCCGAAAATGATCAAAATAACATAAATAACATTTTCAAAACTAACCTTGATCTTGGGAGTGTCAATGAAATGATAATCCAGGAATTCCTTGAACGTGACTCCCTCGTTGTTGATATTGAAACACTTAATGGAAATATAAGCCGCAAGCGCAAATCCACTTTGACTCAACAATTTCAGCCAGGTCGCTTTTCGTCCCTCCAAATGGATGTTTGCTGAAGTCAGATAGCGTTTTACTGATCGATAAATGAGCTTTTTGGCAACGTATGCCAGGAAAAAAGAAACAGCAATGATAAGGATGTTCAAATAACAAACCTTGATCAAACCAAGTGTGAATTTGGTTTCTAACATCTTTAATGAATAATGGTTTGGTTCAACTTCCCTGCGATGGACATTTTAACCCGTTCCAAAACAATTTGCTCGGATAATAAATCCTGGAATTGTTCTTCGGTAATATTTTCAGCCAAATCATTTAACTCCTTTTGAATTTGTTCAATGCGTTGCATGACACGTAATTTCTTGAAAGCATAAATGGCATTCATGACCGTACTTTTCAGCTTGTCAATCTCACGGTTGGTATCTACACTGTATTTTAAAAGCCACTGTGGACTCAACTCGTATTGCTCAGTCTCAATTTCCGTAATTAGTTGTACAATTTCCGGGTTTTCGTGACGTAACCAAAATGAAACCTTGTATAAGGTTTTGGAAGCCAATCCATCAACGATTTGCTGATAGATTTCCTGGAAAATAGGATATTGAAAAGTTAACTCGTCTTTCGCCAGTTCGTGGTTGATCAATTCCGCAACACTTACTTCAACGGTATGCGTCACCCCATGTTCATCAATGTGATCTGTTGTGATAGCAAAAACTCCGTATTTCACCAAAACCCGTGTCAATTCATGCTCTTCACGCGCATAAGGAGCTTTTACTTCAGTAGCTGTGATTGACTGCGGAGTAGGTTCTGTAAACGTGTCCGTCAATGAAGGATTCGAAGCAATCATTGGCTCATCCAGCTCTTTTGAAAGCTGGTTTTTGCGCAATTTGTTCAGTTCGTTAATCACGATACTTTCATCGAACCCGAAAACACGCGCAATTTCCGTTGTGAATACAGACCGGGTAATTTGATCGGGAATCAGTGCGATGGATTGGACCACGTCACGGATAATCTGTGCTTTTTGAAGCAGATCGTTTCCTCCATCAGCAAGCAGCATAGAAGTCTTGAAGCTTACGAAATCCTGCGTATTGGCTTTGATGAAATCCATCAATTCCGTTGTGCTGACTTTCTTGGAATAGGAATCCGGGTCGTCTCCATCCGGAAAAAGCACCACTTTCACATTCATTCCTTCTTCCAGGATCAGGTCAATTCCGCGGAAAGAGGCTTTGATTCCGGCTGCATCACCATCGTAAAGGATCGTGATGTTCTGCGTATACCGCTTGATTAAGCGGATCTGTTCTTTCGTTAATGATGTTCCGGAAGAAGCAACCGAATTGGCAACTCCGGCCTGGTGCATCGAAATCACATCCGTATATCCTTCACACAGGAAACAATTATCGTATTTGACGATATCCCCTTTCGCGAAGTACAGTCCGTACAAGATCTCACTCTTGTTGTAAATGATACTTTCGGGAGAGTTGAAGTATTTGGCTACTTTTTTGTCTGTGATCAGGGTCCGTCCTCCAAATCCCAAAACACGGCCTGAGATGGAATGAATAGGAAACATCACACGGCCGCGGAAGAAGTCGAAACTGCGCTCTTCCTTAGTTCTGGTTAATCCGACGGATTCCAGGTATTCTTTTTTGTATCCTTTTTTTAAAGCCGCTTTGGTAAAATCGTCACCGGAATTCAAACAATATCCTAATTGGAATTTCTTGATTATATCCGCTCTGAATCCACGCTCTTCAAAATAGGAGAGACCGATATTCTGGCCTTCTTGGGTCTCATGCATGTTATGCAGGAAGTGTTCCTTGGCGAATTCATTGATGATGTACAAACTTTCGCGTTCGGTAACGGCAGCCATTTCCTCTGCAGTTTGCGGTTTATCTTCAGGAACCTGAATGCCGTATTTGTCTGCCAGCCATTTGAGTGCTTCCGGATAAGAAAAGTGTTCTTTTTCCATCAGAAAACTGACCACAGTTCCCCCTTTTCCGGAAGAAAAGCATTTGAAGATCTGTTTTGCAGGAGAAACCATGAATGAAGGTGATTTCTCATCCACGAACGGGCTCAAACCTTTCAGGTTCGATCCGGATTTTTTTAGGTTTACAAATTCCCCGATCACCTCTTCAATGCGAGCTGTCTGCATGATTTCATCAATGATATGCGGAGGAATTCGTGACATGTTGTTTTTATATTCTTTTATCTGCGTTTCGTCAAAAGTGTTGCTTAAATTTTAACTGCGCTAATGCTTGTTTTTTCGACCAGCCGCGGCTGATCTCTTACTGGATAATTTCTTTGTTTCCGTAATCTTTTTCTGAGATGATCGTTCCGTCTTCTTTGTAGAATTTCCACAAACCGGACTCCACATCCATATTGAACTCACCGGTATAACGCATAGCGCCGCTTGGGTAACGAACAAATATAAACCCGTGTTTTTTTCCATTCACGTATTCGGTCATAGAAAGCTCATTCCCACGTTCATCATAAAAGAACCAACGTCCGTTTCGCAGGCTGTGATCATCTTGTGGCCCTTTAAATTTAATGGCTTTTCTTCCCGGATAATATTCGGTGTAAATTCCATTTTTTATTTCTACCAGGTCGTTAGCAGTTTCTTTTTTGGGAGCTTTTTTTTCTTCTCCGCAACTGCTTACTGTTAATGAAATAGAGGCAATTAAAATAAGACCAAGAATTTGTTTCATGTTGTTTTAATATTCGTTCAAAGATACTTAAGTTTTATCTTTTTTAGAACGTAAATTTTTTGAAAACAGTTGACACTTCGACTACGCTCAGTGTACGTTTTATTTCTGAGGTTATGATGACTAAGGAGACTGAGCGTAGCCGAAGTCACCTTATTTATCTCGTGTAACGGTATATTCTACCAAACCGATCAGTGCTCTTTTTGATTCTGAATCAGGGATGTCCGTTAATAGATCAAGGGCTTCTGTTTTGAGTTCGATCATGCGTTTATGTGCATATTCGATCCCGCCGGCTGCAATGACCAATTGGATGGCACGCTGCACGTATTTTTTTTCCTCGTTGTGATTTTTCACGATGTTCATCAATTCCTTGCGGACTGCTTTGTCGCTGTGTTGTAAAGCATAAATCAACGGAAGCGTCATTTTGCGTTCACGAATATCATTCCCGGTTGGTTTACCGATATTTCCCGGAGTTCCGTAATCGAAAATATCGTCTTTCACCTGGAATGCCAATCCGACGAGTTCCCCAAAACGGCGCATGCGGTCGGCCATATCTTCCCGGTCTACAGATGCTGCTGCGGATTCGCAAACGGTTGCTATTAAGCTGGCGGTTTTCTGACGGATGACCTCGAAATAAACTTCTTCGGTAATATCCAGTTTGCGCGCCTTTTCAATCTGGAGCAATTCTCCCTCACTCATTTCACGCACTGCCCGGGCTACGATCTGGAGTGCCCGTACATTATCATTTTCCAATGAATGAAGCAAAACACGCGAAAGCATGTAATCTCCCACCAAAACGGCAATTTTATTCTTCCATAATGCATTTACGGAAAAGAAACCACGGCGTTCGTTTGCGTCGTCAACTACATCGTCGTGAACCAACGTTGCTGTGTGCAATAATTCAACCAGGGAAGCGCTTTGATACGTTTTTTCATTGATTTCGCCCAACATTTTAGCTGTCAGAAACAGGAACATCGGACGCATCTGTTTTCCTTTTCTTCGAATGATGTAATGGGTGATTTTATCCAGTAAAGGAACCTTTGATTTCATACTCTCATGGAAGCGAACCTCGAACAATTTCATTTCCGTTTCGATGGGCGCTAGAATCTCCTGAACTGTCATGAATACAAATTTACTTTAATTCAAAATGCAAAATTCAAAATGCAAAAATAAATGAAAAGGAACTTCGACTACGCTCAGTTACCTTTTCGAGTTTTTAGTATTGTACAATGAGTTTATAGCAGGGGATATAGTGTTAAGGTGACTGAGTCCCGAAGTTTCGGGAAAGGCACGAGTTACGAAACCTTCAAAACCCGCTTATCGATCATCTTGTTTTTGTTCGCCAATTGCCCGCAAGCTGCATCAATGTCTTTTCCGCGACTGCGTCGAACATTCACGATGAGGTTGCATTTTTCTTCCAGGAAACGTGCAAAATCATCAACTTTTTGGCGATCTGCCTGGCGGTATTCTCCGTGGTCGATCGGATTGTATTCAATGATATTGATCTTACATGGAACTACTTTTGCAAAATCTGCCAGTTCCCTTGCATCTTCTAATCCGTCATTGAAATCCTTGAAAATAATGTATTCGAAAGTAACGCGTGATCCGGTTTTCTCATGGAAATAGACCAAAGCCTCGGAAAGTGCTTCCAGGTTATTGGTATCATTAATGTCCATGATTTTTGAACGCTTGGTATCGTTTGCAGCATGCAGTGAAAGTGCCAGGTTGAATTTTACCTGGTCGTCTCCCAGTTTTTTGATCATTTTCGCAATTCCTGCGGTTGACACTGTAATTCGTTTCGGAGACATTCCTAAACCGTTCTCGTCCGTAAGGATTTCCGTACTGCGAACCACGTTTTTGTAGTTCAGCAAAGGTTCACCCATTCCCATGTAAACGATATTGGAAAGGTTGGTGTTATATTTATCCGTTGCCAGATTCTTCAGGTAGACAACCTGGTCAACGATTTCTCCTGCGCTTAGGTTCCGCATCATTTTTAATCGGCCGGTTGCACAAAATGCGCAGGATAAGCTGCATCCGACCTGGGAAGAAATACAAGCTGTCATGCGGGAAGTTGTCGGGATCAGAACTCCTTCGATCACTTGCGACTGTCCTTCAATTCCAAAAGCGCATTTGATGGTTTTATCGCTTGAAACCTGCTGGTCCTCAACGGTAATCCCATCGAAATAGAAATTCTCCTGTAATTTTTCCTGCAGGCTTTTTCCAATATTTGCCATGGCCTGGAAGTCGTGCACATTTTTCTTCCAAATCCAGTCATAAACCTGTTTTGCACGGAATGCAGGTTCCCCGAATGCAACGATGGCTGCTTTCAGTTCTTCCGGGTTTAAATTTCTGATATTGATCAATTTGGATGACATGCTAACTTCATTGAAGGCACAAAGATACGGTACTTTTTGTGGATATTCCCGGAAAATTCGGGAACTTACAATTTTTTATAATCTTCGTAAAGCGTATTCAAGAAGTAAGAACAGTTTTTCTCTGCTTGTTTGAAGTCTTTTCGATCTTTAAATGTATCGTCTCCCACAATCTTCTGTTCCATGTAATAAGTGAAATTCCCTTTGTCTGTTCCCCAGCCATATCCGCGAATAATTGCATGAAATGCAAATTGCGGAACTTTCGGGTTCATCAAATCCTTGCTGTAAGGATAACGGGCAGGCTGTCCCTTCATCTGGTAGATTAACGTTGCAGCAATATCTGCTTGTGAGCCTACTACATCCATGCGTTTTCCGCGATATGAATTCTTGATCGGTTCTCCATAGAATAAAAGTGGAACGTGATAGAATTTCCCTCTTCCCGGATCAACCATTCCCGGTGAAGCGTGTCCATGATCCGCAACGAAAACAAACAAGGTGTTTTTATACCATGGCTGTTTCTTACAGTTTTTGATGAATTCTCCCAGACATTCGTCTGCATAAACCAGTGAATTCATGAAATCGGCTTCTTCACCCGTAAAATGTTTTCCTTTTTTAGTCGCGGCTGGCTGATCATATGGTGCATGCGTACTTCCTGTAAAAGCACATTGTAAGAAGGGCTTTTTGTTTTTATTAATCTCTCTGATCAGGAATTTGTACAAATCACGATCGTAAAAATTGAGTTTTCCACGTGGAAGATCGGAAGGAAAATCAGATTCATCCTTTACCACGTCGAAACCATGGTCCATAAAATATCCACCGATGTTTCCGTATTTTAAATCACCGCTGAAAATGTAGGAACTGTGATAACCCCAGGATTCCATGTCTTCATTCAGGCAATGCAGTTTCCGGTGTTTTTCAGGCTGCATGGAAATTGAAACTTCCGGCAAGGTATAGTGTCCGCTGAAAATACTTGAGTTCCCGATTTCGGATGTAGTTCCGGTGGCGTAAATATTGGTGAACAGCACTCCGCCTTTTGTCAGTTTGTCGAAATTCGGTGTAGCACCTTTGTTTGGTCCCAAACTACCGATTGCTTCCGCAGACCATCCTTCCAGTACAATAAATACCACATTTGGCCGGTTGTTTTCCAAAAAATAATTGTCGTGCTCTCTGGGATAACTATACCATTTTTCAACCTCCTGACGGGCTACTTTTTTATCCACCTTAGGGATAAAAGCGTCAATTTCCGAACGGTTATACAGCAGATAGCTTTTTCCAAAGAAATAAAGTGAGTTAATGGAAATGTCATTGACAACGGCTTTATTGGAATAACTTGCTGCGTTAATGTTCAAAGGAACAGGTTGAAAACCTCCACGAAGTGACAGGAAGAAACAGAAAACAGCAATGGAATAAGTAAGCGGTAAAGCCGACCATTCAAACCAGTGTCTGACACTTGCTTTTTCGATAGGTTTTTTCTTAAAGAATTTACGAGAAAGGAAGATATAGATCGTCAATTGGATCAGAGCATATAAAATATACCAAAAGATCATGGAGTAATTAGCGGTCCTTGCTACTTCATCCGGGTGTGATAAATGCATGAACACACGGGATGTCAGTTTGTGATTCCATTCACCATATGCTACAATTTCACCGGATTGGACTAAAACAAGGAAAAGGATGGATGCAATTAGGGAGATCCGGAATAAACGTCCCCACCACTTCCAGTTTGTGTAGTATTGAAATAATCGAAACAGAAACGGAATTGTTGAAAGTCCGGCTGCTGTTGCCAGGTCCAAACGGAATGAATAGACAAAAGTAAGTAACCATTCTCCCCAACCCGCTTCTTTTAATTTCCCGAAATGATGGATTGAAAACAACACCCGGTGGATATCAAAACAGATGATCCAGAACAGAAGAAGTTTAAGTACATCGCGAAAGGGACGAAGCATGTGATTTTGAAATGAGGTACAAATTTAGAGCTTATTTTTTATTTAGAGCGATTGGATGTTTTTTTACACGGAGGTCACATAAGGATGGTTAACCACGAAGGCAAGAGGGACACGAAGATTTATTTTCATGCAGGTGGAGAATTTGATTCTAATTAGACTTCGCAAGCTCAGTCAGGGATACTTAGACTGTTTTTTACCACAAACAGCAACGACTTAATTAATTGACTTCGGATTTCAAATTCGTAATTCGGCATTCGTAATTCGGAATTATTCTGTCAGTTTTCCTGTCACCTTGTCCGTATTCTGTGCTGTGGCAAGGTAGTTGCCTGATTTGAATCAAAAAATTGACAATAATGGCAGAAGAAGCAGTTCAAAACGAAGAATTTAACCAGGATGCTGATGCAAAGAATCAGGAAAATCAGGATGAAACGGTGAACGAGCAAGTTGAAAACGCTGACAATTCGTCAGTAAATACAGATGCACCTTCATCTGAAGACCAGATTGCGGCATTAAATGACAAGTATTTGCGCTTGTATTCGGAATTTGACAATTACCGTAAGCGAACCAACAAAGAGAAAATCGAATTGATCTCAACTGCTAGTGCAGGGGTATTGAAAGATATGTTGTCAGTGATGGATGACTTTGAACGTGCTATCGCAAACAATGAGAATTCGGAAGATATTACGGCAGTGAAAGATGGCTTTAAACTGATTCATCATAAATTGAAAAACTTGTTGGAAGGAAAAGGATTGAAACAAATGGATGCAAAACACCAGGCGTTTGATTCAGATTTGCATGAAGCGATTGCGAATGTTCCGGCACCATCCGAAGATTTAAAAGGAAAAATTATCGATGACGTAGAAAAAGGATATTACTTGAATGATAAAGTGATCCGTTTTGCGAAAGTGGTTGTTGGACAATAAGAGGATTGAAGAAGGAAGATTCGAAAGAATCTTAAGTCTTAAATCTGTAATCAAAAAATATGGATAAAAGAGATTATTACGAAGTTCTTGGTATTTCAAAAGGTGCATCGGAAGCTGAAATTAAGAAGGCTTACCGCAAAATGGCATTGAAGTACCACCCGGATAAAAATCCCGGAGATTCAGAGGCGGAAGGAAAATTTAAAGAAGCTGCAGAAGCATACGAAGTACTTTCGGATGCAAACAAAAAAGCGCGCTACGATCAATATGGTCATGCAGGACTAGGTGGAAACGCCGGCTTTGGCGGCGGAATGAATATGGACGATATCTTCTCGCAATTCGGAGATATTTTCGGAGGTGCTTTTGGCGGTGGAAGTTTTGGTGGTGCAAGAGGTGGCGGCCAGCGTGTAGTGCGTGGGACTAACCTGCGCGTCAAAATGAAACTGACTTTAGAAGAAATTGCGGAAGGTGTTACCAAGAAAATCAAAGTCAATAAACTGGTAAATGCGGATGGTGTAACGTATAAAACCTGTTCTACATGTAACGGAACAGGACGCATTACACGTGTTGCTCAGACTTTTTTGGGAGCAATGCAGACACAGTCGACTTGTAATATTTGTCAGGGAGCAGGTAAAATGATTGACCAGAAACCGGCAGATGCAGATAATCAGGGATTGAAGCGGCAAGAAGAAGTCATTGAGATCGAGATTCCTGCCGGTGTGGAAGAGGGGATGCAACTGAGCGTTTCCGGAAAAGGAAATGCCGGCCCATTCAATGGAATTCCGGGAGACTTGATCGTTGTGATCGAAGAACAACAGCATGAGGAACTGCGAAGAGATGGCGAACACCTGCATTACGAGGCATTTGTCAACTTTGTAGATGCGGTTTTGGGCGAAACAATTGAAGTTCCTACTGTAACCGGGAAAGCAAAAATTAAAGTGGAACCTGGAACCCAAAGCGGTAAAATGCTTCGTTTGAAAGGAAAGGGATTACCGGTACTTCAAGGCTACGGACACGGAGATTTATTTGTCCACATCAATGTCTGGACACCAAAGAAAGTAAGCAAAGATGAAAAGGAAATCCTGGAAAAACTGAAAGTGAGCGAAAACTTTAAGCCAAATCCGGGACAAAATGAAAAAGGATTTTTTCAGCGAATGAAAGATATGTTTCAATAACAAGAAACGAAATGATGATAGTAGGGGGCGATTAATCGCCCCCTACTGTTTTAATAAACATTCTTTTCACTAGTTTTATCGAATGAGAAGATTTACAAGTCCGCTGGAGCCTACTATTGGTATCAGGCATTATTTGCTGGGGCTCGTTGCAATTCTTATTGGAGTTTACTTTATCGGGGGTTCTTTGATGTCAATCTTAATCTCTGCTAAGTCGCCTGCGGGTGATTCGGTGAATTCATTTTCAGATTTTCAGGAGCTATTTTCTAAAAACGAATTTTTTGCCCTGAACATGATCCCTTTTGCATTGGGGATCCTGACAATTTTATTTTGCTCCAAACTGATTTTTAAAAGACCCTTCCGGACCTTTTTAACGGCGCGTCCCCGGTTTGATTTCACCCGTTTCTTCTTTGCATTCGGTTTATGGACTACCCTGATGATGGTTTCGTTTTTCATTACATTCATTGATTTAAACCATCAGCTTCATTGGAATTTTCAACCCGAACGGTTTTATTATCTGTTGGCACTGGCACTGATTCTTGTTCCGATCCAAACGGGTTTTGAAGAAGTGCTTTTTAGAGGTTTCCTACTTCAAATGTTCGGGAAAGTCACTCAAAAAGGGATTTATTTAATTGCAATCAATGGAATGCTGTTCGGAGCATTGCACCTGATGAACCCGGAGATCGATAAACTGGGTTACTTTGCAGTTGGTTATTATATTATTTCAGGAATTTTTACTTCCTTCATAACAGTAATGGATAACGGTCTGGAACTTTCCTGGGGCTTTCACCTGGCAAATAACCTTTTTGGGATTATCGTTGTAACAAACAATTGGCAGGTGATCCAAACAGATGCCTTATTCATGGATGTATCCAAACCAATATTGGGTTGGGACATGTATGTAACCATGTTCCTGTTTTATCCGTTAATGCTTCTTGTTTTTTGGTTGGTTTACCGATGGGAAAACTGGAATAAGGTACTTTTACAACGTAAATGAATCATTTTTTGATTACATGTTAGAAATTCAAGAGCTTACAAAACGTTATCAGCGAAAAGCGGCTATCGATCAGGTCTCATTTAGTCTTAGGAAAGGAGAGATCTTCGGTTTACTTGGTCCAAATGGGGCCGGGAAGACCACGCTTATTCGGATCATCAATAAAATCATTGAGCCCGATTCGGGAACCATTCGTTTTAATGGTGATTTGCTTCAGCAAAAACATTTGGCCCATATCGGATACTTGCCGGAAGAACGGGGTTTGTATAAGCAGATGACCGTTGAAGCCCACGCTCATTTCCTGGGAGCTTTGCGTGGAATGAGTAAAAGTGAGATCAATACCTCTTTGGATTATTGGTTGAAGAAATTCAATTGCGCAGATTGGCGAAAGAAGCGGATCCAGGAACTTTCAAAGGGAATGGCGCAAAAAGTACAATTCATTTATGCAATCCTTCACGAACCGGATCTGTTGATCCTGGATGAACCCTTTTCAGGATTTGACCCGGTGAATGTAGAGTTGATCAAAGCAGAAATGCAGGAAATGAAATTGAAAGGAAAAACGATCCTGATCTCAACTCACAATATGCGCAGCGTGGAAGAAATTTGTGACCGGGTAGTTTTAATCCATCAATCCAAAAAAGTACTGGAAGGGCGCGTAAGCGAAATCCAGGACCAGCAAAAAACAGGTGAATATGCAGTTAAATTCAGGGGAAATATGATTGCATTTGTCAATGCGCTCTGGATTGGTTTCGAATTGATCGACAAAGAAATATTGGGTGATGACCGTTTTATTGCACGGGTAAAAATGAGAGGAGACAACTCGTTTGAGGATTTATTGAAAACACTGATAGGCCAGGTGAAAATCGAGGCTGCATGGGAAGTTTTGCCAAGTATGAATGAAGTATTTATTTCAACTGTAACAACAGAAAGCGATGAGAAATAGTTGGATAATTGCCATGCGCGAACTCAGAGAACGATTGGGAAGCCGTTCCTTTATATTGATGGCTATTTTAGGTCCGTTGGTAGTACTTACCCTCACTTACCTGATCTTCCAATTCGGAGGGAAAGACCAGCAAAAATGGCATGTTTTGATCGTTGACCCGGCAAATGTATTTGAACAGAAAATCATGTCGGGTGAAGACCCGAACATCACGTATTCATTCGCTACGAATTATATTGAAATAGAACAATTTGCAAAAGACAAGCGTTTTGCCGATTTCGATGCGATGGTAGAGATCAATGAAAAGATCCTTTCCAATAAATCAGGCTTTTTGTTTTACCGTGAAAAACCTTCATTTACCATGTCGGTAAATATCCGCTACCAGGTTGAAAGAAGGTTGGAGGAAGTATTGGCAAAGCAGTTTACAAAATTGTCTGTCAGCGAATTCCGATCGATTAAACAGCCTTTGAATTTTGCTTTTAGAAATGTTTACGATCCGGAAGACGTGAAAAGTGATTTGGCTGGTTGGGTCGGATTGTTTTTCGGAGCAGTGATCTTTGTCTTTATTTTCCTTTTCGGAATGACTATTTTGCGTTCGGTTTCCAGGGAAAAGACCAATCGGGTAGTAGAAATCTTACTGGCGACAGTGAAACCACGTTCTTTGATGCTTGGAAAAATCCTGGGTATTGGAATCAGTGCATTTCTGCAAGTGGCTTTATGGTGTTTAATTATTGGAATAGGTCTGTATTTCATGCGTGAAATGATCTTTATAGATATGTATGATGCGTCTAACCAGGCAGAAGGACAAGTCAGCGATTATAACCAGTTTGTGGAATTGGTATTTGACCGGGTCCAATTCGGAGTGATGATCTTCTATTTCTCTTTGTTCTTTGCTTTTGGATATTTGTTTTATGGAGCTTTCTTTGCGGCATTGGGAGCAGTTTCAGGATCAGAATCAGATGGACAGCAATTCCTGATACCGCTGATATTAATTTTGTGCTTTGCCCTGTATTCCGGGTATTTTGTATTAGAAAATCCGGATAGTCCATGGGCAACCTTTTTCATGTACTTCCCTTTTACGGCCCCTGTAGTTGCGATGGTGAAATTATCCATCGGATTTGCAGAAGGAGATTCATACCAATTGTTTGTTTCGTTATTTTTACTGTTGGTAAGCTCTATTGGCGTGATTGCAATTGCAGCACGATTATTCAAAAACGGCTTGCTTCAATTTGGACATACGCTACGATTTAAAAATATTATTCTTTGGTTGAAAGTCAGGTAAAATGCGTGTAGCGGTCATAGATCTTGGAACAAATACATTTAATCTTTTGGTTGCGGACGTACATTCCGCCGGGTTTGACGTTGTACATAATTCAAAAGAAGGAGTAGCTCTTGGAATGGGAGGAATTAACCAGGGAGTCATTTCTCCTGCAGCGAAGGAACGTGCGTTCCATGCATTCGAAAAATTCAAAGGCATTTGTGACCAGTTGCAGGTTAAAACAATCATTGGAATCGGAACTTCAGCTGTGCGGGATGCCGAGAACAAAGACGAATTCATTCAAGAAATCAAAACGCGCTTTGATATTGATATCGAAATCGTGGACGGGCTGGAAGAAGCAAGATTGATCTACCAGGGAGTAAGCTGGTCTTATCAGTTCGATAAAACTTCCCTGATAATGGATATTGGAGGCGGTAGCACGGAGTTTATTCGGATTGAAGCAGGAAAAGAATTGGAATTTATCAGTGCAAATATTGGTGTTTCAAGGGCTGTTCAATTATTTCCGCTGGAAAATCCATTAACCAAAGAAAACCAGGACCAATTAATAAAGTGGTTCGAAGAAAATTCGAAAGAGTTAAAAGACTTTGCTTCTTGTGAAGTGTTGGTTGGAGCATCCGGTAGTTTTGAAACATTTTATGAGATGGTCCATGAAGAAGCATTTCCTCAACGACTCGAGAATATCCGTGTTTCAAGAACCGAATTGATGGGAACCCTGGATTGGATCATTGAATCGACATTCGAAGAAAGGGAAAATCACCCGTTTATTATCCCGATCAGGAGAAAGATGGCTCCGGTGGCTGCTTTAAAGACCAAATGGATCATTGAGAAATTCGGTATTAAAGAAGTGGTGATTTCACCGTGCTCGCTGAAAGAAGGAGTGTTGCGCAGATTTTTTTAATAATTCCGAATTACGAGTTCCGAATTCCGAATGATTTTCAAATCAGAGTAATGATTCAATATTGGAGGATCGAAAAATTCGTAATTCGTAATTCGGCATTCGTAATTAATTGGTTATTTTCGTTCACCAATAAAAACACATGGCAAAGATATTGATCATTGATGATGAGCGTGCTATTCGCAGGGCTCTGCGTGAAATTCTTGAATTTGAAGATTTCCAGGTAGATGAAGCGGAGAATGGGGCAGAAGGATTGGAAAAAGCAAAAAACACGCTTTACGATATTATCTTTTGCGACATTAAAATGCCTCAAATGGACGGAATGGAAGTTCTTGATGCATTGATCGCTCAAAAGATAGATACTCCGGTTATTATGATTTCCGGTCATGGAAACATTGAGACAGCCGTCGATGCGATTAAAAAAGGTGCCTTTGATTTCATTGAAAAGCCGCTTGACCTGAACCGCATCCTGGTAACAATCCGAAATGCAAAAGACCGTGTTGTTCTGGTAGAAGAAACCAAGCAATTAAAAACCACTGTACGTAAGTTCAAAGGATCTTCCATTATTGGTGAAACCGAAGGAATCAATAAGATCAAAGAAATGGTCGAAAAAGTTGCTCCTTCTGATGCCCGTGTATTGATCACGGGAGCAAACGGTTCAGGAAAGGAATTGGTTGCCCGTTCTCTTCATGACCTTTCCAATCGTAAAAAGATGCCGTTCGTGGAAGTAAACTGTGCTGCGATTCCAAGTGAGTTGATCGAAAGCGAATTGTTCGGACACGAAAAAGGCGCGTTTACATCGGCTGTAAAGGACAAAAAAGGGAAATTCGAACTGGCTTCGGGTGGAACTTTGTTCCTGGATGAGATCGGAGATATGAGTGCTTCCGCCCAGGCGAAAGTATTGCGGGCTTTGCAGGAAAATGTCATCCAGCGGGTTGGAAGTGAAAGAGACATTAAAATCGATGCACGTGTTGTTGCAGCAACCAATAAAGATTTACGTAAAGAAATTGCGGAAGGTCGTTTCAGGGAAGATTTGTATCACCGTCTGGCAGTTATTTTAATTCACGTGCCTTCGTTGAATGAACGCCGCGAAGATATTCCGATGCTTGCTGAACATTTTATTGCACTGGTTTGTAATGAGCATGGAATTCCGAAGAAAGTATTTACGGATGATGCCTTGATCGAATTGCAACAAACCGATTGGACGGGAAATATCCGGGAATTGAGAAATATTGTGGAACGCTTGGTTATTCTGTGTGGTGCTAAGATCACCGGTGATGATGTGAAGATGTTCGCTAACCCTAAGAGATAAAAAAATCCCCGTCAATTGACGAGGATTTTGGTTTAATCTTATTTTTCTCCCACAAATTTCGCTGATCTCACAGATTTCAAAATAATTCGTTATCCAAATTAATCTGCGTTCTTCTGCACCATCTGCGGGAACAATTTATTTTTTCATTTCTTTTGCTCCCATTTTCATGATCGCATAAGTAAATTCACACCCTTGTTTTGCTTTCAAAGCGCTTAAGATCTTTTCGATCACCTGGTCTTCCGTTTCGGAAGTATAGACCTGGTCATATTTTTTCTCCAAATCTTTCGAGCAACCCTGCATTTCTTTTCCAAGGTCAGCCATTGCTTGTGCATCAGCCATTCCTGCCTTCAAGTCTTTCATCATCACTTCTGTCATGGCAGCTTCCATATCCGTTCCGTCCTTTTCAGACTTCACAATGGCATTTTTCATTTCGTCAGAAATACCATCCGAAGATTTGTTCACACAGTCACACATATCCTGTGCCATTGCATCGTAATCGGCATCGCTTGCCATGTTACATGAAGTCACCAGGACCGCACCCGAAATTGAAAGTAATAGTAATAGTTTTTTCATATTGTTTGTTTTTTCTAAAACTAACCAAATTTATTGAATTTGAAATTCGCAATATCTAATTGAACTGCTTTTCCCATTTTACATTTTCAATTCACCAGTTACTTCAATTCCTCCCCATTCCAAAACATCAAATCCCTCACGGTTAAGTTGCTTTAAAACTTGCTGTTTTAAGAATACGGGTTTTGCAGGATCGACAGGCGACCAAACCAGATACACCCGATTCAACTGTTTTGGCGCGGGTTCAATTTCCAATGCTGCAAATTCATTGCAGGAATCGTTGAGTATAAACTGGACCATTACCTGCTCATACTTTTGGAGTTGTGGCCCCCAGAAGGTAATAAAATCTGTTTTTTCTTTATCATTGAAACCCAGTTCAGTCAGGTGTTTTTCAAGGGATTCCACTATGTTTTCTTTCTTTAAAATGAATCCACCGATCTTTGCATCAAAGGTGTTGAAATGTTGCTCGGATTCCCAGAAAAGGTACGGATAATGTTTTCCCTGAATGTCAATAGAACCATCCGGATGTGCTGTTCCTTTCCATCCTTTAGAATATTCAGGATAGGTAAATGTCAGTTCTCCGCTTACCTTTAGATCAACAGAAATCGCAATGTCTGATTCAGGATAGAGATAGATAACGGGTTTCTTTACTGGTCTGGGATCATCGATTGCTTTAAAATGCAACGAAATGATGGTAATTTGTCCGGCTTTGACATCAATGGAATCCGTTTCAATTTCCTGGAAATGATTATCGTAATAAAATTGAAAAAGGGCTTTTTGTGGTTTCCGGACCACTGCCACTTCATTCTTATCATTCATTCGAATGCGTTCATTGCTTCCGTTCATACCGAAACGCAATTCCCGGTGAGGGTTGTAATCCGAGTCAAATTCACAGACGATTTGAATACGGGCACCCGAACTGACCGGATGTTTATCTTTTTCATACCTCACAAAGTAATCAGGGATTGATTCAAATGTATTTGCCAGTAAACCTTTACTGATCACTAAAAAAAAGAGTAAAATACGCATGATTTATAAATTTGATTGAATTTCAATTCCACCCCATTCGATCAGGCAGTTTTTACTCCTGTTAATGGGAGTCAGGGTGTTTAATCTCACTTGTAAAGTCTCGTTCTCAATATCACTGATTTCTTTAAAAACAATGTAGATACGATTCTGTGTGTAATTCGGGGAAATGTCCAGTGAAGCAATCTCATTAACAGATTCGTTTTGGATCCAAAGTATTTGGAGGTATTTCATCTGTTGCATCCGTGGTCCCCAGTAGGTAATAAAATCTGATTTTTCTTTTGGGTTAAACCCCAGATCATCCAAGCGTGCTGAAAGGTATAGTATTGTTTGTTCGCCCAGGATTTGTTCTGAATTCTGCCAGTTCAGACTCAAACGCTCAACGGGAAGTTGTGCATCCCAAAAAAGATACGGATAGCCCGAACCATTGATTTGGATTGTTCCGTCAGCAGATGTTGTTCCTTTCCACTCGTTTTCGTAGACCGGATACGTAAATTGAAGTTCAGCATCGGTTTTGATCCTCAGCGTAAATGCTTCTTCTTTTTCACTGTATAAATAAATGACCGGCTTTTCGACTGTAATTTGCCTTCCGGAATTAGCTGAACCCTGGAAATTTAATCCAACTTCGTAATAATGTTTTCCCGCAAATTCCCGTTCGAAATGAATTTCATCGAAGTTTGGATTGACATAAAACGCCAGCTTGTGTTTTCCTTTTGACAACGCAAGTTTAAAGGTTGTTTTTTTTTGTGTGACTGTATATTTGGTCGTTTTTCCATCCACTTTAACTTGTATGATCACCGGGTGTTGGTTCAACATCAATTGACCGTACAGATCTTCCACATGAAACACGAACCGGACACTGTCAGGATGGATTTTGCCCGAAACGCTGTCTTTGATGATCCAAATCGTTGGAAGTGATTCCTCTCCTTTTGAAAAACTCAGGAAAGAAAACATCAAAAAGATAAACAGTGTGAGTTTTTGTTTCATAATTCGATTGTTTTTAACTCAAATCCGCCCCATTCAAGGATATTGAAACCATCCCGCTTAAAAGCAGGCAGATCCATTGGATGAACGTAAGTTTTAAGGTGGTCGTTCCATTCCGAAAAGGCAATGTATAAGCGATTGACAGCGTTCGGGACAGGATCACACTGAATAGTTGCAAATTGATTACAGTCTTCCTGCAGGTAAAATTGAATGAAAACAGACTCGTACTGTGTCAGCCTCGGTCCCCAATAGGTAATGAAGTCGGTTTTTTCAGTTGCATTCAAACCGGCATAGGAAAGTTGGGTTTCCAGAAATGAAATAACGTCTTTTTTGGAAATATGATAGCCGTTCGTATGTTTTTTGAATACGAATTCCTGTTTTGAATCCCAGAACAAATAAGGGACTTTCTGTCCGTTTAGTTCGATTTGACCTGTTGGAAGAAGCGTACCTTTCCATTGGTCTTTGTAAACAGGGTAGGTAAAGGTGAAATCAGTTGCAGGGATTACCCGGATTGAAAAATCAAGTTTGACCGGGCTTTGAAGGTAAATAACCGGCTTGTCAACTTCGATCAGCATATTTTCCGAAAAGAAGTTGACCTGTGCTTCATTTTCTGTTTGATTCTCTATTTGGATTGTATCACTGACCACTTCATCATAACCGGGTCCCGGCCAGAACTTAAAAACCGTTTTTACGGCTGGAATTTCCAGGGTTCCGGTAAAAGTGTTATCCAGAACGAGTGTATCTGTCACTTCATTGACAGAATAGTAGATAATGGTTTCATAACCCAATGGAATATCAGTAAAGTTCGGACTGTAAAAATGAAGGGTAACAGTGGCCTTTCCGTTTGTGATCGACGTGTTTTTTGTTGTCTTATAAATGTAAAACCCCTGGATGGACTTTCGTTGATCGGAAGCCTTTGTTACAAAAGCCAGAAGGGTTAAAAGCAGGAACAAAGAAACAGTTTTCATAATTCGATATTAAACAAATCCCAATACATTCCAAATGGATTTTGGTTCAAAGTTCATCGAAGAAAACAGAAATCGTGATAATTTCTGCCGAAACACCCTTTGGAAGATTAAAGTTCTTATTTTTGGCTTGAACAATTTTAACTTATGGACATAAAAGGATTCTTCCAACGAAATTGGATGCATTTGGTGATAATCGGTATTCTGTTTATCATTATAGCAATCTTCTTTAAACCTCAATTCGAAGGTTACGGTGTAAAACAGCACGATACCAAAGAGGCAATCGGGATGAGCAGCGAGATTAACTTTTTCCGTGAATATACAGGACAGGAACCTAAATGGACCAGTTCTGCATTCGGAGGGATGCCTGCAGAGCAAATTTCATTAAATAAGTCGGGAAACTGGTTCAAAGCTATATCAGACGGATACTTTAATTTGTTTCGGGTTCCAATGGGATTGATCCTGCTACATGCTTTGTCTTTCCTGATTTTTGCTCGTTTGGTGAGGTTGAATCCATGGATCGGGCTTCTGGGGGCAATTGCTTTTAGTTTTGCGAGTTATGAGTTAATAGTTATTCAGGCGGGACATATTATCAAATCTGCAGCTGCTGCATTTTTACCTGCATTACTCGGGGCTTTCATTTATGCATACAAAAGGAACAGGCTTTGGGGAATTGTGCTCTCAGGGATTTTTATGACACTTGAGCTGGCAATGAATCATGTTCAGATTACCTATTACTTTTTCTTTATACTACTGTTTGTAGGGATATATTTCTTCATCGAAGCGATCAAAGAGAAACAGCTTAAGAATTTCTTTATTACTTCAGGCGGGATCATAGCTGTGTTTTTAGTAGCTTTTGCTATTAACAGTGGGAATATCGGGTTGACAAATGATTATGCAAAATACAGTATCCGCGGAGCGAATGATCTGACCATCAACGCAGATGGAACGAAAATTGAGAATCAGTCAACTGGTTTGGACAGAGGATATATAACACAATGGTCGTATGGGATCGGTGAAACATTTACATTAATCTCTCCATATGTAAAAGGTGGAGCATCCGAACCGATCGGTAATTCTCCTTTTGCTGAAAAAATCCAAAACAGTGATCTTCCACAGGCGCAGATCAACAGTATTATGAACGGTTATTCCTATTGGGGAACCCAGCCGATTACTTCCGGACCGGTATACATTGGTGTAGTAGTAATCCTTTTAGCTTTCCTGGGCTTGTTCTTTATGAAAGATAAAATCAAATGGGCACTATTTGCAGTAACCATTCTTGCAATTTTACTTTCCTGGGGAAAAAATTTCATGGGTTTCACCAATTTTTTCATAGACCATATTCCAGCGTATAATAAGTTCAGGGCTGTAACCATGATTCTGGTGATTGTTGAATTGACTATTCCTGTAATGGGAGTTTTATTCCTGAATGAGTTGATCAAGAGCCGTGACCAAATCATTGCTCAGAAGAAAAAGTTCTTAATCGTTTTGGGAGCATTTGTTGCTTTCCTGATCATTGTGAAAGTGGTAGGCTTGGGTGACGGATATTCCAACGCGATGGAAGCGAACCAGTATGCGGGATTAGCAAAAACGTATACCTCACAGATCCAGAAAATGGATCCGCAGGAAGCTATGGCCAATTATCAGCTGGATGTTTCGAATCCGCAGCAGGTACAGCAGTTTGTCCAAATGCAGGTAGATGCTCAGTTGGAAGGATACAATGCCGTGAAATCGGCCAGAAAGGATATTTTCAACTCCAGTATGAATCGTTCTATTTTGTTCGCAATACTGGCAGCCGGAATATTTTTAATCTTCCTGTATGTAAAAACTGAAAAAACTGCTAATGCAATTTTATTGACAGGTTTGATTATTTTGACCTTTGGAGATGTAGTGCCGGTTGCATACAACTATTTAGGCGCAGTTGATGATGCTTCAGGTTCCGGTTACAAGTATTGGGAAGAGAATGATTTAACTACATACCCGATCGCTGCAACACAGGGAGATGAACAGGTTCTGCAAGCCGAAGTTGCTCAAAATCCATCTTTGGCTTCAAAAATAGCAAGAGGAAAGGCAAAAGGTGAAGCTTTGGCAGACCAAAAGGGATACCTGGGAGCAGCAAGAACCAATCTGATTAATTCTTACCGCTTTTATGAATTGAAAGCAGCAACGAACTACCGTGTATTGGATTATTCGGTTGGTTTTTCAAGCAGCCGTACAGCTTATCTGCATAAATCTTTGGGAGGATATCACGGAGCAAAACTTAGAAACATTGACAACCTGATTAATTTCCAATTGTCTAAAACGAACAATCACGTTATTGATATGCTGAATGTGAAGTATTTTATTCAGCCTACACAAAACGGAAGCGATACGGCGATCCGAAACCCGACTGCACTTGGAAATGCATGGTTGGTTAAGAAAGTTAAAGAATACGGAAGTCCGGATGATGAAATACGTGCATTGGGTAACAAGTTTAAATTGGAAAACAAAGGACCGGGCGTACTTCTTGTAAATAAAATAGCTGTGAAAACCGCAGAGGTTTACGGTGCGGAAAAATTGCAGTACCTGGTTCCGGGAAGACCTGATTCTATTCCGGTACAATTGACAAATGGGTTAGCACAGGGACAGGAAGCAATGTTTGTAATGGATGTGAAAGGAACTACGAACCTGGTACCTATGATGACATTGGCGATGGATACTGCAAAGTCATTTACTTCATTGGTGCAGTTAAAAGTTGTAAGCTCATTTGATCCGTCAAACGAAGCTGTTATGCTTTCATCGGTTGCATCGAAATTGAGCAAGAAGCAATTTTCGGGAGAAGGAACGATCAAATTGTTAAGTTCGGCGCCAAATAAACTGAAATACATGGCAGATGTTAAAGGAGATCAATTAGCGGTATTCTCGGAAATTTATTACCCGATCGGATGGAAAGCATTTGTAAACGGGAAAGAAACTCCGATCTTAAAAGTAGATTACCTGCTTCGCGGTTTGGAATTGAAAGATGGAAAGAACGAAATAGAATTCACTTATGATCTTCCGAAGTACGAAATGTATAATACCATTTCTTTGATCGGATCGATTATTATGTTTGGGTTATTCGGATTAGCGTTATTCGTTTCCTGGAAAAAGAGAAAGACAGCAAATCAATAGGAAATATTGATATATAAAAAAGAGGACTTATTGAAAGTCCTCTTTTTTTATGCGGTCGCCAACGGTGAAATCTTTTAATGCTTTTTTTCCAATAAGCTCGGAATAGTATTTCGGATGAAGTGAATAGCCGGGGCGCACAGACCGGATGTGCTCCGAAGTAACAGTTTCACCTTGCTTGAGGTCCTTCGATATGTATAAAGAGCGGCTGTGGGCCCTGCTAACTAATTGTTTTTCGCTCAATTCAAAGTTTACAATTCCCATTGCTTTCTCTGCATCCCGGATAGCTTTTACCATTTCGGTAAACTCCTGCTCGTTCATGGAAAAACTGGCATCAGGTCCACCTATGGATCGATCAAGGATAAAATGTTTTTCAACGACTTTTGCACCCAGACACACAGCTACTAATGCTACTGTTGATCCCATGGTATGATCGGACAAGCCCGAAATGACACCGAACTCTTTTTCGAAATAAGGGATCATCACGATGTTTGCTTCCTCGATTGGAGCTGGATAGCTGGAAGTACATTTTAGTAAGATGATTTGTTCATTTCCCACTTTTTTACAGGTTTCCAAAGCCAACTGAATATCTTCATAGGTAGCAATCCCCGTTGAAATGATAATCGGTTTTCCTTTGGAGGCTGTATATTCGATTAGAGGAATGTCAGTGATTTCAAAAGAGGCGATTTTATATGCCGGAACATCTAAATCTTCCAGAAAGTCAACTGCCGTATGATCAAAAGGAGATGAAAAACAAATCAATCCTTCCTCCTTTGCTACTTCAAACAATTTCTGATGCCATTCCCAGGGCGTATATGCTTCCTGATACAAGTCGTGTAGGTATTTTCCTTCCCAGATAGTTCCCTGGATCAGGAAATCTTTCTTTCGGCTGTTAAGTGTTATGGTATCAGCTGTATATGTTTGGAATTTAATAGCATCTGCACCTGCGCGTTTCGCTGCACGGATTGTTTCAATTGCTGTGTCCAGGCTACCATTGTGATTGGCAGATAACTCGGCAATGATAAAAGATGGTTTATCATGGGATATTTCAAAATTTCCAATCTTCATGATTCAATTTTTTGTATAAATTCTTCTGTTATTTCATCTAAATTATTCACCGTGTATTGAGCATCAAATTCCTGATTAACCTGCATGGATTGGAATTCGCCCGTTAATACACGAATGGTTTTTGCCCCGATTTTATTTAATGAAACAAAATCCTTTTTGGGATTGTCTCCGATATATACTAATTGGTTTGGAGCTTTTTTTCCTTCCCAGTTGAGTATTTTCTCAAAGCAAAAAGTGGACGGTTTGGAATATTGTATACCGTATTGGTATGTCGGGATCGTTTTGATAAAATGTTTGTGCAATCCGAGAGCGTTGATCTTATTTCGCTGAACACGGATGTTTCCGTCTGTAACCAGGTATTTTCGCCGACCTGAAAACCGTGAAAGGAATCGTTCTGCTTCCGGGTAAAGCATTAATTTAGGTCTGTGAGAACGATAAATTGAAAGACATTTTTTCCGGTTCGCCAGCGTATTGATGTTGTTTGCCTTTAAAACGGAATCGAATACCTTTCCTCGCCCGTTTGCCGCGAGTTCATCCAACATGATCTGGTAGGAAGTTTTGGGATCTATTCCGAATACATTGCTTAAATAAGAACTAACAGCCTGGAAACCGCTGTAAACAAATTCGATTTCAGGATAAAGAGTGTCATCTAAGTCTGTAACAATGATCATAAATACAAATCTGCTGGATATCGAACTTGTGTAATCGGTGCTTTTGTTTGAATAAAAGAATAACTGTCAAGTGAAACAGATGTGCTTTCCAGATAAGCCCAATAGAAACTATCCAATCCGGCTTTGACTGAAAGGGTAGAAGCCCCTCCGAATCGCGGGTTGCATTCAATCACATGAATTTCTCCTTTGGAATCAATAATTGCCTGCAGGATAATATGTCCGGAAAGATTCAGAGCATCAATAATTGAAAGGAATTCCTGTTCCAGTGCAGAATTCTGGACAGTTGTAGTGATCTGTGATTCACCATTCACGACCAGTTCACGTCTGCGCATAACAATTCCTTTTACTTTTCCAGTTGAATCAATATAAGAATCGATACTTAATTCTGAACCTTCAATGAACGGTTGGAAGATGGGGAATTTTAATTCTTTGGAATGTACCAATGCCTGTTCTTTATCCAAGTTAATACCAATGGAGTCGGAACCGGCACCAAAACGTTCTTTTACGACAAAATGAGTGGTGTTCAGCGAATCAATGTTTTCAGCAGTCGGAATAATGCGGGATTGAATAGCTGTGTTATCCTGGTAGAAAGCCAGTTTATCGACACATTTATCAATAGATTCTTTATCGGAAACCATTACATGAATTCCAGCTTCTTTGAAAAGGGATTTGTTCTCTGCGAAAAAAGCCAATTCACCATCACGTGATGGAATAATCAAATGAATAGAACGTGCTTGGCATTCTTTAATAAAAGCTTCAATGTCAATTTGATGAATGAATGGGATTTTCCAAAAGTCGTCGGTAAAGTATTTAGCTAAACAGTTATCGGAAGCATCTGCAGCAATTACCCGGATAGAACCATGGATTTTATTTGCGGCGTTTTTAACGGCCTTCACCAAACCGATCTTGCGTGAAGCACTTGTAACCAGGATATGTCCATACAATACTTCTTCAGAAACCATCCGCTGTTGTTCGAAAGCAATAATATCCGGAATCGTATCTTCCAGGTTTCTTTCGGGCGTCCAGTCAATATAGCTTTTCAATAAGGTCGTATCTGCTTCAGAAGCTTCGATTAACTCGTCCCTTTTGCGAATATACTCGATGTTCATTTGCGGGAAATGTGCCTTCAGAATTTGAACGACATCCCCAACTTGGCGGGATCTTCCTGTTCCAAGGTTCACAATTCCCGTTTGATCGCAAAGAGCAAGTTTAAGTAATCCTTTCGCTGTATCCTGGGCATAGATGTAATCAAAGAATCCTTCCGGATTGTAGACCACAATTGTTTCGTTGTTCAAAAGATCTCTGACCCATCTGGAAATGATATCCCGGGAGTTTTTACCGTAACCGCGATAAATACGTGCGGAAATACTTGTGAATCGATCGGATTTAAATAAAGCCAGGAAATCCAGTTCGATTTCGTGGGCCAGTTTTGCCAATCCGGTTAGATTGCGTGGGTTGATACTATGTGATTCTGTCAATTTTACGGGCTGATTTTGAGCCTCCTTAAATTGATAATGTGTTTTGTCATAGATCAGGTAACTCGACGCATTAACCACACGTTTTAAACCGGGTACATTTCGCATCAATGTCATCAAATGATGACTCAACAAGATATTGTGGCGGAAGTTTTCTTCCCAGTGTTCATAGGTTTCGGCTGAACGCTCAAATGTTGCTGCCAAATGGATAAAATATTCCGGGTTGAACTGATTTAATTCCGCTTGAGAGATGAAGTTCAAATCCCCTTGGCGGTAATTGACCGTTGTCGGGAAATTTGCTGGAATCGGTTTCAGGTCTCCCACCATGACATGAGCTCCCTGCTGATGAAGCAGCTGCACCATTTCTGTTCCGATAACGCCTGCTCCGCCACTGATAAAAATCCGTTTTCCCTTAAAATCCATAATCCGTTTTTAATATTCCATGTATCAAAGAATCTACAAAGATACCATTAATACATACGTGAGATCTCATTCGGCCTTCAAGAATAAAACCGCAAGATTCTAAAATTCTAATATGATGGTCGCGTATATCGTAAGTTTCCGTAAATAGGCGATTGAAACCCAGTTCTTTGAAAGTGATTTCTTTCATGAGCTCTATAAAATGCCTGAAATCTTGCTCGTAAATCACCGGATCTGAAACATGAGCCGGATTTACCAGGAAGGAAAGCTCCACGCATTTGTCCTGCCAGCGTATATTGGTCAAGCCACCATAACCAATACATTCGCCTTGATGCAAAAAGCTGAAAAGCATAATATTCGGCTGTTCTTTTTCAAAGCTTGGAACAACTACGTTCCGATAATAGTTCGTTTGTTCCTCGTCGCTGATCAATTTGTTCTGTCTCAGAACATCCATTTGTGCATTCCTCCATTCCTTGATCAGGAAGATATCACTTTCCCGCATGGGAGTTACCTGGAAATCGTTCAGGGAATAGGATGTGCTATTTAAATACCTGGAGTAGTTCATGGTTTGGTGAAATATGCTGTCAATTGTCTGCCGGACCCTAAATTGGCAAAAGCCTCATAAAGTTCGATTGTTTTTGGGATAGAAATAGAACAATGAAGATTATCGAGCCACATACGTGCCTGGTGGCAGTTTTTACCTTTGCTTCCATCTTCAATGTAATTACTGTCGGGGTTTGCTAGGAAATAATCTATTGGAAAATCAGATAAACACTTATAAAATGTCAATTCCTGGCTTTCACACAATGCAATCAGCGAATCTTTAGAGAAATAATTCAAATGGTCCGGAGTTTTTACCCAGAATTGACGGGAGATTTTATTATCAGCCAAAAGATTTTTCTGCAAAGTAGAAAAATCATTGGGCACTAAAATGATCAGCAGGCCTCCCGGTGAGATTAATTCCTTTAGTTGTTGCAAGATTAAAATGGGATCAATTACGTGTTCCAGTACATTTAGAATACAAATTACATCGTATTGTTCTTTCTTTTCAATCAATTCCGCAATTCTTACATAAATATCTCCCTGCAAAACAAATGGTTCCATGGCGGGATTTTGTCTACGGACTCCGTCATAAGAATAGTCGATACCATTTATTTCCCAGCCAAGCTTGAAAAAATAGTCCATGGTAAAACCTTCACCACATCCCACGTCGAGCAGCTTACGAGGTGATTTTGAGCTGTCTTTGAAAAATTCCGCAATGATTTCTGATTTCAGGTGATTGGAATTGGTGAAAAACGTCAATTCCTGCTCTGAATAAGTTGCTTCATATGCGCCCTGGCTGGTTTGAAAATAAATATCTGCATAATATTTTTCCAATTCTTCGGGGCTTGGCTTTTGCGCTATTTCCAGGTAACCGTATTTGTTTTCAACGAAGGAAATTGTTTCGGATGAACTCATGGTGTTATGAATTAAGGAATTGGTATTTCAGTTCTGCTAATTTCCAATCGGTTTCATTATCGATATCCTGAGCAAAAAGTTCGTCCATTATAATGCAGCCGGTATTATCCGTAAAGATTCCTTTTTGCTGCATCACATCAGCAGGTTTCATCCAGTAAAATTGTCCTGGATCAAAATATGATTTTTCCAGGTCCTGTGAGCGTGTGAACCGGTGTTCGGGATTCATATATTCCAGCTTTTCGCCAGAAATAGTAAGAGCTCTTTGGATCGGGGCAGAATAAGGTACGATCGGAAAAACAGAAGAATAAGCGCCTTTTGTTAATTGGTGATATCCGTCGGACAGGTCTTTTTGTTGAAGTAAAGGTGTGCAGGGATAAATGCAGCAAACTTCTTCGAAGGTTTCTCCATGTTTCAAATAGTATTGAATAACTTCTTCAATCACTTCAAAAGTTCCTGCAAAATCATTGCTGTTTTGCTCGCTCCTGAAAAAGGGGACTTGTGCTCCGTATTGTTGGGCAATTGTGGCAATTTCTTTGTCATCCGTTGAAACCATCACGGTATCAAACAGCTCACTTTTCAAGGCAGTTTCTATGGCGTAGGCAATAATAGGTTTTCCTAAGAAATCCTTGATGTTTTTGCGCGGTATCCGTTTACTGCCGCCTCGCGCCGGAATGATTGCCAGCCTAGCCATTGTAGAATGATTTGACGGATGCAACGACGTATTCCAAATCTTCCTGTGTCAATGATGGATACATTGGAATACTGATGCATCTTGAATAATATGTTTCTGCAAAGGGGAAGTCTCCTTCTTTCCACCCTTGTTTTTTGTAATATGGCATCAAGTGAACGGGAATATAGTGAATTTGGGCAAAAATGGATTGTTTTCTCAAATAATCGTATAACCCTTTTCGGTCTTCCACTTCCAGCACATATAAATGATAGGCATGGCCTTCGATCAAACCGGATTGGTGAATGATTTGAGGGACACCACTGAAAGCTTCTGAATAGTATTTTGCTATGGAGCGTCTTTTTTCCAGGTTTTTGCCAGCACGATTTAATTGGGAAATGCCCAAAGCCGCCTGAAAATCTGTGATGCGGTAATTGTACCCAAGTTCCTGCATTTCCATATACCACAGTGGGTAGGAATCGCGGGAAGTACTGTTTCCGACAGCAAACTCAATACTATTCTCAAAGGAATCAGTATCACGTGTTATTCCATGTGTGCGAAGGGTCAACAGACGTTTGTAAAGTGTTTCATTGTTTGTAGTGATCATTCCACCTTCACCGGTTGCAATGTGCTTCACGGGATGAAATGAAAAAACAGAGCAGTCGGCAAACAGGCCGTTCCCCGCAACCTGGTGATTTTGATTCTGATCAATAAAGAAACCACCGGGTGAATGACAGGCGTCTTCAATGATCCACATAGCATGTTCATCGGCTAACGCTCTGAATTCATCCAGTTGAGGAACTCGTCCGGCAAAATCAACTGGAATGATCCCTTTTATTTTTTTCTCCGGATTATTCCGGATAACTGTTTTAACGGACTCAATATCCATCAGGTAAGTCTGAGGATTGATATCTGCAAACAAAACCTGCCCGCCGCAGTAACGGACACAGTTCACGGAAGCTGAAAAAGTAATCGGCGTACAAATAACGTATTCGCCTTCCTGAATGCCCAATGCCATTACAGCCAGGTGAAGTGCGGCAGTTCCATTGCTTAGCGCGACAGCGTATTTTGAGCCGGTGTATTTAGCAAATTCATTTTCGAATGCTGCAATCTTTGGACCTTGTGTCAGAAAATCAGCCTGAAGTGTTTCTACGACGGCCTGGATATCTTCCGGTGTTATTTCTTGCTTTCCGTATGGAATTGATTTGCTCATACACTAAAAGTTGGATCTACGTGTTCTACGATTAATTTACGAAGATCTTCCACCGATTCCCATTCCGAGTTTTTGTCGGAAGTATAGGCAAAACCTTCCGGAACTCTTTGAGCAGAAAAATGCGCAATAAAATCATCCAGTTTCCAATAGGGTGTTTGAGGAAGAATCGTATAGTATTTTCCAAGATCGTAAGTGAAAAAAGAATCCGACATTGTGATCATTTCCTCGTGGATCTTTTCACCGGGACGAATACCAATTACGGGTTTTTCACATTCCGGGCCGATTGCTTCGGCAACATCCAGAATGCGGTAAGAAGGTATTTTCGGAACGAAAATTTCACCGCCCCAAGCCGTTTCCAAAGCATGCATGACCATATCAACACCGCCCTGGAGCGAAATATTGAAACGGGTCATTGTTTCCACCGTGATGGGCAATATTCCATCTGTTTTTTTCTTTTTCAGGAAAAAAGGAATCACAGAGCCGTTTGATCCCATGACATTTCCATATCGTACAACCGAAAACTTGACATTCCGTTTTCCGCGGATGTTATTAGCTGCAACAAACAGTTTATCTGAAGTAAGCTTGGTAGCTCCGTATAAATTGATCGGGGCACATGCTTTGTCTGTGGAAAGAGCAACCACGTGTTCTACATTTGTCTTTAATGCGGCTTTGATTACATTTTCAGCTCCGCCCACATTGGTTTTTACACATTCATCCGGATTGTATTCTGCAATATGCACATGTTTCATTGCTGCGGCGTGTATCACATAATCAATTCCTGAAAAAGCTCTTTCAAGACGTTCAAAGTCTCGGACATCTCCAATGAAATAACGGATTTGAGGATATATTCTTACCGGAAATTCCTGTTCCATTTCAAATTGTTTCTGCTCATCTCTTGAGAATATGACCAGCCTTTTGATTTCCGGGTATTGTGATAAAATATGTTTGGTAAGCGCTTTTCCGAGAGAACCGGTTCCACCTGTTATTAGAATTGATTTGTCTTTCACGCGATATTATAAATAAGGTCTTACAAATATACTGAAATCCGGTTATCGAATAACGCAGGCAGCAGAATCGTAAAATAGACCGGAATCAGAGTGTTAAACCTTGCAGCAGGTGAACACGGTTAAAAACAGTTATCAATTGCTGTCACAGATATTGTCTCTATAAAAAGTGTATCTTTGATAGCCAAAAAACAATTGAATGAAGGTTGCATTAATAACAGGGATTACAGGTCAGGACGGATCTTATTTAGCTGAATTGCTTCTTGAGAAAGGATATGTAGTTCATGGAGTTATTCGAAGAGCGAGTGTTTTTAACACCGAACGCATTGATCATCTGATCGGAAGAGAGCATTTTGTGCTGCATCACGGTGATGTGACAGACAGTTCGAATATCAATAAGTTAATGTCTACCATTCAGCCGGATGAAGTGTACAATCTTGCGGCACAGAGCCACGTTCAGGTGTCGTTTGAAGTTCCTGAATATACTGCCCAGGTTGATGCAATGGGAACTTTGCGGATTTTGGACGCTTTGAGGAATTATTGCCCGAAAGCGCGGTTTTACCAGGCATCTACTTCCGAATTGTATGGAAAAGTGCAGGAAATCCCACAGACGGAAAATACACCGTTCTATCCGAGAAGCCCTTATGGAGTTGCTAAAATCTACGGATTCTGGATTGTGAAGAATTTCCGCGAAGCTTATAATTTGTATGCATGTAACGGTATTTTGTTTAATCATGAAAGCGAACGCAGAGGGAAAACCTTTGTAACGCGAAAAATTACTATTGGCCTGGCTGAGGTTGCTCAGGGAATCCGTTCCACGCTAACCTTAGGAAACCTGGATTCAAAACGCGACTGGGGTTATGCAAAAGAATATGTGGAAGCTATGTGGCTGATGCTTCAACAGGATGAAGCGGAAGACTTTGTAATTGCAACAGGGAAAACCTATACGGTCAGGGATTTTGTCGAAAGAGCTGCAAAATATGTCGGATACGATATTGTATGGGAAGGGTCCGGAGTTGATGAAGTGGGAATTGACCGCAACACAGGAAAAAAAGTAATTGAGATCAATCCGAAATATTTCCGTCCGACAGAGGTTGACCTTTTGATCGGAGATGCTACCAAGGCTAAAAATAAACTGCAATGGGAAGCTAAAGTGGAATTGGATGAATTGGTGCAGATTATGATGGAACACGACATTAAAATGGTCAAACATACGAAGGGGCTTGCGGATGAGAAAAGAGGATAAAATTTACATTGCCGGACACAATGGTATGGTAGGAAGCAGCATTGTCAGAAAATTGGAACAGGAGGGCTTCACCAATCTCATCACGCGTTCATCCAAAGAACTGAACCTGATCAACCAGGCAGATGTACTGACTTTTTTCGAAGAAAACAAACCGGATTATGTCTTCCTGGCCGCTGCAAAAGTGGGAGGAATCCAGGCAAACAACACATACAAAGGTGATTTCCTTTACGACAACCTGATGATCCAGACGAATGTAATCCATGCAGCACATGTGAATCAGGTAAAGAAATTATTGTTCCTGGGAAGTTCCTGTATCTATCCGAAATTTGCGCAGCAACCGATCTCGGAAGACAGTTTGCTGACCGGACCACTGGAACCAACGAATGAGCCGTATGCGATTGCAAAAATTGCAGGTATTAAACTGTGTGATGCGTACCGCGATCAATACGGATCGAACTTCATTTCTGCCATGCCGACCAACTTGTACGGTCCGAATGACAACTATGATTTGTCGAACTCACACGTGTTACCTGCCATGATCCGTAAATTTCACGAAGCAAAAAACAACGGCACAAAAGAAGTGGTTGTTTGGGGGACAGGGAAACCGATGCGGGAATTCCTTTACGTGGATGACCTGGCAGAAGCTTGTTATTTCCTGATGGAAAACTACAATGATCCGGGTGCAATTAATGTAGGAACCGGATCGGATATTACCATTGCAGACTTAGCGCATTTGGTGAAACAAATTGTTGGATTTGAAGGTGAAATCGTTTTCGATACTTCTAAACCGGATGGAACTCCTAAAAAGCAATTGAATGTTTCAAGGATCAACCAGTTGGGATGGAAAGCTACAACCGATTTGGAAACAGGTATCCGGAAAGCGTATTCTTCGTTCTTGAATGAAGAGAAAAAATAAAGCTGCTTTGAAAAAGATTACCATCGTTTTACGGCATTATCCGCCAAGTAAGAACATCAACGGTATTTTAGCCGATCAGATGGCTCGACACCTGATTCGTGAATCCAATGTGGAAATCAAGGTGTTCTGTATGGATATCAGTGAAGAAGGAAATCTCAGTACCGTTAATCCTACCGGAAATGTTACGAGGATCAAGCAAAAATTCAGTAATAATAACAAATTTGGGAAGCTTTTCAACATGCTTTTGGATGGATATATATTGATCAAAAGAAGTAAGAAGCACCCTTCCGACCTGATCATATGTACTTCCAGTCCTCCGCTGATCCCACTTTGGGCATCTATGCTTTTGAAGAAAAAGAAATGGGCTTTTTGGTCACTGGATCTTTTTCCCGAAGGCTTTGTTTCTGCAGGCACCATTAAGGAAAGCAGTTGGATTTACCGGTTCTTACTTAAGAAAACGTATAAAACCCCTCCTGATTTATTGATTGCGCTGGGTGACGAACAAGCTAAGTACATTCAAAAACAATATAAGGCCCCGGTTCCTGTAATGATTTTACCTGCTGGCGTTACTCTTGAAAAAGAACAGGAGATTGCTGATGGAGGTAAACCTGACTGGTACGATCCGGGAAAAATCATTTTGGGCTATTTTGGGAATGTCGGACAGGCACACAATCCGGAATTCATTCAGGAAATGATCCGGGTTTCCGGAATATATTCTTTTCGGTTTATTCTCTCTGTTTATGGAATTCGAGCTGAAGAGCTCAAAGCTTTTGCTAAAAATTTTGAGCACGTGATAATTGTCGATAACGGAATTGCACAGGAACACTTGAAGTACATTGATGTTCATCTGGTTACTTTAAGAACTTCCTGGACGCATGCAGCTGTTCCTTCCAAAGCTGTCACAGCTATTTCTACCGGCCGACCGATCGTTTTTTGTGGAAGTGAAGCAAGCGATAACTGGCAGATGTTTAAGAACGCTGCCTGGTTTATTCCTGAAGATGAGAACATGAAAAGTGAGGTTGAACACTTGCTGGCCCGGATTGACCGGGAACAGATAGAATCGAAAGCGATATTAACAAAAGACATAGTGATTGGGCTGAAACAGCAAGTATTAAATACATACACACAAATAGGAAAATATGATCAATAGATTCTTTGAGACGCTATTAATTCTTGCGAAAGTCATTCTAAAAAGCAAGTATTTTCTTTCCATTAAGAAGTCAGATGCAAGAAATCTGATCGTATTGGGGAATGGACCTTCGCTTGAACAGGACATTCTGAATAACCGGGAAATTTTCGAAAGGGCAGATTTGGCAGTGGTAAATCATTTTTGTTGCTCTGAATTCTTTTTCCAATTGAAGCCGAAGAATTATTTCCTGTTAGATCCGGCTTTCTTTGAGCAGCCACTAATCGAACCCGTTGAAAAAACGCTCCGGATTTTTTTGGAGGATACTGATTGGGAAATCACATTTTATCTTCCATGGAATAGTAGAAAATCTTACTTTGTTCAGGAATTGATGAAAAAAGAACACTTCAAGGTTCAGTTTGTGAATTATGTAACAACGAAGGGTGGGTTTCAGAACATAAATCATTGGTTGTATAATTGGAATCTGGCCGCACCCCAAAGTCAAAATATTCTGGTTTATGCGCTTTTCTTTGGTGTAAAAATAGGAGTCAAGCGTCTTTTCTTGTTTGGTGCTGAAAACAATTGGCATAACAATGTTACTGTGAACAAAAACAATGAATTGATGCTTTATGATGTACATGTGTATGAGAAAAAGCAGGAACAGACCGTACGTATGATCAAGGACCCTGTTGATCCGTCGAAAAGTATTACAATGGCTGTTTTACTGGAAGCCTGTGCGAAGGTTTTTAAAGGTTATACCGTGGTCAACAGGTATGCCGAAACAAAGCATACACGGATTTACAATTGTTCAAAAAACAGTTTAATTGACAGTTTTGAAAGATTGGATGATGCCGAATTCAGACAGATGATGTCTTAAGATTCATTGTTTGGTCTGTTGATTCTTGATTGAATCTGGAATGATATATCCATAACGTTCAAAATGAGGTGCCCAAAAAGCTGGATTGAATTTTTCCCAGGCGTGACATCCAAAAGGGAGTTGATTCCCGTTTAATTCATAACACACTTCGGGAGTTTCTTCAAAGGCAAATTGCAGAGCCGTTTTCACATCTGGTATTCTGAATCCTGGAATTAATCTCTTTGCAACAGACGACCAGAAAAAATCTTCGTTCCATTTTCTTTTCCAAATTAAGCCCAATGGATAAAGATAAATGCTACCGTAATAAAACTTTTTCACCTTTCGGAGAGATAAACCGCCGTTTCCAACTTTTTTGATAAAGTGTTTTATTCCCGGGAGTTTGTTATTGAGTTTTTCGATCCAGTTACTATTGATCCATGGAGCTCCGATATAATCGAATCCCTTATTACACCATTCATCCAGGTTGTTTTCAAAAACAAAAGTGTCTAATTGATAAATCAGGATGTAATCATATTCAAGGAAATGTTTGTAGAAATAAGGGATGTTCATCAAACGGCTGTATGTTGCAACACTTTTAAAATACTTAGGCTTTAATCCCAGGTATTGTGTAGCGGCATTATATTCTTCATATTCCGTCAATGAAAGTCCTTCAGGATAGACAATGATCACATCGTATCCTTTAAAAGCTTCCTTGCATCGGGCCAGCGAAATTTGCTCGTTCCATTTCAGGGCGGTTTGATAAACTGGAATTACAATAGCAACTTTCTTCTTAGCACTCATTATTTTTTGGTTGCAATGATTACAATTTCTCCTGCTGCCTGCCTGTTAAAAAGTTTAATAAGGACGTTCATGTTTTGATGAAAAAGACCTATTAAAAAGTCAGCCATTCTTTTTTTATCCTGACCGATTACAAAACGACCTTTTCGCTTAATGACTTTTGACACGGTAGTTGACCAAGCATCCATGCGCACACTTGTAAATGATTCCAGTATATCGAATTGATTCCGTTTTACCACCAATTCCAGGTTATCAGGATTAAACAAATGAAGGTGCCGCGGAGGATCCAGCTGGAACCAATTTTCTTTATACAATCCGCGCTGCCAGTTCTTCGTGTTTGGTGTGGCAATTACTAATTTACCTCCCTTTTTTAACTTTGGATAGCAGGATTTTAATAATCCGTCCACTTCGTGTACGTGCTCTATTACATGGTTAATGGTGATGGCATCAAAAAAATTGTCGGGATAGTTTTGAGAAGGAATATCTCCCACATTTACATTTAGCCCTTTTTCCTGACAGTAAGCCACTGCTTTCGGATCAACATCCAATCCATAACATTCCCAGCCTGCTAATTTCAAATTATCAAGCAGCGTACCGTTGCCACAGCCAAAGTCCAGTACACGTCCCTGTGGAACAGCATCCAGGTAAAGAACTTTAAAATCAATATTATTGCGGTTAACCGGTAAAAGATAAGCCAGGTAACCGGGTAGTTTTTTGAAGAAAGACAGTGATGGGAAATACTTATGTGCAACAGCCAGATAAGGTTTTTCCAGGAAGGATAACTCAACAAGTGGTTTTTTAGCTTCCGTGTGCGTATAGTATGATTCATACGCCTTACCGATCTCATCAACCGTCGGCATTGGATTTAGCCACATCAACCCGCAAGTACTGTTTGAGCATTCTACGATATTCCAGCCTTTAGATGTTCCAAAATTGCGATCATCCAGATTTAGATACTTGCTTTTTCCTACTGAATTACAAACAAAGCAATTGTTTACTTCAGAGGATGCAATTTTTACTTCTTTCATAGGGCAAATATGCTAATTTTAATTTAGAATTTGTAGAACGAAATCTATATTAATTCGACTTTTCGGAGATGTTGAAAAGTAAATAATGCAATTCCTCAGGAACATCGAATTCAGGGTAGTTTGTATCTGCCTAATTTTGAATTCCGAATCGGATTGGATAAATAATCGTTAATTTTGCGCTAATGGGCCTGATACAAAAAGACGCTTTTAGAACAACAATCATTTCCTACCTGGGAATCCTGATCGGAGCCTTGAATAAAGGCGTTTTGTTTCTGGTTATTCTTTCTCCTGCCCAGATCGGATTAATCAACCTGATTATTTCCATCGGAACTCTTTTTGCCCAGCTTGCGAATCTTGGAACAGTCTACGCTACATGGAAGTTCTTTCCTTTCATGAGGAATGAGGCAAAAAAACATCATGGATTCCTTTCGTTTATTCTATTGATTGTAGGTTTGGGAATACTTATTTATACCGCACTGTATATCCTGTTCCGCAATCAGATCCAACATGGGTATATTGAAAAATCACCCATGTTTCTGGACTATTATTATTGGGTTCTGCCAATCGGGATTTCATATGTGCTCTTCATGGTACTGGAAATATACCTGCGAAGTTTGTATAAAAATATTATTGCCGTTTTTGCTTATGAAGTAATTTTCCGCGCCGCAACTACCATAATTCTCATTTTAAAATGGACTGATCTGATTTCATTTGATTTATTCGTAATCCTGCACAGTCTTTTGTACGTTATTCCTACACTGATCCTGGTTTTTTACCTCAAGAGGATGAATGAATTCAATGTGAAACTGTCTTCTATCCAGATTCCGAAAAGGCTTAAGCGTGTAGTGTTCTATTTTTCCTCCTTCTCTTACATCAATACACTGGGAGGGGTTTGGGTAAGTTCCCTGGATGTATTGATGATTGCGCAATTTGTGGGACTTGACGGAACGGGGGTTTTTGCTACTGTAATATTTGTGACCAGTGTACTGCAGGTTCCGTATAAATCGATTACAAGGGTGAGTGCACCGCTGGTTTCGGATTATTGGAAGCACCGGCAGTTTGATAAGATGAAAGAACTGTATACCAAGGTAAGCTCTGTTAGCCTGGTAATCGGACTGACAATGTTTCTTCTGTGCTGGGTAAATATCGACTTCCTGTTTTCCTTCATCAAAAAGCCTGGTTTCCAGGAGGGAATATGGGTTTTCTTTTTTATTATGATCGGAAAGCTGATAGACATGTATTTCGGGTTGAACGGAGCCATTTTTTCTACATCCAAAAAATACAGATACGATATCTTCTTTACGGTATTCCTGATCGTTGCGGTTTATTTACTGAATTATTGGCTTATCCCTATTTGGGGGATTACAGGAGCTGCAATTTCAACATCGATAGCATTACTTATTTATAATGTCGGGAGATTACTGTTTGTGTGGTTTGCCTATAAATTGCATCCTTTTCACTGGAAGCAGTTTGTAATTATCGGTTTGGGAATTGTGACCTTAATGGCCGGGCATTTTACCCAAGGACTCATAAACAACAAGTGGATCCAATTTTTGTTTGAATCCACTTTAGTCGTTGTTTTATTTTTTTGTCCGATTTACTACTTCTCCCTGGAGAATGAAACCATCAATTATATTCGAAAAGGACTTTCGTTCATTCGTTCGAAAGTACGCGTTAATTAAGCAATTGTTTTTTTTATCTCTGAGATTGCCTGGTCTAAACCGGAAGGATTTTTTCCTCCTGCAGTTGCAAAAAAAGCTTGTCCGCCACCACCGCCCTGGATGAATGCAGCAACTGATTTCACCAAATTCCCGGCATTCCATCCTTTGGAAGAAACCAGGTTTTCATCTACTAAAACGCTGATTGCACATTTGTCTTCTTCTTTCGATCCGATCACAGCTACCAGGTTGGGAACTTCCCCTTTCAACTGGAATAAAATGTCTTTCACCGAACCGGCGTCCAGATCAATGACAGACTCCAGGAACGAAAAATCTCCTTTGGAAACGATTTTAGTCTTCAAATCGGATTTTACTAATTTAGCTTGTTCCTTTTTGAAGTTTTCGACTTGTTTTTGGAGCTGGTTGTTCTTCGAGATCAAATCTTCAACCGCTTTTGAAATATCTTTCGGGTTTTTCAATAACTCGTTCACCGATTTCAGTTTCGATTCCTGATCAGCGTAATACGTTTCAACAGCAACATTGGTAATCGCTTCAATCCGACGAATACCTGCTGCAACAGCAGATTCAGCCTGAATTTTGAATAAACCGATCTGTCCCGTGTTTTTAACGTGCGTTCCTCCGCATAATTCTACCGAATCACCGAATTTGATCACACGAACCGTATCTCCGTATTTCTCACCGAACAAAGCCATTGCACCCATTTCGGTTGCCACTTCGATCGGCACATTGCGTTTTTCATCCAGATCAATGCTTGCACGAATTGCTTCGCTAACCAATGATTCAATCTTCGCCAATTCTTCATCTGTTACCTTGGAGAAATGAGAAAAGTCAAAGCGCAGGTAGTTTGGATTTACCAATGATCCTTTTTGCTCCACATGTGTTCCCAAAACAGTTCTCAATGCATGGTGCAAGAGGTGAGTAGCTGAGTGATTGTAAGCAGATAACTTGCGTTTCTGCTCATTTACCTCAGCTGTAAAAGGTCTGTTCGGATTGGCAGGCAAGGTTTCCGATAAATGAACAATCAGGTTGTTCTCTTTTTTTGTATCAAAAATGATTACCGATTCAGAATCGTTGTAAATTCTTCCGGTGTCGCCAACCTGTCCGCCGCCTTCCGGGTAAAACGGAGTTTTGGAGAAAACCAATTGATAAAAGGTTTTTTGCTTTTGAGAAACCTTGCGGTATTTTACAATTTCGACAGCAGTTTCCAGGTAATCGTAACCAACGAATTCTTCTACCGAGTCGTCGATCAGTTGAACCCAGTCATCCGTTTCAATAGCTGTTGCAGCCCTGGAACGGTCTTTTTGCTTGGTCAATTCAACATTGAAACCTGTTTCATCCACAGAAAGATTGTTCTCCCGGGCAATTAAGCTTGTTAAATCGAACGGGAAACCGTAGGTGTCATATAATTCAAAAACGGAAACTCCGTCCAGGATCGTTTTGTTTTCATTTTTTGCTGTGGAGATCAAGCTTTCGATTCGCTTAATTCCCTGCTCCAATGTTCGGAAGAAAGACAATTCTTCTTCGCGGATCACTTTTTCAACCAATTCGCGTTGTTTGATCAGTTCAGAGAACGGATCTCCCATCACTTCGGAAAGAACAACCGATAATCCGGAAAGGAACGGCTCTTTCAATCCAAGAGTTTGATAGCCGTAACGGACAGCACGTCTCAAAATACGACGGATTACATAACCGGCCCCGGTATTGGAAGGCAATTGTCCGTCTGCAATAGAGAATGCGATCGCACGTACGTGGTCAGCGATTACACGTAATGCGATATCCGTTGTTTCATTTTCTCCATATGTTTTTCCGGATACTTTTTCCATGTGGCGGATCAGTGTCTGGAACAAATCGATATCGTAATTGGAAGTTTTTCCTTGCAAGGTCATTGCCAAACGTTCCAATCCCATTCCTGTATCCACGTGCGTTGCAGGTAAGGATTCCAAACTTCCGTCTGCTTTCCGGTTGAACTGCATGAAAACGTTGTTCCAGATCTCGATCACTTGCGGGTGATCTTCGTTGACGTATTGTTTTCCGTCACCTTTCGCACGTTCCGCTTCCGGACGATTATCGACATGGATTTCCGTACAAGGTCCGCAAGGCCCGGTGTCACCCATTTCCCAGAAATTATCCTTTTTTGAAGCTAGAATAATGCGGTCTTCGGCAATGTATTTTTTCCAGATATCATACGATTCCTGGTCTTTGGGAACACCGTCTTTTTCGTCACCTTCAAAAACCGTAACATACAAACGGTCCTTCGGAATTTTGTAAACCTCCGTCAATAATTCCCAGGCCCATGCAATCGCTTCTTCCTTGAAATAATCTCCGAAAGACCAGTTTCCAAGCATTTCAAACATGGTGTGGTGGTATGTATCAACACCCACTTCTTCCAGGTCGTTGTGTTTTCCTGAAACGCGTAAACATTTTTGAGAATTGGCGACACGACGGTTTTTCGGAACCGCATTTCCAAGGAAAAAATCCTTGAACTGGTTCATTCCGGCGTTCGTAAACATCAAGGTTGGGTCATTTTTTACAACCATTGGTGCTGAAGGAACAATCTGATGTCCTTTCGACGCAAAAAAATCAAAAAACTGCTTGCGAATTTCGTGTACTGTCATTACCTGTTAACTTGTAAATGCTTTTTAGTTCTCTTTTGAGAGCCACAAATGTAGCTGAAATAGTTAATTCACACCGACATTCCGCCAACAAATTTGAAGTATTTCTTCGTCTTATTCCGGTTTTGCCAAAACAGCTTTTATGAAATAAGTAAACAAAAGAATTGCACTGAAAGCGGAGACCCAGATGACTATCGGATCCTGGACCCAATAGTAAAAAATGCTGTGTTCCGTATGTGTATTATAACAGGCGTCCACATATTCTCTTTTCAAGACCGATTCGAGGAACAAGAATAGAAAAGACGGGAACAGGACTGTCAATGCAAAGCACAGGTTAAATGTGATCAGAAGCAGTCTTTTTGAGACTCTTTTTCCATTGAAAAAAATATAGAATAACGAGTACAAAATAACTGAGAAAACCATCAGTTGAGAAAACAGCCGGAATTGAGGGTCGGCGCGATGACTATAATCTGAATAGACAGATGGTTCCATAAATACCAGGAAGAACAATACGTTAAGGATCACGAAAACACCACCAATGGAAGCGGCAATGATCAGGTTGATTGGATTTCCGATTGCAAAAAGGAAAAATACAAAAGCAAAACCGATGGCAAAAAAGAGGTTGATGATCAAAGCTGTCCAGTTGATAGCCGGATCATGTGCGGCCTGACTGTTGGAATACAGGTCTTCTAATTGTTCTTTTTCAACGAAATACATGGGTTGTTCATATTCTTCCGTTTGAGCTCTGAATTTTTCATAGTTCTCCAGGTTTCCATACTTCATTAAATCCGATTGTACTTGTTCCAAATTGTTGGCAGATTCCCCAACAATTGGAATGTAATTCATGTTTTGCCGTCTCTTCCAAACATAGTCTACGATCTCACTGATATTCATCGAATGTCCGATTTGATGCCGGATCAGTAATTGTCTGTACTTTTCAAGAAGTTGAATAACACCTTCTTTTTTAGCTTTTGCTAAAAAGGAATTGAAAGATTTGTTGGCTTCCAGGGAAAAATTGGATTCTCCATCATAGTAATCGTCATAGATGCTTCGATAGTAGTAATTCCTTCTTGAAGCATATTCCTGAAAAATGTTTTTGTAATTGTCATATTTGAAATAATTTGGGGATATTTCCTGTTTGGAGAAGTTCCGAAGGTCATAAATTGCATTCGGGCATAATTCTTTCAGCTTTTTTGCTTCAATGAAATAACTGGACTCGATAGTTTCCGCACAATGGAGTGCTTCACGGGTGGTTTTGACAACGAGGAACTGAACCAATTTGTTTTCAATCGTGTCGTTATTTTCCGGGTGATTGGATGGAATATAGGAAGTTTCGTCCTTTTGCGTACGAACTTTTGCCAGGCTCATGGACAAATAATCGGACATATTGTTCCAGGTAGAGTTGTTGTAGTCAAAACTGATTTCCTCTATTTCCGGATGGTGAACCTGGATATAAGTGTCGTAACCAAAACTATTGTCAAATAAGAACGGTTCTGCAAGATTGATGGTTTGAATGTGGTCTTTCAACTCAGTAAGCGGAGCAAGTTTTCGGATTTTGGCATCAACTCCCCAGTTGAAAGTAGTATATGCCCAGGTTAAACTCCAGAAAATGAGCAGAAAGGAACAGAATAAACGTGTAAAGTAGAAACGCTGAAGCGGATAGAGGTTTTTTACGGCACTTTTCCTGTAAAAGGCCAATGCCCAAACTATGATGAAAATTGCATTCAGGATAACAAGGCAAAGCAAAGCATTCGATTTCTCGAAATAAAGACTTCCGGGAATTCGGATAATTCTTTCCTCATTAGTGAAAGCGTATCCCCACAAATAGAAAAGTCCGCTGATGACCGCTGAAAAAAAGCAAGCGTACAAGAGCTTGGTATGCCACAACAGAGGAAATTTTTCCAATAAAAAAATATCGAGTTTTTTAAGCAGGTTCATAATCAGGTGTTTTGAATAAAGAATCGTCTGGATGATTTGGAAATATCGCGGATGTAGGTTATCTGCACCTGCGAGTCGATCAGCTTTTGCAAGACCTCGTTCATGCACGATTTTTTCGAAATGTGGATGATGAAAATTCCCCCGTTGAATTGAATTTGCTCTACCGGTAAATGCTTCATCATGTCGGAAAGAACTTCTTTTGAAATTGGCAAGTCCATTTCCAAAATGGTTTTTTCGGTTTTATCCGGTTCGTTTTCTTCCTGGGACTGATCGATATAAACAGGGTTTCCTTTTTTCAGGAAGATTACTTTATCAGCAACTTTCTCGACTTCAAAAAGCTGTTGAGAGCTTAGAATAATTCCCAGTGGATTGGATAAACTGGCTGCCATCAATTTTAGATCTTCCAGGATCAATTGTTGGGCAAGCACATCCAGGTTTGCCAGAGGTTCATCCAGTAAAAGCAACTTTGGTTTCCGGAGAAAAGTTCGTGCCAGTTCAAAACGCATTTTATACCCGGAAGATAATTCGCTCCACTTGTAATCGCGGAAAGACCACAACCCGAACCGGATGATGTACATCAGGACCAGTAATTCATTCTCCTCTCCGAAAATACCGTATTGACTTGCTGTGAATTTCAGGTTGCTTTTAAGTGAGCCATGCCACTTCGGAGTGCGCTGTGGAATGTAAGCCAGGTGAGAACGCTGGTTGTACAATTTGAGTTGTTCCAGGTCATTGGAAAAGCGGATTGTACCGGAATCAAACTCCAGGTCCTTTGCAATAACGCGAAGCAGGGAAGTTTTTCCGTTTCCATTCTCGCCAACAAGTCCCCAGATTTCACCCGGATGAATTTGAATGTTTATTGGTCCGATCTCAAAAGAACTCCTGCGGTATTTTTTACTTAGATCAGTAACAGTTACAAGCGTTTCGTTGTTTTCCTTCTCACCAAGATTTAATTGTTCCAGTTCCTGGAGCAAGGTGAACGACTTCCGGATAAATTCTTCGTGATCATCCGGGTTTTGTTCCTTCCAGGAAACAAGGCTGATCGTTTTTTTATAAAATACCTGATCGGCTGTATCGAGAACACAATCTACCAGGTTTCGAAATCCCAGGTCAACATCCAGGTTGTTGAAGTGAGTTTTAGTTTGGTTAATTTTAGATTGAAATGGATTCATAGTTTATTTGGCTCTAAACATTAAGCGGAGTACAACGAAAACGGATATGACGACCGTTGTTACGAAAAAGATATCCGGGAAATTACCGAAGACTTTGCCCATAAACGGTTCTCCTTTGGAATTATAGATCACTGTTTTTACATTGTAAACCTTCAGAAGTGTTGAAGAGATCAGAAGGATCCCCAGTAAAATTATCGCACCGAAACGATAAATGTGTCTCCGGATTTCCGTGTTTCCAATAGTGTTTCCTTCTTCTCCTAATTTAATATTGTGACGAAGCCCTTCGTGCTTGAAACTGGTTACAATCGCTCTGATATCCTTAGGAAGCGTTTCAATTAAGTAAAGGTAATCTTCTGCCGAGTTGAGGATCTTGGATTTGATGTTTTTCCATCCGAAGCGTTCTTTGATCTTGTCTGCGGCATAAGGCCTTACCATTGCGATCAGGTCCAGTTTTACCTGGAGTGATTCTGCTACTTTCTGGATAGTTACCAATGTTTTCAAAAGCATATACAAACTACTCGGAATGGTAATCCCATATTTCATCAGCAGCTTAAAGGTATCGGTAAATAAACCTGAAATATCGACATCATCATAGGAATAATACGTGTATTTCAAGGTCAGTTCATTGATTTCGAACTCCAGGCTTTCCATATCCCGGAAGTTTTCTACCTCAGTCAATTTTAAAAGTGCTTTGGCAATTTTATGCGGATTATTATCTGCAAAGCCGATCAGGAAGTCAATTAGCCCGTCGATTTGTTTGGGCTTTAAGCTCGCACACATTCCAAAGTCAATCAAAACCAATTGATTGTTACCGCGAATGAACATGTTTCCCGAATGCGGATCTGCATGGAAGAAACCGTGCTTCAGGATCATGCTCAAAATGACATTGATCCCGTTTTCTGCAATTGTTTTCGGGTCAAATCCTTTGGAAATCAGGTTGGCCAAATTGTCCGGACCTTCTCCTTCCACATATTCCATGACCAATAATTTTGATGTGGAATACTTGCTGTAAACTTTCGGTACATAAACCCGGTCGTCTCCTTTGAACATGTGAGTAAAACGCATCATATTCGAAAGCTCATTCATGAAATCAAGTTCTTTCAGCATGATATCCCCAAAATCCTCAATGAAGCGAATCAGGTTGAAATTGCTGATTTCCGGATATTGGTTTTGGATTTTTTGAGCAAAGATCTGAAGCAGTTTGATATCCAAACGGATCTTGTTACGAATATTTGGTCGCTGCACTTTCAAAACAACTTTTTCTCCCGTGTGCAGAGTTGCCACATAAACCTGTGCAATGGAAGCCGATGCAATGTGCTTCTCATTGAATTGGGAAAAAACAGTATCAATAGAGGCTCCTATTTCGTTTTGAATGATCTGAATGGCAATATCATCAGGCATCGGGCGTGCTGAAGACTGCAATTTTTTCAACTCCATACGTAAGCCTTCTGAAGCGATATCAGGCCTGTCCGCCACGATCTGTCCGAACTTGATAAATGTAGGTCCCAGATCTTCGATAATTAAGCGTAATCTTTCAGACCGTGTCTTCCGATTTTTTCCTCTCGGATCGAAGATCACACGCAATGGTCCGGTTGTCAGCCAGTTGGCTACATAATGCCCAATAATGATCCGGATGATCGACAGTAATCTGAAAAAATTCTTAAGGTTTGCACTAAAGCGAAAAATCCACATAGAAGGCCTTTATTTATATCAAATGTAATTGAAAGTTTAGTAAAGTAAATAAGGTAAGTTAAATTCGGAACAAATATTCAGATTTTAGCATTCATTCACATTTTTTCTATCTTTAGCGACTTGAAAACTAAAAAACTTAAATATGGCAAGTAGTGTATGGCGTAAAAAACCAATGAGCGCTTTTGAAGCGGACATGAAGAAAAGTGAATTGAAGCGTGTTCTCGGAAAATGGAGCTTAACAGCTATTGGAGTTGGTGCGATTATCGGAGGTGGAATTTTTGTTCTAACGGGAACAGGAGCATATTATCATGCAGGTCCCGCATTGTCTCTCTCATTTGTAATTGCAGGAATTGCTTGTGTTTTTGCTGCACTATGTTATTCTGAATTCGCTGCAATTTTACCGGTTGAAGGTTCGGCATATGCTTATGCATACGGAACAATTGGTGAGATTTTAGCATGGATCATTGGTTGGGGACTTGTTTTAGAGTATGCAATGGGATCAATGACAGTTGCCGTCTCCTGGTCGGGGTACTTTAATAAATTGCTCAAAATATTTGGTATTGTCCTGCCTGACTGGCTGACATCGGATCCTGCAAGTTATACAGGATCAGGTTTCTCTATGAATTTACCTGCATTCCTGATTGTTTTACTGGTGGTTGGGATCCTGGTAAGAGGAACAAAAGGAGCAGCCAAAGCCAATAATTTCATTGTAATCCTGAAAGTGTCGGCAGTACTGTTTGTTATTATTGCAGGTTTGTTCTTTATTAACATGGCCAATTGGTCTCCATTTATTCCTGAAGTAAAGAAAATTGTACACGATGGTGTGTCACATGATGCTTACGGAGTTACAGGAATTATTTCGGGTGCAGCGGCAATTTTCTTTGCATACGTAGGTTTCGATGCCGTTTCAACCCAGGCGGGAGAAGCGATCAATCCGAAGAAAGATGTACCGTTTGCAATTGTTGCTTCCTTATTGATCTGTACTATTTTATACATACTTGTTTCCCTGGTATTAACGGGAATGATGAACTACCAGGATTTTGATCCGAAAGGTGCTTATCCGGATGCGATTAAAGCCCCGGTTGCATATGCCTTTGATATTGCCGGTCAAAAATGGGCGAGTTCCCTGATTACTATTGCAGCGACCGTTGGTTTGATCTCTGTATTGATGGTAATGATCATGGGACAATCCCGAATTTTCCTTGGAATGGCAAAAGATGGATTGATTCCTAAAGTTTTCTCAGAAATTAACCCGGTTTCAGGAACTCCAAAACGCAATCTTTACATCCTGGGAACTATCATTGCAATTGTAGCTGCTTTCACACCGATCAACAAGCTTGCTGATATGACCAGCTTCGGAACATTGTTTGCTTTCTTAATGGTATGTATTGCAGTTTGGGTACTTCGTGTGAAGCAACCGAATTTACCTCGTACATTCAAAGTTCCGGCCCTTCCTGTTATAGCAGTTTTGGGTATCATGATCAATATTTACCTGATGTGGAATTTGAGCCTGGATGCACAATTGCTTTCATTGAGCTGGCTTGCATTAGGAATTGTCATTTACTTCCTGTACAGCCGTAGAAAAAGTAATCTGAATCATTACAATTTGGATGCTTCCATTACCGGACATGAGATGGAAGGAGAAGAGGCTCCTGAAGAATAAATTCATTGAATTCAAGATAAAGTCCCTGTCCGCCGCGGCGGATCGGGACTTTTTTATTACTGTTTATGGAAGAAAACACAACTAAAAAATCACTCGGTTTAATGGACGCTACTTTCCTGGTTGCAGGAAGTATGATCGGTTCCGGGATCTTCATCGTTTCATCGGAAATGTCACGAGACCTGGGAAGCTCCGGATGGTTGCTTTTCACCTGGTTACTTACCGGAATCATTACTCTTTTTGGTGCATTGAGCTATGGAGAACTGGCAGCGATGTTCCCGAAAGCGGGTGGACAATTCGTTTATATCCGTGAAGCCTGGGGGAAACTCCCTTCGTTTTTATACGGATGGACAACCTTTGCTGTTATTCAAACCGGGGTGATCGCTGCCGTTGGGGTTGCTTTCGGAAAATTTGCCGGAGTATTCTTTCCGGTTTTGGTAGATAAAACATTACTTGAGTATGGTGCGGTAAAGATCAACGGAGCAAATTTTGTTGGGGTGGGGACCATTCTGATTCTTACGATCATCAATGTTCGCGGAATCAATTACGGGAAGATCATCCAGGCCATTTTTACCAGTTCCAAGCTGCTTGCATTGGCAGTTTTGATTGTTGCAGGAATTATCGTTGGGTTTTATTCCGGTTTTTTTGATGAAAACTTCCAGAATATGTGGGAGGCTACGTCTACAAAAAAAGAAGCAGGTGGTTGGGTAACGACCGACTTAACAGCAGTTGGTTTGATGATCGTACTTTCAACTACCATTATCAATTCCCTGTTTTCTTCAGACGCATGGAATAATGTAACTTTCATTGCCGGAGATATCCGTAATCCCGAAAAGAACTTACCACGCGCTTTGTTCCTGGGAACATTCATAGTAACGATTCTTTATATCCTCGCAAACGTTGCTTATTTGGGCTTGCTTCCACTTCACGGAACTCCGTTTGAAGGAGATTTTGTGTATACCAAAGAGGCTGTTGAATCCACCGGGATCCAATTTGCCAGTTCGGATAGAGTAGGAACATCTGCAGCATTCATGTTGTTTGGAAATATTGCAAATATCTTAATGGCAATCCTGATCATGATTTCCACTTTTGGTTGCAACAATGGATTGATCATGGCCGGTTCACGCTTATTCTATGCGATGTCGAAAGACGGTTTATTTTTTAATAAAGCGAGTAAGTTAAACCGTTTCGGTGTTCCGGCATGGGCCATGTGGATTCAGAACTTGTGGGCGATTGCTTTATGCTTTTCCGGTTCTTATGGCATTTTGATCAAATTCGCAACATTTGGCTCAATGGTATTCTATATCGTAACGATTCTGGGCTTATTCAAGCTAAGAAGAACGATGCCGAATGCAGAAAGACCTTATAAAGCTTTCGGTTACCCAGTCATTCCGTTTCTATACCTGGTTTTTGCCGTGGTTATTTGCGTTTCGCTCACGGTATTTACTTTTTGGGATACATTCGGAAGTATCGTGTTGATCTTAACAGGGATTCCGGTTTATTACCTGGCGTTTAAGCAGAAAGGATCGTCAAATTGACCAGTCATATTACCACGGTTCGCCATTTGGCGAATTAGCGAATAGACGAATTGATGTGACAAAATGACATAGCAAACTTCCAACTGCCTACCCGTTTCGTCAGTTATTTTTTACTTTTCAATTCCAAAACTGACAATTTTGACAGGAAATGACGTAAGAATTTCGCTGGCACAACCTTTGACTTAGAGAAGGAAATTTTGATTAAAAACAAAAAACAATAAAATGGGAAAAATAATTGGAATCGATTTAGGAACAACGAACTCATGTGTTTCCGTAATGGAAGGAAATGAGCCGGTTGTAATCGCAAATTCTGAAGGTAAACGTACAACTCCATCTGTTGTAGCATTCGTAGACGGTGGTGAGCTAAAAGTTGGTGATCCTGCAAAACGTCAGGCGATTACCAACCCAACAAAAACAATTTACTCGATCAAGCGTTTCATGGGATCGTCATTTGATGATGTAAAGAAAGAGGCTGGACGTGTACCTTATAAAGTAGTAAAAGGCGATAACAACACTCCGCGTGTAGATATTGACGGTCGTTTGTATACTCCACAAGAAATCTCTGCAATGATTCTTCAAAAAATGAAGAAAACGGCCGAAGATTACTTAGGTCACGAAGTTACGGAAGCAGTAGTAACTGTTCCGGCTTACTTTAATGACTCGCAGCGTCAGGCAACAAAAGAAGCAGGTGAGATCGCCGGATTGTCTATCAAACGTATTATTAACGAACCAACAGCTGCAGCGTTAGCTTACGGTTTGGATAAAAAAGGAGTTGATCAAAAGATTGTTGTATTCGACTTCGGTGGTGGTACTCATGACGTTTCTGTTCTTGAACTTGGAGACGGAGTATTTGAAGTATTGGCAACTGATGGAGATACGCACTTGGGTGGTGACGACGTGGATGAGGCAATCATCACGTGGTTGGCAGACGAATTTAAAGCGGAAGAAGGTTTGGATTTACGTCAGGACCCGATGGCTTTGCAACGTTTGAAAGAAGCTGCTGAAAAAGCGAAAATCGAATTGTCTTCAACAACTTCAACAGAGATCAACTTGCCATACATCATGCCGGTGAACGGAATTCCGAAACACTTGGTAAGAACTTTACAACGCTCGAAGTTCGAACAATTGATTGCTTCAATTGTTGAAAGAACAATCGCTCCTTGTCGTTCTGCTCTTCAAAATGCAGGATTGTCTACAAGCGATATCGATGAAGTAATTTTGGTTGGTGGATCAACGCGTATTCCTGTAATCCAGGACGCAGTTCAACGTTTCTTCGGAAAAGCTCCTTCAAAAGGAGTGAACCCGGACGAAGTAGTAGCAGTTGGTGCGGCAATTCAAGGTGGTGTATTGACAGGTGAAGTAAAAGATGTCTTGTTGTTGGATGTTATTCCATTGTCTTTAGGAATCGAAACAATGGGTGGTGTATTCACGAAATTGATCGAAGCGAATACAACTATTCCAACTAAAAAGTCTGAGACTTTCTCGACAGCTGCAGATAACCAACCGGCAGTAGACATTCACGTATTGCAAGGTGAGCGTCCGATGGCAGGTGACAACAAAACCTTGGGTCGCTTCTCATTGACAGATATTCCACCTGCACGTCGTGGTGAACCGCAAATTGAAGTAACATTCGATGTGGATGCGAACGGAATCATGCACATTTCAGCAAAAGACAAAGGAACCGGAAAAGAGCAATCCATTAAGATTGAAGGATCTTCAGGGTTGTCTGATGAAGAGATCAAGCGTATGAAAGCTGAAGCTGAAGCAAACGCTGATGCAGATAAAAAACGTATGCAGGAAGCTGAGACGTTAAACAAAGCAGATTCATTGATCTTCCAGACTGAACGTCAATTGAAAGAATACGGAGATAAAATCCCTGCAGATAAAAAACAACCGATCGAAGATGCATTAGCTGCATTGAAGACTGAGTTTGAAGCGAAGAACATGGCAAACCTTGAGGCTGCAATGGAACGTTTGAATAATGCTTTCCAGGCTGCTTCTCAGGAAATGTATAACGCTGCAAATGCAGGCGGTGCGGATCAGGGAGCTCAAGGTGGAAACACTGGAAACTCGAGTGATGAGGTTACGGATGTTGACTTCGAAGAAGTAAACGATAAGAAGTAACTTAAAGTAATAAACTAAAAAAGGCCCTTTGTAATGCAAGGGGCCTTTTTTAGTTTTGGGTATTATTACTTATAGTAGGTACGCGATACATCGTGTACCTACAATATTTTCAAAGAGAAATTATCTGATATAAATAAGATTCCCTTTTTCAATCTTCAAAGGCGCTTCAAAATTCGTTTCATACAATCCACCCGTTCCCAATCCTTGCGGTAGCACAGGATTATAATCAGCGGTAAATTGTGCAATTGCGTTCAAACCAATATTACTTTCCAGGGCAGAAGTAATCCACCATGGAATTTGCCGCGATTCGGCCAATTCGATCCATTCTTTTGTACCGCTGAATCCACCATGCAGACTTGGTTTTAGAATGATGTATTGAGGTTTGATTGTTTCCAGGAGTTCAATTTTTCGAAGCGTTTCATTAATGCCGATCAATTCCTCGTCGAGCGCAATGGCCAAAGGAGTGAGCTCGCAAAGCGTTTTCATTTCGTTCCATGATCCTGCTTTAATTGGTTGTTCGATGCTGTGAAGGTCCAATTGTGCCAACTCCTCTAGCTTCCAAAGTGCATCATTCATACTAAACGCACCATTTGCATCTACCCGAAGAACAATTTTCGAAGCGTCATATCTCGAACGGATTCTTTCCAATAATTTCAATTCCTGTTTGAAATCAATTGCCCCAACCTTTAGTTTAATGCAGTTGAATCCGGTATCCAATTTTTCTTCGATCTGATCTTGCATATAGGCAGGATCTCCCATCCAGATCAACCCATTGATCGGAATTTTAAAACCTTCAGGTCTCTTTGCTGATTTAAAATAGATTTGTTTTCCACCGTTCAGAAGATCAAAATAAGCGCTTTCCAAACCAAATAGGATAGAAGGATAATCAACCAGAAGTGCTTTGTTTGTAGCAAAAAGAAAGGGGTTTTCACAAACTTCAGACAATTTTTGCTCGTATACTTGATCTGAAATATAATCCGGAGACAAACCCGGAATGACAGAGCATTCGCCCAAACCTTTTGTTCCTTCCGAATCTGTTAATTCAAGTTTCCAGCCCTTCTTTTGGGTCAGGATCCCGCGACTGGTACCACTTGGACGTTTAAAGTCCAGTGTAAATGCTTCAAAGGAAGCCTTGACCTGTTTCAGAGAATCCATTGATTGATCGAAACACTGATTACGTATAGTAAACTGATGAAAAAAGTACCCAAAGCAACAAGCTTTAATTGAGAGTCCAATTCTTTAGGGACGGTATTCTTTGCAACAAATACCAAATGCTTCGCAAATAGTAGTGCAGGAAGAAATGAAATAAATCCAAGCCAGTTTTGGGTTAGTACAAGGAAGATTCCCCAACTGACAAAAGCACTGATAATTAAAAAGAAATGGTATTTTTTAGCATTTGCAGCTCCCAATTTTACAACTAACGTGCGTTTTCCTACTTTGGAATCATTTTCGCGATCCCGCATGTTATTCAGGTTCAATACAGCAGTACTTAAAAAACCGATGGTAATTGCAGGAAATACAAGCATCCAGGACAATGTGTCCGAAAATAACGGATAAACCCCCATGACACTTACCAATCCGAAGAAGATAAAGACGAATAAATCCCCCAATCCATTGTACCCGTAAGCCTTTTTTCCGATTGTGTAAGTAATTGCGGCAAAAACAGCGGCAACAGCCAAACCTATGTAAATGTAAACACTGGTTGCGGAAAGGTTTTTGGTACCGAAGTAAATCAATAATCCTGCGCTTACAAATGACAACAATGAAGTGAGTATTACTGCATTTTTCATTGCACTCCTGGAAATTGATCCCGATTGTACTGCGCGCATCGGCCCAACTCTCTCTGCATTGTCAGCTCCTTTTAAAGAATCTCCCAAGTCATTCGCGAGATTAGACAGGATTTGAAACAAAAGTGTAGTAGATAAAGCCAAAGAGAAAATAAGGGGGTTCCAGTAACCCTGAAAAACAGCGACAAAAGAACCAACAAGTATTCCTGAAATAGATAATGGAAGAGTTCTTAATCGAAGTGCACCGATCCAGTCTGATGAATTTGCCATGCTCAAATTTCGGTATTTTATCCCTTCCTTGTTCTAATTCATACCTAAACTTTCTGATTGATCAAAAAAAATGGTTAATTTGGTTTGACTAAATTGAATGTATGAAAAAACTTCTAGGAATTCTTATTCTTTCGGCAGTTTCATTTGGCACCTATTCACAGGAAACCACAGAAAATTCAGGAGAAAAAAAATTCGCACTTAAATTTTGCCCTACCCAGTTGGTTGCAGGGGAATTTAATTTCAGTTACGAGCAACGGATTGCACGTATTGTAAGTTTGGAACTCGAAGTTGGGCCAACCATTTCCCAGTTCGGATTAAATTTCGGAAATCAACGATTATGGCAAGGGAATGAAGGATTGGGAGTCTGGCAATTTGAATCCATCGGTGAAGATGCAAAAGCAGCTATTGGTTTCCATGTTTCTCTGGCTCCAAGGTTTTATCCGGCTTCGGAGGATAATCAAATGAAAGGATTGTATTTATCACCGGTCTTTAAGTATCGAAAATACAATTATATCAATGAGGACATGAGCGGAGTTTTAGAAGATGCGCGATCAAATATTGACCAAATGATCTTTCGGTTCAACATGGGGTTCCAGTTCTGGCCGGGAGATGGTAATTTTAGTATTGATATGTATTTAGGAGTGGGACTAAGTACGTTTAATATCCGCGGAAATTATTTTGAAAATTATGTAGACGATCAAGGTTATGTGCAAACAAGATGGCAGCCATATACCGATTCGGGAATTCGCTTCAATGTTGCTACAGGTCTGAAATTTGGATTTGGGATGTAATAAAAAAAGCCCTTAAAAAAGACGAAGAGCCTTTCTGAGATAATCGGGAAGGCTTTTTTGTTAATTCAAAATGTGAAAATTGAAAATTATCGAGAGGTTTCTGGACTTGATAATTGTGGAATTCATAATTGATAAATTAATGTATGCGTGCATAATTATTAGTATATTTGAATGTAATCAATTGAAAATGGAAAAATTGGCTTTGTGTAATTTATTGAACATTCGACACCCGATTATAATGGCTCCTATGTTTTTGGTTTCCAATGAAGAAATGATCATTGCCGGAACTGAAAATGGAATTGCTGCGGCTATACCCGCTTTGAATTATCGTTCTCCGGAACTTTTGAGGGAAGGTTTGAAGCGTATGAAAGCAAAAGCGAAAGGTCCTATTGGAATTAATCTGATTGTGAATGCTTCCAATATTTACATGGAGGAACAATTGAAGATTTGTATCGAAGAAGAAGTCGATTTTTTTATTACTTCTTTAGGCTCTCCCAAAAAGGTCATTGATGCTGCTCATGGGAAAAACATCAAAGTTTTTTGTGACGTGACAGATGTGGCTTATGCAAAAAAAGTAGAAGAATTGGGAGCGGACGCGGTTATTGCAGTAAACAATAGGGCTGGCGGCCATGCCGGACGGATTGACGCGCCAACGCTAATCAAAAGTATCAAAGCGGAGATTTCCATTCCGGTTATTTCTGCAGGAGGTGTCGGGACAAAAAAAGAAATGGATGACTTAATTGAGGCTGGTGCTGACGGATTCTCCATCGGGTCGATTTTTATTGCATCCGATGAAGCCGGAGTTTCACAGGAATACAAGCAGGCTTGTGTAGATTACGGAGCAAAAGATATTGTAATGACTTCCAAATTGTCAGGAACCCCCTGTACGGTTATCAATACACCTTACGTAAAGGAAATCGGGACAGAGCAATCCTGGTTGGAACGCTTTCTGAATAAGAACAAGCGACTGAAAAAATGGGTGAAAGCCATTGTTTTTTACAGAGGAATGAAATCTTTGGAGAAAGCAGCTTTCAGCGCGACATACAAAACCGTTTGGTGTGCCGGGCCAAGTATTGAGCATGTGAAATCGATCCGTTCAGTAAAGGAAATAATCCAAACACTTACCGGCCATGAGTAATCCGAATTTGAAGAAATATGCCATGATGCTTCGTTTGATGGGCATTTTCAAGATCCCGATGATCGGATATGTTCGTCCGAGATTACTTGAGATCAATGACGATGAAGTACTTGTAAGAATCAAATTGAGAAGACGAACAAAGAATCACCTGAAAAGCATGTATTTTGGAGCTTTGGCTGTTGGTGCAGATGTTACGGCAGGATTACATGCATTTTATTTTTGCGATGAGCTGAATGTGAGGCCTTCTTTTGCATTTAAAGGAATGAAAGCAGAATTTGTGAAACGGGCAGAAACAGATGTTTTGTTCACTTGTAATGAAGGTGCTCTTGTTCGTGAACAGGTTTTGAAAGCAATTCAAACCAACGAAAGACAAAATCATTGGGTGAAAGTAACTGCGAAAGATCTGAACGGAGACGTGGTAGCACTTTTCGAGATGGAAATCTCGGTGAAAATCAAATGAATTGAAAATTGAGAATGGAAAAATTGAAAAGAAACCTGCGCTAATACTTGTTTATTATCGAAAGCGAGCCTTTCTCTCCCTTTCAATTGTCAATTTTACATTTTCAATTTCCAAATAAGTCTATCTTTGCCAAAAAAAAGAATGAATCACATTACCTCCGAAGCTTGTAAGCAGCTAATCCAAAACAATGAGGCAGAACTGATAGATATCCGCGAACCATGGGAAGTTGAAATTTGCTCCATCGGAGGAACTAAAATTCAAATGCATAAAATTCCCGAGGTTGCAGAGTCGATGGACAAATCAAAGTATTACATCATTATGTGCAAAACCGGCAGAAGAGCAGAATCTGTTGCAAACTTACTGGAATGTGCCCACGGTTTTCAACACGTTGCGATTCTTGAAGGAGGAATAACCGCCTGGTTTGAAACATTCGAACCAACTTATGAAATGTATTAGCCATGATAGAATTATTCAAACACTTATTCCACCTGGATTTTAACTGGGTTTTTGATCATTATAACGATTCCATTTACGTGGTCCTTTTTGTAGTGATTTTTATTGAAACAGGATTGATCATTATGCCCTTTCTACCCGGAGATTCTTTGCTATTCATGGCGGGAATGTTTGCTGCAAATGGGAAATTGGATCTTGCCTTTATTTTGGGCTCCTTATCTTTTGCAGCTATTTTGGGAGATAACGTCAATTATTGGATTGGCCGCAAGTTGGGATTGGGAGTTTTTGAATGGAAAATCAAAGGTCGTCAGCTTGTAAAGCAGTCTTACTTAACCAAAACCGAAGAGTTTTTTGAAAAAAGGGGAGTTGCGGCAATTATTATGGCACGTTTTGTTCCGATTGTACGAACATTTACTCCTTTTGCGGCAGGAATCGGGAAAATGAAATACCGTACCTTTTTGATGTACGATATTATCGGTGGAGTTTTATGGATTACTTCTATGACCATTGCGGGGTATTTCCTTGGAGAAATCGAATGGGTACGAAACAACAATGAAAAAGTCGTTTTGTTGATTATTCTCATTTCAGCTCTTCCAATGATCATCAGTTTTGTGAAGTCAAAATTCAGTAAGAAAAATGCCTGAATTCGGATTGGTAGGCAAAACCTTAGGACATTCTTTTTCGAAGCAATACTTCGATGAGAAATTTCAACGGGAAGGTTTGAATTACCGATTCGAAAATTTCGAATTGTCCGAAATAGAAGAGATTCAGAAGGTTTTTAGTATTCCTGACCTAAAAGGTTTTTCAGTTACAATTCCATATAAAGAACAGATCATTCCGTTCCTGGATTCATTAAGTGAAGAAGCAAAAGCGATCGGAGCTGTAAATTGTGTCCGGGTATCTGCGAATGGTGAAAAAACGGGATACAACACGGACGCCTTTGGCTTTCATCAGATGATAAAACCTTTTCTGACCAATGAACACGAACGGGCAATGATACTGGGAACGGGAGGAGCTTCCAAAGCAGTTGCTTATGTATTGAAAAATATCGGTTTGGACGTCATTTGGATCTCGCGTAACCCAAGAAATGAAAAGGAATTCGCTTATGAAACAATCAACGATTATATGCTGCGTGCCTGTAAGATTGTTGTGAATTGTACACCGCTCGGAACTTTTCCCAACGTAGATGAATCTGTTCCTTTTCCATTTGAATACTTAAGTGATAAACATTTGTGTATCGATTTGATCTATAATCCGGAGGAAACCAAATTCCTGAGAGAATCCAGGTTGCATGGAGCGACTACGTTGAATGGACTTTCGATGTTGAAAGAACAGGCGAATAAGGCCTGGGAGATTTGGAATAAATAAATACCAGGGTAATGGTTCGCTATTTGGCAAACAGGCAAATTGGCGAAATTACATTTCTTTTTATTTTTGTAAGATGCAGTCGGTAAAACAGTTGATCAAAGAAGGAGAACACCAGCAACAGGATTTCAAATTTCGAATCGACGATTCCAAAAAGATTGCAAGAACACTCGTTGCCTTTGCGAATACTGATGGCGGAAGGCTTTTGATAGGAGTGAAAGACAACGGGAAAATTGCCGGAGTTGATCCCACTGAGGAAATCCACATGATAGAAGCTGCAGTCGATATGTATTCAAAACCTAAATTAGAATTCCAATCGCGTGTTTGGCAGGAAGACATGAAGCTGGTACTTGAAATTTCCATTGAAAAAACGGCAAACAGACCTATTCTGGCATTGGATGAAGAAGGAAAATGGAAAGCTTATGTGCGTCGGAAAGATCATACCTTGCTAGCCAATAAAATATTACTGAATGTTTGGAAACACGAACGGTTCGATCAGAAAAGACCTGAGAAGATAGGAGAAGAAGAGACCCAGTTGTTGTCAATTATCGCAACTAATCCGGGACTTACTTTGAGCAAGATTTATCGTTTGTCGAGTTTACAGAAATCAACTATCGATCGCCTGATGGTTCTGTTTATTTGTTGGGATTTGGTTTCAATGGAGATGAATGAGAATGGGACTTTTTACCTGGTAAAGGAAAATTAATACGGAGATTCTTTCAGTATTACCCCTGTTCAAATTGCAAAGTGAATGACATCTATTTTGGTGATAATCAGTTCGTTTTTTAGAAATTTCAAAATAAAGTTATATATTCGCGCCAAATTTGAGGATGAATAAAGCTTTTTATATTTCAAGTTTGGTCCTTAGCGCACTATTCAGCGTCATTGTACTCTACTATATTGATTTGGTGTCTTCTGCCAGATTTAGCAGTTGGTATACCAACTATTATGACTCAGGATCAAGCGAAACGGAAGAGGCTGGTTTGATTAGCCTGTTTTTCTTTTTATTTTTTATTACAACATTTTTACTCGGATTAATCAAGATTAAACGAGTTACAAATAGGGTTTTGTCAATCATAGGTTTGGCTTTATCGGCACTGTTTTTGCTGTGGGATTTAGTCATGTTGAGCTCACCGTCGGGCTTAAGTTTTGACGAAGTAGGTATAGGTTTTTTCTTTTTTACACCCGTGGTTATGGCTTTTTCCATTGTTGGGATTATTCAGTCAGGCAGGTTTAAAAGACAAGGGGTTCTATACAAACAAAAGGTGGAATCAGATTTATTGGATTCCTAAAAAAATATAATTTTAATCGAAGCGTTTAATGTATTATTATATTAGACGAAGAAAAACACAAACAAATGGGTAGACCTCCAACAAAACCAGCAAGATTGCGAGATGGTTTTTACATTGAAGTAAGAAATTCAGGATCACAAGGTATACGAATCAGAAGAGATACTAGGGAGCAAATGCTTCTTGCAGCTGAGGATTATTCACGTACAAAAGACGTTGTAATTCTTGGTGAAATGAAAGATGATAAGTGGATTGATCAATAAATCATTCATCGCATAAATGTGAAAAAAAGGCTTTCCGGGATGGAAAGCCTTTTTTATTTTACTTGTCATGTCGAGTTTACCGCTATTTGTTCTCGATAAGTCAGCAAAGCTGACACTCGAACTGACATAGCGGTAAGTATCGAGACAGACAAATTAGTGTATCACAACCAATTTAACCGGAGACTTTTGCTCAATGGAGCCGGTGTATCTTACGTAATAAACTCCAACCGACAATTTATCCGTTCGGATTTCAACTTTCGGACTATCTACCGGATGCGTTGAAATGGTTTCTCCGTTCATGTTTACAATTTCAATCGTTCCGTTTTGGATACTTTGATCAAATACAATGTTTACATAAGAACTTGCCGGATTTGGTACCAGGTGAAATAACGTTTTCTCATTTTCGGCAAGGCCGGTGTAGTCGATGTTATATAAAATTTCAAAGTCATCGAAGTAGAAACCGTCAGCTACAGTGCCGCCATCTGATTTTAAGATGAAACGAACTTTGATACTGTCACCGATGTAATCGCTCAGGTTAATTTCTTCCAGTACCCAATTTGCTTGTGTTCCTTCGTAAACAGGTTGATTATTTGGCTGAACTGAACCATTTGCACTTGTTCCTGCTACCGTATAATTTCCACATTGACCAATCCATGTTGCTCCGTTATCATTAGAAACCTGGAATTGACAATAATCGTAATCCGCTTCAATATCCCATTTTGCATAAAACTTGATCATTGCTTCCGTAACATGCGTCAGATTGATGGTATTATTAAACTGGTAAGTACGGGTTACGTTGTTTGTGTAATTTCCACTTGGAGAGTCCGTAAAAGAAGTACTTGGAGAAACATACGTTGAATTGGTCGTTGCCCAGCTTCCTGTCCAGTTTACAGAACTGTTTGCTTCATCAATGAACTGGGAAGTAATACTGCCAAAGGTTTTTACAATCGTATCGTGTTTTGTCCAGCCCACATATTCTGTGTTCAGGACATATTTGATTTCATCACCAAATTGGATGGATGGATTCAAAACGTAGGAAATTCCGCTGTTTTCACTTCCCATAATTGCCAGGTTGTGAACGCTTGGAGAACCAACAGACTGAATACCGGAGATTGGAGTAATACTCACATTTACGGGTCCATTCTCAAGGCCTAAACGGTAAGCGCTGTGATTGAAGTTACCGGTTGTGGTAGCAATCATTCCAGGGTCCAGATCTTTCACTTCCAAATAACGATGAGTTAAATGAGACAAGATGAGGTTTGGGAAAACCATTTCCTGGCAAATCCCGGTAATTTCATTGACAGCAGGCCAGAATCCACCGCTTGTATTACTTACTTCCGGTGTCATTGCGAAGATTTTGGGTTTCACAACCGTGTCTACTTTGTACATGTAATCATCGGAGTCTCCTGATGCCGGGTAAAGTGCAGATGATTTTTTGTTTTCATAGCCGTTGTATTGTACCATGTGGTGTGTAAATGCATCAAAATAATTGTGATCCGCGGCAAACTCATTGGTAGTAGTCCCGATCGGGAATAGAATGTCGTTTGCGTAAGTATGTGCATTGAAGGCATATTGGAAATTTCTGTTCTCACAGAACCATTTTATTGCCTGTGTTTCAGGTTCTGAAAATGCTGCAGTTCCACAATAGGTGTCATTGCTTTGATTGGTCGTTGTGCCCGTTGTTCCCCAGCCATAAGAGTAATTTCTGTTTAAATCAACTCCATAACTTCCGCCACTGTTGTGTCTGCGGTTTTTTCTCCACATACCTCCACCATTCGGATCTGTTGTCTGGTTATAAACGTATCCGTCGGGATTGATCATAGGAACAAAATACATTTCGGTGTTATCTACCAAATACTTGATCTCTTCACTTGTATTGTAGTTTTCAAGCAGGTACCACATGTAGAAAATAACTTCGGATAAGGAGTTGGGTTCTCTTGCATGATGAATAGCGGTATAAAGCACCTCCGGTTCTGCTTCATCGGAATTCGGATTATCACTTAAACGCATCCAGTAAATTGGCCTGTTCTCAATACTTAAAAAATTACTGATGGTATCTTTTACAGTGATCAGGTTTGGATATTGAGCTGCCATAGCATCAATTTCATTAATGAATTCCTGGTATGTATAAAATCCGCCCATAGCTCCCAAATTGAAATTGGAAGGAACTGCCGGAGTGAAAGTGCCCGGACCGGATGTCGGAGAACACATGGCGTTCTTTTCAGTTGCGGGAGAGTTCGGATCCAGGTTCACATTTTGATTTACATAATATGCTTTGACGTCCGCAATCAGAATTTCGACTTCAAATCCTGCGTCACGGATCTGTTTTATTTCATTTTTGGAGAAGTCAGAAATAAAGAAAGTTCCGCGTTTTACAACACCATGGTCGATACCTATTCCAAGTTCGGCAAGTGTTTGAAGACCATCAGAATCTGTCATGATCTTTGCCCGGGAATATTCCTGGGAAAATCCCCAATACGAGATCAGGAATGAAAATAATAGGAGAGTTGTTTTCATAGAGTATTAAAGTTTCCTATAAAAATAAGGATTCTTATAGATTCTGCACCAAATAATTACGAATTAACAAAAACGGCATTTCGACTCCGCTCAATGGCCTTTTTGTACAACTTTAGAAGCTTATATGATGAAAGGGCGGAGGTCTTTTCGTGAAATTTTATTTAAGCCGGACAGACCAATTGAAAAGGTGGCTGAGCGGAGTCGAAGTCACTTTTTCCACTCCAGCGTATTGATCAAATGAAGGATGTCCGCTTTTAAATAATTCAATGAAGGGCGAAGCGAATCATAATTCGGTCTGCAGTTCATAAGGACTTCGCCTCTGATAAAGTTCGATGTGGAATCCGTCAGGTAAAACTGGAAATTGGTTGCCACATTTCCTTCAAATTCAAACAAAGTACCGTAAACTTTTTTGTCGCGAAAAATGAAATTCTGGTCTTTGATCCCGGTAGCTTTGATTTGATGCTCATCAACCTTATCGTTGGATAAATTGATATAACGGACCAAGGTATCTCTGTTCGGGATCGGGTAGTAATTCAAATAAAGGATTCCGTTCAAAGGTCCGAGATTTACTTCTTTGTGGTTGGTTACTTCCCCTTTGTAAGTCAGAGGTTTTTGGAAATAAACTTTGGATAATTCGAAAGAATAGGTGGTTGCGTCATCGACTTTTACGTATTCATGTTTCGGAAAATTGGTCCTCAAATAAGTCGGTGGCTTTGGGATCAACATTTCATCTCCGCCACAGCTACTCATCAGAAGTAGAAATAAACATGCCGAACCAATAATCTTAATCATTTTCCTGAATTGTTTTAATCATTTTTATTCTTCGCTTGTCGGAACTTTCAACGATCAGTTTGATATTTCCACAGCGAATGTATTCGTTATTTCTCAGAATCCGGCCGGCTTGTTCAATAATAAATCCACCGATCGTGTCCGATTCTCCTTTTATCTGGTCGAAATCCTTACCGTCGATCTCCAATACTTTGTAAAAATCAACCAGTGAAGTTCTTCCTTCGAATAAATAGGTTGACTCATCAATTTTGGTGTAAATGAGATCATCATCGTCAAATTCATCCGTAATATCACCGACAATTTCTTCCAGCACGTCTTCCAATGTCACCAATCCGTTTGCGCCTCCGTATTCATCCACCACAATTGCCATGTGCATTTTCATATCCTGAAATTCCTTCAGCAAATCGTCGATTTTTTTGTTTTCAGGAATAAAGTACGGTTTTCTCAATAAGGCTTTCCAGTCAAACAATTCATTATTGATGTAAGGAAGTAAATCTTTGATGTACAGGATTCCCGTTACATTGTCGAATGTACTTTCATGGATCGGAATGCGTGAATATCCTGCGTCCAGGACAACATCCAATACTTCCTGAAAACTCGCTTCATTGGGAATGGTTACAATATCCAGGCGGGATTTCATGATTTGTTTCACCTCCGTATTCCCGAATTTGATGATTCCCTCCAGGATCCGGTGTTCATCTTCATTATCCGAATCTTCCTTAGTTAAGGCCAAAGCATGTTCCAGATCATCTGTTGACAGGTTTATTCCTCTTTTCTTTGCTCTGCGGTTGATCAGGTTGGTTCCGTTAACCAATAACCAACGTAACCAGGAGAAAGGAGGGAGCAGGTTGATAAAGGTAAGCGGACCGGCCATAAATCGGGCGGTAGATAAGGTGTTTCGGGAAGCATATAATTTAGGGGCAACTTCACCGAGCAACAGCAAAAATGTAGTAATCCCTACAACTTCGATCAAAAAACGGATTGTATTCGGTTTATCGGAATCGGGGAAGAATTGATTGATCACTTCCGTTGAAAGGATGATAATACAAACGTTAACAAAATTGTTCGTAATCAGGATTGTTGCCAGTAGATCCTTCGGTTTTGAAAGAAGTTTCAGAATTGCTTTTGAGCTTCTTGATTGGTCGTCTTCGAGGTTTTTCTTTTCCGTGGGACCTAGCGCGAAGAAAGCCACTTCTGAAGCAGATACCAATGCGGAACAGGCAATTAAAACAAAAATAACGATCAGTGAAATAACGTGGTCAGATACATTGAATCCCGCCTGAATACTGACGGGAATGACATCTGAGCTTAATTCGGGGATACTATCCATAATTAAAATGGCAAATCATCATTGGGACTGATATCCAAATTCATCGGGCTTGGATTCTGAGGAGTTTCTGTCGGGTAGGGAGGAGTTGTCGATCCCATCGGTTTTTCCTGTTCGTTTCGGGGAGTTAAAATCGTCAATTCATCTGCAACAACTTCAGTTGTATAACGAGTTGCACCGCTTTGGTCCGTCCATGAACGCGTTTTCAGTTTTCCTTCGATATATACTTTGATTCCTTTACGTACGTATTTTTCCACGACTTCAGCCAATCCTCTCCAGGCAACAATGTTATGCCAATCGGTATTATCTTTACGTTCGCCGGTTGTTCTGTCAACATAAGTTTCGGAGGTTGCAATCGGGAAGCTGGCAACTACTGTTCCGTTTTCCAAACGTCTGACTTCCGGGTCTTTCCCTAAATTTCCGATTAAAATAACCTTGTTTACGCTACCTGACATAATTTATGCTTGTTTATACAGACATAAAGTTACGAATTCTTATATGAATTGAAAATGTAATCCCGATAATTATCGGGATGAGAATTTAAAAGTTGGATACCGGTTTTCACTTTTCAACTATTACATTGTCCATTTTCAATTCGGAATTTGACATTCATAATTCGGAATCAGACTCAAGGTATTTCTCCATCAATCTGTGGATCGGATAATCATGTAACTGGCTTTTATCAATGAATTTGAAGTTCAATCCTTCAATTTCCGATTCAGCTGTCTTATAAAAATAAGCATAGATATGCTGATGACTTAAAATGTGTTTGGTTTGGTAACAAAGACTCGCAGAGTCCCTGAATTCAGAAGGAATTGAGTCATTTTTACTTTCAATGAGCGGGAATTCATACAATTTCTCCCAAACGTCTTTTCCGGTACGCTGATCCAAAGCAATTTCCGGGCCTTTTTCAATGTGTAAGTAGTGAAAATACCGTTTCCGGACTTTCGTTTTCCCTTTCTTTACGGGAAGTTTTTTGATCGATTCAGGGTTAAATGCAGATGCACAACTTTGGTTCAGGACACAGGAATCACAATCCGGATTATTGGGGGTACATTGTATGGCTCCGAACTCCATAATTGCCTGGTTGAACAGGGCAGGATCACTTGCCGGAATCAACGAATCTGCCAATTCCTGGAATGTTTTCTTCCCTTTTCCGATATCGATTGGTTCGTCAATACCATAATAACGGCTCAAAACACGATACACATTTCCATCCACCACCGCATGTGGCAAATCGAATGCAAAAGAGGAAATGGCAGCAGCGGTATATGGACCAATTCCTTTTAGCTGAATGATCTCTGAATATGTATTTGGAAATTCACCGCCAAATTCATCCCGGACTTGCTGGGCTGTTTTATGCAAATTCCGCGCCCGGGAATAATAACCCAATCCTTGCCAAAGTTTCAAAACGGATGCTTCATCTGCATCTGCGAGTTGGTTCAGAACGGGGTAATTTTCGATAAATTTAAGGTAGTAATTCATCCCCTGATCAACTCTTGTTTGTTGCAAAATGACCTCCGATAACCAGATGAAATAGGGGTTTTTCGTGTCTCTCCAAGGGAGCTCACGTGCATTTAGTCTGTACCAATCGCTTATTAGTAGAACAAAATCAGCCATTTAGGGAAAAAATTGATAATTTTTAAAAATAAAGCAAAAATAAACGCTTTTGCTGACTACTTTTGCACCTGAAAATCACATTGTTGAAAAACTTTAATTTATAATAAGATGACAAAGGCAGATATCGTTGCTGAGATTGCAGAGGAAACAGGATTGGAAAGAAATGAAGCACAGAAGGCTGTTGAGGCTTTTATGACTTCTATTAAAACTTCTTTGACTAAAGGTCAGAATGTTTATTTAAGAGGTTTTGGTAGCTTCATTGTGAAAGAGAGAGCAGAGAAGACAGGGCGCAATATTTCAAAAAACACAACGATTATTATCCCGGCACATAACATTCCTTCATTCAAACCGGCTAAAACTTTTGTTGAAGAGGTGAAGAATAAGGTGATTGTGAAATAATTCCATCTTTTTTTACTACAACTATTTGTAGGAAAACTTATTTTAATATCTTTGCACTCCTGTTTGACGCAGGAGTGCTTTTTTTAAAAGCTATTGAAATTGAAATAATTGAATTAATAACCATAAAATAATATTGCTATGCCAAGCGGTAAAAAAAGAAAAAGACATAAAATGGCGACGCACAAGCGTAAGAAAAGACTAAGAAAAAATCGTCATAAAAAGAAGAAATAAGAATCTTCTTAAAGATAGTTGGAAGAGCTTAGTAAGTTATTTTGCTTACTAAGTTTTTCTGTTTTAGTTACTTTCTAATTATACGTTCGTGAGTTTAGAACTAGTTGTTGACACCCGTGATGGTGGTGTTTGGCTTGCTCTCTTGCGCGATGGAAAATTGATTGAGCTGCATCAGGAGCAGGGAAGTACCGATTTTGCAGTAGGTGATATATACCTCGGTAAAGTCAGAAAAGTAGTTCCCAGTTTAAATGCGGCTTTTGTGGATGTTGGATATGAGAAAGATGCATTTTTGCATTACCTTGATCTGGGGCCACAATTCCAATCTTTGAACAAGTTTACCAAAGATACTCTGCAAGGGAAGCAGAATGTCGCTGATCTGCTTTATTTCAAGCCGGAAAAGGACATTCCAAAAGACGGAAAAATTACCGAAATTGTATCCACTACATCACCAATCTTGGTCCAGGTTGCAAAAGAACCTATATCAAGCAAGGGCCCTCGTTTAAGTGCAGAATTGACACTTGCAGGGCGCTATTTGGTATTAGTACCGTTTTCGGAAAAAATTTCGATCTCCCAAAAAATTAAAAGTCAGGAAGAGCGTGATCGTTTGCGTCACTTAATGGACGATATCAAACCGAAAAACTTCGGTGTGATCATTCGTACAGTTGCTGAAAACAAGAAAGTGGAAGCAATTGACCAGGACCTTCGAAACTTGATGGAAAAGTGGAAAAACATGCATGCAAATTTGAAGCAGGCAACTCCACCACGTCGCGTTTTAGGTGAGATCGACAAAACTTCATCCATTCTTCGTGATTTACTGAATGCTGATTTTTCCAATATTCACGTAAGCGATGAAAAGCTGATGTCCGAATTGAAGGAATACATCAGCGGAATTGCCCCGGGTCGTGAGAAAATCTTGAAATTGTATGATGGAAAACTCAATATTTTTGAGCGTTTCGGAGTCAATAAACAGATTAAAACGATGTTCGGTAAGAAAGTTCCGCTGCCTTCCGGTGGTTACCTGATTATAGAACATACGGAAGCAATGCACGTGATCGATGTGAATAGCGGAAACCGTAAAGGTGCCGACGGACAGGAATCCAACGCATTGGCAACCAATGTAGAGGCTGCTGAAGAAATTGCCCGTTTGTTGCAATTGCGCGATATGGGTGGAATCGTTTGTATCGATTTCATTGATATGCACGATAAAGAAAACAACAAAGACCTGTTTGAAAAACTGAAAGAATTTATGCGTTCCGACAGGGCAAAACATAATATTCTTCCTCCTTCCAAGTTTGGTGTTGTTGAAATTACCCGTCAAAGGGTAAGACCGGAAACGGATATCAATACCTCTGAAACTTGTCCGACATGTAATGGAACAGGTGAAGTGCAGGCTTCGATCCTCTTTGCTGAAGAAATTGAAATGAATTTGAATTTCCTGTTGGGAGATAAAAAAGAGAAAAAGGTATCTCTTTTGGTTCACCCTTACCTGGAAGCATACTTCAAAAAAGGATTTATCTCCAAACAATGGAAGTGGTTCTTCAAGTATAAAAAATGGGTTGATGTGCGAGGTGTAACTGCATATCACTTACTGGAATACAATTTCCTGGATAAAGATAATAACGAAATTGCTCTCTAATATGGGGAGCAATTTTTCGTTAGAGTTTCCCCCTTTGGAGGGGGATGAAGGGGGAGGAAAGATGGATCAGAAAACATCAAAGAAAGCAACAGGCAAATTTTCTTTTTTAGAGGCAAAAGTGAAGATCGAGTCCTATTGTGCATACCAGGATAGAAGTCATTTTGAGGTTAAAAACAAGCTCTTTTCCTGGGGACTGAGTTCAGAGCAAACAGACCAGTTGCTTGCTTATTTGATTGAGAACAAATTCCTGGATGAAGGCCGTTTTGCCGAATCCTATGTTTCGGGGAAATTGCGGATTAAACATTGGGGAAGGATTAAGATCAAACAAGGTCTGAAACAAAAGCAGATCCCTGAAAAGATCATCCAGATGGCATTCAAAACAATCGATCCGGACGAGTATTTTGAGATCCTGAAACACGAAATTGCCAAAAAAGAAAGGGACCTTTCAAATGAAAAAGATCCCTGGAAAAAGAAAGCAAAATTACTTCGGTATGTTCAATCAAAAGGCTTTGAAAACGATTTGATTTTTGATATTCTAGATTCTTTAAAAGATGATTGATTTACTTCTCTCCCCTTGAGGGGAGATAGAGAGGGGTGGATCACTTTAATTGTAATTGGGAAGATATTCCTGCCACCTCCCTTAGTCCCTCCTCAAGGAGGGAGAATTCGAATTATTTAAACGTTGATTTCTTAAACAACCCCAGCATTTTCTTTTTATCAGCATCGTTGTTGTAAGAAATGGTAACTGTCATGAACTTGCCTTTCACCAATGCATTCATTAAAAGCTGAGTAGCGAATACTTTTCCCTCTTTATCATTCAAGGCTACTTCATAGGTGTCAAAAGTAACGCCGCTTACAGTTAATTTTCCCGAAGTGGTGTCTGCGTATATGCGTTGTTGCAGGTAATTCGCATAGATCATGGAATGATTATCGCTAATGATCTGTTTGTATTCTGTTTCATTCCCGGAGAAATCTTCCCACATGGATTGGAAATTGTTGTCAAAATTCTTTTGAAATGCAAGTGTTCTCTTGATTCCCGACATGTTGGAAGTTGTATCTTCTGTCATTTCTTTACTTCGTTTGTCCAATGACTCTAAACTGGACTTGGAAGTAATAATCCAGTTGTCCGGAAATTCCATCGTCCATCCCAAAGCCTGGCTGGTATATTTGTTCCCATCGAAGGTGCCTTCATCTACTTCTTTGGAGTAATCTTTTTTTGTAGGGCCTCCGCAAGCACCCAATACAAAAAGTGCGATTGACAAAGCGGGAATAATTGCGTGTTTTAGATTCATCGTTTTGTATATTTGGTTCATACTAATTTAAATAACAACTATTTTTCGGATAATCTCTTGTGATTTATCCTGATCATCATAGAAGTGGATCTTAATCTGATAAGTACCAGCGGAAAAATTCACCGGGATTTCTGCATAATTGAAATGCTCACTGATCCCGGTTGAAACCTGTTTTCCATTCATGTCATAAATGTTCCATTCGGTCCGTACCGTTTCAATCGGAATGGTCATAAAAATGGATTCGGAACTGGAAACCGGATTTGGGTAAAGCGCTGCTTCCGATGTGAGCGGAAAAGATTTGAGCATTTTTTCCTGATCGAAGTGTAATAAAAACAGGCCGTATTGTCTGTCCGAAACAATTAATCTCTGAGACGGAAGGTCGGCGAAAACTCCCCAGTTTCCATTCATTTTGTAGGGATTCTCATCCGGATACGTATCGTAATGTGCTACTTCCAGGGGAACGGTATAACGCAGGTCAAAAACCCGGATGCCTTCATTGTAATAGGCTACAAAGGCAAAATCATTCGTTGCTTTAATGTTATGTGGTACAGAACCGTTCTCGTAGTTGGTCCCGAAGTAATTGTTGATCGTTACCAGAGAACCGTTAAAACTACAGTTCTTTACACGTTTTCCATTCGTCTCATCTGCGAACAGGTAACGTGTTCCATCCGGTGTCAGCCAGCCTTGGTGATTGTATCCCTGATCAGTATAAATGGATTTTGAGTCCAGGTAAACAGGAGCGGCGGTATTGGTGAAATTGTAAACTTTCAGGCCGTCATAGCCGCAATTCATAATCGCAATTCCATTCCGTACATAAATATCGTGTACTTCATTGACATCTCCAGGTCCGCTCCAAAGTTCCTGCAAATTCAAGGGGTCTGTCAAAGAGAAGATTTTCATCGGCGCATCGATTAATTGCGTGTTGACCGTACTTCTGTGAATACAGGAATAAAATTTTTCCTGCACCGGATCGATAAAAATGTTGTGAACACGTCCAAATTGAAGGCTGTCTTCTTTTGCAAGGTGTAAGGAATCTGGAAGGTATTGAAGATCGATAATTTGTAAACTGCTCACTCCTTCATCACAAACAGCATACAGGTAATGTTGAAATACCGCATATTCCCGATGCTGAACAAAAGTACTTGAATAACGGCCCTTTATGAAACCTTTCGGAATGAGTTTATCCTGGTCAGTGATCAGAAAAACATGTGTTCCTTCAGTGGAGCCGATCACAGCATATTCATTTCCGTTCTGCACAAAGCCAAAACAATCGGAATAACGGACTTTTGATGAGTTGGAGATCAGGCTATCCTGGTGCCATTGATCTAAAAGTGACATGTTGTGAAATGATTGCGCAAATAACACGTTATTCAAACAGAAAGAAAATACTAAATATGCTATTTGAGAAGTCCGTTTCATCTTATCCAAAGATAATTATTATTCAAAGTCAGGATAGGGCATTCTCTTAAATGTACGGAATATGATGTGAAATGTAAAAGTTATTTAGCCAGACCTCAATTCGCAATTCAGCATAAATTAAAATATGTTAGAAACTGCATAAATTCGTTGAAGGAAGCGGAATTTGACTATTTTTATCACCTGAAATTAAACCCACGTGACACGAGCAGTTGTAATTATCCCAACATATAATGAAAAAGAGAATGTTGAGCGTATGGCTCAGGCTGTAATGGGCTTACCTGTTACAATTGATATTCTTTTCGTAGATGATAATTCTCCTGATGGAACAGCTTCCATTATCCGTGACCTGATGCAACAATTCCCGAATCGTATTTTCCTGGAAGAAAGGCAGGGAAAATTAGGCTTGGGGACGGCTTATATTCATGGGTTTAAGTGGTCTTTAAAGCAGGATTACGAATATATTTTTGAAATGGACTGCGATTTTTCGCATAATCCACTCGACTTACCGAGATTATTGGAAGCGTGTACCAAAAAAGGGGCCGATGTAAGCATCGGTTCACGTTACACCAAAGGTGGAAAGGTCCAGAATTGGCCAATGGGCCGTATCCTGATGTCGTATTTTGCCTCGGTTTATGTGCGAATGATCCTGTTTATAGGAATTTCAGATACAACTGCAGGATTTATGTGTTATTCGAACAAGGTACTGAAAGCGATCGATTTGGATAAGATTCATTTCAAAGGATATGCTTTTCAGATCGAAATGAAGTACGCAGCAAAGAGAAAAGGATTCAAAATAATTGAAGTTCCGATCACATTCATAGACCGGCAATTCGGTGAATCGAAAATGTCTTCGAGTATTTTCAAAGAAGCTTTCTTTGGAGTTTGGAAAATGAGAAATTTAAAGGTGTAATGGCAAAGATTTTATTGAAAGGTGCGACGCTGGTAAATGAGGGGAAGGAATTCGTTGCGGATGTTTTAATAGATGGAAAACGAATTGCTAAAATTGCGTCTTCTATTTCTGTTGAAGGATCAGTTGAGGAGATCAATTGTGAAGGATTGCATTTACTTCCGGGTTGTATTGATGACCAGGTACACTTCAGAGAGCCGGGTTTAACCCATAAAGCGAATATTCAATCGGAATCCAGGGCAGCTGTTGCAGGAGGAATTACTTCTTTCATGGAAATGCCGAATACTGTTCCAAATACACTGACACAGGAACTGTTAGAGGCCAAATACCAACGTGCTTCAGAAGTTTCTCCGGCAAACTATTCCTTTTTCATGGGGGCTTCGAATGACAATTACGAAGAAGTCATGAAAACCAACATCCAGGATGTTTGCGGTGTCAAGATCTTTATGGGTTCTTCTACCGGGAACATGCTGGTGGATAACACCAGTACTTTGGAGCATTTATTTGCCAACGTACCGATGCTCATTGCTACGCATTGTGAAGATGAAGCAACGATCAGAAAAAACCTGGAAGAATACAAAGAGAGATACGGAGAAGATATTCCAATGTCTGCTCATCCGTTGATCCGAAGTGCCGAAGCATGTTATTTGTCATCATCCAAAGCGGTGGAACTTGCTAAGAAGAACAATACGCGATTACACATTTTACATATTTCCACAGGAATTGAAACGGAATTGTTCCGGAACGATATTCCCCTGGAACAAAAACGCATTACCGCTGAGGCTTGCGTTCACCATTTATGGTTTTCAGATGCGGATTACGAAAGCAAAGGAGCATGGATCAAATGGAATCCGGCGGTGAAAACTGCTGCTGACAGAGATCAGATCTGGCAGGCACTTTTGGACAATCGCATCGATGTGATTGCTACGGATCATGCACCACATACTATCGAAGAGAAACAACAGAAATATTTACAGGCTCCATCCGGCGGCCCATTGGTTCAGCATGCTTTGTTAGCGATGTTGGATGCATCCGCGAATGGAAAGATCCCTTTGGTGCGTGTGGTTGAGAAAATGGCACATGCAGTTGCAGTTTGTTTCCAGGTTAAAGACCGTGGTTTTTTGAGAGAAGGCTATTTTGCAGATTTGGTTCTGGTTGATCTGAACAAAAAATCGACTGTGACAAAAGACTCATTATTTTATCAATGCGGATGGTCTCCATTTGAAGGAACAACATTCTCTTCAAGTATTGAAAAGACTTTTATCAATGGGGAAGTTGTTTATGAGAACGGCCAATTAACAGGAGCACAGCCGGGAACGCGTTTACTGTTTAATCGATGAAACGGTTTTTCGGAATATTGTTTTTGATCATCCTGCAATCATGTAACAGTGAATTACAAGGATTGGAAAAGCCGGAAAATTTGATTCCTAAAGATCAAATGGTTGACCTGATGACCGATATGCTGATCCTGGAAGGGCATATTCAAACAACGTATTCTACTGTAAACCGGTATTACAAAGTAATGACTGCTTCAGGAAGGGCTTATTTGAAATCCAAACACGTTACTGAAAAGCAATACGAGGATTCGTTCATTTATTACACCAGTACACACGAAGATTATAAACAGATGCTGGATAAAGTAATGGAAAACCTGCAAAAGGAATCCATTGAATTACAAAAGAAGTCTTAATGACATTCCAATTGAATGGAAGTCATTAATTTTTTGAACTCCCGCTGATATTTCGCTTCATCGAACCAAACCGTTTGATTTTCCAATACACAATTCCACCAACCGTATCTCAGAACTTCTATTCGTGCCCACAATTCCTGATCAGGACTATTCCAATGCCGTTCAAATGCAGTATTGATCGAACTGGGATCAAGAGCTCCTGCCACTTCTTTATCATGTAACGTTTTCCAGGTACTCAATAAGATTTTCCCACCTTTTTCCAGGGCAGTTATATAATCGGAACATGCTTTGCAATAAGGAGTTCCTTTCAATGCTTTTGGTTGATTTAAAGCGATAACGGCTTTTTCACGCAGCAGGCATTGTTCCCGGATATTCTCCAATCTCATTTTTTTGAGGTCCGTCCAATAATCTCCTTTCGGATATTCCATTTGTTCCAGTTCCGTTACAAAATTGCCACACTCAAAACGGATGCTTTTTACTTTTAAATAAGCAGTGTCTTTTGGTTGATAAGCCAGGAACGGCTGACTCAATTCGGATGCCTGGATTAGAGTATAATGTGCGTTTTGCACTTGCTGATAAGTTGCTTTTGAGCTATCGATCTGGGCTCTTGTAAGGCAGGAACCTTCATACCATTCGAAGACTTCCTGTGCCTGGTTGAAAGAGGGGAATAAAAGCAGGCAAATGATGGAGAAAGTGAGGTTTTTCATCTTATTTTTCGTTCAGGGTTTTTACTTAGAAAACTGCTCCAGCTATTTCCCTTGCTTTTGTTGTTTTCACCGATTCCCTTGGAGAAATGGTGACAAACCGCGGCTGCCAAACCATCCGTTGCATCCAGGTATTTTGGAAGTTCTTCAAAACGAAGCAGCGTTTGGAGCATTGCCGCAACCTGCTCTTTTGAAGCGTTTCCGTTTCCAGTGATCGCTTGTTTGATTCGTTTCGGAGTATATTCTTCGTAGGGGATATTTCTCCTGAGTGAAGCAGCAATGGCAACACCTTGTGCCCTTCCAAGTTTCAGCATGGATTGAACGTTCTTTCCAAAGAAAGGTGCTTCAATGGCCATTTCGTCCGGTTTGTATTCTTCCATAAGTCCGTCAATGCGATCAAAAATGCGTTTCAATTTATCCGGTTGATTGTCGAGTTTGTTCAGCTGGATAATTCCGAAGTTGAGCATTTCAATTTTCGTGCCCTGAATATGAATTAATCCATATCCCAATACAGTTGTTCCGGGGTCAATCCCTAAAATTATTTTATCTTCGGCCATGCAAATGAAAGAGAAAGTTAAAGCTACTAAAAAACAAGCTGGTTTAATTACATTATTCAAATTATTGGTATTTGCAGCCGTAATCTGGACCTTATATTTCCAGTTGAAAAATGTGGATTGGGAGCATGCCAAAGGACTGGATGTAAAACACTGGTGGGCACTGGTCTCAGCTTTTTTGTTGCTGATCCCTAATTTATGGATGGAATTCCTGAAATGGAAGACTGTTACTGATCCGCTGAATGTGGAATCCAGGTTGGTTAAAAACGCCTTTTGGGCCGGAGTAGCTTCCGGTTTCATGTCACCGAACGGATGGGGAAACTTTTTGGGAAGGTTGATTTATTTTCAAAAGCGACAAACGATCTACATTATTTTCGCCACTGCATTGGCCAATTTAAGCCAGCTCATTCCGACCTTACTTTTCGGATTAGTGGCAGTGTTGCTGAAATACGGTCAGGCAAATTCCCTGTGGATTTCTGCAAGTGGAGGAGCGTTGGTAATTCTGCTGATTTACTTCTTTGGAGATTACCTGCTTCCCAAACAACGAAGCCGCTTCACCTTTGTCAGAAGGTTGCAGAGTATCAGAGGACGTTATCAAAATCTGAAATGGCCTTTCCTGGCTTTTTCAACCATACGTTTTTGTGTTTTTAGTTTGCAATACGTTTTGTTATTCGTGACCTTTGGCTACGAAGATTTTTGGTTCCTGCTGACACAAATCTGGCTGATTTACCTATTCACTTCATTCGTGCCATCTTTGTGGTCCGGAAAGGTATTGATCCGCGAAACAGCCGCCCTGTTTGTTTTTGCAGGAACAACCGTTTCTGTTCCGGATGTAATTGTTTCGAGTATTATTATTTACCTGATCAATATCGCATTACCGGCATTTATGAGTAGTTTTATCTGGTTACCTAAAAGAAAACAATAAGTTATGTGGTTGATTGGTTCCTGGGTACTTCTTTATATTCTTTCGATTTTAACTCTGCTGTTTGGCGTAAACCGTTTGCGGATCAGCCGAAATTCAAAAAAGATGATGGCAATTGATGAAATATCGGTTGTGATCCCTTTTAGAAATGAAGCAGATAATCTTGAGGCTTTTTTGGAATGCATTTACGCACAGCGTTACCAGCCGGCACAATGGATCTTTGTGAATGATCATTCTTCAGATTCGTATATTGATTTATTCAGGGAGATGGATGCTTTCCCGATCCGTTTATTGCATTTACCGGAAGAACAAAGAGGGAAGAAGCGTGCCATTCGTTTTGGAATGGACCATGTACGAACGGAATATTGTTTAACAATGGATGCAGACGTTTCTTTCGGAAAAGACTATATGAAGTCCATGCTTTTGCTCCCGGAAGCTGAATTGATCATTCTCCCGGTTGAAATGACAGGGAAAAAGTGGTGGCAATCTTTTTTTACCCTGGAATACCTTTTTACAACACTTTTGAATAAAGGAATTGCCGGATGGGCACGACCTGTTAACTGCAGTGGTGCAAATTTGCTGATCCACGTGTCAAGTTTCGACCAGGTGGATGATATTGAAGACCATGATCACATTTTAAGCGGTGATGATATCTATACGCTAAGGGCGTTTCGGGCATCCGGAAAACGGATTGAGATTGTTGAAAATGAAGCCTTGAAAGTAGAAACAGAAACTCCCGGAACACTCTCAGAAGTGATGGAACAACGGGTTCGCTGGTTAGGGAAAACAAGTCATGTAGCTGATTCACTGAATAATTTCCTGGGAATTTGGGCTATTGGTTTACACTTGTATTATTTCCTGTTGTTGATTATCACTTTTTTTGCAGGAGTCTACTGGCTGACTTTTTTGATCATCGCTTTCAAATACGGGATGGATTTTATGCTGGTAAAAATGGACAAAAAGAAACCTTCGTCGTTTGATTTGATAGGCTTGGGATTATTTGAATTGTTTTACCCGGTCTATTTATTTGCATTGCTGGCTTATCTCATGGTCTCTCAACCTGAATGGAAGGGGAGATAAGTGTTCTGTTCTGATTCAGGATTTTATTGAAAAATAAAAAAAGGTTTTGCAGGGATGGACGTCTCCGGTCCTTGCAAAACCTTTTATCAGTAATCGGGTGCATTTATTTGATAACTGTTCCGTCTTCTCTGAATTTCACGACATTGAGTTCGGACTTCGTATTTGTCAATTCTACCTCGTAGTAGGGTTTCTCAGCTTTTACAATGTATGCTTGTTTAGCAGTCCATCCCTGGAAAGCATCTTCAGTTAATGCTTTTCTTACAGCTGCCGGCAATTCTTCCAATTTGATTTTTACACGGTCAGGATTGGTTGCATTTGCAGTTTCTGTTTTAGCCTTAGTTCCTGTTTCTGCCTGAGCATTTGCGAACACAGTAGTTGTGATTGCGATTGCTGCGATGATAATTTTTTTCATGGTACTTATTTTTTTGAATTTCATGTCGACTCATTGGGGAAAATGGTGCCAGCGCACGGTTTCGACTTTATAAAATAAGTTAAATGAACTTTAAATGCGCTGATTTACAGCGTGTTCACAATGGGTTATGCTTGAGTAATTCCTCTTTATTCCTGATTATGAAGGACGTACAAATTTCCAAATTGAAAAAAAGCTTCCCAAATTGAATTACTGTCCAAACGGATTATCCAACTTTAATTGTTGGATAATTTTATTCTGAAGCGGAAAAAGTGAAGCAAAATAGAGAATCCCGATACTGCTCAGTATGATGAAAAAAGTGTTGGTAGTCAGTACAAAACAAACAATAGCGAAAATGATGGATGCATCAACAAGTCCCATTTGAATAATTCGGGTACTGGTGAAGGACTTGATCAGTTTATAAGGATCCGTTTCGTTATGAACCTTTGCAAGCATCGCTTTGCGGAGGAAAATACTGGTTGATACTGCGATCACCATTATAATCGGAGCTATCAATTGGAACAATTCATTGATCTCTGAATGCTGGCTCCCCGGAATAACGATTATGCTCATAGCTGTTAGAAAGCTAAGTATACCAAATAGGAATGCTCCGAAAATAATCCGGATCAGGGTGATAGTATTATTTAGTTTGCGCAGAATTTCAGGCTTCATAAGGTTATGATATAAAAAGCCCCGATATTTATCATCGGGGCTTGAATTTAGTTATCAGAACGGTAAATCGTCGTCGTCACTTGGTGCGGTAGAAGCACCAGGAGTTGCGATCGGATCCAGGTTCATAGCAGTAGGGCCACCTGCCGGGATTCCGCCACCCATGGAAGGAGCTCCTACTTTTTCAATTCTCCATGCTTCAAGCGTGTTGAAATATTTCACTTCTCCCTGAGGGCTTGTCCATTCGCGACCTCTTAAGTTGAATGATACTTCAATTTGATCCTGCGTATTGAATCCATCAATCAAGCTGCATTTGTCCTGTGTTAATTGAAACAAGATGTCCTGAGGATACATACTTGCATTATCAGTTAAAACAAATTCTCTCTTTGAGAATTTTTCTGATACCTGTACTGTATCATTTTTCACCTTTAAGATTCCGGATATTTTAAACATATTTCTACGGGTATTTACTATTTTAATCGTTAAAAGAAAGCAAGGTCATCCAGGCTCCTTCAATATCATTTTTATTTATCAGTTCTTTTGCACGTTCGTGTAAAGCGAGTTCCAGTTTGGCTGGCTCGTCTTCTAAAGTTAGGAATAAATCGCTTAATTCCAATAATTTATACTCATTCACATCCGTTTCATTCGGTAGTTCGGTTACACCTGCCAATTGGGCCAAATCATTTCCCGACAGGATGGAACTTATGCGGATGTCTTCCGGAAGTTGGTCAAAGCCGATCCCGACAGTTGTAATCGGTTTCGTGACCTCAAACATGGAAGCTTCATTGGCGTGGCAATACCAGTTTCCTCCCATTCGGGCTACGAGATTGATCTTCTTTTGGTCAATTGTTCCGTCTTCAGCCAGGATTTCTTCGTGAATGTGGATCTTCGTCACCTCACAAATCACCAGGTTACCGGCACCTCCCTGATCGCCCAGTTCTTTTACTTCGAGTACTTTGCATTCGAATTGAACAGGAGCTTCCAAAACACGCATCGGTTTCACCGTATCTGATTTTACAGGAGTCAGTCCGGATTTCACAAATTCATCTACTTCGGGTCCGTAAGGCGAACTGCTCAAACTCATTTGATGCAGGATATCCATGTTCACAATGTTAATAACCACTTCCGGGATATTTTTGACATTGTTGTAAGTATCTTTTGTTGTATTTGTTCTTCCGTTTCTTGCGGGTGAAAAAATAAGGATGGGTGGTGCAGCCGAAAACACATTGAAAAAACTGAACGGAGATAAGTTGTTTACCCCGTTTTCATCGACTGTTGAAGCAAATGCGATGGGGCGCGGACCGATAGCTCCAAGTAAATAACCATGGAGTTTCGGTACGGGAAGTTCTTTCGGATCGAGCGTTAACATGCTTTAAATTTCTACAAAAGTACCAAAATCAAAGCGGTGTTTTGAAGTGACTTTCCAGAATTAATTAACAAAATTACCTATTGAAGACTCTTGGTCAACGAATGACTTTTTTAGTAATTTGATCATTGCCTCCTGTCACACGGATGAGGTACATTCCGGAAGAATAATTACTTAGGTCAACAGTTGTTGTTTCGGTAATTTTGGATTGTACCATTGTTTTTCCGGATAAGTCTACAATGGAATAGCACAAATTATCATGAGACTCACTGATTTTAATGGTGACTTGTTGATTCACTGAATTATAATTCACGCTGACAAAATTATCCAAATTAGTTTCTCTGGTACTTGCAGTAATTCCTCCTTCTTCCATAAAGGCACCGGAATCGAATATTCCGTCTCCTGCATCAGCAATGGCAATAGTAATATGGTATGTTTGACCCGGTGTTACCACTGATTTAGCAGTTAATGGAACCGTCAAACCATCAAATTCAAGGTAAGTATTACTTGAATTGAAAGGGGCCTGATTTCCATTCCCGTTAGTTACAAAATATTGTGGATTCACCGCAGGTGAAGCGCCTATACCGGAACCTGTTCCACCCGGATTACCATTGTTGACATTATTAACTGTTGTAGAAGCTCCATTTGGTAAACGCGCAATATTTTGATTTCCTGGTAGCCCCGGACCGGAAATGAAAATGGCAAATCCGTCTACAAATTGAGACCCGACGTATTCCGGATATTCTTCCGAAGCGAAAATATATTTGATTTTTAAGGTATCCCCGTATGGAATGACGTCGAAAGAAATGACAGATGCGTTATGAGTTTGTGCACCAAACATACTTGTCAACGGGGTATAGCCCTCAAAGCCATTGTCGATACCAGCATTTGACTCATTATTCGGTCCAACAGCAATATTGGTTGTTCCAGTAGTCATTAATACTCCGGAAGTAAACGGCATGTTCTGCACATTTGCAGAGAAATAACAAACTGATCCGTAGTAACCATAGTAGCTTACATTCGATATAGAAACGTTATTGCTGGAAAGCGAACTCGCAATAAAATCATTTGGATTATTCCCTCCCAAAATTAACTGACCAAAAGAAATTGCCGGAAAAAGGCAGATGATAAGGTGGTAAATGTATTTCATGCTACTAAAATAAAAGCACGAAGTTACTCATTTTAACCAATTCACTTTTTTTCTTTTTTCAGAATGTACATATTCGGATTCACTTCGAAGGAACTGTTTGACCCGAACGCATAAGAACTCCATTTGGAGGTACAGCTCAGTTTTTGATCTCCGTTCATGATTGGCATGTTGAACCCTTCTACGCAATTGATCCAACGAAACTTGACTTTCTTTTTGGAATATTTTAATTGCAATGTTGGTGGGTCCTTTTCCCGCAGGTATTGATCAAACACTTTGGAAAGGTCCATATTCAGTTCTTTCGACATAAATCCTTCGATCTGTTGGGTTGTCACTGTTTGATGATAAAACGTTGCATTCATTTTGCGTAGCATCATACGGAACAGGGAGTCATTTCCATAAATCGTTCGAATGGTATGCAGCATATTTGCTCCTTTGTAATACATGTCGCCGCTTCCTTCTGTGTTTACACCATATGGACCGATAATCGGTTTGTCGTTCAGGATGTTTTTCCGAAGTCCCTGGCAGTATTTATCTGCGTCGCTTTTCCCGAACCAATAGTCGGTAAATAAAGTTTCGCTATAACAAGTGAATCCCTCGTGGACCCACATATCCGCAATGTCTTTCGAAGTGATGTTGTTTCCATACCATTCGTGACCGCTTTCATGTACAATAATGAAATCCCATTTCAAGCCGACTCCGGTACTGCTCAAATCGGAACCCAGGTAACCGTTTTTAAATCCATTCCCATAAGCGACAGCACTTTGGTGTTCCATTCCCAAATAAGGAGCTTCTACTAATTTGTATCCGTCTTCATAAAATGGATAAGGGCCGAACCAGTATTCTAAAGCCTTCAGTGTTTTCGGAGCATCCTGGAATTGTTTTTTCGCTTTTTCTTCGTTTCCTCTCAATACCCAGTAATCGATCTCGAGATTTCCTTTTTCTCCTGTATAATGTTCATGCATGTTCACATAATCACCGATATACGGGATCATGCAGTAATTGTTGATCGGATTGTTTACTTTCCACGAATAGGTAGCCTGACTCATATTAATAATTTCCTTTCCAATGAAGGTCCCATTGCTCACACAAACCAAATCTCCCGGGCAGGTGTAGTGCATTGTAACACCTTCTTCCGGTTCGTCATACTGGGAATCTTTACAAGGAAACCAAACACTTGCTCCTTGTCCCTGGCAGGCAACGGAAACCCAGGGTTTTCCATTCGCGTCTTTTGTCCAGACAATCCCACCATCCCAGGGAGCACGTTTTGCTATGCGTGGTTTTCCGTGGAAATAAACCGTTACCTGGTATTTTGGACCTTCCGAATTATTACAGCTGATAAACCAGGCATTTCCATCTTGTTTGATATTGCTTGCAGAAACCAGGTGTCTGTCCATTATAACACTGTCAATGGTCATTGGTTGCTGCAGATCGATTTGTATTATTCGTTCATTCGGGATTTCACTCTGCGGATCAGATGAAAAAGTAATGATGTTCTTTCCATGAATTTCTTTCTTATCAATATCAAAAGTGACACTCAGATCATAATGCTTCAAATTCCACCAGGAACGGGAGTTCCCATACGCTCCGCGCAGTGAATCGGCGTGCGTGAATTGACTGAATGAGTTCATAACAACGAATAAAAAGCAAAGAAGAAGGAATTGTTTCATGAAGAGTTTTTTGGTGAAATTAGTAATTAATACATTCGCTTTTCTTTATCCTTCGTGCTAAGCAGTCTGCCACTGCTGCACTCAGTCTTCAATAGCTGCGCTATTTCTTTTTTCGAATTTAATCATCTTGATGATGAATGCGCTGCCGTTTGTCATTTATTGCCAGTATGTTTATTTCGGTTTTCCATCAGCCGAAACAAAACTATTTCTGTGATCAATTTTGTGGGGAGCGGTTCGTCCAGCGGAAATTGCACGGATCCTTTTCCCTGTTTGTATTTCGACAATTCTTTTTCAAAGGCTTTATGACCGGTTGGAGTAGCGTAGAAACCGATGTGTGATTTGTATCCGGCAAAATAAACCAAGGGTTTTCCATTCACTTTATATGCAGGCATTCCGTACGAAATGGATTCGACAGCTTCCGGGGCAGTGTCCAGGATAAGTTTCCTTGTAGTAATTAAACGCTTTTGAGTTTCTCCTTCAAACTCCTGAATGTATTCGTCTACGTTGTTGAAAGTTTTCATGTTTTAAAGACTAAAGACGTTAGAGATAAGACTAAAGACAGATTCAAGTCTTATGTCTTGAGTCTTTTGTCTATTAGTCTTTCAATGATAAATATAACTCAATTAACCTTTGAAAGAAAGCCCATTATCTGACAATAACTTTCTCAGTAGCGGAAGTGAAACTTTTCCCATTCCATGAAATGCCAGGATTTCTTTTTCGCTGTATTTTGCTAAATCGCCCAATGAAAAAATCCCATTATTTTCTAATGCTCTTCGTGCAGGAGCTGCAAGGACAGTAAAAACTCCGGCATCCGATTTTCGTTCTGCCTCACAAATCGGGCAGGTAGGACAATCCGAACTTTTAAAATAATGATGTCCCTTCTTACAAATTCTTTCTATTTGTGACATCTCTTAAGCGGATTTTTCGAGGTTTGATGTATTTGGTCAGTCGGCTGTTGGTTGGATAAGACCTGTTCTTTGTCAAATTGTTGGCAATTAATGCAACTAAAAGCAAAATCAGGACCCCGGATAAAACGGGTGACAGAATATACATAAATCCAAGTGCTTTGATTTTCGGAACTCCGATAACAGCGATTAGCGCAGTTGCTCCTCCGGGTGGATGCAGTGTTTTTGTCATTTGCATGGCAATAATGGAAAGACTTACGGCAAGCGGAGCGGAAATCCAAACAGGATCAGGAATCAGTTTATAAACGCAAACCCCCATAAATGCAGAAATAACATGTCCGCCGACCAAATTTCTCGGTTGTGCCAGGGGACTTTGGATTGCTCCATAGATCAAAACGCTGCTGGCCCCAAATGATCCGATCAGGAAAATATTTGACATTTTGTCCAGGGAAAGGGATTGTGTAAAGGCAATTAACCCGATACCGAAAAAGGAACCGATGAAGGTCCACAAATGTTCTTTGAAATCGACAAGAGTTTCTTTGTAGAGGACGTAACGGACTTTTCGAATGGATTTGTTTTTCTTTTTTTGCATGCTGCTTTCAAGATTTTGATAGGCTGACGTAATATTGCGTTATTACGTCAAATAATAAATCCGCTATTTAACGTTGATCTTTTTCTGCAGTACAAGTTGGTTCGTGGTTCACCGGGAAATTACACGAATTCGCTATAAAGCACTGTTTGTTTGCTTCATGATGCAAGCTATTTGCCAGGTCAATTTTGGAAGCATCGGTGATTACTACTTTCGGGTGAAGTACAACGGAAGTAAATCGCCCGCCATTTGGGTCCTGGACCATTTTTCCAACTGGTTCATCCCGGTATTCGATTACCTGGATCCCGGCATCTGCACACAAATGAAAATACCAAAGCATGTGACAACTGGAAAGTGATGCCAGGAAGAAATCTTCCGGATTGTGTTTGGTTTTGTCGCCACGAAACGGTACATCAGCCGAACAAAGCAAATCCGGTTTGTTCGGGATCTGAAGAGTGAATTCTCTTCCGTATGCAGCGTAATCGGATGTTCCGGTTCCTTTATTTCCTGTCCAGATGACAGTTGCTTCGTATGTGTGTTCTTTCATAATTCAAAATCTAGAATTGTTTATCCTTCGTCTGAATCAATTTATCACTGACTCTTATTGTTTTCAAGTACTAAGGTAGAAAATTGTCGTTCCACTGCCTGGCCATCTTTGGTCATTACAGTTTCTGTTCTTGAATCTTCACGGCTAAGGGTAAAAGTACTTTGCGCCACTAATTTCATTACTTCATCGGGGTTGTATAATGTAAATCCAAAAGGAGTAAAAGGCAGGTTTTCCATAAAGCTCCGATGAGCAAAGGTGAGTGAGAAGAGTGCTTTGGGTTTTAAAATACGCGATAATTCAGCAAGCAATTCAACCGGATTTTCCCAAAAATAAAGCGTGTTTACAGTGTATAATTTATTGAATTGATCGTTTGAAAAAGGAATTTGTTTCCCGTCATACAATGCAAACGTGGCTTTTTGAGCATCAACAAACGATTGGTTTATCTTCTGAGCTTCCTGGTTCATCAAAGTTGAAATTTCCAAACCGGTATAGCGGATATTCTGGCATTGAGAAAAGAGGAATTCCAGGTGACCGGCATTTCCATGACCTAATTCCAAAACAGAATCATTGGGGTTCAGGTCCAGGTTCAGAATAGCATTTTTGGTCATCCCGATATTCGTCTCATTCATCATTTGTGCAATTTCATTACCCTTTTCTCCTGATGGATGACTTAATTGAGAAGCAAGTTCTGCTAATTGATCTTTTTCCATTTGATGTGTTTTTACGAAGTTAATTAAATAAAGACTAAGGACAATAGACGAAAGGCCGAAGACAAATCTGTCTTAAGTCTGCAGTCTTTTGTCTTTCGTCTCAAAATTGGTAACCAACAATTAACATACACCTAACGTCCAAACTCCGGAATATGGGGAATTTTGCGGCAAAAAATGGAACTTTTTATCAGTGTTTTTGCAGCTTTATTTTCAGTTTTGAACCCTTTGGGAACAGTTCCCGTTTTTGTCGGACTAACCAAGGACGATACCAAACACAACCGGGATAAAACCTCTTTATGGACTTCGGTTAATGTGTGTATTATTCTACTGATATCCTTTTTTGCAGGGAAATATGTTTTGAATTTCTTTGGGATCAGCATTAATTCTTTGCGTGTTGCCGGTGGTTTGATCATTGCAACATCAGGATTTGCCTTGCTTACCGGTTCTTTCACGAAGCATAAAGGAATGAAAAAGGCGAGTGTACAAGCAGATATGCAAACCCGGTCGGAGGTTTCTTTAACGCCTCTGGCAATCCCGATGCTTGCGGGCCCAGGATCTATTTCTTTGCTGATTACTTACAATCAGACCTTTGATAATAGGGAACAGCATTTGCTTTCTGTTTGCGCGATTATTGCTGTTTGTTTGGTAATCTATTTCATTTTAAGAACCTCTCATTTTATCGTGAAAGCTCTGGGCGCTTCCGGAATTAATGCGATCTCCCGGATTATCGGTTTTATAGTCATTGCTATAGGTGTGGAGTATGTTTCTTCGGCAGTACAGGAAATTTTGAAAATCAAATAAATTATCAATTATGAATGTTCCAATTATCAAAAGGGCTTACAATTTTGATAATTAATAATTGTAACATTGATAATTATTGGTCCTCCTGTGGGCTGAACGTAATGTCAAATACCGTTTCCGGGTAAGTTTTTAATTCCATGGTCCCTTCCAATTGGTCTGTCAAGGATTCGATGAGGTCTAATCCGAAGGAACCTTGTCTTGAAGGAGCTTTCCAGGTACCACTGTCTTTATAGATCAGTTTGCATTTTTTTCCCTGGTAATACATGAACGAAATGGTAATGAGGCAATTATCGTAATCGTCAAAGGCGTATTTAAGCGAATTGGAAATCAGTTCATTCAAAATCAATGCAATCGGAACAACGGAACGCAGGCCGATGGAATCAATGTCGCAATCGATTTTCAGATTAACCGGGTAACCGGATTGATATGAAGTAACCAGATCGGACGATAAATCGTGCAGGTATTCCCGTAAATGCAGGGTGGAAAGATGATCGCTTTGGTACATTTTTTCATGGATCATAGACATGGCGATAACCCGGTGTGTGGCATCCTTGAACTTCGCAATTGCTTCCGGGTTTTCAAGTTCCCTGGATTGGAGCCGAAGTAAGCTGGTTATAATCTGAAGGTTATTTTTCACCCGGTGGTGAATCTCCTTCAGCATGACGGTTTTCTCCTCGTTTTGTTTTGAGATGATGTTATATTGCACTTGCAGCACGTCTTGTGCTTCATTTAATTTTTTCCTTCCAACTTCATTTGTACGAATGTTTTCCCAACCTAAATAACCGATAATTGAAAAACACAGGATACAATTGACAATTGTTGCGAAAATTTGTTCCTGAGTCAAATTTCTCATAATCTCCACTTGTTGTTCTCCCAGGAAATAAAAGAAATAAACGGACAGACCGGTTGCGTGAAAAAATGTAAATAAAAGTCCCCATCTGGTACCCAAGACAACAAATGCAAAGAGAATATTGATGGTCATCCACAATTCACTTAAAAGGTGCGGTTGATTTGGAACGAAAAATAAAGTAGCAGTGCAGCAAAATGCACCTATCAGGTTAAATATGATGGTCGGAATAAGAAATTTACCGGTTCTGTAGATGTAAATGGTTGCAACCAGTACTGTAAAGAAAGCGAGTGAAGTAATGGAAGCAATGAGTGTACTAAAAAAAACAAAGAGAACAACACTAAGTAGTCCTACCGCAAGCGTAATAAACAAAGACATTCGATAAGCCAATGTGAGCTTAGTCTGATCTTTGGAATTGGATTCCTGAGTGAATTCCGGTGCGAACACACTTTGAAGTAGTTTAAGCATAGTTTAGTTTTGGTGTAGTGAATATACTGATTCTTTAACTTTCTGCTTCGATTCCCGGTTGAATTTTTAGCAATTCATTCCAAAAGTTGGTGAAAAGTATAAATACCTCCTTGAAATGAGTGTCCTGAGATCATCAATAGTCGGAAAACAAAAAACCTGGTCATCAGACCAGGTTTTTTGTTTTTATGTTATCAGCCTTATACTGTCTAACGCTTATTCTTTTTCGACAATTGTTTACGACTGCACTAATCCGCCGTGGCGGATCTGTAGTGAATCACCAGTCTTTGGCTGGCTCTTACTTTTTTCTGTCTACTTCAACTGTTGCTAATTCATCCGCTTTGTAAGCACCTGAATCTAACTTGTCTTTCAACTTCTTGAACGTTTCAATGGTGTAATTTACATCTTCCAATGTATGCGCTGCTGTCGGGATAATACGCAACATGATCACATCTTTAGGAACTACCGGGTAGATTACAATTGAACAGAAGATATTGTAATTCTCACGTAAGTCAAACGTCAGGTTAGTAGCTTCTGCCAGGTTTCCTTTCATGAAAACCGGAGTAACAGGAGAATTTGTTGCACCGATATCAAATCCTGCATTTTTAAATCCGGATTGAAGTGCATCTGCGATCTCCCATAATTTGTTTTTCAATTCAGGACGTGTACGCAGTAATTCCAAACGTTTGCGGGCACCGATCGTGATCGTGATAGGCAATGCTTTTGCAAACATTTGAGAACGCATATTGTAACGGAAGAATTCGATGATCGATTCTTTTGCACAAATAAATCCACCGATTGATGACATGGATTTTGCAAATGTTCCGAATAATACATCGATTTCATCCTGAACTCCCTGAGCTTCACCGGCACCTTGACCTGTCTTACCCAATGTTCCGAATCCGTGTGCATCATCTACAAACAAACGGAAGTCATATTTTCCGGATCTGCGGAATTCAACGATTTCTTTTAATTTCCCCTGGTCACCAGCCATTCCGAAAACTCCTTCAGTGATAACCAAAATACCACCACCGGTTTGTTCTGCCAAACGGGTTGCGTTTCTCATTTGCTTATCAAAGCTTTCCATATCGTTGTGCTGGAATACGAAACGCTTACCTGTGTGTAAACGCATTCCGTCCAGGATACAAGCATGTGCTTCGGAGTCATAAACGATGATATCGCTGCGATCAACCAAACAGTCGATTGCAGAAACCATTCCCTGGTATCCAAAGTTCAAAAGGATACAGTCTTCCATCCCCATGAATTCAGCTAACTCATTTTCCAGTTTTTCGTGCTCACTGGTTTGACCGGTCATCATACGAGCTCCCATAGGGTAAGCCAATCCGTATTGTTCAGCTGCTTTTGCATCAGCTTCACGAACTTCCGGGTGATTTGCCAATCCCAGGTAGTTGTTTAAAGACCAAACCAAACACTCTTTTCCGCGGAAAATCATTTTGTTACCTAATTCACCTTCTAACTTTGGAAAGGTGAAATAACCATGAACTCCTTTAGAATACTGTCCGATAGGACCACGGTTACGTTCAATTTTATCAAAAATATCTGCCATACTTGTTCATTTTCCATTAATCACTATGATCTCTGATTAACAGTTGAGTCTGCAAATTTAGAAGTATTCCAGCTATATTACCAATTTGTGATGAAAATTAATTAACCAAGAAATGAACAGGGTAATTACGAATTGCGAATTACGAATGCTGGTAGGGGCGAAAAATTTTTCGCCCCTACCAAATTAAAACGCTTCGTCTGCATCGACCAGGTATCGTTCCTTAATGATATTGCAGTGATGAATGGTGTGTCCAACGATCATCCAGCCCAGATTGCGCGGAGTGTTCGGTGAGTTGTTTGCAGTCCCGATCGAATCCAGCATAGCACTTGTCATTCCTTTGAATAATGAAATCGTTGCTTTACGTACATCGATGAATTCGGACCTTAAATCCTCCAATGTACGCTGATCCGTATTATTGTGTTGCGCATACCAGCCTTCATCAAATCCATCCAAAGCCGTTTTATCTTTTCGTGAAAAACGCAATGCACGGTATTGAAAAATACGTTCTGCTTCTATAAAATGGAGGAGTACACCTTTTAGCGTCCATTTTTCATCTGCATATTGAAAATCTGCTTTTGCCCGGGGAAGATCTGTGATAAATGCAGCAGTTTCCTCCAAATCTTTCTCCAGTGCAAGGATCAGATCATCCTGCCCCAAAGTGCGGTCGAAATAATATTTTGCGTAAGCCGGTGCAAACTCGGGGTTTGGTCTTCCAATGAAATGATTAGCCATAATCAGCAGTTTTGTTTCACATGTTCAAATTCCGATAACTATCGGGATCAAAATTCAAAGTTGACATTAAAACGCCTTGAACCTTTTTGAACGGTCTATTTTAAAGATTTTTATCCAATAAATATACGAAAGAAGCCATGCTTGCACAACCCAATTCGAGTTCACGCTTGTTTACGCTTTCAAAAACATCGCTTGCCGCATGGTGAAAGTCAAAATAACGCTGTGAATCCGGAACAAAGCCAAAAAGAGGAATTCCTTCGTAAGCCGATTTTAAAGGGCTGATATCCACTCCGCCGTATCCAGCTTCGAAATGATGTAAATCGTAAGGTGCAAGAACGGATGCAAAACTTTTGATCAGTTGAACGTAGGATTCTTTTCCGTCACATTCGAAACCATCGGGACTAAAACCACCGCGATCACTTTCCACCGCAGCAATTTGTTTTTGGTTTTCTTTTTTTGCCCAGGTTGCATATGCGTGCCCGCCTTTATTTCCGTTTTCCTCATTCATAAAGAAAACCACGCGTATAGTATGTTTCGGTTTAATACCTGAAACTTTCAAAATGCGTAATGCTTCCAGGCAATGAATGATCCCTGCTCCGTCGTCGTGAGCTCCTTCACCGGCATCCCACGAATCCAGATGTCCGCCGATGGTAATGATCTCATTCGGTTTTTCAGTTCCGGTTAATTCTCCCATTACATTAAAAGAAGGTTCATCCGGGAAATCACGGCAATCCATTTCCATGATCAGGCTTACTTTTCCTTTTTCCAATGCTCTTGACAGTTCATTGGAAGAAATCGTGGAAAGTGCTCCGGCCGGAATTTTAGAAACACTCTCTTCATAATACATGGAACCCGTATGTGGAAAATGATCTTCCGGTAAAGCCAGTGAGCGAATAACGACTGCTACTGCTCCGAGTTTCGCGCTTTCAACGGCGCCTTGTCCACGAATACCGTAGCAACCTCCGTAAGCTTTGAAAGTAACGATGTCTGCCGGATTCATAGGCTGATTCAGAAATACTATTTTTCCCTGTACACTTGCTTTCGGAGCTTTTTTCAAGTCATCCAATGATTTGAATTCGATCACTTCTGCTTTCAGTGTTCCGTTCGTTCCGATTGAACCGCCTAATGCCAATATGTCAACCGGAGTAACTTCTCCGTTACCGATCTGGATCCAGGCAACTTCTTTGTTTCCTCTTTCCCAGTGCGGTACCATGACCGGTTGCAGGTATATTTTATCGAATCCGTAGGTTTCCATTTTTCGTTTTCCCCATTCAACAGCCATTTGGGCCTGTGCAGAACCGGAAAGCCGTGCCCCGATCCCTTTACATAAAGAGCGCAGGTCTTCGTAGGATTTTCCACGAATCAGGGCTTCGTCGAAGAATTTGCGGATAATCGTTGAATCGTTTTGGCTGAAAACCGGGTTTAAACTGAGTAGGACTGAGATGAAAAATAGTTTGCGAAACGGCATATTTTTAATTATTATAATTGCGAATTGCGTCCGTCAGCTGACGGAGCGAATTGCGAATATATTGATATTAGGTAACAGAAGGATTTATTTCGAAACTATTTTAATCTGTTTTGGGTTGTTTTGATAATTGAGGTGAGAATTCTCATTAACTCATCGCATAATTTGATCAATTTTAACGCTGTATCCTGAGATAAAAAATCAGTTGCTTCAAGAAGATTCAACCAGTAAAGTGTTTCATTTGCTTCTTTCCTTGAAATTTGAAGTTTATGAATGAAATCTTTGGTAGACTGGCCGTGAACTGCTTCCGAAATATTTGCTCCAATGGAAGTCCCTGAGCGTAAAAGTTGTTTGGAAAGAACGAATTCTTTTTTTTCAAATGCTAGCTGTTTGTAGGTGTCGACAATTTTAATTGCAAATTCAAAGCTCTTTTTTTCAATAATATTTTCTGACATGCGAATTTTGTTTCTTACTTAAGATAATAAAAATTAGGATTTGATATTCAGTGTTTTAATAAGAAAAATCAATCATTCGAAATTCGCAATTCTGAATTCGTAATTATAAAGTATCTTTGCAAAAATTTTTTTTATGGCATTGAAATGCGGAATAGTTGGTTTGCCGAATGTGGGTAAGTCGACTTTGTTTAATTGTTTATCTAACGCTAAAGCGCAATCTGCGAATTTTCCTTTCTGTACAATCGAACCGAACGTTGGAACGATCTCTGTTCCTGATCCGCGTTTGGAGAAGCTGGAATCCATGGTGAATCCGGAGAGAGTTGTTCCGACAACGATGGAAATTGTGGATATCGCCGGTTTGGTGAAAGGAGCTTCAAAAGGTGAAGGTTTGGGTAATCAATTCCTGGCAAACATCCGTGAAACCGATGCTATCCTGCACGTACTGCGTTGTTTTGAGGATGGGAATATTATTCACGTTGACGGACGCGTAGACCCTGTAAGTGATAAAGAGATTATCGATATCGAATTGCAGTTGAAGGATTTGGAATCAATTGAAAAACGCATTCAGTCTTTGGCTCGTTCGTTGAAGTCTGGTGATAAAGAAGTTGTGAAAGAAAATGATCTGGCAGTTGCGATCAAAGCTACTTTGGAACAGGGGAAATCTGTTCGTTCTATGAACTTTGATGAAAAGGAACGCGAAATTGTTCAGAAATTCCAGTTGATTACTTCGAAACCGGTAATGTATGTTTGCAACGTGGAGGAATCTTCTGTGAAGACAGGAAATGCACATGTTGAAGCAGTCCGTGAAGCAGTGAAAGATGAGAACGCACAGATACTGATCGTAGGAGCAAAAATTGAAGCGGATATTGCGGAATTGGAAACGTATGAAGAGCGTCAGATGTTCCTTGAGGAACTTGGTCTGGAAGAGCCGGGGGTGAACCGCTTGATCCGTTCGGCATATGCTTTATTGAATCTGCAAACGTATTTTACGGCAGGAGTGAAGGAAGTTCGTGCATGGACAGTTCCTGTTGGTGCAACTGCTCCGCAAGCTGCAGGAGTGATCCATACGGATTTCGAAAAAGGATTCATTCGTGCAGAAGTAATGAAATATGACGATTACACGACTTTAGGTTCCGAAGCGGCAGTGAAAGAAGCAGGGAAGTTTAAAGTAGAAGGAAAAGAATATATCGTGCAGGATGGTGACATTATGCATTTCAGATTTAACGTATAAATTTGAATAAACTATTTGAAAGTCCTTCCGCGATTGCGGAGGGACTTTTTGTTTATACTCGTTTACAAGGTTTAGATCCTGTTAGCCCAATTTTCCATCGAATCTTTTTGCCAGAAAGATGGGAAGAACCGGCGTTGCTGGAAGGCGGGATTAAGGTACTTTTTCCATTCACTTCCACCGGTAGCGGCCTTATTTTCGCCTTTGCTGTCCAGGTAATGTGCTGCAGTTTCCAGATGCACGTTCGGCCATTGGAAATTGTATAGAAAGTCAAATTGTTTTGCTGCGTGGATCAATGCATCAGACGGATCCGGAATTGCAAGCAATTTTTCTTCCAGGGTTTTTCCCTGAACTTTTCGGGCAAGCAGGATCAAATCTTCCTGGTATTTTTCCTCAAATTGCAGAAGCGTTTGTGATTTTCCGCTTGTGCCTGGTTTTTTGCCTGCTTGTTTCCAGTATAACTCTTCAAAAAGTGCTTCATTGATCTCCGGATTGTCGGCCCCGTTTTTATCAGACAACAGGTTTTTGATCCTTGTAGAATAAAGTTCGATCGCCCTGAACTGGAAAGATTGAAAGCCACTTGCCGGAGTTAAGGAGCTCCGGAACTGGTTGTAATTATCGTAATCCATCCCGTGTTTCATGACATCAAACGAGTTGGTGAGGATCTCGGTATACTTGATCAGGCGATTCAATTTATCCAGGACAATCTTTTGAGGTAATTCTTCCTGAACAATCTGTTTGAGTTCATGGATCATCATCTTAAAAAACAGTTCGGTAACCTGGTGATACATGATGAAGATCTCTTCATCTTTGAAGTTTGTTCTTGGTTTCTGCAGGGAATTGAGCGTTTCTACCTCTATATAATCCCAATAGGATAGGGGCTTACTGTAAAATAATCCCTTCAGATATGTTTCCGGATTTTCTCCCTGGTTTACATATTTTTCATCTAATTTTTCCAGGATGGTTTTATGGTCCATATTTCGTTGTTTAAATGAGTAATTATTGGTTGCTGTTTAATCCGAACTGTTCGATCTTTGTTTGGAAAACCCATCTGATCTTTTCAGCCCGCATAGTTGCTTCAGTTACTTTTTCTCCTGTGAAATGCTGATTCGCAGTTTCATGGAACAGACGAAGCCATTCCGAAAAATGTTCTTCCGTAAGCGGTAATTGGAGGTGGTGCATAAGCGGATTGCCTTGATAGGTAATTTCTCCGAGTAAAAGCGTTTGCCAGAAACGGTACATCTTATCCAGGTGTGCAGGCCATTGTTCGTCGCTGATCTTATCCCGGAAAATGGGATTTAAAAGTTCATTTTCTCTTACTTTGGAATAGAAGGAATCAACGAGCAATTTGATATCCTCCAGTTCCAGGATGTCGTGTTTTTGTGTTGGTTTCATTGGATGAAAAAGTTCATGATTAAAATTCCCAGGTTGACGATTACACTTAAATAGAAGAGGATCAAACACCATTTAGCAGAAACCTGGGCGATGAATGCACCGTTTGAAGCCATGGTAATATTGGCACAAATTGCCAGCAGCACATAGCTTTGGGTTTTGAGTGAATACATGGCTGCGATGGAACCGAAACAGCTTTGAGCTGTCAAGAGAGCTGCCATTGCTCCGAATCTGGATCTTTCAAAACTTGCGACCTGTTTTTGGAACCAATTCAAATTCGTTTTTGAAATTTCAGAAGCTTTCATTTTATTTGTTTTTATAAGATATTAAGACCTTTTTATCTTTTATTAGTTTAATTTTTTTTTCAATGTTTCAGGAAGGACAGACCGTTGTTCAAACCGTTCGCAAGTTCCTCAATCGTTGTTGTTTCCAGCATTTGCTTCAGATCATCCCTGATCTTCATGAATTTATTGTGCAATGGACATGGTTTCAAGTTATTGCATTCTTTCAAACCTAAACCGCAACCTTCGTACAAACCATTTCCGTCTATCGCAAAAACAATGTCACTTAGTTTGATGGATTCACGTTTTTCTTTTTCAATTTCAAATCCACCCGACGGACCTTTTGTCGATTTCAGGATCCCGTTTTTGGAAAGGACCTGCAAAATTTTGGCAGTAAAAGCTTCAGGAGAATCAATGGCTTTCGAAATATCCTTCAAGCTGATCCGGTTATTTAGCTGAGACTGATAAGCGATGTGTAATGTCGCTCTGATGCCGTATTCACAGGTTTTTGAAAACATTGTTCTTAATTCGTACAACAAAGATAAGGAAACTGCTTAATAAAGGAGTTTTTTATCCGAAATATTTTACGCATTTCCCAAAATCCCTTCTTGTTCTGAATGAGATCAGTTCGTTATTTAGCGGATGTCTTTTTTTCTATTATTTGTTTCAACCTTCTGAATACATAAATTAAACTGTAACAAAGAGTAATTGAAACAATATGAAAAAGAGTGCCTTCATCATCTGAGGGTATAATCAAATAACAAATAATGCTAATTAGGATTGCTGTTACAAAACCGATTAAAGCAAAAATTAAATAGTCTCTAAATTTTGCTTTAGGATGGATTACATTCAGAATGTAGTAGATCATATTCAGACAGACGATCGATTCCAACCGAAGGATATATCCGTCGTCTTTACCGGAATAGAATCTAAGGTCGTAATTTTTAATACCGCGGTCGATATAGATTATGACAAGTGCTGTAAAGATCAGAAAAAGTAAAATCAAAACTGTTTTTAGTTTCATGGGAATCAAGTTGAATATAATAGTAAGTAATTTAAACCAACAAAAAGCACCAGTATATGACTGATGCTTTTTGTTCGTAAATATTTTCAATCTAAAACGGATTATCTCCAGCCACCTCCCAAGGCCTGGTAAACACTTACCATATTGTACAATTGTTCCTGTTTGATCTCGATCAGGTCGAATTTGGCTTCAATGGCATCGCGCTGTGTCATTAAGACTTCCATGTAATCTGCTTTTGCCGATTTGAATAAATTGGTCGAAATGGTGATCGATTGCGTCAATGCATCCACTTGTTTCTGCTTCAGCTCATAACTGTTCTTCAGATTTTGGACCTTTGTTACCCGATTCGCGACTTCAATGTAAGATTTCAGGATTGTTTGTTCATAACTGTAAACGGCCTGGATCTGTTTTGCATTTGCAGAAGCATATTTTGCTTTGAGTGCATTTCTGTTGATCAGTGGAGCAACCAAATCACCTGCAATATTGTAAAGCAAGGATTGCGGAGATGTGATCAAATACTTTGCATTGAAAGCCTGATAGCCAACTCCTGCAGTGATGCGCAAAGAAGGGTAGAAGTTTGCGCGGGCAACTTTTACATCCAGTTTGGACGCTGCAAGGTTTAATTCCGCCTGGCGAATATCCGGACGGTTTTGCAACAATTGAGAAGGAACTCCATTGTAAATGGTATCCGGGACCATTTGCTGAAATGCCGAGGAATTTCGTTGAACCGGTTGTGGAAAGCGCCCTGCCAAAAAGTTGATCCGGTTTTCCGCTTCGATGATCTGCTGCTGGATATAAAACAAATGACTTTGATTTTTGTAAACTTCCGCTTCAAACTTTTTCACCGCCAATTCGGTTACTTCACCGGCAATTTTCTGAAGTTTCACAATTTCCAGTGCATTTTTCTGGATCTCTAAGTTTTGTTTCAAAATTTCGAGCTTGTTGTCATAAGCCATCAATTCGTAATACGATTCGGAGATCTCCGCTACCAGGTTTGTTACCATGAAGTTTTTTCCTTCAACACTTGCCAGGTATCTCGCAGCTGCAGCATCTCTGCCGTTCCGTAATTTACGCCAGATGTCGATTTCCCAGGAAGCGTTTACTCCTATGGCAAAATTTCCAAGTGGATCTGGGAAAGCTTTTCCGTCCCGGATCGGAAGGTTTTTTTCAACTGCTCCGTCTCGGGTATATTCTCCAACTTTTTCTACTCCGGCTCCGGCTGAAACACCTGCAGAAGGTAAGTATTCACCTTTTTTTGCCCTTACTTCTGCTTTGGCAACGTTGATTTCCTGCATCGTGATATTCAGCTCCTGGTTGTTTTTCAATGCAGTATCGATCAGTGCAACTAGGTATTGGTCCTTGAAGAAATCCTTCCACTTGATATCAGCGGTGTTTGTGGTGTCCTTTGAACTTTGATAAGTCTCAGGAGTGTATTTGTTTTCCGTCTTGAAAGCTATTTTCAGGTCTTTACAGGCCGTCACGGTAACTGCCAATGCAGCAATAATTACCAGGCTTCCGATTCTATTTTTAGTGCGCATTGTCTTCAGTTTCATCTGTTGTTGGAAAATTGTCTATTGCATGAACAAAGTCTTCGGTTAATGAACTTTCATCTTCACCCTTGATCAGTTTACGGCCATCAGCCAGCGTACCGAAAATGTAGTACAGTCCCGGAATAACAATTACCCCGAAAATAGTTCCGAAGAGCATTCCTCCCAGTGCACAGGCACCGATTGTTCTGTTCCCGATAGCTCCCGGACCAGTTGCGATTACAAGTGGGATCAATCCGGCAATGAAGGCAAAGGAAGTCATCAGGATCGGACGGAAACGTACTTTTGCGCCTTCAATTGCAGAAGCAAGTACTGTTGCACCTTCGTGATGTTTTTGCATGGCAAATTCCACGATCAAAACAGCATTTTTCCCTAAGAGTCCCACAAGCATGACTAATCCAACCTGCGCATAAATGTTGTTTTCCAATCCCATGAGTTGAAGGAGGAAGAACGACCCGAATATTCCGGCAGGAAGTGAAAGGATTACTGCCAATGGAATGATGAAGCTTTCGTATTGTGCTGCCAGAACAAAGTATACGAAGATCAATACGACAATGAAAATGTATAGTGCCTCATTTCCACGCATAGTTTCATCTTTGGAAAGTCCTCCCCAGTCGATGTCATAACCTCTTGGCAATACTTCTTTCGCAACTTCCTGTGCAGCTTTAATTGCTTCACCTGAACTGTACCCTTTTGCCGCAGAACCACGAATAGACGCTGTGGTATACATGTTGTAGCGGTTGATCTCATTCGCTCCCTGGGATTTCACGATCTTCATGAAAGAAGAGAATGGCACCATTTCACCACGGTCGTTTTTCACATATAATTTCATGATATCTTCAGGTAATCTTCTGTACTCCGGTGATGCCTGGACAAATACTTTAAAGAAACGCTGGTATTTAATGAAACCAAGTTCGTAGGTACTGCCGATCAAAACGGAGAGCGTGTTCATCGCATTCCCGATAGAAACTCCTTTTTGCATGGCCAGATCGTTATTGATCTGGAGTTCGTATTGCGGATAGTTTGCACTGTAGAAGGTAAACAAGCCGGTAATTTCTTTGCGTTTACGTAATGCATTCATAAATTCCGTGTTTACGCGTTCCAACTCCAGGTAATCACCGGTATTGGTTTTATCCAGTAACTGAAGCGAAAAACCTCCCGCTGCCCCATAACCCGGAACTGCCGGCGGATCAAAGAACTCGATCGTTGCTCCCGGAATCACTTTCGCCTTTTCCTCCAGTTCGTAAATGATCTCCTGCACATTGTGTTTTCTTTCCGACCACGGATCCAGGTTGATCAAGCACGTTCCGGCATTGGAACCACGACCCTCGGTCAAAACTTCGTATCCGGCCAAAGCTGAAACTGATTTGATTCCGTCTACTTTTTCGGCAATTGCCTGAAGCTTACGCGCAATATCGTTCGTCCGTTCCAAAGTTGATCCCGGAGGAGTCTGGATAATGGCGTAGATCATTCCCTGGTCTTCACTCGGGATGAAACCGGAAGGCAGTTTTTCACTCAATCCGAAAATTCCCAAACCGAATGCAATCAGGATCACTGCGGTTATCAATCGCCGGTTCACAATTTTATTCAAAAGCCCTACATATCTGCCGGTCAATTTTTCAAAACCTCTATTGAACCAGTTTAAAAAGCGATTGATCGGTGTTTTTCTTCTTGGTTTTCCATGATTGTTTTTCAATAACATGGCACAAAGAACAGGTGTTAAGGTTAGAGCCACCAATCCGGAAAGGACAATGGAAGTTGCCATGGTAATTGCGAACTGACGATAAAAAATTCCCACCGGACCTGTCATAAATGCCACCGGAACGAATACGGCGGTCATCAATAAGGTAATTGCAATTACGGCCCCGCTGATCTCCTTCAATACTTTCTTGACTGCCTGGTAAGGTGAAAGGTGTTCTTCTTCCATCTTGGCGTGGACCGCCTCGACAACGACTATGGCATCATCCACCACAATACCGATTGCCAGTACCAATGCGAATAAAGTAATCAGGTTGATCGTTAAACCAAATAATTGCATGAAAATGAATGCCCCGATCAACGAAACCGGAACGGCAATAGTTGGGATCAGGGTAGAGCGGAAGTCTCCCAGGAACAGGAACACAACAAGTGCAACAAGGATAAATGCTTCCCCCAATGTGTGGATTACTTTCTCAACAGATGCATCCAGGAAGTTCGAAACGTCATAGCTGATCTCGTATTCCATTCCCGGAGGGAAAGAAGTCTTTTTCAGCTCTTCCAGTTTCTCCTTAACACGCTCAATAACTTCTGTTGCGTTACTTCCATAAGTTTGTTTCAATACGATAGCAGCAGAAGGATATTCATCCTTGTTGGAATAAATATCGTAATACTCACTGCCAAGTTCTACGTTTGCCACATCTTTTAAACGAAGGATCTCTCCATCCGGGTTTGAGCGGATAATGACATTTTTATATTCGTCGGCTTCATTGAAACGGCCTTTATAAGTCAATACGTATTCCAATGCTTCAGCCCGTTTACCATCACTTCGCCCGATACGGCCCGGAGAACCAATCACACTTTGTGTGTTCAGCGCTTCCATAATTTCATCGGTAGAAATGTTGTAAGCCCGCATACGGTCGGGTTTTAACCAAATACGCATGGCATACTGTCGGCTACCTAAAATACTTGCCTGACCTATTCCGTTGATCCGCTGTAATTCCGGGATCATATTTACACCGGCAACGTTGAAAATGAATTTCATATCGGCTTTCGGGTCCTTACTGTATAAGTTGACGTACATCAACATACTTGGCATGATCCGGTTTACAATAACCCCCTCACGCTGTACTAATACCGGAAGTCGGTTCAGTACCTGCGCAATACGTGTATTTACCTGCACCAGGGCCTGATCGGGATCTGTACCCAGGTTAAATACGATTTGAATATTTGCTTCCCCGGCACTGGTTGCATCGGAAGTCATGTATTTCATTCCTGGAACACCATTTACGGCTTGTTCCAATGGAATCAGAACGGATTCAGTCAGTACTTTTGCACTTGCTCCGGGATAAGAAGCCCGTACGATCACCGTTGGCGGTGCAATTTCAGGGAATTGTGACGTAGATAATCCACTGATCGCAAGTACACCCATGAAGATAATGACCAATGATAGCACGATTGCTAAAACAGGTCGATGTATGAATTTATTAAACATAATCTGATCGGATTAAATCGTGGGTTATTCCGTATATACTTTCAGGTTGGAAATCACCGAATTCGGTTCCTGGTATTTGTAAGTGATTTTATCTCCGTCTCTTACTTTACGAATTCCTTCCAAAAGAATGCGTTCATCCGTTTTCAGTCCGCTTTTCAAAATATACAGGTCCGGAATTTCAGAGCGGATAACAATTTCTCTTGAATGCACCACATTGTTTTTGTCGACCACATATACGTATTTCTTTTCAAGCACTTCGTAAGTGGCTTTTTGAGGAATGATCAATGCATGTTTTAATGGAACTACCATTTGGATGCTTCCTGTTTCACCATGTCTCAACAATGTTTTTGGGTTAGGGAATGTAGCCCGGAAAGCAATGTTACCTGTTTCATTGTTGAAATCAGCTTCAATCGTTTCTACTACTCCCGGATACTCATAGAGTTCATTGTTTGCCATTAACAAGCGTACATTTTTCATGTTGTCGCTTTGAGAAACTGTTTTAAAATTCAGGTATTGAGCTTCAGGAACGTTGAAGTAAACCCACAATTTGCTGTTATCAGAAAGGGTTGTCAACAAGTCACCTTCGTCTACCAAACTTCCCAAACGAACTTGGAACCGGTCCATAATTCCATCAAAAGGAGCTTTAATTTCGGTGAATCCCAGACGTACACGTGATAAAGACAATTCAGCTTTTGCCTTATCGTATTTTGCTTTCACTAATGCTAATTGGTTTTTGGAAATCACATTGCTGTCTGCCAACAGTTTCGCGTTCAGGTATTCCGTTTTTGCGAAATCCGCTTCAGCTTGTGCTTTTTGCATTTCTGCTTCGTACATCATCGGCATGATCTGGAACATTAACTGGCCTTTTTTTACCATTTGCCCTTCGTCAACGTAGATCTTTTGTAAATAACCTTTTTCCAGTGCTCTGATTTCAATATGTTGGATGGCATGTATTTGACACACATACTCCTGGATAACCGTAGTGTCTTTTAGTAAAGGGCTTGTTACCAATAATTTGCCCGGAACTTCCTTTTCTTCGGATTTGGAACCGCAGCTTGCAGTGCATACAGCAATGATCAAGCTCATGAGCATGAGAACTCTCTTCATAATAATCGTGATTTTAATCCCGTCCCATCCGCGGCGGATCGGGATGTTTTGTTGTAAAATGTTTTTGGATTGTTTGATCCAGCGATAGTTTCCCTAGGATGTGACCGTTCAATTGACGTCAAAATCAATCAATCGGGGAAACAGATTCGTGAGATAACGAATGATTGTGTGACGGATCCTATATTCTGAATACCTGGAAAACAAGGTGTCTTTTATTACAGCAAATAAAAGACAACCGTTCACAGAATACAGAGCTATTTTTGGTGTTTCCGTAGAGGTAATCGAGTGATTGGTCTACCGGAGTACCAGTAAAGAACAGATTATTATAAAGGTGTTTTTCCGAAGAAAAGTCTTCCGTTTCTTCTTCAATGTTTTCAAAGATCAGCTCAGTATCTTCTACAGGGATTGAAGAATCGGAATTAATTGCAGCGCTTAGTTTGTGTTGTTTGACAACAAAATGAGTGTGCTCTGGGTAGTGGTTTTGAAAAATATAAGAAACGTTTGCCTGATCGGAAGGATGTGCATTCAGCTGACCTGCCCCAAAAACCTGGAGTAGGCACAAAACCTGAAAAAACCCGATGAGTAAACTTTTCATGAAGTAAAGCTAATTCAGTGTTGAAACATAGCCAAACTTTCCGCTGTTAAATATTGGTTAATAGGTTGTAGAGAAACAACGTGTCTTGTGCCTGCAATATAAAAAAAGGTCCTCATTTCTGAGAACCTTTATCCGATTATCGGAATTCAATTATGAATTAATATTCATCTTCATTAAATAAGAAGTCATCTTTAGACGGGTAATCCGGCCAAATTTCTTCAATGCTTTCATATACATCGCCCTCATCTTCTAAATCTTGGAGATTTTCTACTACTTCTAAGGGTGCACCTGCTCTAATTGCATAATCAATTAACTCGTCTTTTGTTGCAGGCCAAGGAGCGTCTTCTAAGTAGGATGCTAGTTCTAATGTCCAGTACATGTCTTAGTATATTGTTGTTTATTTGCGCAAAAATAATCTTATTCTAAAAAAATCCAAGTGTTTTCTCAAGGATTAAAAAAAAACTTTTTAGTTTATTTTTAAATTTCTGAAAATCAGCTTGTTCTTGGTCTCCAAGGGGTCTCCACAGCATTTAGTTCGTGAGCCAATTTCCTGGAAAGGACAAATAAATAGTCGCTAAGCCGATTCATATAGGCACTGATCAATGGTTCTACTGTTTCGGATTCGCTTAAATGGGCAACCAATCTTTCGGCTCTTCTGCAGATGCAACGGGCGATATGGCACTGAGAAACAATCACATTTCCACCCGGAAGTACAAAAAACTTCATCGGAGGTAATTCATTGTCCATTTCATCTATCTGATTCTCCAGGTAAGTCACATCGCTTTCAAACAATTCCGGTAAAGTCATTTTGGATTTAACCGGATCAGCAGCCAAATGGGAACCGATCGTAAACAGACGATCCTGGATTTCAATCAGAACTGCTGATTTGGATTCCTCATTGATCAGGTCCCGAAGCAAACCGATGTAACTGTTTAACTCATCAACGGTTCCGTAACTTTCAATGCGAATATGATGCTTGGGAAGCCGGGTTCCTCCAATTAAACCGGTTGTTCCGCCATCTCCTTTTTTAGTATAGACTTTCATAATCTAAAGTTAATGATATTTCACTTATTCAAATCTATAAGCTATTTACCATGGAAGATTTTATTTATATTTGGTTGAACGAAAATGAACTAAAGGTTGTCGGATCAAAAAGAAAACAACGGTATTACCTCGTCATAACAAATTAAAAAATAAACGATTATGAACAAGAAAAGTCTATTAGCAACGGTTGGTATTGCAATTTTAGTTGCCTGCGGAACCGCAAAGAATTCCACATCGAAAGTAGAAGTATTGCCGACTCAAGCGGACGTTGATCGTGTACAAACGAAATTTCCGGGATATACTCTGGATGAGTTGTACCAGGGGAAACAATTGTTCGAAGCAAATTGCAATTTGTGCCACAAGCTGAAAAAACCAACTTCTGAACCTGAATCAGAGTGGAGAGAAATTGTGCCCAGAATGGTGAAAAAAGTCAATAACAAGGAAGGGCATCACATTGATGAAGCAGGGCAGGAGAAGATCCTTCGCTATGTGATCACGATGGGATCCGTAGAGAAATCATAAAACAATCAAAAACAGTAGGGCGCGATTAATCGCGCCCTACTGTTTTATAAATCAAATCGATCTGCATTCATCACCTTGGTCCAGGCTGCTGCGAAATCAGTGACAAATTTGTCAGATGCATCCGAGCTTCCATATACTTCGGCTATTGCCCTTAATTCGGAATTGGACCCGAAGACCAAATCTGCACGGGTAGCCGTCCATTTTAACTCGCCTGTTTTGCGGTCACGGCCTTCGAATAGTTCCTGGTGATCATCCGTTGCTTTCCAAACAGTATTGGTATCAAGCAAGTTCAAAAAGAAATCATTTGTCAGCGATCCCGGTTTCCTGGTGAAAACACCGTGTTTAGACCCATCGTAATTCGTGTCCAATACGCGCATTCCGCCAATCAGAACGGTCATTTCAGGAGCGCTTAGATTGAGTAATTGTGCTTTGTCCACCAGTAATTCTTCCGTAGAAATGCTGGATTTTGCTTTCAGGTAGTTCCGGAATCCGTCTGCAAAAGGTTCCATGGCAGAGAACGAGTCAACATCAGTCTGGTCTTGTGAAGCATCCATTCTTCCCGGAATAAATGGAACACTTAATGAACGCCCAGCGTTTTTTGCAGCCTGTTCTATTCCGGTGTTACCGGCCAATACGATCAAATCTGCCAAAGAGATCTTTTTGCCGTCACTTTGAGCATTATTAAAACTCGCTTGAATTGCTTCCAGTTTTTGAAGGACTGTTCCAAGTTGAGTTGGATTATTTACCGCCCAGAATTTTTGAGGAGCTAATCGGATTCGGGCACCATTTGCACCTCCACGCTTGTCTGATCCGCGGAAAGTGGATGCCGATGCCCAGGCCGTGATGATAAATTGGGACAAAGGAATCCCGGAGTTAATGATCTTTTCTTTTAATTCTTCGATATCTTTTCCATCCACCAATTTATGATCGACTTTTGGAATCGGGTCTTGCCAAACCAGCACTTCTTTCGGAACTTCAGGTCCCAGGTAACGTGCAATCGGCCCCATATCCCTGTGTGTTAATTTGAACCAGGCACGTGCAAAAGCATCTGCAAATTGGTCCGGATTCTCATAAAAACGCCGGGATATTTTTTCATACACCGGATCAAATCTCAGGGAAAGATCGGTTGTGAGCATGGTTGGCAAATGTTTTTTAGATGGATCGTACGCATCCGGAATGGTTTTCTCAGCGTTTTTTGCAACCCATTGCTTGGCACCGGCCGGACTTTCAGTCAATTCCCATTCGTTACCGAATAAATTTTCGAAGAAATGATTGCTCCATTTGGTTGGTGTTTGTGTCCAGGTAACTTCCGGTCCACCAGTTGTGGTGTCTGCGCCAAATCCGGTGTTGAATTTATTGGTCCAGCCTAAGCCTTGTTCTTCAATTCCGGCACCTTCCGGTTCAGGCCCTACCAAATCCGGGCTTCCTGCACCGTGTGTCTTTCCGAAAGTATGTCCACCGGCAATCAGAGCGACGGTTTCCTCATCATTCATGGCCATTCGTGCAAATGTTTCCCGGATATCTTTAGCTGCAGCTATCGGGTCCGGATTTCCACCTGGTCCTTCGGGGTTTACGTAAATCAATCCCATTTGTACCGCTGCAAGCGGATTTTCGAGGTTTCGCTCACCGGAATAACGTCCATCGTCGCTTAACCACGTTTTTTCCGAGCCCCAGTAAACATCCTGGTCCGGTTCCCAAACATCCGGTCGGCCACCTGCAAAACCAAAGGTTTTAAATCCCATGGATTCCAATGCAACATTACCGGAAAGAACCAATAAATCCGCCCATGATAATTTCTGACCGTATTTCTGTTTAATAGGCCAAAGCAAGCGCCGCGCTTTGTCCAGGTTGGCATTGTCCGGCCAGCTATTCAAAGGAGCAAAACGCTGTTGTCCTGATCCTGCACCACCGCGGCCATCACCGATACGGTAAGTTCCTGCACTGTGCCATGCCAGGCGAATAAACAACGGTCCGTAATGTCCGAAATCTGCCGGCCACCAATCCTGTGAATCAGTCATTAAATGGTGAAGATCGGCTTTCACTGCCTGTAAATCCAAACTGTTGAATTCTTTCGCATAATTAAAGGTAGCTCCCAGCGGATTGGATTTGGCATCGTGCTGCCTCAGAACATTTAATCGTAATTGGTTGGGCCACCAGTTGTTGTTCCTGATGGTCTTTTCACTGTGATTTCCATTTGTTGCACCTGTAAAAGGGCATTTCGAAGCATCTCCGTTTGAGTTATTTTCCATCTTATCCTGTTTGGTAGTTCCCTTAAATGTATTAATTGTCGGGATCAATAAAAAGGGTTTGGGATAAAAAATATATTGATGCGAATGGGGAACAAATTGGAGGGGTGCGATTAATCGCGCTCTACACTTAAAATAATTTTGTTTTGAAAATTTTCGGGCGAATTGTAAACCCTTCTTTGGTTTGGTTTTCCCTTCGCCAAAGAATTCCCATTCTTCCGAGGTCGATGGAAACATGAAAACGTGAATCTGAAGCTAAATATTTCCAGCAATCCCACATGTCTTTGCTCCAGCGGATATCGTCCAAAATGAAAATGGTATCGCCGTGTGTCTGATCGAATAATGTGTCAATATAATGTATTGTTGCTTCACCGGAATGGTTTCCATCCAGGAAGATCAGATCGTATTTTCCGATTGCGGGAAGTTTTACAAAATCATCAAACGGACTGCAAATGGTGGTAATCCCTGAAAGTTGCCAGGTGTCGAATTGCTGGGTTGCCCGCGATAAAATAGCATCACATCCTTCAACGGTTATGAGGTGTCCGGAAGGATTAGCAGCCTTCAAATGAATAGATCCGGTCCCGATGGATGTTCCCAGCTCCAGCATCAGTTCGGGTTTGTAGTAATGTGCAATTCTCCAAAGAATTTCACCGTACAGTCCTTTACTGCTTGCATTTTTTGCTAAATCGGAAATGGACCTGGTAAGCCCCATTTGCCTGGAACCTGCCCCTAAATCATTTATTTGAAATGGTTCCCTGTACTTTTTGATCTTTTGCAGCCATTTTTTTCGTGCAGTGAGAAAATTTTTGTCCACTTTTGTCGTTAAACAATTGTCAACAAAGTCGAAGACGAAGGGAGAATGAATACCATGTCTGCCTTTTGACTTGAGTAAAAATCCGAATATTGATTTGGAATTTTGCATGACGCAAAGAAACGAAAAAACGCTACAGGAAGCATGCTTATGCTAAAAACTACAATAGAATTACAATTGGAACGCTTGCGAGCTCCACAACCTGCATTAAACCTGGTTGCTGCCTGCAGGATCCATGAAGGGATCATTGCTTTGAATGAGGAGAAATTCACGGATTTGGCAAACTCATTTTATCAATCTGAAAAGAAAGTTTCGGTATTTATTCCAGCATCAGGTTCCGGATCCAGGATGTTCCACTTTTTGTTTGAGTTTTTGGATAATCCGAATGAGAGCAATAGCGGATATGTAGAGCGTTTTTTGACACATATTGAAGATTTTGCATTTTTCTACCAGTTCCCGGCATCCATCCAAAGGGCTTTGCGCAACAGAAGTATGGACCTCGATGCATTTGTATCCTTTATCCTGAACAATAAAGGCTATGGATTGGCACATCTTCCCAAAGGATTGATCCCTTTTCATAAAAACGGACCTTTCTTATTGTGCCCGATCCAGGAACATGTGGTACAAGGGCAGTTATTGAATCAAAATGCGTGTTCTTTTCATTTTACAATTCAGCCCAAATTCCAGGAATACATTCAGCGTCAGCTGGAGTTTCTGGAAGGAATGACTTCCAGAAAGTTTGAGGTGGATTTTTCAGTACAGAACATGGAAACGAATGCGGTTGCTTTTGATGATAATTATCAGCCGATCCTTAGTCCGGAAGGAGATTTGTTGACAAGACCTGCAGGACATGGCGCTTTGCTGGAGAATTTTGCCGAAGTAGATGCAGATTTGATCTTTATTAAGAATATCGATAACATTCAACATTATAATCACTCGGAAATTGCCATTGAGACACAACGGATGTTGGGCGGTTTGTTCCTGGAAGTCCAGCTTGAAGTAGAAAAATTAATAGCAGATTTTTCAGAAGAAGCCTGGAATGATTTTAATGCCGAATACCAGATATTCCATGAATCAGTGAACGATTTATCACATAATGAGAAACTGGAATTACTGAAAAGACCTCTTCGCATTTGCGGGATGGTCCAAAACGAAGGACAACCGGGAGGAGGTCCGTTTTGGGTAGAGAATAACGGGGAAATCACCAAGCAAATTGTTGAAAAAGCACAGATTAACCCAAAAAGTGACCAGGTGCGTGTGATGATCCAATCTTCTCATTTTAACCCGGTGATCATGGTTTGCCAGGGAAAAAACAGCGACGGTTCTAAAATCGATTTGCATGCATTCAAGGACGAGAATGCGTATTTCAAAGTGAGCAAATCTCATAATGGTCAATCGATCCATTTTGTTGAATTGCCGGGACTTTGGAATGGTTCTATGGCAAAATGGAATACGGTTTTTGTGGAGATCCCGAGTGAAACATTCAGTCCTGTAAAATCTATTTTAGATTTGCTGGATAAGGCGCATCAACCTTGATAATTCGGAACTTCGACTCCGCTCAGTTACCGAATTTAATCCGGTAAATTGGTTAGACGAAACTAACGTTGACTGAGTCCCGAAGTTTCGGGAAAGTCAACTAATATAGTTTTTGTCGTTTTAAAAGGTATTTCACCAACACATCCTGGATTGGATCTTTGATATCTATTGCATAGAAATCGACGTTGTATTGGGTGCATTTCAAACTTACTTCGTTGAAATAGCGATTGATTTCCGCGGTGTATTTTTCCTTGATCTCAGCAGGTTGCAGTTTCATTTTTTCACCCGTTTCCATATCAATCAGGTTAATCGGGTTGTGACCCAGATCAAAATCAATTTCGGTAGCTTTATCCATGACATGAAACAACACTACTTCGTGCTTGTTGTGCTTCATATGCTGAATACTTTGCATGAATTCGTCCAGGCGGGAAGGGTCGTCCAGTAAATCTGTGAAAATGACAACTAAACTTCTTTTGTGGCACAATTCCGCTACATCATGAAGACAGGAAATGGTTTCCGTTAATTTTGCATCCACAGCTTCATATTCGTGCAATTGTTTTTCCATCTCATGCAGCAGGAACCGGTGATGTGCTCCGGATGATTTTGCAGGAGTGTGTAAAAACAAGCGATTATGGAATAAAGAAAGCCCCACTGCATCGCGTTGTCTCTTCAATAATTCGGATAAAGATGCTGCTGAAAGAACAGAGAATTCCAGCTTGGAAAGGGTGTTTTTCCCACTGTAGTACATGGAAGAAGATACATCGATTACCATTTGGCAACGAAGATTTGTTTCTTCTTCATACTTTTTGGTGAACATTTTCTCCGAGCGACCATACAATTTCCAGTCGATATGACGGGTAGATTCTCCCGGATTGTACAAACGGTGTTCTGCAAATTCTACAGAAAACCCATGGAACGGGCTCTTGTGCATTCCGGTAATGAATCCTTCTACGACCTGTTTTGCAAGTAATTCAAGATTTCCGAATTGAGCTAGCTGGTCTTTTTGTATGGTAGACAACATGGTTCGAAAATACGTATAAAAGTGATTGTTTTAAGGAAGTTTCACGAAATTTAAGAAAGAACTTCGGTTTCGGCTTCGATTACCGGTTCGACTTCGTTTTTTTGTTTCTTTCCAGCTCTGAAAATGGTTCCGAAAACAACTCCGAAAACGACCAGGCAAACTCCTAAGATGGAAGCTAATTCCAGTTTTTCGTTAAAAACAAACCAACCTGATAATAATGCATAGATTGCTCCGATGTATTGGAAAGGTGCAACAACTGCTGTGTTTGTTGACAGGAATGCACGGGTCATACAAACCTGTGCGATTTGGGTAAATACACCGATGATTAATAAAATAAGCCATTCGATCCCATGTGGAACCGTGAAATCAAACAAACACCAAATCCCGGTAAGAGGCAGTGCCAGCATGGGAAAATAAATGACAATATTGATCGTTTCTTCCGTTTCCTTCAGTTTAGAGATCGCATTGTAAGCAATACCGGAAAGCACAGCTGAAAGAATTCCCATTCCCATCCAGAATATCCCGATAGCTGTCGGGACCAGTTTTTGATTGTTGAAACCACCCAGAAGTCCATTGAAGCCAATGAAAACAACTCCTGAAAATGCAATCAGGCTGCTGAAGTATTGCATTTTACTGACCCTTTCACGGAACAAGCGGGAAGCTATTAATACGGTGAAAATAGGCGAGAGGTATTGCAAGGTGGAGGCAATTGCCAATGGTAATTTGTGTAGCGTAAAGAAGAAAATGGTCAATGCCAGCATTCCGGCTGTTCCTCTTAAAAGTAACCATTTTCGGTTATTTCCCAGGATCGGTAGTCCACGGTATTTGATGATCGCAGCACTGATCAGGAACGATATAAGACTTCTGAAAAAAACCAATTCATGTGCCGGGTATTTTTGAAGATGAGGTATGATCCCGTTGTCCGGGTTTCCAAGCAATTTTACAAAGAAGTTGATGACAAAAAATGCCATTCCGGAAAGAATGATGTAGACAATTCCTCTGATCATATCACAAAAGTATAACGTATGTTCAATTTCAGCCAATGTTTGTTCAATTTCTGCGTTATGTATAGAAATACTTTCGTAGATTTAGAATAAAATAAAGGTTTTCATGAAAAAGTTTTTGGTACTGCTGTTCATTTTGAATTCATTTACCTATTCCAATGCTCAAATTGAAAATGATAAGTGGAATATAACCGGTGAGTTGATGTTACCTGCCGGATTAGGTAATAAAATGTTCAAGAATTACCTGAACGGACTGATTTATGCACACCCGAAAATCCAATACAAGCCATTTAAACATTGGTATGTAGCTTTTGGTCCCAAATACATGTACTATAAAGTGAACCAATTCCGGATTCCCTTTGAACCGGGAGTGAGCAACGATTCAGTTTCAAACCATCAGAAAGTTTATTCCATGACCGGTGGAATGCATGTTTTTGGTGGAGATGTGGAATTAGGCTGGACCAGTTGGGTTGGTCCGCGTTTAGGTTTGGAATTAGGTGTACGGGGAGGAATTGCTCAGCATTGGTTTGTGACATCCGGAACGAAAGCTTACGGAAAGCAGGATGTATTGGCAGCTTATGTTGAACCGGTTTTTTCAATTGTATTAGCTTCGGATGAAGCGGTAGCTTATCGCTGGATCATAGGTTATAATTTTACCGGGTATAAATTTACCGGGACCCGAATCGGTTCTACCAGCTCCGGAGGATACACAGAAAAAGACTTAAGAGCACCGACACAATCCATCTTTGTTGGCTTCGCCATTTCACTTTACTTCAATAATGAGCGCTCGGATGTGTTCCTGGATGAACCTTCAGGGGAGTGATGTGGTGGCTTCGACTACGCTCAGCCACCTTGTAGGGTGTTTTGGAGTTGAATGATATTACTAAATACCTTCCTTCTTTAGAAGTTTGCATGATATTTTGAGCATGAATTAAAAGGTCACTGAGTCGGGCACGGCTGATCGAAGTACCGTTTTTTTTCATCTTATTTAACAATTTCCACCATTCACGGTAATGGAGTTACCATTCGCCGATTTTTGATGGGATGCTAAGCATTCCGTACCGAAATTTGTCCTGTTTAATAGTTTATTTAACTCAAAGCGCTTGATTTCATTGAGACTTTGACTTATTTGTACAATTAAATCGAATTAATTTAAACGCTTGTTTAAAATTGTTGTTTAAATTTGTCGCGATTTTAAAAATATGAGCAAAGAACTATCTACAGAAGAAAAGATCCGGGAAGCTGCAAAGAATGTCTTTATTGCGAAGGGATTTGACGGCTGTACCTCCCGGGAAATAGCGAAAGCTGCCGGAATGAACGTGGCGCTTGTGAACTACTATTTCTGCTCTAAAAAACAACTCTTTAAACTCATCTTCGAAACCGCAATGGAGGACTTCATGCTTTCTACGGTAGAGGTTTTCAGAAAGGATTTGAGCCTGGAATCGAAAATGCGGATTTTCATAGAACGTGAATTTGAATTCCTGACTTCCCATCCGGATGTTCCACGGTTTATTTTGTCGGAACTTTCAAGAGGTGATAAGTGTGAATTCGATCATGCCGGAATCCTTGAAAAGATTGCAAGTACTGGAGTTTTTGAAGAGTTATCGGAAGCACAACAAAAAGGAATTATTCGCAAGGTTGACTTGACAAATCTGATGTTGATGATCATGTCGAATTGCCATTATCCCTTCATGGCAAAACCTTTAATGAAATACTTGAATAGTTTGACAGAAGAGGAATACCAGGAGCGTCTGACGCTCCAAAAACAATACGTTACGGAAATGCTAATCGGGTATTTGTTTCTCCCGAAAAATAATATATAAACACTTCATTTAAACAAAGATTTAATATGAGAAAAGTTTTTTTAGGTGTACTCTTGGTTTTAGGAGTTGAAAGTAGTGCTTCAGCTCAGGTACTGGACCTTGAAACATGTTTGAAGATGGCGGATACTGCCAATTTATCCATTGTTAACTCCAGATTGGACGTAGCAGTGAATAAAAGTCAGGTTTCTTCCTACTTAACTGCGCGTTACCCAAAGATTGTCGCTAATGCCGACTATCGATACAACGCGATTATCCCCGGGCAGTTATTGCCGGCAGAAATTTTCGGAGGTCCTGCAGGGACATACCAGGCAGTAAAGTTTGGTGTTCCATATGTGTTTAGTAACTCCATTCAGTTACAGCAGATTTTGTTCAATCCGCAGATTAATTACGGGATCAGTGCTTTGAAAATTCAGCAGGAGGTAGTAGAGATCCAGCAGAAAATTACTGAGCGCGACAGCAAAACACAGGTTGCAAATACCTTTTTCAATCTCCAGGCTGTCAATAAGCAAATTGCTTTTGTGGATTCGAATCTGGTAAACATTGAGCGTTTGATCGGCAATATGGAAGCCATGGAGAAGCAAAAGATGGTTGTTAAGACGGAAGTGGACAAATTGCGCATCAATCGCTTGAATTCGGTGAATGCAAAACAGACACTTTTGGCAAACAAAGACCAATTGGAAATGTTGCTTAAGATCCTGATCGGCTTACCGGAGGAACAGAAGATCACATTGGCATCGGACGATTTGGTTGAGAAATCCATTTTGGTGGATGGAAATACGATCAACTACCCGGAACTGGAGTTGGTAGGAGCTCAAATCCGATTGAATGAAGAAGAGAAAAAGGGAACAAACATGGCTTATTTACCTTCACTTTCTTTTGTCGCAGGATACAATTACACGTATAACATGAAACCGGAAGATAAGGTGCGCCAGGGAATCCCTTCCGCATTTTTGGGACTTCGTTTGGACTGGACCTTGTTTGATGGGATGGAAAAATACTACAAGCAAAAGGTGACCAAGATCACACATATGAAATTGGAAAACCAGGAAGAATTGTTGAGTCAGCAATTGCATATGCAAACCGAAAATGCAAAACGCCAGATCGAAATCCAGGTAAATTCACTTGGAATAGCGCAAGAGCAATTGAAACTTTCACAAAGTGTTTACAGACAAACGGAACTTCAGTACGAAGAGGGGACAGTTGATTCGAATGACCTGGTGAAAGCAAGTACGGATTTGCAACAGGCACAGACAAACCTGGTTTTGGCATACGTTCAATTGCGCCAGGCAGAATTGGAATATTTGAAAAACATAGGAAACGTTAAATAAGAGAAAGCACTGCTTTCGATAAAAGACAAGCGTTAGCACAGTCATGAGAATAAAGAAGATCAGCCGTGGCTGATCGATAAAATGATCTGTCAGCAGATCTTATAACATAAAAAAAACAGAAATGAAAAGAGTTATCATTATAAGCATCGTAGCAATAGTTTTGGTAGGGCTAATTGTATTTAAATTAAAATCGAATCAGAAAGAAGTTCAGGCAAAAATTTTCATTAATGATGTAAACGCTGCGGTTTTGGTAAAGACAGCCAGTCCGACGATCCATTCATTTGAAAGTTCACTTTCTTTCCTGGGAACATTTGAGCCATCCCGCCAAAATACAATCGGGTCGGATGCAAACGGAAAATTGGTAAGCATCAAATTTGAGGAAGGTGACCAGGTAAGACAGGGTCAGCTGCTTGCAAAAGTAGATGATGAAATGCTGCAATTACAACTTGAAAATGCAGAAGTTGGATTGGAAGGTCAAAAGAATGATGACAGACGTTATTCGAACCTTGAAAAGGAAAATGCGGTTTCAGGTGTTCAGGTAGAAAAAACAAAACTGGGTGTTCGTTCCGGTGAATTGCAAAAGAAGCAAATCCAGAAACAGATTAAAAGTACATCAATTGTTGCTCCTTATTCCGGTGTGATCACCAGAAAGATGATTGATTTGGGATCGTTTGTGGGGCAGGGAACTCCATTGTTTGAACTGACAGATATTTCAAGCTTGAAATTGACTGTAAACGTTCCGGAAAGAGATGTATTGAAGTTCAGATTGGGACAAGCGGTTTCTGTCAGAGCAGATATTTATGGAGACAAAGACTTTCATGGAAAGATCACCAACATTTCAGTAGTGGCAGACCGGGCCCACAACTTCAAAGTTCAGATCACAGTTCCAAACCCGAAAAGAGAATTGATGGCCGGAATGTATGGTTCCGTTCGTTTGAAAAACAACGAAAGTGTAACAAGACTTTCTGTTCCACGGGTTGCGCTGGTTGGTTCATCGAAAAATCCGCAGGTATATGTTGTTCGCAACAACGTAGCGTATTTAACAACGTTCAATGCAGGAACTTCAGACGGAGATTACATCGAAGTAGTAAGCGGAATCAATAAAGGAGATATCATCGTGGTGAAAGGCCAGGTGAATCTTCAGGACAAGACAAAGATCAAAACCAAATAAATAAATTAAGGTCATGACATTAACGGAACTATCCATTAAGAGACCGTCCTTCATTATTGTAATCTTTACAATTCTGATTGGTGGAGGTCTGATAAGTTATAATCAATTAAGTTACGAGTTATTGCCGGATTTCTCTCCGCCAATTCTTACGGTAACGACACTGTATCCGGGTGCTTCTCCTGCAACAGTTGAAACACAAGTTGCGAAACCATTGGAGGATGCTTTGAGTGGTTTGGAGAATATTTCTGAGGTAACCACTTTTTCCATGGACAATGCTTCTATTGTGATGCTTGAATTCAAGGCTTCCGCAGATATAGATGTTGCCCTCGAAGATGCTCAGCGAAAGGTTAATAATATTCTGAACGAGTTACCGGAAGGAACGAAAGCTCCGACAATTGCCAAAATTGAACCGAATGCATCCCCGGTGCTCCAGGTTAGTGCGATTGCGAAGAACATGGATGATCGCGAGTTCATGGAGTTGATGGATAAACAACTTCTTCCGCAGATCAAACAAACCAAAGGTGTTGCGGAAGTGCAGGTGATTGGTGGTGAAAAAAGAGCATTTCGTGTAGACGTAGACAAAGACCGACTGAAAATGTACGGCTTGTCTCTGGCACAGGTAAACCAGATTGTTGCCGCTGCGAACGTGGAGTTTCCAACGGGTAAGCTGAAAAACGAAACAGAACAAATGACCGTGCGTTTGGCGGGAAAATTCCAAACGGTAGATGATCTGAAAAACCTGATTGTTTATACGGACGGAACTTCTTCTGTTCGCCTGGGAGATGTGGCAGATGTAACTGACGGATCGGAAGATGTGGTTACTGTAAGCCGCTTCAATGGGTTGAATGGTATTGGTCTTCGAATCAAAAAACAAAGTGATGCGAATGCCGTGGATATGGCTAACCTGACGAAGCAAAAATTCAAGGAAATTGAAGAAAAGTACCAAAAGGAAGGAGTCAAATTTACAGTTGCTACAGATACTTCAATTCCAACGATTGAATCCGTAGACGCAGTATTGCATGATTTGGAATTGGCGGTTTTATTGGTGGCAGCGGTAATGATGCTGTTCCTGCACAGTTTCAGAAACGCCCTGATCGTATTGATTGCCATTCCGGCATCCCTGATCTCGACATTTATTGCGATGTACATGCTGGGTTACACTCTGAACCTGATGACCTTGCTTGCAATGTCTTTGGTAATCGGTATTCTTGTGGATGACTCCATTGTGGTACTGGAAAACATTTACCGCCACTTGCAAATGGGGAAAGGGCGCAGAAAAGCGGCATTGGACGGACGAAATGAAATCGGATTTACCGCATTGGCAATTACCTTGGTGGATGTCGTGGTGTTCTCACCGGTTGTGTTCATTGAAGGAACTATTTCCGATATCCTCCGTCAGTTCTCCGTAGTAGTTGTAGTATCTACATTGATGTCCTTATTGGTGTGTTTTACCCTGACTCCATGGTTGGCTTCCCGTTTGGCAAAAGAAGTGAAACTGAATCCGAAGAATCCGTTCCAGCTTTTCCTGATCTGGTTTGAAAATATGATCAAATCCTTTACGGAAGGATATGTGAAACTGGTTGCCTGGTCTTTGAGACACAAGATTATCATGGGACTTGGTGTATTGGTGATCTTCTTTGCAAGTATGGCATCCATGGGACTCGGAATCGTAGGGCAGGAGTTTGTTGCCCAGGGTGATCAGGGGAAATTCATGATCAAATTGAAGTACGACAAGAGTACAACCTTTGAGGAGAACAATACAACAACACTGGAAATTGAACAAATGATCCTCGCTCAGAAAGAGGTGATCGACATTGTTTTTGCCAATGTGGGCGGACCTTCTTCGGGAATGGGAGCAGCATCTTTCGGACAAGAGAACAGATCGGAAATTACCGTGAAAATGAAGAAGGATATGCAGAAAAAATATCCGACTATCAATTACATGAACGAGATCCGTAAGAAAATCCAGGACAAATATCCGGGTGTTGAAGTAAAAGCATTGAACATGGGAATGGTTGATTCGGAGGAAGCGCCGATTGAAATTTTCCTTTCTTCGGATGATCCCAATTTGTTGATGTCGGAAGCGAGAAGATTGAAAAACAAAATCCTGACGATTCCCGGAGCGAAAGATCCGAGTATCTCTACAGATGAATTCTCTCCGGAAGTTCGCATCGAGTTGAACCGCGAGAAAATGGGACAATTGGGCTTGCCGATCGCAAGTGTGGGAATGCAGTTGCAAAACGGTTTGACCGGAAACGATGACGCCCGTTTTGATATCAAAGGAGAAGAATACGACATCCGGATCATGTTGGATAAATATGACAGAAGCAACGTAGACAATATCAATGAAATGGCTTTTGTTACCAATGATGGAAAACAGGTGCGGTTGAGCGAATTTGCGGAAGTTTCCATTGAAAACGGTTATGGTCAGCTGGAACGAAAGAACCGTATTTCGAATACCACTTTGAGATCTTATGTTCTTGGAACGGCAGCCGGTACGGTTGCGGATTCGATTACAGCTTATTTGAAAAAAGCACCGCTGGATAAAAATGTACGTTTCCTTTGGGGTGGTGAAGTGAAACGCCAGAAAGAATCCATGGGAGCATTGGGTATGGCAATGGGAATCGGTTTGATCCTGGTTTACCTGATCATGGTTGCCTTGTATGACAACTTTGTTTATCCGTTCGTAGTATTGTTCTCAATCCTGGTTTCACTGATCGGTGCGATATTGGCACTGAACCTGACTTCATCCAACATGGGAATCTTTACCATGCTCGGTATGTTGATGCTCTTAGGACTCGTGGCCAAGAATGCCATTCTGATAGTGGATTTTACCAATCACTTGAAATCAGAAGGCCGTTCCACATATAGCGCGCTTCTGGAAGCAGTTCGTGAACGTATGAGACCAATTTTGATGACCACGATTGCGATGGTAATCGGTATGATTCCAATTGCAACTGCCACTGGTTCAGGAGCGGAGTGGAAAAACGGATTAGCATGGATTTTGATCGGTGGGTTGACAAGTTCGATGTTCTTGACTATTATTGTAGTACCAATGATGTACTACGTAGTAGACAGGTTACAAGTGAAATTGACAAGAAAGAAAATAAACCTCGAAGGTGAAGACGAAGCTACCGTTCACGGAGTGATCTAATAACTAGCACAAAGAATGGAAATCCGGCATACTATCAATGCCGGATTTTTTTTGCTTTGAATTTCTGTTTCAGATCCCGGATTTATATTAATTTCGACTTGAAGTCTCGTTTTAATGAATCAATTACCTGCTTTTCTCTGTCTTTTATTCCTTTCTGGAACGTTTGCCTGTTTTTCCCAGGAGGATGTCCCTATTATTCGTCCTGTCGATATTTCATTTGATGGGGATAAGTTGAAACAATTGGATTTTGGAACGGATTCTCTGAATGGAGACCGGCTTCTTTTCCAGTTTTTCCCGGCACCCATGAGTGAGGAAGACCCGGAATTGTCCGATTGGAAAACAGCTGCTTTTTGGAGTTGTTCTTCCTGCTTGAGAAGAGAAATGGTGGTTTTTGAAAATGTAGAAGAATCTGAGAGGGAGACTTTACCGTTTGATGCTAATTATACTTCATGTACCAATATCCTGTACTACCAGTCTGAAAAAGGAAGTTTACGTGCAATAGTGAGTTTTTCGACCTCTCAAATGAATGACGGGACCGGCCGGTTTACCCGGGGTTTATTGAGCTTAGCAAATTTTGAGAAACAAAACGGAATATGGAAATTACTGAACTTTGAACCTTTTGTCAACTTCCAGGGATCATTTACACTTGCTTCCCCGGTTGATGAGGTAATGATCAGTAAAACCGGTAAAACGTATTTTTTGATCCATGGCGGAGAAGCAAACGGTGTATCCCCTGAAGATTATTGGCCGCTTTACCAGGGATTGTATGTGATTAACGGAGAATCTTTAACTGAAATTCTTCATCTCCAGGCAGCGAGTTGTGAAGAAAATACGGATCCTATCGGAACTGTATGGGATACAGAGATTGCGGATATATGGGAAAGTCCTTCGGGAATTAATATAAACACAAAAACAAGCGGACTTTTCGTGAAAGAGTATGCCTGGGGGCTGCCGGAAGCCTTTCAGTATATTTCGGAACTTGATTTTGAATCACTTCCAAACCGGTTCAATTTTACGATCACACAAAATTTCACACAAAATGTCTCCGGAATGAAGATCGAAAAACCGGCGATTACGATTCAATATACCGATTCAAAAGGAATTTCAAAGAACCGGGTTGTGACAACCCAAAATACACGTATCAAATGAAAGAACTACTCACGGGTTTATTCCTGATCTGTGGACTTTCTTCACTGAAAGCTCAACAAAACGGAATTTATATCGAAGAATTTACAATTTCAGACCAGGTAGTAAATGGCTTGATCGATGACAAATATGCGATTACTGCTTATTTGAAATTCGAAGAATATTCTCCTGAAAACTGGCTGAGTTTTTCGGTTTCGGGTTGGTACTACTACGACAACGTTAAAAAGAAAATTCCTTTGGTCGGCATCTGCTATGGCGGAGGAATTACCTTGTATTCGTTTGCAGATCCGGTGCGTGCCGATAGTATCAGGCAAATGACTTCAACGGCTTCCAATCCGTGGGAAACTACAGATGAATTGATTAGTCGTTCCGGGTATTCGGAGAAGTTTGAATTGAATTATTCCGAATACAGTTACAGTGGAGTGTGGAAAAATGATAAGAAGGAACTGAAAGCCAGTTTCAATACAAGCAGCATCGACCTGGATAAGCGTCACGAATTTTTAGTCCTTCCGCTTGCAAAAAATGAGAAGAAACACATTGCTTTAAGTCAGTTCGGGCCTTTTTCATATGGCTATTCCGTTTTTGCATCAAAGATGGATGCTACGGGTTCTAAGGTGTTGCTGAAGTATGAAATGAATTCAACGGCTAATCCCAACGGAATGTGCGGTGCCGGAATGGAAATAGGTTTTATGCTGGCTACTTTCGATTCAAAAGGGAATTTACTGGAATACCGAACAGAAGATGTGGAAAGCTGCCTGGGAAATACCTGGTCTGAAATGAAGGAAGTTCCCAATACCGGGGGCAAAAAAGTAGTTTATACCGTTACAGATTCAGAAGAAAAAATACGGACTGTTACGATCGACGGTGTGAACTTTACACTTGTTTCAAAATAGGATTATGAAACAAAAAAGGAATCGCTTTTATGTTGCTTTGGCGGGAATTTTGGTGCTGACTATTATAGCATTTGCTTCGATGTCTTCGGATTATGAAAGCGTTTCTACCAAGATTCAGATAGAAAAGTATGAGGTGTTTGACAGTGTTCGAAACCGCTTGATCCCCTATGCTTTATACTCGCCAAAATTCAAAGAAAACAAGAGAGATTCCATTCACCTGGTGATTTTTAGTCACGGTTACGGCTCGAATTACTCCAGGAATTACCTGAATTATTCCTACCTGACGAAACGACTTGCACGGGCCGGTTTCTGGACTGTGAGCATTCAGCATGAATTGCTGGGAGATCCGTTGATTCCGAAACAGGGTATCGCACAGATTGTGCGGATGCCATTTTGGATCAGGGGAGAAGAGAATATTTTATTCGTATTGAATGATTTCAGGAAGAAGCACCCAAATCTTAAAATTAGTTCAGTTGACCTGGTTGGTCATTCCAATGGGGGAGATATGAGTGTTTTAACGGCGAAAGATTATCCGGGATTAATCCGGAAAGTCATTACACTGGACCATTTGAGGATGCCTATTCCTACGGGTTCAAAAACGCAATTTTCCAGTTTGAGATCAACAGATAAAGTGGCCGATTCACTTGTCATTCCATCTAAAGAGATTTGTCTTCATTGTGGGATACGTATTATTCAATTGAAGAAAATTACACATAATGAAATGAATGACGAGGGATCAAGGAAACAAAAGAAGCAGATCAATCAATACGTTCAGAAAATCCTGGAAAACCGCCTTTAATCATCAAGGTTAACCACAAAGCACACGAAGAACACAAAGTCTTTCTTCATTGTAAGAGACTTCGCAAGCTCAGTCACAAAAATTAACCAAATAGATGTATACATAGTTTTTACGCTTATAAACATGTTACTTCAAAAGCATAGAAGGCGTTACATTTCTTGTAATGCTAAATATACTCTTCGTGTTCTTCAAATACTTTGTGGAAAATGAGCAGCAAAGTTGTCACTTTTTAATTCAATACGATTAATGACCACACTGCAAATCAAACAAACTTTTGTGTGCTTGGTGTTCTTTGTGGTAAAATAAGGTACTGCTATGCGTTTTGAATTAATCTCGCAGCAAATAATTATACCGCTGAATCGTATTCTCTAATCCCAAATAAATCGAATCCGAGATCAGCGCGTGTCCGATAGATACTTCCGCCAATTGAGGAATGTTTTCCTTGAAAAACCGCAAATTATCCTGGTTCAGATCATGCCCTGCGTTCAATTCCAATCCCAGTTCCAATGCACGATTTGCTGCAATGATAAAAGGTTTAATTGCTTTCTCCCGGTTTTCGGCATACTGTTCTGCATAAGGACCGGTATATAGTTCAATTCTGTCAGCTCCTGTTTGAATTGCGTATTCAATATTCTGTAAATCCGTATCAACAAAAATAGAAGTGCGAACTCCCCAGGATTTAATACGCCGAATGATGTCCTGAAGTACTTCCAGGTGTTCTTTTGTATCCCAACCGGCATTACTCGTCAAAACATGAGGCGGATCAGGGACTAAAGTGGCTTGCGCAGGGCGAATGGTTTTGATCATTTCCATGAAACGTTGGTCCGGGTATCCTTCAATATTGAACTCCGTAGTTACAACTTTCGATAAATCCACCACATCTTTTCCGGTAATATGTCTTTCGTCCGGTCTGGGATGAACTGTGATTCCTGCAGCACCAAAGCGCTCACAGTCAATAGCTACCTGTACTACGTTGGGTGTGTTTCCTCCACGGGCATTTCGAATGGTAGCAATTTTGTTGATGTTTACGCTCAGTTTTGTCATAACTTTTTCTTTCTTTGAATTACGATGCTTGGGCTTACCTTGCTTCACCGAAGTGGTTATGCAAAGGTGAAGAGCTTCAGCGGCGGACCAAAGATAGAGAGGATTTAACACTTACGGATGTTAAAGTTATGGAAAGTTTCTTCCCTGATTTTAACGTTTTCTAGGAAAATACTTTCACTTAAAACCGTATCATTGACTTATGAAAGCAGTTTCAGTAATCACTTATTTGTCGTTAACCATGCTTTTGAGCGGGTGTTTCCTCTTTTCTCCTTCAGCAGAGAAAACCAATCGAAAGTACTTGCCGAATGCACCCTATGATGTAATTATTGTTCCCGGAGTTCCTTATGACGGGAAACATTGGAGTGAAGCTATGCGTAACCGCGTACAATGGTCAAATTATCTCTATAAAAAAGGAATTGCAAAGAATGTGATCTATTCCGGTGCAGCAGTTTATACCGAATACGAAGAAGCGAAAATAATGGCACTTTACGGAGAAGCTTTGGGTATTCCGAAGGAACATATTTATTTGGACCCAAGATCCGAGCACAGTACTGAAAATGTATATTACTCCTATCGCCTGGCCAAGAAATGCGGATTTAAAAAAATTGCATTGGCAACGGATCCTTTTCAGTTAAACGGGATGCGTCAATTCATTAAAAAGTTCGAATTGCCGGTTGATCTTTTGCCGATTATTAAAGATACGCTTCTGAATCAGGACCTTACGGAGCCAACAATTGATCCTAGTTCTGCAAAACGGGCCAACTTTGTTTCAATAGTTGAAAGACAGTCTAAATGGCAACGTTTGCGGGGAACATTCGGTCAGTATATCTGCTGGAAAGAAGAAGATCTGAAAACCAAACATCTTCGCAAGAAGTACAATGATCGTATAGAACCGTAAAATCTCCATGAAGAAGGCTTGAAATTGGCAATTCAGGCAGATTAAATTTGTACAAAGGTTTCGCTCATAGCAACCTTTTTACTACTTTGGCACATAACATGACAGCAAAAGAAGTAATAACAGACGAGATTCCCCCATTAATTCATACAGATTCAGGGGAGAAGGCATTAATATGGATGGAAGAGTTCAAAGTTTCTCATCTTCCGGTATTAAAAAACGGCAATTTTGTGGGCTTAATTTCCGAAAGTGATATTTTGGATAAAAAAGACCTGGAATTGTCTTTGGATGTGCTATTTGACCATCTTCCAAGACCTTATGTTCTGGAAAATGCACACATCTATGAAGTGTTGGGTAAAATGGCGGAACACCGGATTTCCGTACTGCCTGTTTTAGACCTGAACGAGCAATATTTGGGTTGTACAAGTGTTCATCAATTGATGACGCTGATCGCAAATACAGCAAGTATTAAGGAAGTCGGAGGAATAGTCGTCCTGGAAATGAATCGCGTGGATTATTCCCTGGCACAGATTGCCCAGATCGTAGAGAGTGAAAATGCGAAGATCCTTTCTTCCTTTATCATGTCTTCCGGAGATACCACGAAAATAGAAGTTACACTTAAAATAGCTGAAGTGGATCTGTCACGGATCATTCGTTCTTTTGAGCGTCACGATATGCTGGTTAAGGCAAGTTTCCAGCGATCCACCGATCAGGATGATATGCAGTTCAGATACGATGCATTGATGAATTATTTAAATATTTAAAATGCTGGTAGCTGTTTATAGTAAGAAGGTCCATAAAGCTACGATTCCGATTTTTTTGCGTTTCGCAGCTGTTGCTGAGCGTTTCGGCTGGAAATTGATCCTTGAAAAAGAATTGAAGCATCAACTGGTTAAAAAGACCGGAATATTTAAAGAAGCGGATGTGTTTTCAAGCCACGAGGACTTTCACCAGGGAATAGATCTGGCATTCAGTATTGGTGGTGACGGGACTTTTTTGAGAACGGTGGCTTATATCCGTGATTCAGGCGTTCCGATTCTTGGGATCAATACCGGAAGACTCGGATTTCTCGCAAATATCGGAGATGAGTTGTTTGAAGATGCTCTTGAACTGGTTCGCCAGAAAAGGTATGATTTCCAAAAGAGGTCCTTGCTTCGTGTAGACACGGAAAGAGGAATTTACGGTACCGATAATGTTGCCATGAATGAAGTAACGCTTTTAAAGAAAGATACTTCATCCATGATCACGGTAGATACGTTTTTGGATGACAAGTACCTCAATTCATATTGGGCCGACGGTTTGATTGTAGCAACTCCAACAGGTTCTACGGCTTATAATTTAAGTTGTGGTGGTCCCATTGTGACACCCGGTTGCCAGGTTCATATCATTACACCGATTGCGCCACACAATCTGAATGTTCGGCCGGTGGTTGTTCCGGATAACATGCCAATTAAATTGAGAATTGAGGGAAGAGAACGCAATTACTTGATTTCATTGGATGGAAACGCCAAAAGTATCAAACAGAATGAAGAAGTTTTGATCAGAAAGGCCGAATATATGATTAATGTAATTAAATTAGAGGACACTAATTTCTTGGATACGATTCGAAACAAAATGTCGTGGGGAAAAGACCAGAGAAACTAACGTTTTAGGAATGAAATCAAAAAGAACATCACTTGCGGATATTGCCGAAAGTTTAAATGTTTCAAAATCTACCGTTTCGTTTGTATTGAATGGCAAAGGAAAACAGTTCAATATCAGTGAAACAACGCAGAAATTAATTTTGGATAAAGCAAAAGAACTGAACTATGTTCCGAACTATTTTGCGAAAGGGTTGAGAGAAGGAAAAACACAAACGATCGGTTTGGTTTTGGCGGATATTTCAAACCCGTTCTATTCGGAATTAAGTAAAGCAATTCAAGAGTCTCTTTACGAAAAAGGATACAGTTTATTCATCGTTTCGACAAACGACGACAGTACCATGGAATTGAAATTGATCCGTGATTTGATTTTGCGTTCCGTTGATGCGTTGATTATTGCTCCTTGTAACGGAATTCCGGCATTGAAACCTGTTTTGGACGAAACACCTATTCCGGTAGTTTGGGTAGATCGAATCGGGGATGAGTTTGCGGACTTCGTTGGAGTTGATAACTACATGGAAGCAGCAATGCTGGTCAAAAAATTCTCCGTTAAGCCTAAAAAAGTGGGAATTCTTCACCCGAAACGATCAGATGTAATGACCATTCAGTTGCGTATTGACGGGACGAAGTCGGCTTGTGAAAAACAATCCATTCCATATGAATTGGCTTCTTTAACTGAAAACCAGAAAGAAAGTGTTGAACGAATCAAACAACTAATTGATGACGGTGTGGATTCGTTTGTTGCTTTAAACAACAAAGTAGCGCTGCATGCAATCAATGCTTTGAACCTGTTGAAAGTAGAAATCCCTAAGAAAGTACGTATTATCTCTTTTGACGATTCCGAAGCCTTTTCATATTTTGCACCTCCGGTTACAGCTTTGAGCCAGCCGGTAAATGGTATCGGGAAAGAAACCGTTGAAAGACTGATGGACCGATTGAAAGAATCTACCGAGAATCGTAAACATCTGATGATGGAATGCTCGTTTATTGAGCGTGGATCACACTAATGGTGCCTTCGACTGCGCTCAGTCACCTTAGCATGTTTTCAAATAATTACTTATTAGCTGAAAGAAGATTAATTCTTTCAGTGTCTTCGACTTTGTTTATTATCCTTTAAATAGTTTATTCTTAGAATGATTTTCGAAGGTTGCTGAATGCTTGCGCAGCAGCTACAGCATAGGCGCAGCGAAGTCCACAAAAAAACCGCAGACAAACTCTGCGGCTCCCCGTATCGGTAAAAAGTGTGTTAGAATTTCTTTACTAACAAATATATCCAAGGGCGTAACTACTTCCAAATTAATTTACTAGTTCGTTTAAATTATTCGGCGGGCGTTAAAAAATTAGCTACGAACACTTGAAATAATAGCATGAATGGTTTTTATTTGTCGATGAAAAAACGTTGGTTTTCGAAAATCGTCTCTTGTTTGTTCCAGGATTTAAGAATGTAAATACCTTGAGAAACAGAAGTAATTAATTGATTTTCTGATTTATCATCGTTATTTAAAACTTCTGTAATGGCTTTTCCATTTAAGTCAAAAATCTGATAGTAAACCGACTTGTCTGCGAAATGAATAGAAACAACGCCTTCTTCAGAAGAAAGATTGGTAATCAGCTTTTTGGAATCTACCGAACAATTGAAAGCAGAAATCAGGTCACTATAATCGAGTTTCCCGTCCATGTCAACAGAAGTTAAACGGTAGTAGATTTGCTTTTCCCATTTGCGTTGGTCTGTATATGTATATTCCAGAGGAACATCTGAATTACCACTCGCCTGAATGTTTGCAAGCGGATAGAATAGTTGACCGTCGTACGTGTATTCTACAAGGTAATGGCTCAAACGGCTTTCCGTTTCAGCTCTCCAAAAAAGGCGATTGAATTCCCCATCGCAATTCGTTTTGAAAGCACTTAATTCCACAGGAAGAACTACAGTGGAAGGGCAGAAGTATTGCTGATTGTTTAATCCTCCTGTTGCAGCAGTTGCACCCCAATATACGGTGTTGTCTCCACCAAATACAGAGGTTACAAAATTACCGTTACAGGTTAAACGTAAATTACCATCGACGTAAATTTTTAGATTCTGCGTAACCGGATCCCAGGAAATCATAATGGTATGGACAGCGCCGTCATCCAAATTTGCTGAGGAAGCAAAAGCTGGAGTTGGTCCGCAATAAGGAGCTCCCGGGCCTTGCAAATTCCCGTCAATCTCTACAGCAATGTGATCGGCCAGCATATCATACGCGTGTGTCGGGTTATCATTGTCGTAGGTATCGAATTCAATGACAAGTGAATTGGGGATACCTCCAGCACCCAATTGTCCTCCTGCAGTTCCACAAGCAGTTGGATTTGGCTGAAACGTAAAAGTTGTTCCGTCTGCACCATTGATATTGTTCCCGAAATAATAATTCAATGAAAGATTAAATGGCTGATTGAAGTCGATTACTGTATTGTTCCATGCGCATCCAGTTTGATTGGAAGTTTCAGGAGTAAGTTCAATGCAGCTCTGCCCACCAATTGTTTGATATGATGCATTTCCGTTCAAACAGTAATTTCCAGTATTAGCTACCATTTTGTAAGCCATGGTTACATTGGTCCCTAAATCATGAACACAATTATACTTGGAGATCAGGATCCGGATCGTTCCCGTGAAAGTTGCTGTCCAGTTGATGGAAGCATTTGATCCGCAGATATCGTCGGCATAAACAATTTGAGTTGCCCCGGTTGCATCCAATATAGTTAATTGCGAATCCATGGAAGAAGAACTCCCGCCTGCACAAAAGGTAAATTCGTATTGGTTACACTGAACCACGTTTACGGTATAATACCTTCCGTTTTGAGTTGCAATTGTTTGATAAGCTGCAGTTGGTGTCAGTGATCCGGATGCTGTTCCGCCGGTGCATGCAAATACAGGGATTAATGACAATCCACTAAAAATCAGCAGTAGTAAAGTTTGCTTCATGGTCAAATAGTTTTAAAGCAAACATACTAAAACGATATAGTTAGTTCCTAGTTTTTTAACAAATAATTTACTAAAGATTTAGCATATGGTAACATTCGTCGAATATTTACATAAAAAAAGCTCTCCAATTTGATGGAGAGCTTTTTATTTAAATTCCAGGACAACTCAAAAACTTGGGCTGCTAACCGTTTTGAAAGTCCTTGTCATGATCTTGGCATTTTTCGGATATCTCACCGAATAGCCGATTTCCAGGTTCGCAGTTTCTCCGGGCTGCAGGGTGACCATGTAAGAAACTTCGCCGGTGAGGTCATTCTTTTTACCGGTTCCGATCGTTTCTACGGTCACAGTAATTTCACTGGAATTTGATAACGGAATCTGATCAAATACATTGATCTTAACAGGAACCGTGCGGTTGTTTCGAACCTGGATATCATAGTAATACGTATCTTTTTTCGTACTTCCGGAGATCTTTTTCGTACTCATTTCGGATTTTAGCTTGCGCAATACCTGAATTTTCGAATCACGACCAAAAGATAAACTTAAGGTATCATCTACGTTATTGGTATTGATTTCACTAACTCCGACATAGTTTCCGGCGAAATACACATTCGTAGGACCCGGAATCAGGTCCAGATCCTGCCATCCGACAATATTTGCCAGTAAGAAAGAACCCTGATCCAATTTCGGAACGGAAACGTGTGTAAACGTTGCCGGCATATTGATATCCTTAATTTCTACGATATATGGCTTCGCATCTGTAGGACAAGAAAACGGATGAGCAATAATGAATTCGGCATTCAGATCCGAAATCTCGATTTGCTTCATCGCAACGGTACTTACTTTTTTGCCTTCATTTTTTACACCTGATCTGTCGGAAGAAAAATATTCTGCATTTTCACTTACTTTTTGGTCCAACACGTAATTGTCGTATGCACGTTGATTTGCCATGTTAATTTCATTCATCACTTCATTGCGGTAATCTGCTTTTTGCTGAACCGGCTGAATGTATGATTTTTTGCTGTATTCAACTTGTTCTCCGTAACGAATGTAAAACGGATTTAAAACCGGTGATGCAGCGCTTAAAAGTGGATCTGAAGTACTTAAAATAAGGGAAACATTCTTCCAGTCATTTCCGGTATTGTTGTAAACCTGGGCTTTGTATTTCAGGTTAATCGGTTGATTCAGATCCGTAGCGGACAAGTCATAAGTTGCAGCCCAGCCACAATCAGAAACCAAATACTTCAATGTTCCTGAAATATCCGTGTTGTTATCCACGTCGATCAATACGATTACCTGGTTGCTGCGCTGATTTTCCGTGTAATTCAATTCCGTTAATTGGAATCGGGTATCGCTTATTTTTGCTGACAGAATTTCCTGTTCTTTCCTGATTTTGGTAATTGTCTTATTGATCTCAAAGGTACGTGTGCGGTAATATTCGCCTGCAGCTTTGATTTGATCAATCGTTAATGTATTCTGGCCTTTCAGATCTTTGTTGGTATTTAAGATGCCAAGTTCGGCCTGGTAGGAGCTCAATAAATCTACGTTCAATTGATGACGGTCCTTTAAATGTTCGAGTGAATCTGTCAGGACTTTGATTCTGGGGTTCCACTGTTCGGCGGCCAGGAAATCCATTTCTGTGGAAATAGAGACCAAACGAAAAGATCCTGATCCGGTAAATTGGATCGTTCTCGGATCAGCAAAGGCTGAAATCCCGGAAAATATAATCTTGTTTCGTCCTTTTGTCAGTTTTACAGGTGTTTCATGAGTCATTTCACCCGCAGTAAGGAATAGTTTTACCTTTTTGATCTCAGTTTTCAAAACCTGTTCCTGCATGTTCTGAGCAAAGATTGCAATAGGAAAAAGAACCAGTAATAGGTTCAAAAAGTGTTTTTTCATAGAATTGGTTTTAGCGTAATACAAATTAGCAGCACATCCGTTCAAAATTAAAATGTTTTATTTCAAACAAATTGTGTTAAAACAAAAACTTTGTGAAATAAATATTTTGTTTCTAATTTTGTACCCTGAAAAGTAATAATTAAAATGAACTCAACACTCTTGGAATCTGTAGCCGGTAAATTTGGAACCCCGGTTTACGTATATGATGAAGCAAAAATTATTTCACAGTATAATCGTTTAAAGAATGCCTTCGGTCCTCAGGAGGTGAAGTTGCATTATGCGATGAAAGCATTAAGTAACATCAATGTTCTGAAGACACTAAAAGAGCAGGGGGCAGGTTTGGATGCTGTATCGATCGAAGAAGTTCTTCTGGGCCTGAGAGCAGGATTTGAAGCGGATGAAATTATGTACACACCGAATGGTGTTGCATTTTCTGAAATAGAGGAGGCTGTAGCTCTTGGAGTGATGATCAATATTGATAACCTGAGCGTACTGGAACAATTCGGGATGGTTTTCGGAGGACTTGTACCGGTTTGTATCCGGATCAATCCGCACATTTTAGCCGGTGGTCATGCAAATATCTCTGTGGGTCATATTGACTCTAAGTTTGGGATTTCCATTCATCAGTTGCGGCATATTCAGCGCATTGTGGAGCACTATAAATTGCATATCGTTGGTTTGCACATGCATACAGGAAGTGATATTGTAGATGCAGATGTGTTTTTACAGGGAGCAGATTTATTGTATCAGGCTGCGAGCTATTTCCCGGAACTGCAATTTATGGACTTCGGATCCGGGTTTAAAGTTGCATATAAAGAAGGCGATTTTGTAACGCCCATTGAAGAAATCGGGACTAAAATAGGAGAGTCTTTCCAAAATTTCTGTAAGGAATATGGGCGTGAACTGGAATTATGGTTCGAACCCGGAAAGTTCCTGGTGAGTGAAAGCGGTGTATTATTGGTTTCCGTAAATGTTGTTAAGCAGACAACGTCAACCGTTTTCCTGGGTGTAAACAGCGGACAAAACCATTTGATCCGTCCGATGTTCTACAACGCGTATCACCGAATCGAGAATGTTTCAAATCCGGAAGGGCAAAAGAAATTGTATTCCGTAGTTGGCTACATTTGTGAGACCGATACGTTTGGTTATGACCGTCCGATTTCGGAAGCGAAGGTCGGAGATGTCCTGGGAATTTACAATGCCGGTGCTTATGGTTTCAGTATGAGCAATCAATACAATTCACGTCTGAGACCGGCAGAGGTTTATATCAAAGATGGAGTTCCGCAATTGATCAGACAAAGAGAGACCCTGGAAGACGTGGTTCGCAATGAGATCGATTTATCGTTAAGTTCTACCTATGCTACACAGCTAAATGAGTAAAGCATACGCTTTTCGTTAACCAAACCCTTGAGGTGATAAATTATCGGCTCAAGGGTTTTTAAAAAAGCCCTTTTTTCGTGCAACAATGATCAGATCCGTATCCGTTTCGGTCTCTGAAACAGCAAAAGGTTGTGTATGTTTTGAAAGGATTTGAAATCCGATTTGTTCGAGTAAACGGATCAAGAAATCGGCTTCGTAATAATGCATCATTAATTCTTCTCCGGTACTGGATGCTTTTAATCGCGAATTTTCATGCAGATCCTCCATCGTACTCAAATAAATAATACCGTTTTCGTTTAGTTTTTCATAGCTTTTAAACAGGAACAATTCAACCTGCTCCATCGAAAGGTAAGGAAACAAAAAACCAACAATAATGGCATCAAACCGGGAATCGAGGTAATCGATTTGCATGGCGTCGTATACCAGGAAACGGGCATTTGGATTATTAATACGCGCCAGATCGATCATGTTCGGGGCCAGATCAATTCCCAGTAATTTCAATGCAGGCTTTTGCTTTAATAAAAAATGACTGATATTTCCAGGACCGCAAGCTACATCCAAAACTGTTGCCTGATCATCCAGTTGAGAAAGAAAATGATCCAGTGATTCTTTGTAATGTTCCACAGAAAAGAAACGCTGTTGGTATGAATCCGCCAGTTTATTGAATAAATCAACTGCTTTTTGATTGTTTGTTGCGTTCAATATTTTTTTCCGGTAAATTAGATAAAATTTGCTTTTTATGATGCGCGTCTTAGGATTTGTAATCACCTTATTTTTAGTGACACCACTTTTCTTTTCCTGCTCAATTGACAGTAAAAAAGAACTAAACGAAAAATCTGGGATAACCGAAAAAAGGGCAACGGAAGGAAAAGAAACGGAGACAGATTCCACAGGGAATTATAAATTCGTTTATAACGATTCACTCAGTGAGTACATCAATGCTTACAACAAAACGCTTTCCTTGTTTGAATTACCAGTCAGGGAAAGGGATATTCAAACTCAATTCGGTAATGCACATGTCTTAATTTGCGGGAATTCGAACAATCCGCCACTTGTTTTACTTCATGGAATGAATGCAAGTTCCACCATGTGGTACCCGAATATGAAAGCCTTAGCTAAAGGGTATTGTGTTTATGCCATTGATTTTTTGCTGGAACCCGGAAAATCGACCTGTAATAAGATGCGATTGAATAGAAAACAAATTGCCGGCTGGTATGATGAAATAGTTGAAAAGCTTGGATTAAGGTCATTTTATTTACTTGGTTATTCCCGAGGTGGATGGCTCGCAACGGCAATTGCTTTAAACAAACCTGAAAAAGTTAAGAAACTGGTATTGTTGAGTCCCGCTCAGACATTTACATGGATTCCACCCAATTCGGCTATATTGAGTAATATAACGTATAGCATTTCTCCAAATAAAAAGAATTTAGGGAATATATTATCGGGGCTGTCAGTGAGAAACAACAGTATCAGTGAAATTTATTTGGAGCAATATTTACTGGGTACGAAAAAGGAAAACATTTCTCCACAAATTTTTGATATGACACCTTATTCACAAAAATCGCTGAAAAAGCTTGAAATGCCTGTTTTAGTATTGATTGGGGATAAAGATTTGATCAATAATCAACGATGTTTGGATAAAGCAGAGAAATTACTTCCGGATGTTCAAACCGGGACAATTGAAAATGCGGGACACTTTTTGAGTTTTGATCAGCCCGATACAGTGAACATACTAATCCGGAATTTTTTAGGGAATTGAATCAATTAAATTGTTCATCTTTAACAGTAAATTTTGATTTATGGGCAGAGCAATTGGAATAGGAGGTATTTTCTTCAAGTTTAAAGACGAAAAAGCCATGATAAATTGGTACAAAGAAGCACTTGGATTGAATCCGAATGATTACGGTGTACTGTTTTCATTTAACGGGAATTCAGCTCCGAGAGCTTATTTGCAACTGGGAGTATTTCCCGAAACATCGGATTATTTCGGAACGGAAAGCCAGCGTGCGATGATCAATTTTCGTGTGGAAGGAATTGAAAGTCTGTTGGTGCATCTTCAAACAATGGGAACGGTGATTTGTGACGACGTGGAAACATACGAGTATGGCAAGTTTGTACATATTCTCGACCCGGAAGGAAATCGCATTGAGTTGTGGGAACCGGTTGATTCCAGTTTCGATAAGGAGAGTATTCAGAGCATGCGATAATAGGGCAAAAGAGTTTAATAGCGAGAAGTTTTATACGCATTCCATTTCTTAACCGAAGTCAATGGATTCCGGAAAGTGCCGCTGTACTTTTGTGTTCGTATTCAAAAATGAACTAAAAGATGAAAGCAATTCACTGCACAGCATATGGAAATCCGGGGGTATTGAAAGTCGTTGAAATTCCGATACCTGTCCCGAAGTCAAATGAAGTATTAATCCGAATTCATGCAACTGCTGTGAACTCAGGTGATGTGCGAATCAGAAAGGCTGATCCCTGGATTATCAAATTGATCTTTGGCTTTTCCAAACCCAGGAAACCAATTTTGGGCGGTGTTTTTTCAGGCGAAGTTGTTGAAGTTGGCAGTAATGTAAGTCAATTCAAGGCAGGAGATGCCATTTTTGGTTCAACCGGGATGGAATTTGGCGCTTACGCTGAATTTAAAGCACTTTCTGAAACAGCAACCCTGGCCTTGAAACCAGATTCTTTAACTCATATTGAAACTGCAATTATTCCTTTTGGTGCATTAACTGCTTTGCATTTTATTCAAAAAGCAAACATTCAACCGGGGCAAAAAGTTTTGATCTATGGTGCGTCCGGAGCGGTTGGTTCAGCAGCTGTCCAACTGGCTAAATTTTTCGGAGCTGAAGTTACGGCTGTTTGCAGTGGAGCAAATGTGGAGCTGATGAAGAAGATCGGGGCTGATAAAGTACTCAATTACCAACGGGAAGATTTATCCTTAAACAAGGAACAATATGATGTGGTTTATGAAACAGTCAATAAATTAAGTTTTTCAAAGAGCATTAAGCATCTCAAAAAAGACGGGGTTTTGATTCTTGGAGCAGCAGGACTTTCGGGGATGCTGCGGGCATTTTTGGCAAGGATATCGGGAAGGAAAGTTTTGGTAGGTGTTATTAAAGAATCAGTTGAAGGATTAAATTTTATTAAGGGGTTGATTGACCGGGGAGAATATCAACCTGTTCTGGATCGGGTCTTTTCACTGGACCAAATCGCAGAGGCACACGAATATGTGGATTTGGGGCATAAGAAAGGAAACGTGGGAATCAGGATAGTTTCTTAATTGCGAATTACGAATTACGAATTACGAATTACGAATTACGAATTACGAATTACGAATT
>CAMLLB010000002.1 GCA_946480815.1 uncultured Flavobacteriales bacterium
AGTTGAATACTCCTTACTTTTTTTACAACAAACCGGAAGGAAAAGCCAGTTTCGAGCTTCAAAACGCAACATTATCCGATATCATGAACCTGTTGTTCGTGGGCACTAAATATGCCTACAAAGAAGACAATAAATTATACCTCATTGGAGAAAATAAATCCGAAGGAATTCGCGTAACGGAAGTCATCCGAATGGAAAACAGGACTATTGAAAACGTAAAAGCTTCAGTTCCGAAGGAACTTATGCAGGACCTCGACGTGAATGAATTTACAGAACTGAATGCACTAATTGTCACCGGCCCAGCAAGAAAAGCAGCGGAATTAAAGACGTTCCTTTCTTCCATCGATGTGGTGGTTCCTTTAGTACAAATTGATGTCATGATCCTGATCTCCGAACGTTCAAGTACGGTAAAAACAGGAATGAAACTTGGGCTCGGAGATAAACCAACCGTTACCAGCGGGACCGTTTTCCCAACATTGGATGTAAACCTGGGGGCCAGCACATTGAACAGCATCTTAAATACAATCAACGGATTTGGTATCGTGAACCTGGGAGCAGTTACCCAAAATTTTTATGCGTCACTTCAGTTGCTTGAATCAAACGGGATGATCGACGTGGAAAGTACTCCGAAAATCACCACCTTAAGCAGCCATTTGGCAACTGTTTCCATCGGTCAAACAACTTACTATCAGGAACAACAGGTAAATTTCCAAAATACGGTAGTGAACCAGGGAGTTTTGACTTCTAAAATCTGGAAATCAGTGGATGCAAACCTCACGGTAAAAATTAAACCTTTTGTTTCCTCTGACGGGAATGTAACCATGGACATTACCCTTACCAACGACGATTTCGATGGCAGTAAGGTAGATCCCACAGCTCCGCCGAATGCAACCAAACAAACTTTTGAATCCGTAATACGTGTTCAAAACGGGGATGTGGTACTGCTTGGTGGTTTGGATAAAAAACAGAACAACAACAGTGGTGAAGGTGTTCCTTTGCTATCACGTGTTCCGGTTGTTAAGTGGTTATTCAGCAGCAGAAATAAAACCAAACGCAAATATAAATTGCACATCATTATTCGTCCAACGGTAACTTATTAATGAAAATCCCTTTTCAAAATAGCGTCCCGAAAAAATATAACCTGATTTTGATCCACAATCAATCAGGGAATGTCCTTTTGTATTATGCCTCTATTAACGGGCGTACAATGGTTCATGACCTTATTTCTTTTGAGTCGATGGATGAAATCCTGAAAAGAGCCGATAAAAGTGTTCCTTTCATTGTTCATGTAAGAGGAGCCGGTGTATTGGCACGCAGTGTTGAAAACGCACCCAACTACAAGGAACGTTTACTGGTTTCAGGAAGGGAAGATGAATTCTATTTCAATAGTTATGAACGGTCTGGTTCTATACTGGTATCCTTTGCACGAAAAAATGTAATTGATGACTATTTACAACCCATTCAGGAAAAAAAGGGATTTCTTTGGGCTTTGTACATCGGTCCATCCATACTACCCTTCAAACTGGAAAACCGGAATACCATTCAAGCGGATTATGTACTTTCTTTCCCGTCCCCGGACCAGGTAACAATCTCAAAAAATGAGCAGGAATTACCGGAAAAACAGGTACAATCAAACTATTTGGATGCCATTATCAATTACACTTATCAAAAAAACACCTCTCCGGATGTGTTTCACCAGGCAATCGGTGAAGATGCACTCAATCAAACAAAAGCCAATTACAAAGATTATAAGCGATTCAGGATTATCGGAATAAGCGTTTTGTCTTTTTTCTTAATCACACTTACAGCCAATTACTTTGTGGTCAATCATCTGAACCAGGTTGCAGTAGATTATGAAGAAGAAATAGCCGGTTACCAGGAAAACTTTGCAATAATTGACCGGATAAAACAGGAAAAACAGCGCAAATTGATCTTATTCCAGAATTCAGGAATGCAATCCGGGAATTTGTTATCCTTTTACGCCGACGAAATCGGAGCTACCGTACCGAAAGATATTCAATTCACTGAAATGGAGTTGTTCCCATTGGCCCAACAACTAAAACCCAAACACAAAGTTGAAACTGATAATTCCAAAATCATTATTCACGGAATTACAATGAACAGTAAAATACTGGATGACTGGATGGAACAACTGGAAAAAAAGGAGTGGGTCCAGAGTGTAGAAGTAATGAATTATTCCAGATTAGATGATCGCAATTCCATCTTTCACATCATCATACACATTCGCGGATGACTTTATTTGAAAAATATAGCTACAAACAAAAGAACCTGGCACTGTTGATCCTTGCAGTGCTGCTCTTTGCTGCATCCTATAAAAGAGCATTCAGCAAAACGATTGAAACGAACAGCTATATCAACGAATTGGAAATTAAAAAACAGGAAGCTTTGAATTCCCAGAAAGAAATTCGGCTGCTGCAGAAAAACGTTGCCCAACTGAATAAACTTTTGGGGAAAGAAAATGTATCCGTAGAAGAAGTGCAGCAGGGTTTCCTGAATTTCCTGGCTAAAAAAACCACCAGGATACAAGTAAAGCAAATCGACGAAGTGTATGGATTTGAGCATCCTGATTTTAAAATCAATACCTTTAAGATAGAATTGCAAGGTGATTTCATTTCGATTCTGAAGTTTATTTATGAACTGGAAGGATCTTTTGAAGATGCACGCCTGATCCATTTTCTGATGAGTTCGGAAAAAGATCCGGTAACAAATAAAACAGATTTAACAACTACATTATTAATACAGAATTATGTCCAGAAAATATATCAATAAGCTATTGCTGCTTTTTCTTTCCTTGAGCCTGTTCGGATGCAAAGACTTCATTGAGAAGGATATTTCCGGTGAGACCCCGGTGCTGGTCCTTCCTGCAAATAATTCGACCATCAATGCGAATCCGGTTCACATTAAATGGGAGGAAATGGAAGGCGCGACGAAATACCACATTGAAATTGTAAGCCCTGAATTTGGGAATATTCAAAGTTTTCCCCTGGATTCAATTGTTTCAGGAACAAATTTCTTTTTCGGATTGGATTCTGCCCAGTATGAAATACGCATAACTGCCATGAATGCGGGATTCAGTTCTAAACCCTCCGCGATCAAGCAGTTTTCTGTCGGCACATCAAGCGGTGGATCAAATGGCAGCGTCACTCTGGCTTTACCTGCGGGTGGAGCTTACTTTAACGAAAGCTTTCAGGGAAATTTTTCCTGGAATACCCAGGCACTTACAAATGTTTCCAGTTGTACTTTTGAATTGCATGGAACAGAATTATTTTCCGGTCCGCTTTTAGATATTGCCGATCAATTAAATTCTGTGGCCATTCAATCCCTGGATGGAACGCAATTAGCAGAAGGTTCTTATTGCTGGGGAGTTAAGGCCTACTTGGTTGGAAATGGAGAAACAAACTACTCTAAACGAGTTTTCTACATTGACAAAACAGCTCCGGGATCAGGGACACCAACCCTACCAGCTAATAATGCAACCGTTTTCTCGGGATCTATTACTTTTGGTTGGGATTTACCTGCTGATGTGGGAACAGTTCAATCACCTGTAGGAGGAAAAGTTGAACTCTCGACCTTTGCCAATTTTGCAACTATATATAAAACAGGGACAAGCACATCGAATTCAGTGACTATTGATAATGTGGCTGCTGGAACTTATTACTGGCGGGTAACCTTAAAAGATGAAGCTGGTAATGAAGGGCCGGTTCCAACTACAATCTACAATACAATAACTGTACAATAATCCATTGAAAAATAAGCGATTTACATATGTCCTGTTAGTTGTTGTAGGTTTTATCTACTTCAAATTATTTGTGCGCATCAGTGACAATATTTCTGAAGAAGCCAATTTGCCTGTAGCTGCAGTTGATGAAATGAAACTGGATGACATCCGATCGAAAAAGAGCTTTCATTTAATGGCAAATTACCCGGACCCCTTTCTGAAAACCGCAAGGATCGTCGCAAAACCAGGAACTGACATCCCAAATGAAAATATCCCAAAACCGGTTGTAAAAAAAGAAAAGCCGGTGGTTTATTGGCCTGCAATCAAGTACTATGGAATTGTTCAGAAAACCAGTTCTAAAAAACCGCGCGCACTTATTTCCATTGACGGCACGATGTATAAAGTATATTCCAATGAGGAAATATTTGACGGCATCGTTATCAAATCCATTAAACGTGAAAGCATGGTGGTTTCCTTTCAGAAAGAAATCAAAACCATTTCTTTAAATCCCTAAGAACGAAAAATCGTGAAATTCAACACGTTTAAGCTTCAATTTTAAGTATTCTTGAATAAAAGTGTGAATTTTACGTCTCAACCGCTCACCAATCCCTGCTAAAGACACATTTTCAAATCAGTTGATAGGACTACTCTTCTCTATTAAAAGCTTATTCCCGCTTAATCGGATTGGAATTCAGTTAGAATCCGCTTTTTTCCGATTTAATTCTTTCTTATTACAGAACTTCCATACCATAACTTTTGTTTTTCCTACCTTTGTTGCAATTAAACTCTTAAACAAACCGTTTTCGAACAAAGATTTTGATCGTGGACATGAACATCACACCTTGTACCGGCTCATTTGTTAACCGATTGAAACGCAGTTTCTCGTTGTTATTCGTATGCATAGTTTTTCAGCTAAGCGCTTCCGCACAATTCTCCCGATCTGATGAATCCGTAGCCACAAGTCTCTATCCGATCATGCTGAATACAGCCTGGGAAAACCAATCCTCCTTTCAGACTTTTCAAATCGGTGTACTTGACAGTGATACTTCCTTTTACAGTGTTCTTCGCAGTAAATACGAAGGCATTTCTCTGAAAGGTAAGCGGGTAAGTGTTATCCATTTTAAAAATCCGGATGCAATCACCCAGACTCAGGTATTGTGTGTAGATAAGAAATTCAATAAAAAGATTGAAAAGATCGCGAAAGCAATCTCCGGAAATCAGACTTTACTGGTTACCAACTCCTGTAAAGACGATGATTTTATCATGGTTAATTTTAACGGCAGGCTGAAAAAAGACGATTTCACCGTGAACCAGACAAACATGGAAAAAGCCGGATTGAAACTGACCAATCAATTCGAGCAATACATGGAAGGAACGGTCCAGTGGGAAGAACTGCTCAGTGAATCATCTGAAAAACTGGAAAAAGAACGCGAAAAGGTAGCTGCCAAAGAAGAAACCATTAAGAATCAAAAGGCAAAAATCAATTACCAGAAAATGTCTTTGCAGGAAAAGGTAAAAATGCTCGATGAGCAGGGAACCATCCTGGAAGAACAGGCGCAGAAACTGGAAGAACAATTAGTGACCATAGACGAACGGGAACGCACCTTGTTTGACCAAAAAGTGCGTATTGAAGCGCAAAAAGGACAGATCAACGAGCAATTGCACGAACTTGGAATGCAACGTGCCGTATTGATCATGGGATGCATTGTGCTTGTTCTGATTCTCGGAATCGCCTATATTTTATACCGCAGTTCGGTACACCGCAAAAAATCCATCCTGGACCTTTCGGAACAACACGCCATTGTCAGCACACAAAAAGATCAAATTGAAAAGATCCTGTTCGAATTAACCGACAGTATCCGTTACGCTCTACGCATTCAAAATGCCGTGCTGCCAAACGAACAAACCATTCGCGGAACGATCCCGGGAGATTTTTTCGTCATGTACAAACCCAAAGACATTGTCAGCGGAGATTTCTTCTTCGTCGATCGCAGAGGTGACTGGACATTGGTTGCGGTTGCAGATTGTACCGGTCATGGTGTTCCCGGGGCTTTTGTGAGCATGTTGTGCATCAGTTTGCTGAATGAAATTGTGAAACAGCAGGAAATTACCCGTGCAGATATCATTCTGAATGAATTGCGGGATAAAGTCATCGACTCATTGCAGCAAAAAGGAATCCAGGGTGAGCAAATGGACGGAATGGACATTTCTTTATTGCTGATCAATAATAAAACATACAAATGTCATTGGTCCGGTGCAAATAACCCATTGTATATTGTTTCTTCGAAAAGCAAAAAACTGGAAGAATTGAAACCGGATAAACGTCCGATCGCGATTTATCCGGATATGAAAGAATTCACGAATCACGAAATGGTTGCGAACAAAGGAGACATTTTCTACCTGTTCACGGATGGTTATTCAGATCAGTTCGGAGGAGAACGAGGGAAAAAGTTCATGAGCCGCAATTTCAAAAACCTGCTTGCGGAAAATGCCCACAAACCGATGACGGAACAAGGGAAGATCCTGGACACGGCGATCGAAAACTGGAAATACGGAAACGGCGCGGATTACGAGCAGATTGATGATATTACCGTGTTGGGGATACAGATTGGATAATGAAACAGAATGAAAATGAGAGCGAGAACGAGATCATAATCTTAGAATAAAAGTCTCCATTATTACGGAAAACCACAACTAAAAAATGTGGTAAATACGGTTGACATTCAGGTGAGGAGCAAGTAGCTTTGCCTATCTACAATGAAAACTAAGCAATGATTCCCTCTATTACTCCTCCAACCGATAACTTATACAAATTTATTTCCCTGTTCGGGCTTACGATCCTATTATTTTCCGTTTACAATATCGGTATCACATTCGATGAATCTGCAAAAAGCAAAATGGGAATTGAAGATGTGAAGGTTTCCTTGCAAAATGCTCTGTACGAAAAATCCCGATCCACCAATGATAGCTTAAAGGCAGACAAAGTGAGCATTCACTTTCGACCGGGAAAAATTCGGCATATGGAACAGGATCTATTGCAAATCGAACGTTTTATTGAATCTTGTGAACTTGACACCAATCAGGAAATTAAACTATCAGGAGAGATCAGTAAAATCAGTGTGTTGCTTGACAATTTGCACATGAAACTTATTGGTTATATTGTTTTTGCCTGTATAGGTTTCGCTTTGATGGTCTTTGGGTTCATCAAATGGCATTATAAGGAACAAATGTTGCGCGATAAAATGCTTGCCATTGAACACGCAATTAAAGAACTTGAAAAACTAAATTTCCGATCTGGGAAGAGAGAAAAAGATTCCGTTATGGAATCCATTAACAAAATGAAAAAGCCGGAAGCAAACTAACAATCTTATTCAATATCAAATCAAACTCACATCAATATTGAGTTTCACACCTTCTTCTTATGCAGGTCGTAAACGATTCCGTCCGATAAACCGATCTTAGGAACGTACATTTCCTTGCATTTAAGCGCATTCATACAAAAACGGAAGATTTCCAGGGCGGGAACAATTACATCGGCTCTGTCGGGCTTTAGCTGGAACAAATCCATACGCTGACCAACACTCAAAGGTTCCAGTTCAGTATAGAGTTGGTTCATTGCTCTCAAAGTAACAGGAGTTTTCTCCTTGAATCCTAAAATCTTATGGATCTTGTTGATATTTCCACCGGTTGCGTAAACCAAATGAGGGTTGTCCTCCACATGTTCTTTGATCCACGTTTTCAATTCACGCCAGTCCTTCTTATCAACCTTGTTCTTCAGCATCCGGACAGTTCCGATATCGAAGCTCTTTGCTGCAACCCGTTTTCCGTGCTCAAACACATTGATCTCAGTAGAACCACCGCCCACATCGATCACCAGGTATGGTTTTGATCGTTCGATATCCAGTAAGGCGAAAGTCCCGAAAATCAACCGTGCTTCTTCGTCACCTGAAATAATTTCGATCTCGATCCCGGTATTCCGCTTAATCTGCCGAATGACTTCCGTTCCGTTTTTGGCATCACGCATGGCACTGGTTGCACAGGCACGAATCGCCGAAACATCAAAAATGTCTGCAATCAGGCTAAAGGCCTTCATGGTTTTGATGAAATCTTCGGCTTTGTGGACACTAATCTCACCCGAATCAAATACTTCACCTCCCAAACGCAGAGGAAGGCGTGTGTAAGAGATTTTCTTGACATACGGATGTCCGTTTTCCTTGGCGATCTCACCAATTAACAATCGAGCTGCATTCGATCCAATATCTATGGCTGCATATTTCTTCGGCATGGATTCCGAAATTAGTAAAAATTAACCATAACGAATACGGGGAACACGAAGGAATGGTTAACCACAACGGATATTATTTACCAAAAAATGCCGCCTCCTTGTGCCTTCGCTGAAGCTACAGCGCAAGCGTTCGAAGACGGCATTCCGTATAGATCATTCGGTTTACTTAACGATCACTTTTTGCACCAGGCTCCCATGAGTTCCTGTAAAATGAAGGAAATAGATTCCTTTTGCCAAATGAGAAACTTCCAGTTGTGTTTCTGTATTCATAGACAAGGAAGATTCCGGGTAAACTATTTTTCCGTCCTCAGAGATCATAGAGAAAGTCACATCTTTTCCGGTCTTGATCATTACAACTGAACTTGCCGGATTCGGGTAAACTTCCAATCCGAAAGCAGTTGCTTCTTCCAATCCTGCACAGTCCTCTACATTAATCGTTTGAGAAACAGCGTCGGAACAACCGTTGGATGTTACTGTGTAAGTGATTGCCTGTGAACCAACACCAGCTGTAACCGGGTCGAAGTTTCCTCCTGTTACTCCTGTTCCGCTATATGTTCCGCCTGCCGGTAAACCACCCGTCAAAGCAAAAGCTGCAGATTGCAAACACACATCCGAATAAGCTCCAAGTGTAGCTGTTGGTGCAGCATTCAATGTAAATGTAGAAGTTGCCGACCCAGAACAGTTATTTGCATCTGTGTAGTTGTAAGTCAAAGTAATGGAACCTGGCGTTAATCCGCTTGGATCAAATGTTGATCCGGATACTCCTGTTGAACCTGAGAAAGTACCACCTGCTGGTGAAGCAACCAACGTCACAAGGCCCGCATTGTCACATACATTCCCAACCGGTGTAAATGTTACCGTTGGGTTCGGATTAAATAAAACCGTTGCTGTTCCGGAACCTGTTGCTGAGCAAGCACCCATTGTAACAGTTGATACCGTATATGTTCCGTTTGCCGTTGCGTTAATTACATAAGGAGAAACTGTTACTCCGGTAGCCGAATTCGTTGTTGTACCATCCGAATACGTAATATTCCATGGGCCTGCACCGGTTAAAGCGATATTCACAGGTAATGTTCCCGTACCACACTGCGTACCACCACCTGAAACAGTAGCTGTTGGTGTAGTTGCAATCGTTACGCTAAAAGTTTCTGCATCTGCCGGACATGAACCGTTTGCAGCAATTGCATTTGTTACGGTATAGGTTCCGGCAGTACTTGAAGCCAAATTGATCTCACCTGTTGAAGTATTAATAACCAATCCGCCTGTCGAGCTAAATGATCCCGCACTCGCTCCCGCACCAAATACCGGGCTTGGATTTGTTCCATTCGTGCAGTAACTCGCCTGTGCATATGTAAATGCTGCATCAGGAGATCCTGAGATCACGATTGTCTGTGTACTTGTATTCGGACAAGCACCTGAAGTGTTGTACGTAACCGAATATGTTCCGGAAGTACTTCCACCAACATTAATTTCTCCGCTTGTTGTATTTGCAAAAACCAATCCCGCCGGCGTAGCAGAGAAAGTTCCTGCAACGGAAGTTGTTGGTGTTTGGTTTGGCGACATATCACAAATAGCATTTGATGGGTACGTGAATGTCGCGTTATCCAATGAATTCACAGTAATGGTTTGTCCTGCTGACGCAGGTGAAGTACATCCTAAAGCTGCCGCTGTAACAGTGTAAGTTCCTGCAGTGCTCACAGTAATTGATTGAGTGGTTGCACCATTTGACCAGGTATTACCTGTAGCAGCAGACGAGGTCAATGTAACGGAACCGCCGGTACAAAATGTAGTTGGCCCTCCAGGTGTAACCGTTGGTGCAGCCGGAAGCGGATTTACTGTAATCGTTTGTGTTGTATAATCGAAACAACTGCTCCAGAAACCACCGTTTGTTCCTAAAAGAACATCGTAAGTGCCTGCAGCCGGATGTGTATACGTTGTAGTCCCTGACCAGATATACGGCGACATGTTATCCATGTCATAAACAAAAGTGGAGTCAGCAGTAGCAGTTCCGAAATGTGTTCTGAAGATCTGGTAATTCATCATTCTGTTCGTGAAAGCACCGGTCGGAGTAGATCCGTTTGTATACGTTACCGGTGTTCCCTGGCAAACAGTAGTAGCAGAAGCAGTGTATTGCGTATTGATGCTATAGCTTACGATCGGTGCCAAAAGAGGCTCGAAGTTGTTATTACCAATCTCTGTAAATGCAGGAATTGTAATCCAGCTTCCTCCCGAACTTGCATATCCTGCATAACTGGATTTAAAACGTGCATACAATTCATCATAAGGTTGCCCTGCTGCAGCATTATTTACATAAACCGTAAAAACACCGTTTGTATTGGTTGCCTGAATAACTACCGCGTAATTACCTGTTACAGTTGCCGGAGCTGCAAAATTCACCGTGTGATATCCCTGTACATTACTTGTAAATGTGGTTGTTCCGCTCGTGATCAAAGTTGTAGGCGTATTTGCCCCATTGACGTTATACACAGAAGCAGTAATGGTAACGCTTGGCATTCCATCCGTATCATTGTTCATTCCAAAAAACTCTACTCCACTGATCGAGATACTGGAAGTATTTAAAAATGTTTGGGAAAAAGCTTCGTTATCAGCTTGCCAGATATCAAAAGTATAGAAGGTATTTGTACCTAAAATCTGTTCTTTGGCTTGTGGATAACGGAGCGTATCGACACATAAAAGGGTTTTTTGACCGTTGTTAATCCCAGCAGGTCTGTTTAATAAATTTGAATTGGTTACCGGCCGAACTCCTGATTTAGGTCCTTGTTGGGCGAAACCAAACATACTTCCCGCGCATAGCGAGAGCAGTAGTAATGATTTTTTCATAGTAAGCTAATAAAATTAATGTGGCCCTAAGATAGGGAATCAGTATTTTATTTCTCAATAATTTAACATTTAAATGACTGTTTCAGAGAGATTTTTAACATTGATATGACAATAAATGATCTGCTCAATTAACCCTTATCCGGAAGAATAAACTATAAAATTAATCACTAAATAAGCAGACAATTATAAAACAAAAAATGTCTGCCGATTGGCAGACATTTTAAGGTGACTTCGACTTCGCACAGTCACCTCCCATATTATTCTAATCCGCTTTAAAAGGTAATTGAGCGGAGTTGAAATCAAATTTTATCTACACGGATCAAAGTATCCGCATCTTCTTCGATATCTGTTGAAAGTCCTTCAAAATTGTCTGAGGTAATCTTCAGATCTGTAGCCAAAACCTCATCGCAAATGAATTGCTTGTTCGCTTCGGCAGCTAATTGAATGAACTCGGAGGATTTCAGAGTCAACCGAATCTTATCGGTAACCTCCAAACCAGAGTCCTTACGCAAATTCTGGATACGGTTCACCAATTCTCTTGCTACTCCTTCCATACGTAAAGTCTCCGTGATGGTAGAATCCAAAGCAACGGTCAAACCATTTTCAGATGCAACCAGCCATCCCGGAATGTCTTCCGCGCGGATCTCGAAATCACTCAGATCGAGGATCACTTCTTCCCCGTCGACCTGGCCTCTCCAACCTTGGTTTTGCTCAATTTGGGCAATGTCATTCTGATCCATTTGCGCTACCAACGTTGCAATAGACTTCATTTGTTTTCCGTATTTCGGTCCGATAGTCTTGAAATTCGCTTTGATGGATTTTACAAAGATATCGTTCGATGCATCCAGTAATTCCAGTTCTTTCACATTCACTTCGGAAAGGATCAATGCCTGAACATGTTCAATATTTTTAGCAAACTGCGCATTCAGTACAGGCACCATGATCTTTTGAAGCGGCTGGCGTACACGGATCTTTTCTTTCGCACGTAATGCCAGTACCAATGATGAAACATTTTGAGCAATCTCCATTTGTGCCTCCAGTTCCAAATCGATCAAATCCGTATTGGATTTCGGGAAGAACGCCAAATGGACCGAATTCACCGGGTGACGGCCCGAAATTTCATTCAGATCGGAGAATAACTGATCCAGATAGAACGGAGCAATCGGTGAACCCATGATCGCTACAGCTTCCAAACAGGTATATAAGGTTTGATAAGCCGAAATCTTATCTGCTTCGTAATCTCCTTTCCAGAAACGTCTGCGGCAAAGACGTACGTACCAGTTCGACAATTGGTCCGTAACAAAATCCTGGATCAGACGCCCTGCTTTTGTTGGTTCGAATGAAGCATACGCTTCATCCACCTGTGCAATCAGGGAATTCAATTTCGATAGGATCCAGCGATCAATTTCCGGACGCTCATTCAACGGAATTTCCGCTTCCGAATAGTTAAATCCATCAATATTTGCATACAATGCAAAGAAAGAATACGTATTGTAAAGTGTTCCGAAGAATTTGCGCTGCACTTCCGTAATTCCATCCGTATCAAATTTCAGGTTATCCCATGGCTGCGCATTGGTAATCATGTACCAGCGCGTTGCATCCGGACCGTATTTCGACAAGGTTTCGAACGGATCAACGGCATTTCCCAAACGCTTGGACATTTTCTGTCCATTCTTGTCCAACACCAATCCGTTAGACACTACGTTCTTGTATGCAACCGAATCAAAACACATTGTAGCAATTGCGTGCAAGGTATAGAACCAGCCACGTGTTTGGTCCACCCCTTCCGCAATAAAGTCTGCCGGATAAGATCGGTTATTATCTATCAATTCTTTATTCTCGAACGGATAATGCCATTGTGCATAAGGCATAGCCCCCGAATCAAACCACACATCGATCAGATCGCTTTCACGCTTCATAGGCTTTCCGGAAGGAGAAACCAGCGTAATTTCATCCACATAATTCTTGTGTAAATCAATTTGCGCATAATTCTCTTTAGAGAAATTGTTCGGTTTAAATGCTTCCAGTGGGTTTTCAGTCATCAAACCTGCTGCAACCGCTTTAGCACATTCTGCTTTCAGTTGCTCTACGGATGAAATACATACGCGCTCATCGCCATCTTCCGTAGACCAGATCGGGATCGGAATTCCCCAATAACGCGAACGCGATAAGTTCCAGTCGTTGGCATTTTTCAACCATTCTCCGAAACGGCCACTTCCTGTAGAAGCCGGTTTCCAGTTAATCGTATTGTTCAATTCGATCATGCGGTCCTTCACATTGGTTACCTTAATGAACCAGGAATCCAATGGATAGTATAATACCGATTTATCTGTTCTCCAGCAATGCGGGTAACTGTGTTCGTATTTTTCGATCTTGAACGCACGGTTTTCGATTTTCAGTTTCAAAGCAATACGCTCGTCAACCGACATGTATGCTTTCAAATCCGGGATCACCGATTTCAAACCTTCCCGCTGCTTGCGGAATTCCGTTTCAGTTTCTTCATCCGTCAGATAATCCGCTTTCACATATTCACCTCCCAATCCGAAAAGCGGATCCGAAACTTCCATGCGAAAACGACCACGTAAGTCTACCAATGGGACCGGAACACCTTTTTGGTCCAGAACCAGCATAGCCGGAACTCCCGATTCGGCAGCAACACGTGCATCATCCGCACCAAAAGTCGGTGCAATGTGTACGATTCCCGTACCATCCGATGTCGTTACGAAATCTCCGGAAATCACGCGGAATGCCTGATCAGCATTTTCATGAGGCAATGCTCCCGGCAATAGTTGTTCATAACGGATTCCGACCAAGTCAGAACCTTTGCATTCGCCAAGTACAACAAACGGAATGTTCTTCCCCGATTTATCATATCCCGCCAATCCGGATTCATCATCAACGGCAACAAATCCTTTTCCGAAATGGTTTTTCACCAAATCTTTCGCCAATATCACTTGAACCGGTTCATGCGTGTATTGATTGAAGGTTGAAACCAAAACATACTCAATGTTTGGTCCGACGCACAATGCAGTATTCGAAGAAAGTGTCCATGGAGTAGTGGTCCATGCCAAAATGAAGGAGTTATCAGAGAAGGTTCCTCCCTCCTGCCCCCCTCCGAAGGGGGAATTGGATCCGCTTGCAATTTTGAACTGTACAACGACAGTCGTATCTTTCACATCGCGGTAACAACCAGGCTGGTTCAATTCATGTGATGACAACCCGGTTCCTGCCATTGGCGAATACGGCTGGATCGTATAACCTTTGTACAATAAGTTCTTTTCATACAACTGACCCAATAACCACCAAACAGATTCCATGTATTTCGGATCGTAAGTGATATACGGATCGTCCATATCCACCCAATAACCCATTTCCTCTGTCAAACGGTTCCAGATATCCGTGTAGCGCATTACTGCTTCACGACATGCCTTGTTATATTCATCTACCGAGATTTTCTTCCCGATATCTTCCTTGGTGATTCCCAATTCTTTTTCCACACCCAATTCCACAGGTAAACCATGCGTATCCCATCCGGCTTTACGCTTTACCTGCTTTCCTTTCAGGGTTTGGTAGCGACAAAAAATATCTTTAATCGAACGAGCCATTACGTGGTGAATACCCGGCAATCCATTCGCTGATGGCGGCCCTTCAAAGAAAACAAACGGTTCAGCTCCCTCACGTGTAGACACGGAAGTTTCAAAAACGCGTTCATTTTTCCACTTTTCAAGAACTGATTGCGCAACGTTCGGCAGGTTCAGTCCTGAATACTCGTTATACTTCTGACTCATAAACTTTAAATCGATTAAAGAGATTTTTCAAAACAGATGCAAAGGTACTAATTTCCTGTGTATTTCGGACTATTCCTCCATGCACTAATGAAGACAAAAACCCGTTTTTATATCTACCGATTTAAACTTAGTTTTGCAGATACACATTCCAGGTATGACCTTTCGAAAAGCTTGTCGGTTTTTACTCCTTCCATCTCTATCTACAGCAATTGCTGTTCTGGTAGTGAGTTGGCTTTTCCGTGTGCTTACCGAAGCACTATCCATTGAGTTGAACCAGGGAATTTTACTGGGATGGATTCCTGTTCTTTTAGGAACTCTAGGCTACTTCTTAGTAATTCATCACCGGCTTCGCTTATTTTTCAGTAAAATCCACGACAAAAATTACCTGTTTTCTCTCCTTGCAATAGCGTTCCTCGCTTTTCCGGGCGTATCCTTCCAGATTGCCTATGAAAACTTCAAACTGAAAGTAGAGGAAACGGATGATTTAACAAAAATCAATCCCGCCAAAAAAACGATTGTCTGGAAATACGCGGGTATTTCTCCGAAGGAAAGTCAAATTTACATTTCCAATTTCCAGGAATATACATCGGGCAAACATCCTTCCACTGATTTTATGACCTATGCGTTAGTCCATTTAAAGAAAGAAAATCGCTGGATTGTTGTATCCGAGTCAGAACGTATCGACAATGATGAAAGCGGGGCAAAACAATACGACCTTGAAACCAAAGTTTATAACCGTTGTCTTTATCGAGCTGAACAACTATTCTTTGATCCACATCACGAAACCGAGTACCTCATTCCACTTGTAGAATCCGAAGATTTGGCATATGCGCGTCAAACACTTACTGACGTAGGATATAAACGCCCATTTCCCAAACACTTTTTCGAACTAAAAACTTCTTTTGAATCCGGGCTGAAGCAGGAGCATGCCTGGCTGCTAATTATAGCATTTGGGTTGAATTTAGTCTATTTTCTGGTATTTTGCCTTTTGTCGAAAAAGGTCAGTTTATCCCAGGCAGAGAGCGTCGGCATATTCGATCTTTACGGAATTCAACTCATGCTCAATTATCTTAAAAAGATCCCTGTTACATCGTCCATTCTATTGATTACAAGTATTTTTCTACTGGTTGAGATTTCACATGATCCGAACATCCTGGTGATAAAGCAAGAACCCTATATGCTTCGCTGGACTATTTCAAATGCTGTTGCAGAAACTGGTGAATGGTACCGCCTGCTGACTTATCCTTTCACCAATTACCAGCTGATTTTCCGTGTTTTCGACATACTCTTTTTTGCACTATGCGCTTATTATGTGGAACAGCGCGCTTCTGCCGGGGGAATGATCGTTTTAAGCATTTGTGCGCAGGTAGCAGGCGGAGTTGCCGCCATTTATTTCTCTTCACACATCAATTGCGGATTGTCCATATTTACTTTTGCTTACGCCGGAAGCTACTTATTTGCAGGGTTTCAGAAACGAATCGGTTTTTCCAACTGGAGGTACATCGGGATATCATTACTTGTATTCATTTTGGTTATTGGCACAGGCAGCGGGTTTTTAGATTCCCCCAAATTAATAGCTGCAACACTTGTTGGGTTTGCATTCGGACCGATCCTGAAGTTTAAAGAATCACTATCACAGTAGGAGCGGAAAATTTTCTACCCCTACTGTCTCTGCTTTCAATTATTTATAAGTACATTCGTTTCGTTGGATTCATTGAACAGCATAGAGATTAGTGGGTTAGTTGCCAGGGTGAAAGCCGGTGATCAAAATGCCTTTGCGGAGGTTTATGATCGCTATTCGGGTGCAATTAACGGAGTGATCAATCGGTTCATTACCGATGAGGCTATTGCGCAGGATGTGCTCCAGGACACCTTCATCAAAGTATGGAAAAACATCCAGCAATACGATGATACCAAAGGAAGTTTTTTCACCTGGATGCTCAATATTGCAAGAAACACATCCATTGATGCACTGAGAAAACTAAAGAAAGAAGGCAAGTCCGAAATCCAAACGTTGGAAACTGTCGTAAATAGCTCTGCAACAGTTCAACAGAACGTGGCCACAATCGGATTAAGACAATTAGTGGATCGACTGCCTGCTGAACAACAAACGATGATAGAATACTTATACTTCAAAGGCTATACGCAACAGGAAGTAGCAGATGAGCTGGACATTCCGCTCGGAACTGTGAAAACACGCTCGCGCATGGCGATGATGGAGTTAAGAAAATGGTTTACATTATTGATATTGTGGATATAAACGAATACATAGCGTCAGGAATTTTGGAGTCGGTAACACTCGGACTTGCTTCCCCACAGGAAGTACAGGAAGTGGCATGCCTGTCCAAAATTTATCCGGAGATCCAGGCCGAGTTTATCCGCGTGCAAAAGCGTTGTGAAGAACTGATGCTTGAAAATGCCCAAACTCCGGATTCTTCTGTTCGTGCTTCTCTTCTAAAAACCATTGCTGAAACACCTCAGGAGAAAGCTCCCGAGAAAAAACAGGAAACCAAAATCGTTCCTTTAAACACCGTGCCTGAGATAAAAGGTGTAAATCCTATGTGGAAAATGATGGCGGCTGCTTCTTTGGTCCTGACCATTGGAATCGGTGTGCTTTGGTTTTTATCTAATCGCGAAGTCAAGCGTTTGGATAAGATCATGGCTTCCATGGAAAAGGATCAGTTGAAAAATGACCAGATCCTTCAGGCAATGACCATCGAGAAAGATCATTTGCAAACTGTTCAGGAAGTTTTGACCGAACAAAGCATGCGTACTGTGATGATGAAGGGAACCGAAATGGAGCCTGAAGCATCCGTAAAAGTGATGTGGAGCAAGGACATGAAAAAAGCGGTCATGCATGCAGAAAAAATTACTCCTCCACCTGCAAATATGCAGTACCAATTATGGGTTATTGCAGATGGAAAACCGCTTTCCGTTGGACTTTTTAACTACGATGAAGTAGAACAAATGACCGAACCTTTTGATGTAAATGCCCAAAACATTACTGCTTTTGCAATTACCCTCGAAAAAATGGGCGGAAGTCCTACTCCAACTATGGAAAAAATGGTGGTAATGGGACCAATTAACGGGTAATCAATTGATTTTTATAATGTAGGGGTGCTATTAATCGCACCCCTACATTATTTACATTTTGCATTCATCATTTTGAATTAAATTTGGCTATGATTTGTCCTCCAAAACTGGTTCCCGGTGATACAATTGCGTTGGTTTCTCCTGCAAAGGCGATTGAACCGTCATACATTGATTTTGCAAAAGACTATTTCGAAAAACACGGTTTTAAAGTGCTGGTCGGTCAACATTCGGCGAATGCATACCGCTACTTTTCCGGAACTGATATGGAACGTGCGAGTGATCTGCAATGGGCTATTGATCATCCGGATGTTAAAGCCATTCTTTGCAACCGTGGCGGGTATGGTGCCATCCGCTTGTTCGACCTGGTAAACTGGGCAAATCTGCTGCGCGAACCGAAATGGATCCTGGGTTTTTCAGACATTACCAATTTTCATTGTTTGAGCCTGAAACTGGGAATTGAAAGTGCCCATACCAGCATGCCTCTGAATTTCCGGGAAAACACACCCGAATCACTCCAATCGATCCTGAATGTGCTGAAAGGTCAGGCCAACGAATATACCTGGCCAGCGAATCCGGCAAATAAACCCGGAACAACAGCAGGAAATGTTGTTGGTGGAAATTTATCCATCTTGTATTCCCTGCTCGGAACACCTCATTCACCAAATTATGAAAATGCCATTTTGTTTATTGAAGACGTTGGTGAGCAGGTTTATCACCTGGACCGCATGCTTTGGGCTTTTCGCTATGCCGGTGTATTTGACCGGATCTCGGGGCTAATTGTAGGTGGAATGACGGATATGAAAGACACTGCAACACCAACTGAATGGACGGTGGAAGAACTTATCCTGGAACATACCAGATACCGCTCATTTCCAATAGCATTTGATGCACCGATAGGCCATATTGACGATAACAGGGCATTTATTTGTGGACGGAAAGCCACATTTGCCGTTACGGAAAACCACATTTCTTTCATCCAATAGGAAATATTTCTTAGTTGGTACTGTTTTTGCTTCGTCCTTTCTTTATTTTTGCACTTGAAATTTGACTTATGCGTATTTTTCTAATTGGTTTTTTACTTCTTGCGCTTTCTTCATGTGTAGATATTTGGGACGATATCACACTCCATGCAGATGGCACCGGTACCTACAAGTATACTGTAAACATGAGTGCGAGCAAGGTAAAGATCAATTCAATCCTTGCCCTGGACACTGTGGATGGTAAACGAATTCCGAAGCTTCCGGAGATTAAGGAAAAAATTGAATATTACCGCAATAAACTCGAGGAAAAAGAAGGAATTTCAAACGTACGGGTCGAATCCAATTTCGATGATTTCATTTTTAAGATTTACGTCGATTTTGAATCTGTCACAGCACTTCAAAATGGTATTCGTGAGATCATCAAAGAAGAAATCAAGGACAAAAATGATCCTGCTTTGGATGAAAACTGGTTGACCTGGGATGGAAAAACGCTTACCCGTATTGTTCCGAATTTCCAGGCTGTGATCCAAAAAATGAAAGCAGAAGACCAGGAAAAACTCAAAAAAGGGAAATACACCTGCGTTTCACGTTTCGACAAACCAATTATCAAATGTGATAATCAACAGGCCAAAATATCCCCAACGAAAGTCGCCGGGCTGATTGAATCAAACACCTATTCGGTTGGAACAAACCCTTCAATCCTGAAAAGCACCTTTGTCGTTACGAACTAGTTTCCGCCGATTGCTCAAAAAAGGATTCATTTTAACACAAGTTATCAACCAAATACCGGTTGATAAAACAAATAGCTCTTTCAATTCAAAAAATGATTTTACTTTCGTTGTAGAATCCGTTCATTCATCCATTTATGAAAATTAAAGTCTTAATTCCTATCACCCTTTTGGGAGCCATTTCATGGGGGCAGAAATCAGAAGATATTATTCCTAAAGATGCAGTTACTGTCTTTAGCCTGAATAATATTTCCATTCTTCAGAAAGTATCTATGGATGAACTGGTTTCTTATGATTTCATGACTGAATTACAGTCCGAATTATTCGACGGTTCTACCCAGGGAAAAACACTCAAAGACGCCGGAATTGATTTCAATCAGAAGATGAATATCTTTTACGGAAAGAATCCTGAATTCGAAATTTCGGGTTTTACTTTCGGTATCACGGATAAAGAAAAACTCTTCACTGTTTTTGACGATTTTGACCGCAAGGAAAGCCTGGTTGCAGGAACGGAATATTACAACAACTATTTCAATCATTTAATGATCCAGGGGAATGTCGGTTTATTGATCAGAGTAGACACTGACCAGGAAAAACTGACAGAGATTACCGATTCTATTTGGATTTCGAGAGGATTTGAGCTTCCATGGATGGAGGACGAGTACTATGATGAAGAACAAATGGACTCCTACGATGAGGAAGAACTGACAGATGATGATCCTACCTTAAACGAAGACGGTGATGAAGTAGAAGAAATCATCGAGGAAGAAGTGGATGAAACCCCGATTGCTGTGGATGAAACAAGCGACCTGTTCAAGAATTATTACGAATTACGCGACAGCATCGAATCGGAATATTCCCGGAAGCGCCTCTTGATCATTACGGAAGAACTTTTTGCAAAAAAAATGAACCTGAAAGCACAGGATGCGCGATTGGCAGCACAGTTGACCCATCCATCAGACGGGATTTTTTACCTGGACAACAGCCGCAACTTCAAAAACACCAACAGTTTATTCTACTTGCAGGCTATGTTCCCGGAATTGTACCACGACCTGAACGATCTGTATACCGGAAACGTAATGTTGGGCGATATCGTTTTGAACCAAAAAACCATTGATCTTAAAGTAGAAGCGAACTACGGCGACGGTTTGGGCAGTATCTATGAAGAATTGAACAGTGCGAAATTCGATAAAAATGTATTGAAATACATTCCAAAGAACAATACCGGTTTCTTTACTTATAAAATCGACCTGAAAAAAGGTTACGAAAAAGCGTATGAAGTGATCATGCCCATCCTGAGTGAAGAAAAAAACCCGCGTATCTCCGCAAATGTACTGACGATCGAATTATTGAATGATTTCATCAATACGGATGAAGTTTTCAATACCTACAAGGGAAGTATGTTTGGTACTTTTAACGGGATCAAACGTGTGAAAACAAAACGTGTTGAATTCTTCTACGACGAAGAAACATTTGAATACGGTGAAAAGGAAATTGAGTCAGAAGAAGATATGCCGATCTTTACCCTGGGATTTACAACAGGCAGACCGGACATCCCGAATAAAATCCTGAAGCACATGTCACGCATTACCTCTCAATTCAAAAATATGGGTGACTATTGGGTGTATGAAGAAGCGATCCTGAATTCGGTTCCTCTGTATATGATCAATAAAAACGGTTTATTCATTTTCACCAACGACGAAGATCTGGCGAAGAATCATTCCAATGGTTACGGTACAGAAGCAATTACCGGAAAACAGGCTAAAAACGCAGCTAAAAGCGGTTCTATTTACGGATACATGAATTTGGGAGACATGATTAACCGTTTACCTGAAACAATCTTAACAGATCACCGTTTTGAGATTTTGGCTTCGATGAAGGGTAAAAAAGGAGAAGTGGAAGTCATTTCTTCCAAAACAACCCGTCAAAAAACGACTTACAATTTGACTTATAGTTTTGAGGGTGCATTTGATAATGCTGGAAAATACCTGCTTGATTTAGTAAACACCGCTTACCTGGTCTCTACGACACGTTAAGATGAAAGCAGAAGGAGTTGGAAATAAAGTTATGTTAATCGCATTGCTGTGTGCAGCATTGGCATTATTCCTTTATATCCGTCCGCGCTTGTTTGCACCGGACCCACCTCCAAGTCTTCTGGATCGCTTACCTGAAAGTGAAATTGTAGGCCGGTATAACTTATTGAACATCGCGCGGGAGACAAACTCGCTGATGTTTAAGAACAAAATTCCTTTCAGGGAATATATGACCTACGATTTTCTGCTGGGACAAGCGAAAGGAATTGGAATTGACATTCAAAGTACCGGTTATTTTTTTTCGAACGGAAAAGATGAATGGGGAACTTTTGTAACCGTAATCGACAGTTCCAAAATTCAAAACGGGTTGAACCGCCTGGCACAGTACATTTCTGTTTCCGACACCATTGTTTACAATCGAAAGGTGAAGAAAATCGAGGATTTGGGCCTTTATATTTTCTACGACAAAAACTACCTGTTAGTTTATAAAGGGTCAAAAATCAAACGACGATTAGGGAAAGCACTTTTCGCGCATGAAGGAGATATTGAGAATTCGTGGGAGAAATTCCTTAAAAATCCGGTGTTCAAAGAAGAAGACATCGTGCTTTATTCACGTTCTCCAAAACTGAAAAAATTCGGGGTCGACTATGTGTTGTGTGCACATGACAGCGATTCTCTGAATATTAAACTAAAAACATACCTGCATTCAAATAAACCATTCAAAATAAAGGAGAAAGATGCCGGAATGAGCTTTGAACGAAGCAAACATTCAACAAAAGCGTTGGATATTCACCTGGATATCTCCGAATTCAAAAAAGATCCGAACAGTCCGCTTTATAAATGGATCGTGAGTTTAGGTAAAAAGGTAAGTTTTCCTACGGCGGCATTCTTTGAGGCCTGGGATGGTGATTTGTCTTTCCAGGAAGGTGGAACACAACTCATCAATGAAGAAGTTGTAGAAATGAGTTACGATGAGGAATTTAACCCGATTGAAGTACGGAAAACAAACAAGGTAGCTGTTCCTGGCTATTCTTTACTATTCTCTGTAAATGAAAGCGGACAAAAGCTGGTTTCGGCCCTTTTCGCAAAGGGAATTGTAACCAAGCAGGGAAAACATTATCATTTCCTGTTCTCTCCCCCACTTACATTGAATATTCTTCCTAAAAGCATCAGTGCCTACACAGCCGGAAAATCCCCGAAAGTCATTACAGGTTCTTCGTGCAGTGGTTTATGGAATTATCGCGGAACGGACATGTTATTCCGTATCGATTCTTTGAAGGAAAAAGAGATCTATGGTTCCCTGGAATTTGAGGTTATGAGCTTGCTGAAGAAAGGAAAGTTTAAGAGGTAATTACGAATTACGAATTACGAATTACGAATTACGAATTACGAATTACTTTATAATCGATTAAAATCCAAGTATTAAGCTTTTCAGAAAATTAATTCAGAATTCGTAATTAATAAGGAATAAACACATTCTTCGCTTCGGTAAAGAAACGCAGGGCCTCCCAACCTCCTTCTCTTCCCACTCCGGATGCTTTTACTCCTCCAAACGGTGTTCTTAGGTCGCGCACCAGCCAGGAATTGATCCAAACAATCCCAGCATGCACTTTATCTGCCGTTCTGTGCGCTCTTTTCAAGTCAGAGGTCCAGATAGTCGCACTGAGTCCATATTCCGTACTATTCGCCATCATCAGCACTTCTTCTTCTGTATCGAAAGGTGTTATTGTTACTACCGGTCCGAAAATTTCTTCCTGGTTCGTTCTGCAATCGTATGAAAGGCCTTCGATCACAGTTGGGGCGATGTAATAACCTTCATTATGCGGAGCATCCAAAATCACCCGTTCGCCGCCTGTCAGAATGGTTCCTCCTTCCTGCTTTGCCAGTTCGATATAGGAAAGTACTTTTTCCATATGCGGTTTGGAAACAACAGACCCCATTTTCGCATTCGGATCAGAAGGAAAGGAAACGGTCAATTGCTTTACACGCTCAATAAACGCGGTTTTGAATTTATCGTAAATGCTTCGTTCAATGAAAATGCGAGATCCGCACAAACAGATTTGACCCTGATTGGCAAAAGACGAGCGCACAGTCGTTTTGATCATCTCATCAAAATCACAATCTGCAAAAATGATATTCGGGTTCTTTCCTCCCAACTCCAAGGACAATTTCTTGAACATTGGACCTGCTGTTCTCGCGATGTACTCACCGGTTTTGGTTCCCCCGGTAAACGAAATAGCTTTGATTTTCGGATGCTTTACGATTGCATCTCCGGCATTTTGTCCCAAACCATGAACAATATTCAGAACCCCTGCTGGCATACCACTTTCTTTCACGACCTCACTCAACAAATAAGCTGTGTAAGGTGTAATTTCAGATGGTTTTGCAATCACACAATTCCCGGAAGACAGTGCCGGGGCAATTTTCCAGGAAAACAAATACAAGGGAAGATTCCATGGAGAAATACAACCTACTACCCCAATTGGTTTGCGGGTTGTATAATTGACTCCCATTCCTTCCATGTAATGCGATTCCGAAGCAAAATGCTCTACTGCCGTCGCGAAAAAATGAAAATTTGATACAGCTCGCGGAATATCCACGTGTGCCGCCAATGAAAGCGGTTTTCCATTGTCACGGGATTCAGCAGCTACGAATTCATCCATGCGTTTTTCAATTCCCAAACTGATACGCATCATGATCGCTCCGCGCTCTTCATTGGTCATATTCGACCAGATCGGAAATGCTTTTTCAGCGGCTGCAACTGCCAATTCAACGTCTTCTTGTGTAGAATCCGGAATTTCACCATAAACCTTACCGGTTGCCGGTTCGTAGTTGTCGATATACTGGCCTTTAACAGGCGCAAGCATTTCTCCGTTGATAAAATTTTGAAGACGTATCATAGATTTCCTTTTTTCGATTACAACACTTGTTTTAAGCGTCGGCACAAAGATACGATTGAAATAGCGAATCTGCATCTCTCAGTTAAATTTTCAACGCCTATCGACAATTACTCTTTGTTCTCCTACTTTTTTCCGAGGCAAAAAAAGTAGGAAAAAATGCCTTTCCAATTACCACTTTCAAGCAGCCTTCTCTTTCGGACCGATTCTCGGAAAGTGTCGGATCAGGATCCAAAATAAGAAACCGCAGCAGTTTTACAAACTCTGTGATTTCTTACTTTCCGGTATCGGTTCCCGAAAGAGAAGGCTTTTATCTTCGAAAGTTCATTCTTTGTTTAGACAATAATTACAGCATCGAAACACGAAATTCATGTAGCTGGTAATTGGGGCTCCATCCGCTTTTAATTAGTTAAGTTGTTTCTTAGATCTTGAACTTCACGCCAAGCTGCAGGTAAAGGGAAAAGTTCAGCCCACCGGAATTCAGGTAATTGGTGGAGATTCCGACATTCGTGTAAAAGCGGTCCAATCCGAATGAAAAGGGATTATTTTTATACGCTGCACCGATATATAAGGCATGAACAAGTCCCGTATTTGAACGATCATTGATGAAAGTCAGGTTCATGCCTGTATAAGCTGCCAGTGTAGGATGAAAATCGTGAATCATCGACCGGTTGGCATTTCCGATAAATGTTTGTTTGTACGGATCGAATGAGAAAATCAAACAATCCGTTTTTATCATTGCCTGAATTCTTGCTTTGAGATCTATGCCAACATTTACGCTGTGCTCAAAACGCGTTCCTGCATATTGGATGTAAGCAGAAACAGCAGCTGCGCGAAAATCAAAATTCCAATAGTTTGCTTCCAGTCCGTAATCCAGTGCATTCAAACCACCTCGCGATTCCGGTAAACAGGAATGTGCGTTCATAGTATCAAGCGGGTATGAAATTTTCAAAGAATCGCCCTCAGAGATACAGGTAGAACGGTTGGAATAAATATTCCACTCTTTGGTTTTCAGGTATTCTTCCGGAACAACGGCAAAATAATAGGGTCTGTTCCGGATTCCGAATTTGGTATGCCATTCGATTGCATGGTCGTAATTCCGATCGAAATAATAGGATCTTGTTGGTGTAACATACTCTTGCGGTATAATAAGTAAGTATTCACCGTCGAGCATTTTCTTGCGCAATTGCAGATTCTGCATGATATATACTTCCGGCAGAAGCTCTGATTTCAATGTTAAAGGTGTTGCCATATCCTTTTCACAGACAACACACTGATCGTAATCTTCCCGGACCTGTTTCTTTGTAAGGATTCCGTAGGATTCGAAATCTGCTTCTTTTATTTTCGCCCGGTATCGCTCATGCCGCCACCAACCGTCTCCGCTCAACTCCAGTTTCCATTTAATGATCTTCGCGTACTGTGAACCTTTTGTAAGTGTGTAATAAGTTTGGCTCTTTGAAAACATATGCGGTTCCATTTCGAGGATTACCATATTCGTTCTTCCGTCATTGAAACGGATAATATTGCAATTCTTCATGATGGTATCGGAAAGCACAAAACAGGTTTTTGTGTTCCCAAAGTATTCGTAAAGCTCCGTAGAATCTTCTGTTAAGTGTTTACCGGCATAAAACAAATGGATCTCTACTCTCCGATGGTTCTCATTCGGGTTTCTTAAAGCGTTTTCTTCACCGCGTGCAAAACTGGAAACATGAGTTTTCGCTGGAAGAATCTCTACCAGGTAATCTTTCACTTTTTCTGCCCGCTTTTTTGAAAGTCTGAAATTCAGTTTCTTTTTCCCGGTCGAATCTGCATAACCTATGACCTGTAAACTGTCTATTTTCTTGAGATTATGGGAAAAGATATACTTATTGATCTGTTGTTTGTTTTCGTTCAATAATTTGTAATCACCACTCGGATAATAAATGGAAAAAACTTCCTGGGAAAATGCGGAATAGCTGCTACATGTCAAAAGCATTAGCAAGAGGGTTGTTTTAATCTGAAATGAAAAAAGACCCGTCCACCGCGGCTGACGAGTCTTTAAGTTTCTCTTTCGCATCACAAGAGCGAATATAGTTTTTATCCCGAATGGAAAAACGTTCAAAAGGTTTAAATCTTCAAAAATTGAACCTTTTGAACTATTTGAACTTTGAATTATTCGTGAACGATCAGTTTAAACCCTTTTCCATGGATATTCAGAATCTCAATGCGCTCATCTTCTTTCAAAAGTTTACGCAGTTTGGCAATATATACGTCCATTGAGCGACCGTTGAAATAATTGTCATCTCCCCAAATGGCCCGCAACGCAGCTTGTCTATCCAATACTTCGTTTCGATTCTTACATAACAGGTGAAGTAATTGCCCTTCTTTTGTTGTGAGTTTCTTATTCTCATCTTTCAAATGAAGGATCCTGGAGACCGGTTCGTATTGAATGTTCCCGATCTGTTGCATTTCGCTTTCTTCATTGTCCGAGGAACCTGTTCTTCTTAAAATTGCCTCGATTCGTGCCAGCAACTCCTCCATCGTGAAGGGTTTTGTCATGTAATCATCCGCACCGCTTTCGAAGCCTTCCAGTTTATCTTCCTTCATCGCTTTCGCAGTCAGGAAAAGAATTGGAATTTTGGGATCAATCAGACGCACTTCTTTTGCAAGTGTAAATCCATCCATTTCAGGCATCATCACATCAAAAATACAGAAATCAAAATGTCCGTCTGTGTATTTTTCATATGCATGCTTTCCATTGCGGGCAAGTTCTACCTGGTAACCTTTAGCTTTTAGAAACGTCTGTAATAATTGACCTAAATTGTCGTCATCTTCTGCTAATAAAATTGATTTTTGCTTAGCCATAATTATCTTTTTATTGTTACACGAAACTCTGAACCTTCTCCAACCTGACTGGTCACATGAACACTCCATCCGAACATGTCCGAGAGTGCTTTCACATAACTTAATCCCAAACCAAAACCTTTTACGTTATGAACGTTTCCGGTCGGAACACGGTACAATTTATCAAATATTTTCGAGATATGCTCACGTTTTATTCCAATTCCTTTATCAATCACGGACAATTCAAGACGATCCGTGAAAACTTCCAGTTTTACCGTGACATGAATCTTGTCTTTACTGTATTTAATTGCGTTATCAACTAAATTGTTCACCATATTTGTGAAATGCATCCGGTCGGCTTCAATCAGGACTTCCTCTTTGGGCATTTGAAGGATCAATTCACCATCCAGGCCGGCAATCCGGAAGGACGCTGTTTTTGCAACCGATTGAATTACTTCAACAACCGGAACCTGTTCCATTTTCACCTTTAACTCACCACGGTCAATAACTGCACTTTGCAAAATCGATTCTACCAGAACTCCCAATCGTTTGTTTTCTTCCTGGATCATTTTAACGAATGGTGCAGCGCTCTCCGTTTGCCCACCCATCATGGAAGGATCGTTCATCGCTTCACAAGCCAGTGAAATGGTCGATATCGGTGTTTTAAACTCGTGGGTCATATTTGATATGAAATCATTTTTCATTTCAAACAACTTCTTTTGAGTCAAAATCGTACGGAACATGTACGAAATCGTGATGATGATCAATACTACAAGCAGCAAGCTCACAATCAGCAAGCTTCCCATTGATTTCAACACGAAAAACTTGCTATGCGGAAAATTCAAATGGAGCGAAAGCTTGTCTTCCAGGATCTTATTCGGAAACAACATAGCAGCCTGGGTCTTAACTGTATCCAGCGAGACATCATAGTTAGCCACGGTTTCTTTGAATTTCACCGGCTCATTGTTCTCTTCCACGATCACGAATTTGAAATCGTCCGGAAGCTTATCCGCAATCAATTCCTTACGAATAATCGAATCAAGGAGTTTCAAATTAATTCTTTTTTCCGGATCCAGGTACATATTATCGCGAAAGGTCTCCACCATCAATTCATTGATATACTTTGCCTTTTTGACAATCTTATGCATCACTCGCTGATCCAGGTGATAAGCAGCCCTTACGGAATCCTTGTCCAGTAAGCTCATCCCACCTCCATCAAACAATTCATGGATTTGTCTGACATCCCTGGCAAGTACCTCTTGTTTCGAGTACAATCCCGAAATCGAATCATAGCTATTCCCGGTTACAATAAGGTAATTTTCCAATTTCCCTTTAACAGAAAGCACCGTATCACGAATCGATATGGATTCTTTCACTTCAAATAAGTTCTGGAATTCTTCTTTCAATACGTCTTTGTATTGACCCGAAACATCTTTACTCATCAGGTTTGAATACCTGCGAACGTCTTCCACCTTTTCATAGCGAATTGCTATTCGTTCGAGTGCTGTGCTAATCTTACTTTTGAAATCATCTGATTTCCGATCGTAGAGCTGCAATGTCTGGAAGATTTGGATCAGCAAGAGGGCCAGCATGGCGATCCATACAGCTGTAATTACGAGATTGATCCGAATCTTAATCATAGATAACGAATGTAGGTGAAATGTTAAAATTAACGATTCACTTAACGTTTTTTATGAAGAAGAAAAAATTCAAGTGGTTTAAAATAATTCACAATCACTATTCTCCAGTTAAATCTACCTATACCATTATAATTCTTCTTCCTACTTTTTTCCAAAGCAAAAAAAGTAGGCAAAAATGCTTTTGTCCCCATTACAGCCTTCAGAAAGCCAATCTTTCCGGACCGCTCTGCGGAAAGAAGGGATCAGGATCCGAAATGTAAATCTAAAGCTGTTTTGCAAACACTTTAGATTTAGCACTTTCCGGGAGCGGGCGGCCGGAAAGTTCGTCTTTCGTTTTCAACAGCAAAATATTTAGGACGAGTTAATAATTAGCTTCGATTTTACGATTCCCAATTCGTGTAATGGGTCTTTTCTCTGAAACAACGATTTTTAGACTGACAAAGGTCAATCCTTCAAAAAGTTAATCTTTTGATTTTATATCGTTTTCATTTTCAAAATCATTAGATTAAGTTACTTCAACTAACATAAATCTCTTTCGTTAGAACGACAATGATTCGCAATTCGCAATTCATAACTACTTCTTCTTGCTCCCTCGCTTTTTCGGTTTTCCATACTTTTCCTGCATCGCTTTCTTGTGATTATAGCGTACATTGACCTTTTTATTCTTTGCTTTCTTTTCGTGAAATGCCGGACCTACCTGATCTTTCGGGGGTAATTTTACCAGGGTGTTTTTCATTGCCACCTGCGGTTTTTCGAAATCCAGAACCAACTCTGACAATTCCACTTCATCCGGAAACTCCTGAACAGCAACTTTCTTATTCATGAATTCTTCTATCTGGCTAAAGAACTCCCGGTCTCTTTCGGTTATAAAACTAATCGCATGACCGTCTTTGTCTTGCCGGCCGGTTCTACCGATGCGGTGAATATAATTTTCCTGGTTATCCGGAATATCAAAGTTGAATACATGAGTCACATCTGTGACATCAATACCTCGTGCGATCAGATCCGTTGCGATCAATACCCTGTAAATTCCATTTTGAAAGTGATTTACGGAATTGAAACGGAAATTCTGGGCCTTTTGGGAATGAATGATTCCCAATTCAACATTTAGCATTGGCTCCAGTTCATCAAACAGTTTTTCGGCTAAAACACGTGAGGAAACAAAAACAAGTACCTTCGTCATGTCCTGATTTTCCCGGAGCAAGTGCTTTAACAAATTCACCTTTGAAGTAAAATTCGGAACTGCAATTGCTTCCTGTTTGATCTTCTCCAATGGCGTTCCCGCACGTGCAGCTTCCACTTTGACCGGATTATCGAAATAAGTATCCAGGAACGTTTCAACCTCTTCGGAAAGGGTTGCCGAAAACAATAAATTTTGTCTTTTTTCAGGAAGCAGGTCAAAAATACGCATGAGCTGGGGCCTGAAACCTAAATTCAAGGTTTCATCCACCTCATCGATCACTACTTTTTTGGCATGTTTCAATTGTAAGGATCCATTGGCTGTCAAATCGAAAATCCTGCCCGGTGTTCCAACCAAAATATCGAGGCCCTGCAGCACCATTGCCGCCTGCGTATTGATATTTGCACCACCATAAACACCACCAACAGCCACATTCATATAAGGTGTCAGCTTTTCAATTTCACGTACAACCTGCACCACCAGTTCTCTTGTAGGAACGATAATTAAAATTTGCGGGTGTGGATCTTTGGAAAACTTCCACAAAGAAAGCATGGGAAGCAAATATGCCAGTGTTTTCCCCGTTCCGGTTTGGGCCAGTCCGATTACATCCTTTCCGGACATCATTACTGAAAATCCAGCCGACTGAATCGTTGTCGGTGTAGTGTATTCAAGCTCATCCAAAGCCGTTAATATCGGTTTCTTGATATTCAGATCGTGAAATGTCATGCGGGAAATTTTTTACAAAGGTAATGAATCCATTTTTTGTGGACCTGCCTGATCTTTTACTTTCCAAAAACTAAACCATTTTAGCTGATAATCAATGATATATCAATTTAAATGAATCAAAAAAATTAACATTCCCGCTTAAAAAAATATGTACATTTGTCAGGCTAACTACTTGAACACAACTACAATTAGCTACTACTAAATGCTACTACTATGACTAAACACACCCTTTGTGCCGTTTTTTCCGGCTTTCTATTTATGCATTCATTTGCACAAGTGACCATTTTTGATGACTTGACCCGTAACATCCAATTTATTAATCCGCGCACATATTCCCAGGAGGACGGAAAAACGTACAATCCGGAAAGTATGTATTCTCACCCTGATTTCGGGAAATTGACATTCCATGCCCCTTTCGGGAAAAATGTGGTGGAAGATATCAGCAAACGGACTTATGATTCACGTTACTATATTGATCTGGATAATCCAACCTATTTTTACATAGAACAGGCAGCAGCTCCGATCAATATATTCCAGGACGGACTTTGGCGTGCCATTGATCCTACCCTTCATGCAGTTTCTCCGCAACTTTACCGGTCCGGCGCTCAAGCTTGCCCGACAACTTTGGATATCGCAGGTAAACGTACCTCATTCAAACTGGGAGAAGCTTATTTTTCCTTTAATAATTATACGTTGAAAGTCGTTAACACAAACAATTCCATTTCTTTCCATCATGCCAACTGGTCACAAATTGCTGTTGGAAACGAGGGAGCATATATTACAGATGTTTTTCCCGGGATCGATATGAAAATTGTTTTTATGGAGGGCAGTATTGAATCCGATTTTATTATCCGTGAAAACCTGCATGTCAAACAGCTTACTTTTATTGATCAGCTGGATCTGCCCAACCATTTGAATGGGTTTATTTATAACAGTGGACTGGTAGGGAATGGCCCGGTAATTTTCGAAAACATTTATACGGGAGAAGCTGAGATCAAGTTCAATCCGGCAAGATGTCATGATGCTTCCGGCAACAAACGATCCTGGATTAACCCTTATGCACTCAACGGAAGCAATCTGGAGATTTTATGTGACTCAGCGCAATTAAATGATCCGACAAAAATGTACCCGATCACCATCGATCCACTGGTAACAGTAGTAGGGCCGATTTCTTCGGCAAACAATTTAATGGGATCACTGCCATCTCCTTCATCCTGTTCAAACACATTGAATGTTACATTCCCCGGAGGGACCAAACCATGGGATGTTTCCGCATATTGGGACGTCCGCACGGATTTCTGCTCGGATGATTATCTAGACTATGGTCTCATTATAGATTGCTGGATGTCGGAAGCACAAGTCTGGATAACTTCATCCTGCGGCGGGATCTCCCCGACCGGAGCACCGGGCACCATCTGGACCTGTACGGCAGCGGCCTGTGATGATTACGGGCAGTGGAATCCAACCCTTCCTTTTGCCAGTTCTGGAACACAATCTCTTGCCCAATGCTATACCCCTTCCTGCAGCAACCAGAATTTGTCATTTACCATTCGCAGCAACCGCTCTTATTGTACCAATTTCTATGGATATGATAATTGCAATTATGCCTCTAATTCCTGTAATGTTATGTATAATTGGCGGGTTACTGTTCAGGGAAGAAATGCAGAAACATTAGGAAATACAACTACCGGTAACGGTTCGGCTACTTATGCGGCACCAACTTGTGCTTCGGGGACAACGCTGTTGAACCCGACTCCGCTGTATGGCGTTCCGGGATATACTTATTTGTGGAACACCGGCGCCACATCCAGTACGCTGACGGTTCCGAACGGGCCGGTAACTTATACCTGCCAGGTAACCGATGCTTGCGGAACAGTAAGAACAGCAACATTTACGATTACCTGTCCATTAGCAATTAATTTAGCTTCCTTCGACGTTACAGATTCAGGTGACGATGTTGCAATCAGCTGGGCAACGAGTTTCGAAAAAGAAAACCATCACTTTACAGTCTTACATGCAGGCAGCGATTTGCAATTCAAAGAAATCGGGCAGATTTTAAGTCAGGGAGATTCCGAAAATGCGCAGTTCTATTCATTCATGCATAGAGATCCCTTAGACGGTATTAACTACTATCAGTTGGCAACGGTCGATATCAATAATCAACTAAAGTTATCAGACATCCGGTCCATCGAAAAAAAGATTTCTTCCAACATTATTTCCGTTTCACCGAATCCATCAAGCGGAAGTTTTGCATTGAATATAACTATTCCTGAAGACGGAGATTATAACATTTCGATCTCTTCAGCGGAAGGAAAAATGGTGTCTCAGCAAATCCATTCCTTTAAAAAAGGAAACCATTCCGTTCCGTTCGCTAAGTTGAACCTGCAAAAAGGAGTATATACGCTGCATGTTCAGGGAGGAAAGTTTGTTGCGGAAGAGAAATTGGTGGTGGAGTAAAAAACCCCGACATCCCGACAGAATCGTCGGGAGTCGGGGCACCCTTGCTAAGAGTTGTTGATGTATCCCGAATTTGTTTGATCCGGGTATGCGCTACTGTGGAAATTACATTTTCGGCATCAACACCTTGTCAATCACATGGATCACTCCATTTGACTGATACACGTCATAAGTAGAGATGTTTGCTACATTTCCTGCTTCATCTTTGATGCTAATGTTGTGATCACCGTTCATCATAGCCCACAATTTACCGCCTGAAACAGTCATCATTTCAGCTTTTCCTCCTCCTTTTTTAATTGCTGCAGCGATCGTATTGAAATCCATTTTCCCGGCAACTACGTGATATGTCAATACTGTTGTCAAAGTTCCTTTGTTTTCCGGTTTCAACAACATATCCACGGTTCCTGCAGGAAGGTTCTCGAATGCATCATTTACCGGAGCAAATACGGTGAAAGGCCCTTTGCCCTGTAATGTCTCAACCAGGCCTGCTGCTTTTACGGCTGCAACCAAAGTTGTATGGTCTTTGGAGTTCATCGCATTCTCTACGATGTTCTTTGCAGGATACATGGATTCACCACCTACCATGACAGTTACATTCTGAGCGAATGAGTTAGAAAATAATGCTGTTGAAGCAATTAACGCAATTGATAATAATCCCTTTTTCATAATCGTAAGTTTTGAATTTATTTGACTCAGTTACGACCGGGAAAAAGTTTTGGATTTTGAAGAGCGAAAAAAAATGAATTTATTTCAGAAAATAAATTTCAAGCAGTTGAAAAACAGCGGATTAATTCAACAATAAAAGGCCCACTGTAAAGTAGATAAAAAGTCCCAATACATCATTTGTCGTAGTAACGAAAGGCCCCGTGGCCAATGCAGGATCAATTTTATAGCGATTCAGGATCAGGGGAATCATAGTACCGAAGATGGCAGCAAAGATTGTTACTGTCAATAGTGAAATACTTACAACCAGGGCCAAACGGTAATCATTGAAGAAGTAAGAGATTCCAAAGATCAGCGAAGAACAAAGCAAACCGTTTACCAGCCCTACAATGGCTTCTTTTCCAACTTTCGAAAGAATACTGTCAAAAGGATCATTTCCACGCGCCAATGATTGTACCACGATCGCGGAAGATTGTACACCAACATTTCCTCCCATCGCCGTAATCAACGGAATAAAGAATGCCAATGCCGGAAGATGTGTAATATTTGTTTCGAAACGGGAAATAACCTGGGCACTCAGGATTCCTCCCAGCATTCCGATCAAAAGCCAGGGCAGACGTGCTCTTGAAATCCGGAAAACGCTCGAATTGGATTCCACCTTTTCCGAGATCCCCGATGCCAATTGGAAATCTTTGTCTGCTTCCTCCTTGATCACATCGACTACGTCATCGATCGTAATACGGCCAACCAATTTCCCTTGCAAATCCACAACCGGTACTGAAACCATGTCGTATTTTTCCATCACTTTTGCAACCTTCTCAGAAGGATCGCTCGTAGTAACAAAAATCAGGTTTTTCCCTTCGTAAAGGTCGCGAATGGGTGTTTTAGGACTTGCAAAAAGCAATCTTTTCAGGGAAAGCACTCCGACCAGTTTATTCAGGTCATCAATTACATAGATCGTATAAACCTGCTCCACATCTTCTGCCTGTCTGCGCAATTCTACCAGTGCACGATTTACAGGCCAATCCAATTTAGCCTGGATAAACTCCTTTTGCATGAGTCCTCCGGCCGTATCTTCATCATAATTTAAAAGGTCAACGATATCATCAGCTGCATCGTCATCTTCCATTTGTGAGATAACCTCCTGGATTTTCTCATCTGGAAGTTCTCCAAGGATATCCGCAGCATCATCCGAGTCCAGGTTTTCCAATTGCTCGGCCATTTCTTTGGTAGAAAGCGAAGCAAGGAAACGGTCCCGCACTTCTTCTTCCAACTCCATCAAAACATCGGCCTGAAGCTCTTCATCCAATTGGTAATACAGGTATTTGGATTGCTCCATGGACAATTCGTCCATGATTTCAGCAATGTCAGCAAAGTGAAGATCGGTAATGTGCTGTTTGATCCATTGATCATCCTCCGACGCGATAGCTTGCCGGATGCGCTCTAGAAATTCTTTCGTTAGTTCGAAACGCATGGATACTCAATTTTGGTGCAAAAGTAAATCTTTCAAAGTCAAGAAGCAATACCCGACGGATTACGTGAATATTAAATGTTCAAAGGAGTTTAAAATTCAATTTGAACATTTGAACTATTTCTTATACAACAAGTTTCTTCCCGTAATAAAGAACGCAAAAAAGAACGCGACAAATGCAACGCCTGTTTGGGTCTGCAAGGTATCTTCTATCAGAAAAGAAAGCATGGTGATTACCAGGAATCCGGTCCATTCGAATGCATTGATCCTTAAAGCAGTGGCAAGCTGGATAAACCACAGGGCCGTGAAAGCAATAAAACAAGCGATCCCCGCAGCGATCCAGGTCGTCAGGAATTGATTATGGGTCAAATGCTGATTCTCAATTGTCAGTTTAGAATGATTGGTTTTATATGCTTGCGCAAAGGCCGCTTTCATATCACCGACACCAACACCGCTTATCGGATGTTCCTTTATGATGGTAATGCCGGCTTTCAGGGATTCTATTTTCTCCAGGAGCGATTTTCCGTTCGGATCTTCTGAATCTCTCAATTGGCTGCGCATGCGGTATAATTGAGCAGAGATTCCACCTTTCGCCATTTCAACTGAAGCAAATCCCAGTTCCACATTCCGGATATCCTGTTTGGACATTTTCTGGAAATCAAGCGAATCTTTTCTCAATCCCTTTGAGGTCATGTATCTCCACAAGATATTCCGGATCGGGTTTCCTTTTAAATCTACTCCGTTCCGGTAATCCACTTTGGAGGATTTAGACCATTCTTTTTCCAATTCTTCGTCTGCAATAAAAGCCTGGACCGGGTAGCCGTTTTCCCAGTTAATTTTCCAGATCAGATCAAAGGTATACTCGTTCCCATTTACGGTTTTCTTTAGATAATCATAGGTACTCACCTGCACTTTATGTGGGATCGGCTGGAGTTTTATGTATAAGAAGACACACACAAATATTATCAGCGCACTGAAGGAGGCAATGAACGTCCGTTTGATCCAACGAACCCGGATGGATTTTATTTTAAAGAAGAACATCATTAAAACTACCCCGGACAGTGTAAACACACCCATCCAGATCTGGGAAAGGACCGTGTAGTAAATGAACCAGGCAGCCAGGATGATAGCAATCCAGCGGTAAGGAAACTTCCGGATCCACCATGCTGCACAAAAAACCAGTGCCAGAATAATCATCATGGCATAGCGCAAATGCGAAACGAAAAGAGAAAGACTTCGGATGTCATCATATACTTTGGAACCCCACCAATGAAAATAGGTTCCTGTGTTGATGAAACTTGTAATGAAAACTGCCGAAAGGAAGCTTAGTGCAACCCATTTGTAATGCTTAAATGCCGTTAATGGAATGGCAACAATCGTTAATGGAATGGCATAAAGTGTTAATTCCCTCCGGATCATGTTCCAGGCTTCGTGTTTATCCGAAGTCCAAAGAACGGAAAGAATTTCCAGCGTAAAATAAGCGAAGAGAAGCCAAAGCCAACGGTTTGAACTCCAGCTTTTCCAAACCCCTTTCCAATCCCAAAGTAAAATGACATTGAGACCTAACAGCATCGTTCCAATGGAAAGGGGAATTTTGCTAAAGGGTAACCCCGCTGCAATTCCCATCATTGCAACCAATTGAATATAATAATGAACGGGTTTCCCGGTCAGCCTATCCAGCATAAGTAATCGCTATATAAATCGATAACGCTTATTTTCCGAGAATAGTATTTACTCTTTTAGTGTCTGCCAGAACCTCCAATGCTTTTTGAACATCTTTATCGTATTGAAAAGCCAATTCGGCACGACCATTTTGATAATAGTAACGCGATACGATCTCGCTGGACAAGATTTCCTCAATTTCATCCTTGAACTTATCCAGGTCACGTTCTTTGGAAGGAGTGACTTTTGACAACAATTGTTCGTAATCGGATTTAATATCTTCGAAATAACCTTCATCTTCAGCCGTCTTTTTCATACGTTCCAATTGTTCTTCGGAAGCAGTTGAATAGGTGAAGTCCTGTTTCAATGCATAAGCTTTGAATGCTGCGTAATCTTCATTGCTTAACTTAAAAGTCTTTGCAGGAGCAATTGTTTCGTGGGAACGTTTGTAGTCTGTGGCAAAATTGAAAATAACGTTATTACTCACCAACATTAAAAGCAAGCGGGAGTAATCATCTTTTTCAACTACAATATCCGGTTCAATTCCTCGTCCGTCAATTACTTTTCTGCCATTTGCAGTTGTAAATGTCTTCAACAGGGAATCCGCAATGGCTTTCGGTTTGTCTCCCAGTTCCTTGTCGTAGTACTCCAAACGCTGCACACAACGTCCTGAAGGTGTATAGTATTTTGAGATCGTCAACTTGATCTTTGATCCGTATTTCAAATCGAAGGTACGTTGTACCAATCCTTTTCCATAAGAGTTTTCCCCGATAATTACCGCTCTGTCCAAATCCTGTAAACTTCCGGAAACAATCTCAGAAGCGGAAGCAGAACCTCCATCAACCAAAACAACTAACGGAATCGTTAGATCCAATGGATCCGCAGAGGTGGCATATGTTCTGTTTTCCTCCGGAATACGGCCTTTGGTTGTAACAACCGTTTGGCCCTTCTTCACGAAGATATTGACGATCTTCACAGCTTCGATTAACAAACCTCCACCGTTTCCACGCAAGTCTAAAACCAGGTTTGTCATTCCCTGCTGCTTCAATTTACCGTAAGCTGAAATCACTTCCGCTGAGGCAGTCTGTGTAAAGCTGTTCAATTTAATGTAACCGGTCGTTCCGTTATTCAGCATTCCGAAATAAGGAACATCTGCCAGTTTGATCTCATCGCGTGTAATGGAAATTGTTTTTTCCTGGCCGGCACGCTCCACAAGCAATTGGATTGTAGATCCTTTTGGTCCGCGTAAACCGTCGGAAACCTCATCGCTTGGTTTTCCCTTCATGTCTTTTCCGTCAATGGAAAGAATTTTATCTCCTGCCATGGCTCCTGCCAATTGAGCAGGTTTTCCTTCATAAGGCTCCGCGATGTAAGTATAGTCACCCATTTTACGGATCAATGCACCGATTCCACCGTATTGCCCGGTAGTCATCATGCGGTAATCTTCCATGTTTGATTCATGATAATAAACCGTATACGGATCCAATTGTTTCAACATGGCATCGATAGCCGTTTTGCTCATTTCTCCGGGTTTGATCTCATCTACATAATTGGTTTCCAATTGCTGAAAAATGAGGTCCATCAATTCCATGGACTTGATTTCCTCGAATCCATTGGATTGTGCTTTTACCTGGGAATTGAAACCAATAAGGATGGTTACCAACGCGAAAACATGCAAGAATTGCTTCATATTTTTAACTGTTATTTTTCTTTTATCCGAGCTACTGCTTGATTTTTATCAAAAGCAGCTGATGACTCTCAAAAACCATTCCGTAGAATGGGAATCTAAGAAGGTAAAAATACCGAAAGATTGGGAATCGGACTTGATTTTTTAGGTTTTTTGACGAATGGTCAATCTGTTGGATGACCGTAAATGCTATTTACTGTTCGGTTTGCAGTTCTGCAAGCAATTTCCCGATCAGTTTTTTCATACATTTCTCCAGTTCGGGATAAGTCACTATTTCCTTATTGGTATATATTATGAACAATGCCAATTGCTTTCCGGAAGGGGTTAACAGATTTTCCAAAGGCTGTTTCTCTTTACGCAGGACTTCTTTGATCAGCCGTTTCACATAATTTCGGTCATGTGCGCGTTTAAACTGGCGTTTTGGAGCTGAAATCACCACCTGAAAAGGTACTTTTTCTATATTTTCAATTTCCAGGTAGTAAACGCTTAAAGGAAATGCACGCAGCTGCTTTCCCTCCTTGAAGAGACGGTCGATTGTTTTCCGACTGCAGAGTTTGTATGCTTTTCCGAAATGTTCACTCATAATATTCAGGAGGACCATTCAGTTCCCCCTTCGAAGGGGGATAAAGGGGGATGGCCACCCCTCTTATTCTCCCCTCAAGGGGAGATCTGAAATATCTACTTTACTGTCCACGTCACGCCATCCTTGCCGTCTTTCACAACAATTCCGGCTTCTGCCAAACGGTCCCTGATTTTATCCGACGTACTCCAATCTTTATTTTCACGTGCATCTTTGCGCATATCCAAAACCAAATCCATCACAGTGGTCAAAGCACCGTCAGAGGATGTTTTTTCGATTGTCAAACCCAATACATCAAAAATAAATCCGGTAAATTCTTTCGTCAACAATTCCAAATCACTTGCAGTAATGCTTGCTTTTCCTTCCGAAATTGTATTGATGTATTTCACAGCATCAAACAAACCTGCAATCAATACCGGTGCATTGAAATCGTCATCCATTGCTTTATAGAATGAATCAACCAGGGCCTTAACATCCTGGGAAGATGCTGCTGCTGTCTCCAAAGAGCCCAGTTTTTCATAAGCTTCCGACAAACGCACAAATCCTTTTTCTGCTGCGTTCAGAGAATCTGCTGTGAAATCGAGTGTGCTGCGGTAGTGAGCCTGCATCATACAGAAACGGATAACCTGCGGAGTATACGGCTTGTCGAAAACTTCAGTTGTTCCGTCCACAATCTCTTTCGGCAGGAAATAATTGTTCAGCGATTTGGACATCTTTTTCCCATTCACATTCAACATGTTTGCATGCATCCAGTAATTTGCCGGATTCATACCAACCGAGCCACAGCTCTGCGCAATCTCGTCTTCGTGATGCGGAAATTTTAAATCTAGTCCACCACCGTGAATATCAAACTGATCACCCAAATATTTCGTGCTCATTGCAGTACATTCAATGTGCCAACCCGGATTTCCATCACCCCATGGTGAGCGCCAGATCTGCATATCGTCCGGGTTTGCTTTTTTCCATAAGGCGAAATCTGCAAAGAAACGTTTTTCGTCCTGTGCATTCAATTCACGCGTTTCTTCTGCCAATTCATCCACTTTACGTCCACTCAAAATTCCATACTCGAACTTTTCGCTGTAAGCACGGACATCGAAATACACCGAGCCGTTCACTACGTACGCAAAACCATTCTCAATGATTTTCTCAATCACTTCGATTTGTTCCTGAATATGTCCGGTAGCTGTTGGTTCTATTGATGGAGGAAGCAAGTTATAGATACGCTGTAAATCCTGGAATTTTACGTTGTATTTGTAAACGATTTCCAGAGATTGAACCTGTTCTACACGCGCAGCTTTTCCGATAGAATCGACCGCTTCACCTGCAGAATTGGTAATGTGTCCGGCATCTGTGATATTACGCACATACTTCACCTGGTAACCCACATACATCAGGTAACGATAGATCAAATCGAAATTGATGAAAGTGCGCATGTTACCCATATGCGGTTCACTGTATAGTGTAGGTCCACAAACATACATTCCTACTTTTCCATCAACAATAGGTTTAAATACCTCTTTTTCACCCGAAAGGGTATTGTATATCTGAAGTTTGGAATGTGTGTTCATTGCTATTCTATTGTTTTGAAATTTTATGTGCGAAGATAATGAGAATCGCCGACTTAAGCTTCCCAAACATTTTATTTATACTTTAGCCACGCATGGGTATCGAATCTCTAAAAAACAAACTGGGTTTCCTGGATGGTGTACGTGGCGTTGCCATGATGATCGTTGTTCTGCATCATTTCGGATTGGCGTTCTTTCCCGCAATTAATTATCTGGACCCGGAAAAGATCCATCTTGGGAACGGATCGATTGAATTACTGATTGCAAAGACGCCGCTCAACATTTTCTTCAACGGAGGCTTTGCGGTTTCTATCTTTTTTGTCTTAAGCGGATTTGTTCTAAGCTATAAGTTTCATCTGTCAGGAAGCCGCAAATTGTTAACGGAGTATGCTGTCAAGAGGTATTTCCGGTTATTTCTTCCGGTTGCCGGATCGATCATGATCTGCTATATTTTATTTCTCTCCGGACTTTTCGCGCACAAATCCGTTGGTAATATTACCAAATCCCAAGAATGGCTTGGCGGTTTGTTTACTGATATCCGCGGCCCGGGAGATGTTTTGAAAAACATGTTCTTCGACGTTTTTTTAAATAATGATAACCGCTACAATGCTGTGTTGTGGACTATGACCATTGAATTCCTCGGTTCTTTGCTCTTGTTTTCCTTTTTGGCTTTGACCGGAGACACTAAAAAAACGATCCTGCTCCATATCATGGTTGCTGTTTTGATCTTGCTTACGGACAAAAAATTTTACGCTGCTTTTATTCTCGGATCACTTATTAGCAGGCTTTTTATAGACGGGTTTTCTTTTCCGAAAGGGATCAAGGGTATTTGCATCAAGTGCTTTCTTCTGGTAACGGGAATTTACTTCAGTTCCTTTCCGCAAGGGTTTTTCACGCAACAAAGTATCTGGAAATGGATTGATTGGAGTTGGACAAGCGGATATGATCTTTTTCATGTATTAGGGGCGTTTTGCATCCTTTTTGTTAGTTGCTTTGATAAAAATTTCAGACGCTTTTTCGCTATCAAGCCCTTTTTATACCTGGGCAAAATCTCCTTCTCTTTTTACCTGCTTCATTTGGCAGTGATGTGTTCGTTTGGTTTTTTCATTTTCCGTGAATTATGGAAACCGGGAACTTATTTCATTCCCTTTTTGATTTCATTTACCGCATCCCTGGCGGTTTCCTTCCTGGTCTCCCATTTCTATTATAAGTGGGTAGACAAGAGTGGGATTCGTTTCGCTGAAAAAATGGGGAAATGGATTACTAAAGTCAGTCGGCAGGAATAAAAAATCCCGGTCGAATTTATCAACCGGGCTTTAACGCAGTAGTAATTTAGACTGTGGTGTCTATTGGGGTTCTTGTTTTTGTGATTAATCAATTTCAATTTCCCACTTCACAACCTATGACGGAGAAAATAACAAAGCGTTGTTTCAACACTGTGAAATTTTTATGAAAAATTGCTTACACTGTTTGAAAACACAGTGTAAATCAACTAAAAACAAAGATCTTTTAACAATTTTGCGTGTTCTTGAAGAACCTGATTCTGAACAATTCTGCTCTTAAATCAGATTTTTATCTGCTAACACGGCCACTAAGTAAAATCAATTTTGGCATATTTCCCGAATAACAGAATATTATTCTATATTTATATGAAATGAAGATAATTCATTCTGTTTTTCACCTGGTTAACGTATTAAAGCAGAATTTTTTTCTCAAAAGCACAGAGAATGACAACATTGGATTCAATTGATCACCAAATAATTACACTTCTTCAGTCAAATGGGAAGATGAATAACAAGGAAGTCGCAGGTAAGATCGGTTTATCGATTACCCCAACTTTCGAACGGATCAAGCGACTTGAACGTATGGGTGTTATCCAGGGTTACACTGCCCTTATCAATCGGAAAGCGGTTGGCAAGGAATTGAAAGTAGTCTGCCAGGTAAGTTTAAAAAGCCACGAGAAAGAAGGAATTGATGTATTTGAAGCCGCCATTAAGGAATTGCCGGAAGTCATCCATGCCTATCACGTTGCCGGAGCTACAGACTATATGCTCATGATCGAGGTAGCCAATATGGAAGTTTACCAGGATTTCCTTAAGAGTCAATTGGCGCGTATCCCACACATCGGACAGGTGAACAGCAGTTTCGTCATGTCGGAATTGAAATAGATTGCAGCCACGAATTCACGAATTTCAGCTCGCCTAACTTAAAATTAACGTTAAAAGATCCCCCAACTTTTCCACACGCCCGATTTTTTGGCTACATTTAGTAAGAACACATAAAAACAACATATCATGTCAAGTAACACAGGAAATATTATCGTCGCGCTTCTTGCAGGTGCTGTGATTGGTGCAGGTATTGGAATTTTATTGGCACCTGATAAAGGATCGGTAACACGTCAGAAATTGAAAGACAATCTGAACAGCGGAAAAGACAATCTGATGGACAAGTACCATGAATTAGCTCAATTGCTTCACCGCAAAGGAGAAGACGTGGGAGATTTTCTGGATCAGGCTATTTCAAGCGGACTCCATGAAAAAGATGAATTAATTTCACTTTTAGAGGAAAAATTAGAACTTCTGAAAGGATCCGCAAAAAAAGCAACAGCTAAGTAAGATGGCGTTTGAAGAACTAAAGGAGAGCACTCAAAAAATTCAGGAAGAAACCAAAGCATACGTAGAAAGTACCGTACAATATTACAAATTGCGGGGATTTCAATTTATCATGAAATCTACGCGAACCATCGTCAAACTCATATTGGTTGGTTTCTTCCTGATGATTGCTTTCCTCTTCGGATCCATAGCCGCTGCACTGGCTATCGGAGATGCATTGAACAGCATGGCGCTGGGATTTTTAATCCTTGCAGGAGCATATTTCATTTTGGTTCTTCTGATCCTGTTTCTGCGGCTTCGATTCATTGAACGCCCCATTTTACGGACATTTTCCAAACTATTTTTTAACGACTGATGGAGAAAAAACCGAAAATATACTCTTCATTTGAAGAAATAGAACTGGACCTGAAAATCCTGAAGGTTCAACGCGAAATACATGCGCAGAAAATAAAACTGAACCTTGAAAAAACCGGTGAAAATCTAAAACCTGTCAATCTGCTGCAGGATTATATCGGAGAATCCAATCGCACCACCTTTTCCCTGATCGAACAGATTATCAAGATAATTTTACAGTTTGTCATAAAACCGTTTAAAGAATAAAAGGTACTTTCGGAGTACTAAATTCATTTCATGAAAAAAGTATTCTTTCTAGATACGGTGCATCCTGTTCTTTCCGAACGATTGGTTCAAAGCGGTGAGTACGAATGTATTGAGGCGCATGACTGGACAAGGGAACAATGCGAAACTCAACTGGCAGATGCTCACGGAATTGTGATCCGGTCCCGTTTCACAATGGATGAATCCTTTTTACAATTTACTCCGAAACTTCAATTCATTGCACGCTCCGGAGCCGGCATGGAAAACATTGACGAAATGTATTGCCTAAAACGCGGAATCCAACTTTACAATGCTCCGGAAGGAAATCGCAACGCAGTTGGTGAACATGCACTTGGAATGTTACTTTCCATGATGAATAAGATCCATACGGCAAACAGGGATGTGAAAAATGGTCTCTGGGACCGGGAAGGAAACAGAGGTGTTGAATTGGACGGAAAAACTGTTGGAATTATCGGATTTGGAAACAATGGAAAAGCATTTGCAAGAAAACTGCGTGGTTTTGATATTACACTGCTTGCATACGACAAATACAAAACCGGTTTCGGAGATGATTTTGTGATCGAAGCAACACTCGAAGCCCTTCTCAGAAAATCAGATGTGATTTCTTTTCATATTCCACAGAATGAAGAAACTATTTATTTCGCTAACCAGGAGTTTTTTGATGCTCTTGGAAAACCCATCTATCTATTGAATTTGTCAAGAGGAAAAATAGTTGAAACTAAATCATTAATTGAATCAATTGTAAAAGGAACAACGATTTCAGCAGGTTTAGATGTAAATGAATTTGAGAAAAAATCGTTTGAACAGTTCTTTGATGAAACGGACAATGAAGAACTGAAATTTTTATTGGAATCCGACAAAATTTTACTTACTCCGCATGTTGGCGGCTGGACAACGGAAAGCTACTATAAACTTAGTTCTGTTTTGGCGGATAAAATCCTGGACATTGAGGAATGATAAGATCTTTAGCCTTTCAATGAAGCGTTTAAACGGGCCAAAAAACCGGTCAATTCTTCCTCCCTGGCTTCCAAATCCTTCGCGCTTGCATTTAATTCCTTCCACAACATCAAATCCGCTCCCGTTTCGATAATTATTCTTACACGTTCCGCAACATCCGCTTGTAAGGTATTTGTTTCCAGTTGCGCTTTTGCAACAGCGAGCCAAAAATTATTGCTCTCCTCCGGTGATTCGATCTTTTGTTTATAAAAGTCTGTCAGCCTATCCATAACCTGTACTACCGACATAGTTTCATGCAGTGAATAATAATCTGCGATCACCTCACTTGCCGTATCGTTATCTTCTATTCCAACTCCCCAGGTTCCCATGTGTTTATACTTTAAAAATTCGGTTTGAATTTAAAGTAGCTGGTATCGGCTCCAAGTGATTTTGCAAACACTAAAAATTCCTTCATTTTTTTAATATCTGCTAAGATATTACACTCATATTCCTTAACAGATTTCTTAAAGTAGGTATGATTATCAAAAAAACCGTCATTTGACTGAATAATCAGCTCCTCCAGGTTATCAATTCCCTCCAGTTTGTCTTCCATATAAACAACTGTCTGAAGAACAAGATCCAGGTTGCCGATCAGGCTCTCATTAATGGTTTGAATAATTGCCTGTTGTTTTGCTTTACCGGCTTCATCATTTAAAGCAGACAGGGACTCGGCTTCTGCAGCTTTGTCCCAATAAAAACTCATAGCATAAATCGGTTCAACATCCACATCTATTATTTTACCTATTTGGTCCAGTTCTGCATGTTCATAAAGGAATTCCCGTCTAAGTATTAAATCATTAAACATGTCACTTAGTTCCCATTTCACAAATAAGTTTAGTTCATCTTTCACTAATTCCTCATCGTTCATTTCAATGGAATTAAATGCACAAATAGCTATTCCCATAGGGTGTATAATTTTTATGAATGAGTTTAAATAGAATAGTTACAATCAGTTATAAATCTTGATAATAGATTGTCTTGAATCAAGCTTTACTCTAATAATGAATGTTTGATTTTTGGGTAAATCAGAAATGTTCAACTGATTTGTTAGTTTGTTGTTGACAATTGATTTGCCCGAAAGGTCGACTACTTCAAAATGAGCTTCCCGATCCTCTTTCACTTTCAAAACACCTTCCTTCCATTCCAGAAAAGAAGCATCATTGATCCCGATAGCACCGATTCCATTCGTGGATTGTGTAACAATAAACTCATAGCTGATCGTTTGCACAACCGAAGGATTGTAAGGATCATAAACATCGAAATAGCAAATCCCATGTCCCGGAGTTCCGTTCAACATGGCACCGATAATTAATTTAGTAGCAAAAGGCTGGTTCGTCAACAATGTAAAATCGGCACTGTCGCCAACTTCTACATTGGAATGTGAAACCGTTTGATCGTCCATTAAGATCTCCCACTCCGGGGGAATATTGTCAAAATGTGTTGCTTTCCATCGTAGTGTTGTATCTACCGAAGCATCCGAAAAGACTTCAATGTACCAATGAGCCGGAGATTGACTCGTTGTTTTCACCAACAGGGCTGAAGTGTCAGAAACATGGAAAATTTGCGTCCACGAATGGAAGGACAACAAGAAGCCGGCAACAAGGATTGAATTCTTCATAATACTAGATCAAAAAGCCATCCATACCCATTGGACAAACAGCTTTCTCAAAAGTATTCAAAAAATCATTTCAAAGTGCATTTTGTCTCGGTCTCAATATTCATCCCTCCGGAAACAAAATTTCCTGAATTATTCAATCCGTTACAGCTGCTCTCAGCTTTCGCCTTAGTATTTTTGAAAGTTCTAACATCACTTGTCTGTAATGAACCATTCATGTAGTAATCACAAGCGCACTCATAATTCTTTTTGCAGGAAGCGAGAACGATTATAAACAGCAGACCAAGAGTTAATTTTTTCATAGGCAGTATCATTAATGGAAGTAAATTTAGGATTATTAATGAATAGTCTTTCTCTGTCACATCATTTTCTTATAGCGAGAAAACAAGGAAAGTGCTTCCCAAAACCAGATAACCGAACGTATAGGTATGTAAATCGAAATCAATGGTTAAGGTATCATCCGAAATAGCCAGAACACTGACTTCTTCCTTCAAATCGGGAATCTGACCTTCTTTCAATTTGTAAAAAGCCTCTTTTGCACCCCAAATCAGATGCAGCGCATTTTCATCTTCGGAAAAAGAAACTTCACGCTGGTTGCGAAAATAGTCCTGGCCCTGTTTCAAACGCGAAGAAAAGGATTGAATGTCTATTCCGACAGGTTCGGGGCCCACACTGACCGCAAACCATCCTTTTGCATGAGAAACAGATAAGAACAGTTCCGGATTTTGTTTAAAATATGGCTGCCCGCTTTCTTTATGACATATTTCAAGTCCATCGCAGCCCAATTCACTGAGCAATGTCCGGACGCCTTCTTTTTCAACAACTCGTTTATTTAATCCTCCTGCAATTAGTTGATCATAATCCTCCTTCTTGAAGTAAGCAACGGTAGATTCCGGATTGTTAATAATACTTATCATCGTATAAGCTATTGAAATCACTGACATTCAGCTCAAAAATAGCGTATATTTGTACTCAATTATTCAATACGTGTGATCAAAACCCTTTTAAAATACCTATTTCGTCTGATTTGGATTCCAACAGAAATCCTTTTTGCATTCATTTTTGTATTGTTTACAATCGTGTTGTTTAATGCCCAGATTGACACACCAGAAGTTCCGGAAATCCATATAGGAGAACGAAAACAAGTAGGGAAAGATCATTATGTTCTGGGGAATTCCTACCTGAAAAAGAACAAATTCGGTGTTTGGGAAATGTACCTGGAAGGCGAACCTTATGAACGTGGAGTCATCTACGGAAAATTGGCCAAAGAATTGGTGCAGGAACAGGAAGACATTTTTGTTGGGCAAATCAATAATTTCCTGCCGAATAAATTGTGGCGACATGTCATTAAATTGATGGTCGGGTTTTTCAACAGTGATCTGCCGGAGAATATCCCATTGGAAAATCAGCAGGAGATTTACGGAATTTCCCTGGCTTTCTCTGACCGTTACGATTACATCGCTTCAAAATACACACGTATTCTCAATTATCACGCAGCACACGACATCGGGCATGCTTTGAATGATTATAGTGTAGTCGGTTGTACTTCTTTTGTTGTGAAAGGCAATAAAAGTGAGAATAAAGAATTATTGGTCGGAAGAAATTTCGATTTCTATGTGGGCGATGATTTTGCGAAGAATAAACTGATCATTTTTGTTAATCCAAGCAAAGGATATCAATTTACTTCCTATTCCTGGGCCGGGTTCACGGGTGTTGCATCCGGAATGAACGAGAAAGGATTGACTGTTACGATCAACGCTTCCAAATCCGATCTCCCAACGAGTTCAAAAATGCCGATTTCCCTGCTTGCACGTGAGATTCTTCAATATGCAAAAAACATCGATGAGGCAGTTGCCATCGCCAAAAAACGAAACACCTTTGTTTCCGAAACGTTGATGGTTTCTTCTGCTGCGGACGGAAAAGCAGTTCTGATTGAAAAATCACCGAAAAAACTGGGAGTATATGAAAGCGGAACCGATGTATTGGTCTGCGCGAACCATTATCAATCCGGTTCTTTCAAAAAAGATCAGATCAATGTGAAGAACATCGCGCAAAGTGATTCCAAATACCGCTTTGATCGCATGAATCAACTGCTTTCAGGGTCAAAACCCCTGAGTACTTTTGGAGCAGCTTCCATCCTGAGAGACCAGGAAGCACAGAACGGCGATACGCTTGGAATGGGAAATCCAAGGGCATTGAACCAATTGCAGGCACATCACAGCGTAGTCATGCAACCGGAAAGCAGATTGTATTTCGTTTCCAGTACGGATTATCAATTAGGCACTTTCCTGGGATACGATTTGACAAAAACCTTCAAAACAAAGCATATCCAATTGGTTGATTCCATTCCGCAGGATCCGTTCCTAAGCTCAGATGCATACCGAAAATTCAAGGCATTTAAATCCGTGAAACAGCAAATTTCAGCATACCTGATGTTTGATAAAACATTGGATCTTTCTAACAAAGAAGTCTCTGAATTCATTGCAAATAACTCGGAATCTTATGTGACTTATGAGCAATTAGGGAAGTACTTCCAGAAGAAGAAACAACTCAAAAAAGCAATTTATTATTATCAAATTGCCCTTACCAAACGGGTTGCTTCACCTCAGATTGAAGAAGAATTGCGAAATTTGATCAAAGAATGTCGAAAAAATGGAAAATAGTAAAGTACTTGAGCAAGTAGTTAACACCATTCACTATGCTGTAAAGCATGCTCCATTTTATCAAAAACATTTCTCAAAAAACATACTGGAACAGTTGAATTGGGAGAATTTCAAAACACTTCCCTTTACTTCGAAGGAAGATTTGTCTCAAAGTAACCGGGATTTTTTGTGTGTCCCTTCCAACCAAATTGCTGAATATGTAACTACTTCCGGTACTTCCGGAAAACCGGTTACTATTTACCTCACAAAGAACGATTTACTTCGTTTGGCAAAGAACGAAAAGGAATCTTTTGAACTTACAGGCGCAAAAGCAGGAGATCTTTTCCAGTTGATGACTACCATCGACAAACAATTCATGGCCGGATTGGCTTATTATTTAGGAGTTCAGGAGTTAAATGCCGGAATGATCCGCATTGGTCCGGGAGTTCCTGCTTTGCAATGGAATTCGATCCTGGAAAACAGGCCGACTATTCTAATAGCAGTACCCAGCTTTTTGATCAACCTCATCGACTATGCGAAACAAAATGGCATTGATATAAACAACACTTCTGTTCGTGCGGCCATTTGTATCGGTGAACCGATCCGGGAAGATGATCTATCCGAAAATGTACTTGCAAAACGCATTCACGCTGATTGGAATATTGAATTGTTTTCTACCTATGCATCAACCGAAATGGGTGCTGCTTTTACAGAATGCGCTGCACATCAAGGTGGCCATTTGAATGAAGAACTGATCTTTCTGGAAGTATTGGACGAAGATGGGAATGAAGTCCCACACGGTGAGAAAGGTGAAATTGTTGTCACTACGCTTGGAACTGAAGGAACTCCGTTGATCCGTTATAAAACAGGCGATGTGGCGCGTATTTACAGGGAAGTATGCCCTTGTGGAAGAACCTCTCCGCGCGTGGGGCCGATCCTGGGTCGCAAGAATCAAATGATCAAGTTTAAGGGAACGACTATTTTCCCTCCTTCCATTTACGAAATCTTTGACAGCAGGTCGGAAATCAGTTGTTACAAAATTGAAGTTGCGAAGGATTACTTAGGGCACGATACGATTACGATCCTGTTGGAAAACCGGATTGAACATGCCCCCGTAATGAGCCAGATTATTGAAGAATGCAAAGCAAAATTGCGCGTAGTGCCGCATTTTGTATTCCTGGAAACGGATTACCTGAGAAGCCAGGTATTCAAAAACCACATGCGGAAACCGGAAAAAATCGTGTTTAAATAAACTGCATTGGACTGACCTGAATGGCATCCCATTTTTTTACCACAAATACACAAATTTTTTGAAACGCCTACCGGTCGTTTCTTTACTCTCACAGGGCCACTGGTAAGGGGAATTATGTATTTAAGTCAGGTGATTTCAGATGATACATTTTTTTTGAGTGTTCGAATTTGCTTTAAATGGTTCTAAATTTGCATGTTCGCGATATTGCGAACAGCCCTTTGTTTAACTGGGATTCAGCTAAAAAATGTCTGAATTTTTGGATAGAATTTATTGATGCTTTTGTTGTTATCTGATTAAAGTACATAATTCCCACTGGTAAGCGCCCTTTTTTATTTGCGCATTTGTGGGAAAATAAAAAAGGGGCACGATGAATCGTGCCCCGCGTATTGAATTTCATTTAATGTTTACATTTTCACCACGTGTGCAACTGCATTTACAAGCGTATTGTGCTTCTTCACGAATGGATTGGTTTCATCCCAAACATAACCTGCCAATACCGAGCAGATTTGTTGCCTGATCGTTTCGTCTACTTTCTCACTGAAGAAAATATCGCCCAATGTTCCTTCGTACCATGCAAGTACATAAGTTCTGAACACATCAATTCCTTTCTTCAAAACTACACTGTAATCATTCTCCCAATCTACCTGTTCTCCGTTCAATTGCTTCGCAACCAGCGTTGCAGCCTTGTATCCGGAAGAAATTGCTAAAGTCACCCCCGAACTAAAGATCGGATCAAGGAATTCCGTACTGTTTCCGCATAGAACATAACCTTCACCATAAACTTGTTTTACAGAAACCGCATAATTTACGATCAAGCGCGGCTCGAACATGAATTCTACACCATCGTAACGACCATTCAATCCAGGGAATTCAGCTACTTTTTGCTTGAATAGCTTTCCGCCATCTGCGTAACATTCTTCTACAAAATCTTTATCCCCAACAATACCAACAGAAGCTGTCCCGTCTGAAAAAGGAATGGACCAGATCCATGCAGTATTGTCATTGAACGCGTGAACGAAAATATTTCTCCCGTCTTCCGGAGTTCTTCTTGTATCATCCAGGTGAGCGAAAACAGCTCCACGCGGTGGTGTAGAAACAGGGACCTCCAAATTAAACATTTGTGGAAGCACACGTCCGTATCCACTCGCATCCATTACGAAACGACAATGAACTTCGTGAATATCCCCGTTTTTATCCCGGTAAGTAACTACTTGTTTAGCAGCAGATGTTTTTACGTCCGTTACTTCAGCCTGGAATTCCACTTCCGCACCTTGTTTTTCTACTTCTTTAATCAGGGTGTAATCAAAATCTGCACGTTTTACCTGGAAAGTATAAGACCATCCTTTTGAAAACTGGTTCTCAAACAGGAAGTCACAACGTTCTCCATCGTGGTAAAAACAAGCTCCGGTCTTCACCTGGAATTTCAATGCTTCCACAGCAGGAAGAAGATTCAGATCATCCAAATAATCCATACTGTGAGGTAATAAGCTTTCACCGATGACAAATCTTGGAAATTGCATTTTCTCCAAAACCAAAACCTTTAGTCCTTCTTTGATCAATTTAGAGGAAGCTACAGAACCTGCCGGACCTGCGCCAATTACAACAACATCAACTTCTTTAGTCATACATTTTGATTTTTTCTATTACTTGCTTATTATTTACAAAATTAAAAGATGTTACAAGAGCACCAATGGTCGCACCCAAAATTCCATGAAAAATGATGTTCTGACCAGTCAAAAATAAATTCGGAATGTGCGTCTTTGTATTGATCTGTGTCCGGTGTGTGTGTTTGAAATCTTTCTGTATCCCATACATCGATCCGTCCGGAGTGGAAACATAGTCCCTGTATGTAATGGGAGTGGAAGAATAACAATTTTTTATTTTGGAGCGGATTCCCGGAAAGCGTTCTTCAATGCGTTTCAGTGTTCGCTCCTCGCAGATTTTTTTAAATGCTTCGTATGATTCCTCACGGGTTCCTTCTTTCACAATGGTCCGAACGGAATTTTCCCACTTCTTAAACTCATTAAAGTCGAGGTAACACATCACTGAAATGGATTCTGCGAATTCTTTCGTGTTTTTGGAAACCTGTGCAGATGTAAAGGTCATTTGAGGCCAGGAATCATTAAACCGGAACTCTTCGTCCCAAATATTATCGGTATAATAATCGTAGTAGTTCGAATTGAAATACGGAAGCGTGTTTTCATGAAGTGATAAATAGATCATGAATGATGCGATCGTATTCGGAAGCGCATTCACCCGATTTGCATAGGCTGCTTTAAAGCGATCTTTTCCGAACAGGCTAACGGTTTCTTTCGGGTGCATGTTAGAAATCACAAAATCACAGTCAAATTGACTCCCATCTGAACAAATAAGCGACTTGATTGTTCCCGATTCGTTGAAATTCGCTCCCACCACTTCCTTTCTTCTCAAAACCTCTCCGCCATTTGCGGCAATCTTCTTCATCAATAGTTTTGCAATCTGAGAGCCTCCGTTTACGAAGCGGTAACTTCCTTTTATAAAACTGTTCAAGATCAATGCTACGACGTAGAATGGAGTCACTCCTTTCAATCCTGCATACAAGGGGCCTGAACCTAAAATTACTTTGATTAAATCCTGATTATCAGTTAATGTTGCAAGGTGTTCCCAGGCTCCCACTTCCAGCACTTCATTGTGCTCCACGTAATTAATTTCCGATTCCAGTTCGATATTGTAAAGCGGAAAATAGGTGCAATACAGCTTCAATTGGTCTACAATTCTATCAACATCTTCCGTATTGTCCGGAAAACTGCGTTTTAACTGGGTTCTAAAATTCCCGTAACCCATTCCATGGCTGGCAGTCACTCCATTTGATAAACGGACGATATCAAACGCATCTTGATCCAAACGGTGCATTTCCAAATCATCATAGATCTCCAAATACTTGAAGATTTGATACAGGTTTTCTCCTTTATCCAGTCCCCCGACATAATGAACACCCGTATCAAATATTTTTTTGTCGCGGCTAAAAACCTGCAATGAACCACCAATCTGGTGATTTTTCTCCAGGACCTGTACGTGATAACCATGTTTAGCCAATATCAGACCGCTCACCAAGCCACCGATACCACTTCCTATTACCACTATTTTTTGTCCTGGGTTCAACTTAAAGTCTTTTAAGGATCATCAATACATTCGATGTCTTTGATGAATGTTCAATCAATTCAAATCCGAATCCGTTCTCAGTTGCAAAACGTTCAATTTCGGTTGCAGACAGGAACGACAGATCATTCGTTGTCTTATTAAATTTAAACCATTTTGTAGAAAGGATCTCTGTTAATTTGGTATTTTTAAGTCTGTCCTGAAACTCAATAATCCCATCACGAATAACGATAATTCCATTCTCTCCCAATCTGGTATTTACCTTCTTCAGCAAATCCATCTGTTCTTCCGGCCGCAGGTAGTGAATGACATCATTAAAGAAGTAGACATCCGCTTCAGGGATGTCCCATTCACGAATATCAGCTGTTTGAAAACGTAAACCATCTGATTTCTTGATACAGTTATCCGCTACGGCTACTTTATCTTCATCGTAATCCATCCCGATAATTTCTCTCGACGGATCAAAATAATTCAGGAAAATAGACAAATAACCGTAACCACAACCCACATCTACAATGCGCTTCCTGGAGCCGATCAATCGGTTATAAAAATCAAAGTTCTTTCGTTCCATTAACCATTTCACGCGCACATACCACTCGAGGACAGGACCTTTCAGCAAGTAATTCTCCAGCACTTTTCGTGTGTAGAAGGCCGTTGTGGCATATTCCTTTCTAAACTCCAGCATTTCAGCACGCATGATCTTCACAGCACGTTTTGAGAAATCACTGTATGATTCTCCCTCCTGAGCTGTAAGCCGATCCAATGGTTTTAGTAAGATCTGGCCCTGATTGATCATCAGATCATTCTTCGGGTTGACTTCATGGTTCCCCAATATCAGCAAAGGCTGGATCGGAATATTCAACTCTTTGGAAATATAAAACGCTCCTTTGTGGAAACGCTTAATTTCTCCATCACTGCTTCTGGTTCCTTCCGGGAAAATGACAATTGAATAACCCTGATCGATACGATTCTTGATCTCATCCAGGTTTCCTTCCGCTCCTTCTTCCGCAAACAGGTAACCACCGTAACGGATAAACGGAGCAAAAATTGGTGAATTATACACCCATTTCTTCACCATGATAATGGTTTTCGGATGAAGCATCAATACTACCAAAATATCCAGGAAAGAAGTATGATTCGGAATGATGATACTCGGATTTTTATAATCCAACTTGTGTTCATCAACTACTTTTTTCGTCACGTGAACACCGGCATATAAAGTAGATTTAGCCAGTTTGGAAATACAGAAATTTAAAATGTTCCGTTTGTGGATCCGCTTAATCGGAGTTGGGATCAGAATAAAGATCAACAGGATATTCAGGATCAAACTTCCAACAAAGAAGTAAAGGAACAGCAGCAAACTATAAATGAAGTAGAAAAATGTGATCGGTCCGCGACCTTTCTTCTTTCTATTCAATACGAAGAAATTGTAAACGCTCGGTTGAACGTATAAAGTGATCAGCATAATGGAACCGATCCCGATCACACTGATGGCTCCTATGGAATGAATTGCCGGATGTTTCGCGAAAATGAGTACTCCCGTTCCGATCATGGTCGCAATACCTGAAAGAATAATCCCAGATTGTGTCGATTTCAATGAATTAACACCTGTTCTGGCTTGTTGGATCAATCCGTCTGTAGTGAAAATACTGAAGTCGTCTCCCAAACCGAAGATGAACGTTGCAACGATGATATTGATAAAATTGAAAGGAATGTCAAAAATACTTGCGATCCCAAGAATCCAAATCCAGCCCAGAACCATTGGGAAAAAGGCAAATAAGGTCAATTCGATCCTTCCATAAATAACCAATATTGAGAAGAAAACCAACAGGGATGAGAACAGGAAGAGGTAATCGAAATCCTGCTTCACCACATTCAACATGGATTTTGCCATCTCTGAAATATCCAGGACAAAAACTCCATCGATTTTCTTCAATTCTCCTTTTACAAGATCTTGCTTATCTTTCTTAACCGTAATAGAGGTGACGTACGTATGCAATCCCTGGTCTTCTGAAACGAATTTATTCAGTCCGATTTCTTTTACCAGGTCTTCTCCTTCCTCTTTATTGAAATCAAGGGATTTCGTAGAACGGAAAAAGGGTTCGAACCCGGCCGGATTCAATCCGTATTGAGGTGCAAGTTGCTTAATTTCCGCTTCTACTCCCTGATTTGCTTTCCAGAAACCGGTCCATTGCTTTTCAGACTCCTTTATTGTTTGATTGGAAGGAAGGTATGGCGCAAGGGAAACAAATTCAGAGATACCGTACTGCTCTTTCACGGACACAAACGTTTTGTATACCGCATCGTTTTGAGAACGTGCTTGCTCCATGGTAGAAGCCGCAGAAAAAACAAATAATTTTTTGTCGGTATTCGGATTGATCCCCGTATAGAATTTCTCTTTCTGCTTCAATTCGGGAGTATGGAACGAAAGGTTGTTCATATCCGAATCAAAATTCACATTCGAAGACTTGTATAAAAACACCAATGAAACCAAAGAGATCAATAAAAACGATATTCTAAGAAACGTTTTATTTAGTTTGAAACTATTTTTATAGTTTCTATTGTCTTTGATTCTGATGTTCAGGCTTTCAATTAAAACAGGAAGGAAAAGCAGCGTAAAGAGTACTGAACCGGACAAGGTACAAAGTGCGATCAATCCAAAATTCTGCAGAACTACCGAATTAGTGAAAAGTAGGGCGGAAAGGGCAGCAATTGTAGTGAAACTTCCAAGAGTCATTGGTGAACTAATCTCCTTAACCGTTTTCACCACATTTCCCAAGTGCTTCAAATGAGTGAAGAAGTGGAACGAATAATCCAGTACAATTCCCAAAAGCACGGAAGATGTTGCCAGTGAAATAGCAGAGATCTCCGGATGCAGGTAACCTACCAATCCGGCACCACTCAGAATTCCAAAAAATCCGGGAAGGAGGAAATAAAAAGGGGCAAGAATGCTTCTATAATAAAAGATCAGTAAAAGCAAGATGGCAGAAATACTGATCATGGCAGTTAAAAACGAATCTGACTTGACCTGTTTTGCATTCTCAACAGCAATTTGAAACGTTCCGAAATAATCGAAATTCAATCCCTTTTCCTTGGCTTTGGTTTGTTTGAATTTCTCCAGACGATCTGCGAACGCTTCCAGTTTTTTGGTGTCTTTCTGATTCAAGTCAATCGTCCCGAAGAAAAATGCGTATTGTTCGTCCTTTGAATAAACCACACCATCCTTTACCACATAATTACCGGAATCGGTATTCGGATTCAATTGTTTCAATTGTCCGTACAGCAATCCTAAGGGATCGTTTGCAGCTAACTTGCTGATAAAAAACGCATTCGAACCTGTCAATAACCCCGCAGTGCGTTTCAAACCTTTTTTTATGGAATCCGGCTGAAGTTCCTGTTGAAATCGTTTATAGTCTGCTTTACTCAGATTACGGACCGAGCTTTTTTGAAGAAAAGCTATTAAAGCCCCTTCATCCACTGTCTTTACGACCTCAATATCCTTCAATTCCCCGGAAAACTGTTTTTCAAGGTCGGTCTTCAGACCCTCCAGTTTCTCCAGTGTGATTTCTTCATCTTCCTGGGCTTTGATAGAGAACACAACCTGTTTATTGAGTTTGTTCTTCTGAACAATGTCATTGAATTTCCTGAACTCTTTTCCCTGCGGGAAAATGGCATAGAGGTCTTCGTTGATTTTCAATTTTGAAACACCAATCAACAAAAAAGCAAGCACAAGTGTGAAGCTTCCCCAAAAAACAAGTCTTTTTTTGAGAAAAAATTCAACTATTCGCGCGCAAATTTGACCGATCATTTGAGTTAGTTTCAGGAAGAAGGAGAAATATCAGGCGGCAAAACTACAAAAATATCTCATGATGTGAGTTTTGTACCTTTTTTGTATGCATTTAGTAACTTTTTGAATCGGGGTTTATCCCATTTCTTCAAAACAATCAGAGAAGCATTAAAAGCCGTCTTCACAGCAATCGGAACTCCACCACCCAATTCCGCCCACTGCCCGCCGACAATCAGGTTTTTTACCGGTGTGCGGTAATGTGCAATTTTACTTTGCATGTTCTTTTTTCCCGGTCGCGTTCCCATCATCGAACCATTCTTATTGCCGGTATAACGATAGTAAGTAACCGGAGTAGCTACTTCATAAAATAAAATATGTTTACGCAGATCGGGGCACATTTTAGCTTCTACCCGCTCAAAAATAATCTGGGCAAAATCGTCTTTTAACTTTTTATAAGCTTCCGTTCGAACGAAATCACCCTTTGCATTCTTTTCCGTCTGCCAGTTATTCATGTAATCCATCCAGGCCGGAACGTATAAAGTCACTGTTCCCATTCCTTCCGGGGCCAGGGTATGATCCCGCACAGTTGGTGCCAATACGGAAATTGCCGATTTATGCGGATCACCTGAACTATGCTCATCACGTGTACTGGATTCTTCACAAACAAGTGTCAGCTCATGCCCGAAACCCAAACTTTCTGCCGTACAATCCAGGGCCACTGAGATCGTCACCGAAGAACTATACATGTCTGAATCGTTGAGTGTTTCAAAAAATTTCGGTGGAACGAGATTTGGCGGAACCAATTTACGATAGAGAAAATCAACATCACAAGCTGCAATGACGTATTTTGTTTTCACCGTATACTCTTTCGCACGGTTCTTATACCGAACGGCTGTGATCTGTTCATTCTCAAAATCGAAACCAACCACTTCAGAACTTAAGCGGATCTCACAATTTTCGGGGTTAACCTGGTTTTCCAGCCATGCTGGGATTACCTGGCTTCCGCCAATGGGTGGATTTTGATAATCTGAATTATAAGCCCAGGCAATCGGGAAGATACACGATAACAAGTCGCGCTCCGTGCAGAAAAGTTCCTGTAAATCCGGATCCTTGAAAAACTTGCTCAGGCCCTTTTTCACATCTCCGCCACCTACAGCGTAAGGAATCAGCGGATAAATGATCCCAAGCTGTTTCATACGAAAGAATGGGATTTCCAAAGGAGATTTTGTTTCAACGGATTGAAAGAATTCGGGAAACCTCAGGGAAACCTTCGCAATGCGCTTCGCAACTTTAAAAAAGCGCATGATTCCTTCTTTTTCATGTGGAAAATCCAAAATCAATTGATCCCTTAATTCATCAGGGTTATTGGTCAGCAGGTAATCGTGATTCGTAGAAATATGACGTTGAATGCGTTCCATCAGTTGTGGTTTCGGATAATCCTCTCCCAACAGTTTAAAAACACGGGTTACCGTTCCTTTCTCATTGTATTGGTTTAACCAATGGATTGCCGTATCAAATACAAAATCCTTTCGCTCAAATCCTTGCAGGTATCCACCGATCAGGTAATGCTTTTCCAATACAAGGACTTTCATTCCTGACCGGGAAAGCAGTGCTGCGGAAAGTAAACCACTTACCCCCGAGCCGATGATGGTGACGTCAAATTCTTCGTTCATTCGGCTTCAAAATTAATGAAATACCGCTTTCGCTGCTTCGAACTTGCCGATTTTAGTAAATTGCTGACCACGAAGAATTAGCATATCAAGTAAGAAACTATTTTTTTTTCCTAACTTTGACGCCACATTTTAAATTAACCCTGATCGAACGACAAGTAACTAACTCAAATTCGATATAGAATTGAACCCATGAAAGCATTAAACTCTTTGTACGAGGCGCAGAAAATTGCCTTTAGCCCGTTTGTATTCCAAACTGTCTATACCATGTCCAGTCTGGGAATCATGGATGAACTGTATGAAGAAAGGGATGGTTTAACAATCCAGGAAATTGCAAAACGCAAAAACATCAGTGAATATGGTGTTCGCGTATTGGTTGAAATGGCTAAAGCAGCGGATGTTCTCGAATTGAATGAAGACAGATACATGCTTTCCAAAATCGGGTACTTTTTGACAAGAGACGAAATGACCAAAGTGAACATGATGTTTACCCAGGACATCTGTTACAAGGGTTTATTCCACCTGAAAGATTCCATTTTGAACGGCAAACCGGAAGGATTGAAAGAAATTGGTCCATGGAATACGATCTATGAAGGATTATCTATTTTACCGGAACAATTGAAAAAGTCGTGGTTTGAATTTGATCACCATTATTCAGACAATTCGTTCGGTGAAGCATTGAAAATTATTTTTAAGCACAATCCGAAACACATTTATGACATCGGTGGAAATACCGGTAAATGGGCAATTGCAAGTACACAACACGATCCGAATGTACGTGTAAGTATCTTTGATTTGGGAGTTCAATTGAAAGTTGCACAAGCAACTATTGAAGCAATTCCGGAAATCAGGGATCGCGTAGATTACAATGAGCGCGACATGCTTGATCCGAATTCAGAAATTCCTGCCGGAGCAGACGTTTACTGGATGAGCCAATTCCTGGATTGTTTCAGCGAAAAAGAAATCGAAGCAATTTTATTGAAGATCAAAAAAACCATGAAACCGGATGCTACGATCTTCATTATGGAAACATTTATTGACGATCAGCGCTTCCCGGCAGCAGAGTTCAGTTTAATTGCTACTTCACTTTATTTTACGGCATTGGCAAACGGGAACAGCAAGATGTACTCGTCCACTGCTATGAAATACATTATTGAAAAAGCAGGATTTGAAACTGTCGCAGAACATCCTCTTCATGAGGACCGTTTCCACACGATCCTTGAAGTTAAATTACCGAAATAAGTTACTCTCCCACTTAAAAATTACATGAACAAACTTGATTTAAAACAAATAGAAGCTTTTAGCCTTGAAAAGAAGGAATACATCATTTCCGATGATGTTCGCAAGGAATTGGAAAGATCGTTTTCTTTTCTCCAGGAATTTTCAAGTGATAAGATTATCTATGGGATCAATACAGGTTTCGGGCCAATGGCTCAATTCAAAATTGATGAAGACAAACTAAATCAACTTCAGTATAACCTGATCAGAAGCCACTCTTCCGGAACAGGAAATGTGTTGGATGCAGAATCCGCAAGAGCAGTTGTTCTTTCCCGTTTGACCAATTTCATGCAGGGAAATTCAGGAATCAGCTATGGAGTTATTGAAAAATTAGTTCAGTTTTTGAATCACGATATCATTCCTGAAATCTATGAACACGGTGGCGTCGGTGCCAGTGGTGACCTGGTTCAATTGGCCCATTTGGCGCTAAACCTGATCGGAGAAGGATATGTATACGTGGATGGTGTTCGCAGAAAAACTTCCGAAGTTTTGGCTGAAAAGAACATCACTCCGTTAAAAGTAAAATTACGAGATGGATTGGGATTGATGAACGGAACTTCCTGTATGTCGGGAATTGGTTCTGTAAACCTGATCTATTCTTACCGTTTATTGGATTGGGCAATCGCAGCTTCGACGATGATCAATGAGATCGTGGAAGCATACGATGACTCGTTCTCTGTAGGGCTGAATGAAGTAAAATTGCATGCGGGACAACAATCTGTTGCAAAAGCCATGCGCGATTTCCTGAAAGACAGCTCCCTGATCAAAAAACGTGAAGAACTCTTCACTGATGATAAAGTTGCTGAAACGACCGAATTCAAGAAAAAGATCCAGGAATATTATTCGATCCGATGTATTCCGCAAATCCTTGGTCCTGTAAAAGATACCCTTGATTTTGCAAAAACGATCATTGAAAATGAGATCAATTCCACCAATGACAACCCGGTAGTGAGCCTGGAACGCGAAAATGTATTTCATGGCGGGAACTTCCACGGAGATTACATTTCATTGGAAATGGATAAGATCAAATTGGTCATTACGAAATTGACCATGCTGGCAGAAAGACAATTGAACTTCCTTTTGAACAGCAAGATCAATGGAGTTTTCCCTCCATTCCTGAATACACAGACCCTTGGTTTGAACTTCGGGATCCAGGGAATGCAGTTCACGGCAACTTCCACAACTGCTGAAAACCAAATGCTTTCCAATTCGATGTATGTGCACAGTATTTCCAACAACAACGATAACCAGGATATCGTGAGTATGGGAACGAACAGTGCAGTAATTACGAAGAAAGTCATTGAAAACGGTTTCCAGGTAATGGCCATTCACATGATGTCCGTTTGCCAGGCAATCGATTTACTCGATGAAACCAAGAAAAACAAACTTTCCTCCAAGACAAAAGAAATTTATAATCAAATTCGTGCGGTCTCTCCGACTATTAACGAAGATATCCCGCAATTTGAAGCTATCCGAAACGTAACAAACACCCTTAAGAAAACAACTCTTGCCCTATGAAATGTGCTCTAATCACAGGTGCATCCCGAGGAATTGGACGTGCGATCGCGCTGCAAATATCCCAGGACCTAAACCTGCATATATTAATCAACTATGCTTCCAACAAAGCTGCAGCAGAAGAAACATTGAGTTTGATTCAGCAAGCCGGTGGAACTGGCGAATTAATGCACTTTGATGTAAAAGACGGCGCTGCTGTTAAAGCTGCCGTTGAAAACTGGTATTCCAATAACCCGGAAGGGATAATTCATGTACTGGTAAACAACGCAGGAATTACAAAAGACAACCTGTTCCCTTGGGTAACAGAAGAAGATTGGGATGCAGTATTGAACACTTCGTTGAAAGGAATGTATAACTGTACTCAAGCAATTATACAACGTATGTTGAGACAACGAAGCGGACGCATCATCAATATCGCATCTTTGAGCGGTTTAAAGGGTGTTCCCGGACAAACAAATTATTCTGCGGCAAAAGGTGGCATGATTGCTGCTACGAAAGCACTTTCGCAAGAGATCGCAAAACGGAATATTACTGTAAATGCAATCGCTCCGGGTTTCATTGAGTCGGACATGACCAGTGACCTGGATATGAATGAATTAAAAAAGATGGTTCCTGCAAACCGCTTTGGAAAAGTGGAAGAAGTAGCGTATCTTGCGAGTTTTTTGGCGTCTGAAAAAGCAGCCTACATAACTGGTGAGGTTATTAATATTAACGGAGGAATTTACGCTTAATTATGGAACATCGTGTAGTAATTACCGGAATTGGTGCCTACTCGTGTTTGGGTGAAAACCTGGACACAGTTCTGGAATCCCTGCGCCTTGGCCGCAGTGGAGTTATTTACGATGAGCAGCGTAAAGACTTTGGTTACCGATCTTGCTTTACCGGAATGGTTGCTGAACCGGACCTGAATCCGTTTTTGTCACGCCGCCAGCGTATCGGGATGCATCAGCCGGCCCGTTTTGCTTTTATGTCTACCAAAGAAGCAATGGAAGGTTCCGGTTTGGATGCAGATTTCCTGGATAAAACCGAAACAGGAATTATCTTCGGAAATGATTCAACGGCAGGTGCTGTTGTGGAAACAGTAGATAAAGTTCGTGCAAAAAAGAACACCACACTTATCGGAAGTGGTGACATCTTCCAAAACATGAACTCCACCGTGAATATGAACCTTTCAACGATTTACAAATTGAAAGGGATGAACTTCACTATTTCTGCTGCCTGTTCTTCAGGTTCTCATTCGATCGGAATGGGTTATTTGCTGATCAAACAAGGATTGCAGGAACGGGTAGTTTGCGGAGGTGCACAAGAGATCAATGTATATGCTATGGCAAGCTTTGATGGATTGGGTGCTTTTTCTGTAAGAGATGCTGCCGCTTCTATGGCAAGTCGTCCGTTCGACAGAGATCGTGACGGTTTGGTTCCATCAGGTGGTGCGGCAACTGTGATTATCGAATCATTGGAATCCGCTTTGAAAAGAAATGCACCGATTTATGGAGAAATCGTTGGATTTGGTTTCTCATCAAACGGCGACCATATTTCAAATCCCAATTTCGACGGTCAGTTCAGATCATTGAACATGGCATTGAAACAAGCGAATTTAACACCAAAAGATATTGATTACGTAAATGCGCATGCTACCTCAACTCCAATTGGGGATTCAACGGAAGCAGAAGCCATTTTCAACGTACTGGGCTCCAAAGTTCCTGTAAGTTCTACCAAGAGTATGACCGGGCACGAATGCTGGATGGCCGGAGCAAGTGAGATCGTTTATTCCTTACTCATGATGAATAATGATTTCATTGCACCGAATATAAATTTTGAAAATCCGGATGAACACTCGGAAAAGATCAATATCATTCCAAGCTATAAGGAACAAAATATTGATTGCTTCTTATCCAATTCATTTGGATTCGGAGGAACAAATTCCTCATTGATTATCAAAAAGTTTAAAAAATAGAGTACCCTAAACATGAAAAGAGAAGACATCATTCTTACTACAAAACAATTTTTATCTGACGAGTTTGAGGTTGACGCAACATTGATCCAACCTGAAAACAACCTGCAACAAACCCTGGATTTAGATAGTCTTGACTATGTGGATTTAGTTGTAGTGATTGAAGAAAATTTGGGAATTAAACCAACTGCAGAAGATTTCAAAACGATTGAGACTTTTAACGATTTCTACGATCTGGTTGAGCAACGTTTGAACGCTTAAAGGTGAATGGAACAAAAATGGGATGGTAAAACCAAAGGTTCACTTTGGGGGTATAAGTTCTTTATCTACTCTATTCGATTTTTAGGGGTTCGATTTGCTTACTTTTTTTGTATCGGGGTTTCCGGATATTTCCTGCTTTTTTCACGCAAACCGCGAAGAGCTTTGATTTCCTTTTACCAAAAAGGATTTAATTACTCCAAGCTGCAAGCAATCAGAGCAACAGCCAGGAACCTGTATCTGTTCGGACAAACACTTATTGACAGAATCGCCTTAAAAACACCTAGAAAAAGAATCTTTACGTTTCGTTTTAACAACGAGGAAGCATTGATCAAAATGAACGAAGCCGGTAAAGGCGGTTTTCTTTTTTCAGCTCATTTGGGAAATTGGGAAAATGCCGGAAACCTGCTTGGTGAGCGGATCACATTGAAGATCAATATCCTGATGCTCGATGACGAAGTTCAAAAAATCAAAGCTTACCTGGAAGATGCAGCCGGAAAATCACAGTACCGGCTCATTCCGATCAAGGATGACCTGTCGCACCTCATTTTGATCCACCAGGCATTAAAACGCAACGAACTCATTGCATTGCACGCGGACAGAACAACTGCAGGTCAAAAGAACTTCCGATTGCCGTTTTTGAATGGTTTCGCGGAATTCCCTGCCGGACCGTTTATTATGGCACATAAATTCAAAGTTCCACTTACCTTTGTGTATGCAGTGAAATCGGGAAATACACATTATGAATTAAGTGCTACCAACCCGCTTACCGAATTTGAATCTCCGGAAAAAATTGCGGAAATTTATGCAAAACACCTGGAAGAACAGGTAAAGGCAAGCCCAACTCAATGGTTTAACTTTTTTGAATATTATGTTGATTAGCAAAGAAAATATTACATCCATCATTCCGCAAAGAGTTCCTTTCGTGATGATTGACAACCTTTTGACAGCGGATGAAACCGGATTCAAAACCGAATTTAAGATCGCACCGGACAATTTATTCCTGGAAGATCAGGTTTTATCCGAATCAGCATTGATCGAAAACATTGCACAAACCTGTGCTGCCGGTTTTGGGTACTTGAATAGCCTGGAAGAAGGCGGTGAACCGAAATTGGGTTTCATTGGAGCTGTTACCCAGGTTCAAGTTGAAAATGCAGCGAAAGAAAACGATCTGATCGAAACATCAGTAAAGGTTTTGAGCACGTTTGACACGATCCATTTAGTAGAAGGAACCGCAAAATCAAACGGAAATGTCCTGGTAACCTGCCAAATGAAAATTGTTCTGGCATGAAAATATTGAAATCATCCATTCTTGTACCTGTCCGTTTCAGTGAAACGGATGCTATGGGTGTTGTCTGGCATGGAAATTACCTGAAGTTCTTTGAAGATGCCCGGGAACAATTTGGCAGGGATTACGGGATCGAATACCTGGATGTGCATGCGCAAGGATATTTCATCCCCATTGTTAAATCAGAGATCTCACATAAAGCTTCTATCTTTTACGGTGAAGGCGCATTGATTAACGTCATTTTGGAACAACACGATTCAGCCAAGATCGTATTTCGTTACGAAGTGATCAATCATGCAACAAAACAGGTAGCTGCAACCGGCATGACCATGCAGGTATTTATGTTCACTTCCGACCGCACCCTGGAATTAATCAAACCTGAATTTTATCGTATTTGGGAGGAAAAGCAAAATTGGATTGATGCATAAACCGGTTTACATACAAACACTTTCAATAGTTACTCCACTTGGAAATACGGTTGAGCAGCATTTTGATGCGTTTCAGAAAGGATTTTCAGGAATCAAACTTGTTGAGAATGCCGGTTTCCAGGATACCATAATTCCTTTGGCTCAGCGCGAAGAAATTACCGGCAACCGCTACGATACACTCTTAAGAGAGGCGCTTGAAAAAGCACAAGCGAAATTTTCGGTCCAAACTCAAAGAACGGCTGTTATTGTAAGTTCCACTAAAGGAAATATCGATTTGCTTCCCGGTGATACATTCGCGGAAACATCTTCAATCATACAGGAATTCTATCCGGGAACCGAGGTATTTATCATTTCAAACGCCTGTATTTCGGGAGTCATTGCGATCAACACTGCTGCTGATTATCTGCTTGCCGGGAAATACGACCAGGTACTGGTCATTGGAATTGATGCAGTCTCCGAATTCGTTTCATACGGTTTTCAGAGTTTGTTTGCTTTAAGCAATGAAGCATGTAAACCTTTTGATAAATCCAGAAATGGAACAACATTGGGAGAAGGGTGCGGAATTGTCCTGGTTTCAAATCAAAAGCCCGACGGTTTTGCCGTTTTGTATAAAGGAGGTTCTTCATCCAATGACGCCAATCACATTTCAGGTCCATCCAGAACCGGAGAAGGTCTGGTACGCTCCATCGAAAAAACATTGAAAAGAAGTGGTATTGCTGCTTCAACGATTGATTTTGTTTCAGCTCACGGCACGGCAACTGTATTCAACGACGAAATGGAAAGCATTGCATTCGGCAGAACAAACCTCGATCAGGTCCCACTTAACAGTATGAAAGGGTATTTCGGTCATACGTTGGGTGCAGCCGGCATTTTGGAAACCATCATGAGTATAGTTTCCATGGAAAAAAGCATCCTGTTCCCAAATCTTGGATTTAGTGAAACCGGAACTTCCGTACCGTTAAATATCATTCAACGCATCGAATCAAAAGAATTGAATACAGTTTTGAAGACTGCTTCCGGATTTGGAGGAGGAAATGCAAGTTTAATCTTACAAAAGCTGCCGTGAAGATCTTAGCACATAGTTACGTTTGTCCGAAAGGAACTTTTCTGAACGGAAAACTGGTCTACAATACAGATGGGGAAGAAAACCCGTTGAAATCCGCCTATCAGCAACTCGGAGCTGAGTACCCGAAGTTCTATAAAATGGATGTGCTTTCAAAAATGGCATTTATCGGAACAGAATTGCTCCTTCCTTTCTTCCCGAATGACGCCGATCTGGAAAACGAACTTCAATTGATCTTTGCAAACAGTTCTGCAAGTCAGAATACAGATAACCTGTTCGTAGAAAGTTATGAGCAGCTGAATAATCCGAGCCCATCCCTATTTGTTTACACCTTGCCGAACATCGTTACCGGTGAATTGTGCATCCGTCACAAATGGTACGGTGAAAATTGCTTCTTTGTAGAAGAAGCCTTTAATCCGCTTCATTTTTCGGAATGGGCACAAATAGCGTTAAATAAAGGTAATAATTGCTGTTTATGCGCTTGGGTAGAGGCAAAATCGAATGGAGAACAAGAATGTTTCCTATTTTTGCTGACTAATTCTGAAAATAGTGAACATTCAATTGAATTTGAACTTTCAACACTAATTAAACAATACAGAAATGAGTGACTTAAAAGAAAACCTAAAGGCTCAAATTATTGAGCAATTGAACCTCGAAGATCTGACACCTGCAGATATCCAGGATGATGCTCCTCTATTCGGAGATCAGGGACTTGGATTGGACTCGATTGACGCATTGGAATTCATCGTTTTATTGGATTCTAATTACGGAATTAAAATCGCAGACCCAAGCGAAGGGAAAGAGATCTTTCAATCGGTAAATACCTTAGCGGATTACATTTCTAAAAATCAATAAATGCGCATCTACGTTACCGGATATGGTGTTATTTCTTCTGTGGGTGAAAACGTAGCAGAAACCTTGCTTTCCCTTCGTTCTGAAAAAACAGGGATCGGACAAGGTAAAAAACCATATACAGTGCGTTTTAAAGTAGGTGAAATTGCCTGGACAAACGAAGAACTGATCCGGCGTTTTAGCTTGACGCAAGATGCTTCCAGAACAGCCATTCTGGGAATGATTGCTGCAAAGGAAGCGTTTAAAGGACATGAACTGAACCCGGAAATCAGAACGGGCTTGATCTCTGGAACCTCCGTAGGTGGGATGGATGTCAGCGAAATCGCTTACAAAGATTTTCTCAACGGAGAAAGTGATGATCTGAATGTATATAAAAATCATCCCAGCGGCACTACCAGCGAGCAAATTGCCAAAGAACTGGGAATTGACGGATATGTCAATACCATTTCAACTGCTTGTTCCTCTGCCGCCAACTCCATTATGCTCGGAGCGCGCATGCTGTTAAGCGGACAATTGGATCGCGTAGTTGTGGGCGGAACGGACGGACTTTCTCAATTTACCATTTCAGGATTTCGTTCCTTAATGATCTTTGACGACGAATGGTGCAGACCTTTTGATGAAACCAGGAAGGGATTGAACCTGGGTGAAGGTGCCGGATTTTTGGTGCTTGAAACAGAAGAAACGATCAAAAAATCAGGAAAAGAGCCATTAGCAATACTTTCAGGCTGGAGCAATGCTTCGGATGCTTACCATCAAACAGCTTCTTCTCCGGAAGGATTAGGCGCAACACTTTCCATGAAAGGCGCTTTGGCAGTTGCCGGTTTGAATCCCGGTGATATTGATTACATCAATGCGCACGGAACGGCAACTCCAAATAATGATCTTTCCGAATCTCACGGGATCAAAACAGTTTTCGGATCATCCGTGCCTCCATTCAGTTCCACAAAAGCATATACAGGACATACACTAGCCGCTTCAGGAGGAATTGAAGCCGTATTCGGCATCCTGGCATTGAATAAAGGCATTTTACTTCCTAATCTCAACTTTACCCGGGCTATTGAAGAAACTGGCCTTGTACCTGTTAAAAATTACTCGGAAGGAAATGCGATCCAACATATTTTATCCAACTCATTCGGGTTCGGAGGAAACAACTCAACCATCATCTTAAGCAAGGTTTAATATGTATTTCATTCAACATATCGAATCAATTACACACCAGGACAGCTTCCGGAAAGAAAATATCTGGAACAACCTGAAACCTTTAACTGCTGAGAATGAACTTATCTCTCCGGATTATAAAAATTACATTCCGGTTGCCGCACTGAGAAGATTGAGCACCATTTTACGCATGGGAATTACCGCATCCAAAGAATGCCAGGAAAAAGTTCCGCATGAATTTGATGCAATTTCAGTAGGAACAGCACTTGGTTGTTTGACTGATACAGAAAAATTCCTGGTGACGATCAATACCGTAAGCGGAGATATTCTCTCCCCCACTGCTTTTATTCAAAGTACCCATAATACGATTTCCGGGCAGATTTCTTTGGATCTGAAAAATCATGCATACAATATGACACATACTCAGAATGCACTTTCCTTTGAGGTTGCATTAAAAGACGGTCTCTTGTGCATTGACGAAGGAAAAAAATCGGTGCTGGTGGGTGCAGCGGATGAAGCAATTCCTTTTTTGGAAAGACTGCGCGGATCCTTGATCGAAACCAATCTTCCTTTTACTTCCGGAGCTACCTTTATGGTATTATCGGGTGAAAAAGAAAGTTCTATTGCTTCTATCCGTGCCTGTGAAGTTTACTTCTCCGATGAAAGTACGGAACGCCGCGTGGGGCAATTTCTCGTAGCGAACAATTGTGATTTCGAAAATTTGGATCTGGTACTTGAAGCTGGCTCTGATTTCAAATCGAAAGCAAAAAATCATATTTCCTTCCCGGAATATACCGGTTTTTACCAAAGTGCTTCTGCTTTTGCTGTTCACATGGCAAATGATTGGCTGATCAATCATCCGGACCACAAACGGATTTTGATCGTGAATAATTTAGAATCCGATAAATTGGGCTTAACGCTCATCTGCAGAAATGAGGTGGAAGCATAGACTTAATATAGCAGTAGCATTAAGTACGCTCTTAATCGTCATACTCATTTTCCGGAACAGTCCCTATTTGTGGCTTTGGATTGCATTTGTTATCTCAAACTTCTGCGTCTTCCTTGTTTTTGGGATTGTATTCCTTCGTTTTCAATATTTCTACCCTTCGGTTTTCAGAAATATTGGTCCTGAAGTCATTCTTACTTTTGATGACGGTCCGGACCCGGTTCAGACACCACGCATTTTGGATACCCTTCAAAAGCACGGTATTAAATCGATCTTTTTTGTAATCGGCCGCAAAGCCCAGGAACATCCGGAAATTCTTCAGCGTATCATTTCTGAAGGACATTCCATTGGAAATCATACCCAGAATCACTCACTTTTCTTTGCCATGCTGCACAGCAAACAAATAGCTGAAGAAATAGACCAGTTTTCACAAAACATAGAACCATTGGTGACTGAAAAAATCACGATTTTCAGGCCTCCGATCGGTTACACGAACCCAAAGATCGCACGTGCACTGCGCAGAAGAAGATTCAAGATCGTTGCATGGAGCGTCCGCTCTTACGATTCGTTCAAAAACAGAGAAGGGTTGATGAGCCGCTTAATGAAAACAAGGCCCGGCAGCATCGTTTTGCTGCATGATAATTTAGAACAAACTGCGGATATCCTGGATGAGTACATTACCAAAGCAAAAGCTAAAGGCATTATTTTTGCAAACCAGGAAAATCTGAAAAAATTCATTCATGAAATTAATAAGTAGTATCCTTTTCTTATTGCTGTTTTCAACAAGCATTTCTGCACAGGAATATACAAAAATCGCTGACCCGCAAGCATGTAAGGCCGCTTTGGAAAAACAACACAAAGAAACCCGTTCGATCCAGGCAGATTTTACAGAAACTGCTACTTCTTCCCTATTAACCTCTGCACAAAAGGGTTCCGGTAAAATGTGGTACAAGAAGGAAAACAAAATTCGCTGGGAAAAAACCAAACCGGAAAGTCAGATCATTCTGATCAATGGAAAAACTGTGAAACTTCAGGAAAAAGGCAAGCAAATAAGCAGTGCTTCTTCCAAAATGGTGGTAAAGAAAATCCAGGGACTGATGGTACAGATGATGACCGGGGAATTTTTGAATGAAAAAGAATTTAAGATCAGCTATTTCGAAAGTAAATCAACTTACAAACTGGTGCTTACTCCGAAAAGCGATAAGATGAAACGTTATGTTTCCGAAATTAACCTGGTCTTCTCTAAAAAAGAACTGACCCTCAAGGACCTGATCATGTTAACAGATGATAGCAAATTGGTTTATAGTTTTTCCAACATGGAATTAAACGGTACTATTAATGATTCTAAATTCACGACATTCTGATGATACTGAAAGACACTTTTTATACGATCAATACCTTGAAATTCGAGGACAACATTCTCGAAGCAAGCATTTCCATTAACGCAAAACACGCGATTTACGAAGGGCATTTTCCAAATAATCCCGTAACTCCGGGAGTCGTGCAACTGGAATTGGTTAAAGAAATTCTCGGGACCCAGTTCAACAAACCAATTCAACTAAAAAGTCTTGCAACCAGTAAATTTCTGGCCGTTTTGAATCCGGTGAACACTCCTGAAGCAAGCTTCAAAATGACTGTAGTAGAACAAGATGATCAAACACTAAAGGTTTCGGGGCAGTTGAGCACCATGGAAGGTGTTTGCTTGAAATTCTCCGGGATTTATATCTAATAACATTTGGCGTTGATGCTTCGCATCATCTAATTTCTTTACCGCAAATACACAAATTTTTTGAGACACCTACCGGTCGTCTCTTTAATCTTTTTATAGGGCGACTGGTAAGGGGAATTATGTACTTAAGACAGGTTACTTAGTATTTAGATACAGAATCTTCGAATTTGTTTTCAAAGTTGCAAATTTGCAAGTTCGCGATATTGCGAACAGCCCTTTATCTGACTGGGGTATAGAGAAGAGAATCACCTAAATTTCCAACACTTTAAACCCACTATTTTGTGGCAGCCTGATTAAAGTACATAAGTCCCACTGGTAAGCGCCCTTTTTAATTTGCGCATTTGTGGGAAATAAAAAATCCTGGATATACCGGCGTGCGCCTACATAATTTCCTTTTTCGGTTCTTTCCGGAAAATCTTCAATAGCGTAAAGCTCACCAAAAAGGAAGCAATAAAAGCAAGCGTTGCAAAAACACATGCCCCGACAGCATATTGGTAAACATTATTTTGAATCGATGTCAAGCTGATATCAGCCAGTTGTGCGGTATTCGTTTCTCCCGTTAAGAACAACTGCCCGCACAGAAAACTTCCGTAAAGAATAAACGGGATCATCGGTGGGATCGAAATATTTGCGGCGGCGATGAACAACACCTTGTTCATCCGGAATAAGACAGCCAGTGGAATCCCGATCAACAGCTGGAAACCCCACAGCGGTACAATTCCCATAAAAAAACCAAATCCGATAGAAAGTGCTTTCCTGAAATTCGATTCTTCCGGTTTGATTGCTTCGTGTTTGATCACATTCCAGGTTTGAATGGAAAACAGTTTTCTCGGATAGTACCAAATCAATGCAGTAAGTACCAAAACAGTATTCAATATACTGATCCGTGTGAAGTCTCTTGCCGGGCGGAAATGGGAAACCCGTTCATTCGGATCATATTTCACCTGGATGGGAACAGCAATAAAAGGAACAAAACGCCAGGCCAATTTCACGATGACCTCAATCTCCAGCTCAAATTTATTGGTGAATAACCAGATCTTTTTCAAAGGCTTCAAAGGATAGATCCGAAAACCGGTCTGTGTATCCGGTAAGGTAATCCACGTTTCTACTTTAAACCAAAAATTAGAGAATTTATTCCCAAAAGAACTTTTCTGCGGAACTCCTTCCTGGTTCATATTTCTGGAGCCCATAATGACAGCTCCCGGATGTTTCACAGCCTGCTCGATCAATATCAGAATATCACTTGGGTAATGTTGTCCGTCAGAATCAATGGTCAAAGCGTTGGAATACCCTTGCTCATGTGCAAATTTAAATGCTTTTCTAAGTGAGAATCCTTTTCCCTTATTCACTTCATTGATCAGGATTGTAACTTCCCCCTCAAAGGATTTTAGAATTTCAGGGGTGGAATCCGTAGCTCCGTCATTCACGATAATCACCCGATCGGAAGGAACATACTCGAGCACTTCACGAACAACCCGTTCCAAAGTTCGTTCGTTATTATAGGTGGGAATAATTACGCAACCGTTAATGCTTGTGATTGATACCAGTCTGGATTCCATGAGGTACAAAATTAATCATAAGTTTTAAGAAATTCGCTGTTAAAATCAACAGACCGGCATTTCAAAAGAGCACAAAAAAGTAGTTTAGAAATAAAACCTTGTTAAATTTGTAGTGGTAAAAGTTTAAACACTTTTTGCTAAGACCCGAATTAACTATGGCACAGAACATCTTAGTTATACATTATTCCCAATCAGGGCAACTTACCGAGATCCTCCAAAATTTCTGTAAGCCATTTGCTGACAGTACGATAGAGTGGGTTAAAGTTGAACCGGAAACACCATTTCCATTTCCATGGACTACCGCTACATTCTTCAATGCCATGCCTGAAACAGTTTTGGAGAAACCGGTCCCAATTAAACAACTTCATTTCGAAAGGGAACAGTATGACTTAATTATCTTCGGATACCAACCGTGGTTCTTATCTCCTTCACTTCCTTCTTCTGCGATCTTACAGGATGAATCTTTCCGGAAAATTGCAAATGGTACAAAAATTGTAACCGTGTTGGGCTGCAGAAATATGTGGATCAATGCACAGGAAGCGGTCAAAAAGCAATTGGCTTCAGCAGGTGGAAAATTAATCGGAAATGTGCCATTAATTGATAAAACAAGTAACTTGATCAGTGTAATTACAATCTTACATTGGATGTTGACAGGGAAAAAAACGAAGAAATGGGGAATCTTTCCGAAGCCGGGTGTCTCAGACGAAGATATTCAGAATGTAAGTCGGTTCGGGGCTTTGTTGAAAGATAAATTACATAAAAACCAGGAAGGTACATTCCAGGAAGAGTTAGTCTCCAGGGGTGGAATTACCATTCCGATCTCGATTCTTTTCATTGAATCGAGAGCAAAAATGCTTTTTAGGATCTGGGCAAATCTAATTACGAAGAAAACGGCGAAAGGAGGAAACCGAAAATTCTGGGTTAACTTTTTCAAATATTATTTGATTTTCGCTTTATTTATCGTTTCGCCAATTGTTTTAACGATATATCATATCTTTGTACGCCCCTTTAAAGGACAACATATTAAACGCGAATTAGCATATTACAGAGGCACTCAATTGAGATAAGAATGAGCTTGAAGGAAGTATATATAACACGTACGGCATCTTTTTTACCCAATAATCCCATCTCCAATGATGAAATGGAAGATTATTTAGGGTTGATTAATGACCGTGCATCTAAATCGAGAAGAATCGTTTTACGTAATAACGGAATCAAAAACCGCTATTACGCAATTCGTAAAGACGGGACGGCAACTCACACGAATTCCGAAATGGTTTCATTGGCCATCCGCAATTTGTTCCAAAAAAATCCACAGGAAATCAAAGAAGTTGATTTGCTTAGCTGCGGGACTTCCTCCCCGGACCAAATGATGCCTTCGCATGGTGTTATGGTTCATGGATGGTTACCTGAATCCAAAAATATTGAAGTGGTTTCTCCTTCCGGAGTTTGTTGTTCGGGAATGCACGCCATGAAATATGCATATATGGCGATCAAATCAGGAATGAGCAAAAAAGCTATTTCATCCGGGTCAGAACGCTTATCCCGTGTACTTAGTTCCGACAAGTTCGAGCTGGAAATTCAAAAACTGACCGAACTGGAAGAAAATCCATACCTGTCTTTCGACAAAGATTTCCTTCGCTGGATGCTATCGGATGGTGCTGCTGTTTTCATGCTGGAAGACCAAAAAAGCACGGAAGGCCTTTCATTACGCATTGATTGGATAGAAGGGATTTCCTTTGCCAATGAGATCGAACCGTGTATGTACATGGCTGCTGATAAAATGGAAGACGGCTCTTTGAAAAGCTATATGGATTATGACCCTCAGGATATGATTGAGAAATCCATTCTGAGTATCAAACAGGACGTAAAACTATTGGACGAACACATTGTTAAACTGGGATTCAATAAATTGAAAACCAAGTTTGACGAATGCGGGTTGACAAATAATGACGTAACGTGGTTCTTACCACACATGTCGAGCTATTTCTTCGAAGATAAGATCTATGCTCAGCTTGCTGATAATGGAATGGAGATCCCGAAAGAACGCTGGTTCTCCAACCTGGCTACTCACGGAAACGTTGGTGCGGGTTCGATCTATTTAATGGTAGATGAATTATTTACCAGCGGAAAACTGAAGGCAGGTGACACCATTCTGCTTGCAGTTCCGGAAAGTTCCAGATTTTCCTATGTATTTGCTTACTTAACTGTTTGCTAAATGAAAAAGTCCGAAGTTCCACAAGATAAAAGTGCTCTTGAAAATTTTACAAGGGAAGTTTGTTATGTGAAGAACGAAGACGGACATTACGATACTGAATTAAGTACCGGTTGGGAAGCCAAAAAAGTTGCTTTGGATGAAGCCTGGAAAGAAATCGAACGAAGAACGGCCGACGCGCGGGAACAAATAAAAAGAGGTGAAGCAAGCCCCATTCTTTATTTTATGGAAGAAAAGCTGATGGACTTCACCGTACTGTCAGGATATACCGGTTTCTGGAAATTCCGTATCAAAAGACATTTGAAACCAAATGCATTCAAAAAATTGAGCGACAGCGTTTTAAAACGTTATGCAGATGCATTTGAGATTTCCATTAATGAACTCAAAAATTTTAAAGCTTAGTGTCAGAATTTATTCATCACCAAACTGCCCATTGTGAAAATGGCGTTACTATGAGCTTATTACAGCATCATGGGGTGGACTTTATGACCGAGCCACTTGCTTTCGGAATGGGTTCAGGCCTGTTCTATATCCACATTCCGTTTATGAAAGTAAACAATGGCCCTGCTATTTCATTCAGAACCATGCCGGGAGCCATTTTTAAGCGTACGTGTAAAGCATTGGATGTTAAAGTTGAACGTAAAAAATTCAAAGACCCTAAGGAAGCAACCCGTTTCCTGGATGAAAAAATCGCACAGGGAATCCAGGTTGGATGCCAGGTAGGTGTTTTTCATTTACCCTATTTCCCGAAAGAATACCGTTTTCACTTCAATGCGCACAACCTGATTGTTTTCGGGAAAGAAGGCGATCGTTACCTGGTGAGTGATCCGGTGATGGAAGTAACCACTTCTTTAACCACAGAAGAATTGGAGCGTGTGCGATTTGCAAAAGGCGCTTTGGCACCAAAGGGACATATTTATTATCCTGTAAAAATCGGTGAGATCACCCAGGAGCAGGTCAGAAGAGGAATTGCGAAAGGAATTAAGCGCAATTGCAGGGATATGCTCAAGATTCCGGGATCAATAGCCGGAGTAAAGGGAATTGTTTATACCTCGAAGAAAATCCGCGGTTGGAGAGAGAAATTAGGACCTCGCCAGGCCGGTCTTCATTTGGGTCAGATTGTTCGTATGCAGGAAGAAATCGGGACCGGTGGAGGAGGATTTCGTTTCTTGTATGCCGCTTTTCTTGAAGAAGCTTCTGTTATTATGCAAAATGAACAATTAGCCAAAATTTCAGAAACAATGACCAAAGCCGGTGATTTGTGGAGAGACAGCGCACTTCAAATGTCGGGGATCTACAAAGGCCGCTTAACAGAACAAAAAGACTTTGACGCTTGTGCCGATCTATTGGTTGAGATCAGTGCAGTCGAAAAACAGGCCTTCCAGGAATTGGCGAAAATCAAATTCTAAATGAGATGCAGGAGACTCTTTTGCATGTTTCAAAAGTTTACAAATCCTATGGTAAAAATACCGTTCCGAGTTTGGACGGAATCGATTTTACAGTTGCAAAAGGAGAAATTGTAGGCATTTTCGGACCAAACGGTGCCGGAAAAACCACATTGATCTCCATACTTTGCAGCATTTTGGACCCAACATCTGGTTCCGTGACTTATCATTTGGACGGGGAGAAAACTCCACGCCAGATACGAAGTCAACTGGGATTTGTCCCGCAGGATTTTTCCTTCTTTCCGGAGTTGACGGCGAAACAAAATCTTTCCTATTTCGGGAATTTATACAATCTCGAAAAAGACAATTTGGAGCGGAAAATGGATGATTTATTGCAAAAAGTGGGGCTTTTTCATGTTAAAAACAAAAAAGTGGCTACTTTTTCAGGTGGAATGAAACGTCGTTTGAACCTGATTATTTCCTTGCTTCACAATCCTTCGGTTCTGTTTTTGGACGAGCCGACTGTTGGTGTGGATGTTCAAAGTAAAATTGCAATTATGAATCTGCTCCAGGAATTAAATCAAGAGGGAACAACAATCATTTATACTTCGCACCATTTAAAAGAAGCTGAAGAATTCTGCAATCAGATCATTTTGATTGATCATGGAAAGATCATTGCAAGTGAAACACTCGTGAATTTGCTAAATAAACATGCTGTCAATAATCTGGAGCAACTCATCCTGAAACTGACCGGAACCCTATTACGCGATTGATGAAAAAATTAAAGGCATCCGTACGGAAAGAAATACTCCTGGTACTTCACGATAAAGTGGGGCTGTTATTGATGTATTTGATGCCACTCTTATTGGTTTTTATCATCACAATCGTACAAAACAGTGCTTTTCAAATTGTAAACGAAAATAAACTGACCGTTCTGATCTCCAATCAGGATAAAGGTTCTCTGGGTGATTCATTGGTAAAAGCCCTGGCCCATTCCGGGAGTTTTGAGATCAAAAAAAATGATCAACTCTCCGAAAATGCTGTTAAGCGAACAACTATTGACGAAGATGCCATGCTGGGAATATATATCCCGTCCGACTTCAGTGAGCGATTAGCAAGTAATGCCAACAATATTTCCCAATTGATGCTGGAACAAATGGGTGTAATTGAAAAAGCCCCGAAAATTGCTCCTGAAAAACAGGAAATTGCCATTTATTTTGATCCTATAGTACAGGAAAACTTTCGAATTTCCGTCAATAACGGAATCCAGGCTATCACAAATGGTATCGAGAATGAAGAAATGGTTTCGAAATTGTTCCAGGAAATGGGATATGATTCGATTCCGAGAAATATCCGGCAAGCCATTATAAACCGCGAAACCAAATTGAAAATTGCGAATGCGAGCTTGAGCAATGAAGCGGAACTGATTCCGAATTCCAGTCAGCATAACGTTCCTGCATGGTCCATTTTTGCCATGTTCTTCATGGTGATTTCCCTGGGTGGAAATATTGTAAAGGAACGTTTATCGGGGAGCTTTTTGCGACTTCAAACCATTCCGCGGGGTTTCGCCTTGACATTGATATCCAAATTTCTGGTATACCTGTTTGTAGCTTTATCCCAATTGCTTCTTCTTTTCCTGATGGGAATTTACATTTTCCCGCATATCGGATTACCCCAATTGGCGATGCCGAATGCATTTTTACCGTTCCTGGTCGTTACCTTGCTTTCTGCCGTTTCTGCAATTTCTTATGCAGTTTTGGTTGGTACCTATGCCAAAACGCAAGAACAGGCAAATGGGTTCGGGGCCATTTCGATCATTATTTTTGCAGCAATTGGTGGAATTTGGGTGCCTAATTTCGTGATGCCGGATTACATGCAGGCAATTGGGAATATTTCTCCTTTGAAGTGGTGCCTGGAAGGATATTACACGCTTTTCTTGAAAAATGGTGCCTGGAGTGAATTAATTGGTACTATAACTTTCTTATTTTTGTTCACAGTAATTTGTCAACTCTTGATATTCATAAAGTTGAGAATTCAAAACTATATTTAAAATATGACTACAAACAGAGAAGAATTAATTGTTGAGTTCAAAGAACATTTGATTAAATATTTGAACTTGTTGGATTTAACTCCTGCAGATATTCAGAATGATGTGCCATTATTCGGAGAAGAATTAGGTTTGGATTCTATTGATTCTGTTGAATTGATCGTTTTACTGGACCGTGAATACGGAATAAAAATCAAGAACCCAACTGAGGGCAGACAAATCTTGGTTGATGTCAATACAATCGTAGATTACATTATTGCGAATAGAACAAAATAGGATCTATGACTGAAATTGTTGTTACGGGAATGGGTGCAATCAGTTCAATTGGGTTGACAATTGCTGAAAACCTTTATTCCCTGCAACATGAAATTTCAGGAATCAGAAAAGCCAAACATTTCAAGTCTCACTATACCGACTCCCTGGTATTTGGGGAGATCGATCAAAGTGATGAATCCCTTTTAGCCGAATTGGGGCTTGAAAAAGGACGTGGTTTCACACGAACAACGCTTATTGCCATGAAAGCCTTTCGTGAAGCTGTAACGGATGCTCAGCTTAGTTTGGAAGACCTGGCATCAACCCGCACAGCTTTTATCAGCTCAAGTACCGTTGGAGGAATGTGTTATACGGATGATCTGTACCACGATGCAAATATGCATGGTTCTCCATCAGAGTACGTAAAGAATTACGAAGGTTCGGATCACGCTTTACAAATCGTTCGTTTTTATGGAATGAAGGGAATCACTGACGTTATCAATACGGCTTGTTCATCGTCAGCCAACGCCATTGCACTGGGCGCCCGTTTACTGGAAACAGGAAAAGTAGATCGTGTGATTGCCGGGGGAAGTGATTGTCTTGCAAAATTTACGGTAAATGGTTTCAATTCCCTCCGGATCTTAAGCGAGGAACCTTGTAAACCTTTTGATACAAACCGCGAAGGATTAAGCCTTGGAGAAGCTGCAGCTTATGTTGTCCTGGAAAGAAGATCAGACGTACCGGATCACAAAAAAATCCGGGCCGTCTTCTCAGGTTTCGGGATTTGTAACGATGCCTTTCACCCTTCTGCAACATCTGATGATGCAAGAGGACCAAGAATGGCAATGGAACTGGCCCTGAAACGTGCGAAGCTGAAACCGGAGGATATTCAATACATCAACGCGCACGGGACCGGAACACCCAACAACGATATTACGGAATCATATGCTTTTTCCAGGTTGTTTAAAATTGTTCCTCCTTTCAGTTCAACGAAATCCTATGTAGGGCACACGTTAGCTGCTGCAGGTGTCCTGGAAGCAATTTACAGTATCTTTTCTATCCAGAACCAGGAAGTATACCCAAGTTTGCGAGTAGAAAATCCCATTTCGGAGTTTGCTTTCCGGCCAACCTTGAAATACACCCCGGAAGTTACCATTAAACATGTTATTTCCAATTCATTCGGGTTTGGGGGAAATTGCACCTCTCTAATCTTTTCAGCATGTATATAAAAGACCTCTACGCTATTTCTCCGCAAAAAACACATGATTTGTCTTTCGAAAAGGGAGATTGGCGGGTTTTGAATGAATACATCTACACCGCTATCGAACCTTCTTACCAGGATTTGATTCCCAATGCACAGTTAAGAAGAATGGGAAAAGCAGTGCGCATGGGAATCGGTGTTTCTTTGCCATTATTGGGAAGAAATCCAAAACCTGATGGGATTATTTTTGGAACTGCAAACGGTGGATTGGAAGACTGCATTAAGTTTTTGAACCAAATTGTTGAATACAACGAAGGAACATTAACTCCTACAAATTTTGTACAAAGTACCCCCAATGCCTTAGCCGGACAAGTAGCACTTCTTTCTGAAAACCAGGGTTACAATATGACACATGTCAATGGTTCACTGGCTTTTGAATCTGCTTTATTGGACGCTTCACTTTTTTTCGATGAACACCAGGACGAAGAAAAAACCTTGTTGCTGGGAGCTGTTGAAGAAATCTCAGATTATAATTACAATATTGACCGTTTGGGAGAACGTTTCAAGGAAGAATTGGTTTCCAACACAGATCTTTTGAGTTCGGGGACACCAGGCTCCTATTGCGGCGAAGGATCTACTCAATTTTACCTGAGCAGTAATCCGGAGAACAGCCTTGCGCAATTCAAAGCCTCTAAGCAATCGTCTCACCTGTCTGAAAATGAGATCGGGGAATTCGTGTTGAGCTTTCTGCAGGAACAAAAGATCACTATTGCAGATATCGATTGTCTGTTACTTGGAAAAAACGGAGATGTTGCCACTGATTCCTGGTATGACCAAGTAGAACAACTTTTTGGCGACACACCAAGAGTTTATTTTAAGAAGTCGGTCGGTGAATACCGCACAGTAAGTGCATTTGCAAGCTATTTGGCGGTTCGTTTGCTGAACGGCCAGGCACAACATGTAATAGAAAATGGTGCAACGATAACACCGCGCACCACTCTCATATACAATCATTTTGATGCTGTTCGTCACAGCCTGATCCTGATCCAAAGATGATTTAAAACCACATAGGAACATAGGCACATAGTTTTCACTCTCTTTGGGTAATAGAGACTTTAATATTATTACCATAACATAGATCACATAATTCTTAGAAGTTTAAGATGAATCGGATAGACAATTCAACGATTCCTATGTTTCTATGTGACCTATGTGGTAAATTTCCTATTTCTTCAGGATCGTAATCGTTTTTCGGCCTTTTACGGGCATCGTTCTGAAAACAATATCCCAAATTGGAGTAGAAACTCCGAAGGCTTTATCGTGTTGCTGATAATGATGGATGTTGTGATGTCTCCACCAAAAGTTAAACCGTGCAGGTGCAGGTTTACTGTGCACCATCCAGTGAATGCTGATATACACCAGGTAACCGATTAAGAAACCCGCACCAAAAGTAAAGGCTGCACTTCCCATCATGAGATAAAAAACTCCCAGGAAGGCGCTTGCAATTACCAATCCCGGAACCGGGGGTAAAATAATGCGGTCTTCGTCACTCGGATACTGATGGTGAATTCCGTGGAACATGTATTGCAAACCGGTATCATAAGACGCATCCTTCAACTTATGATACACAAAACGATGAAGTACGTATTCGCCGAATGTCCATGCTAAAAATCCAAGAAAGAACAATAAGATCATGTTGATTGCAGTTCCTTGAAAATATTGCATATAAATCCAGAGCCAAACACCGGCTACAGCGCTATACAATACGATAATAATCCAAAGCTTTGTTTTTGTTAAGACCTCAAGAAGAGGAGATTTGAATAGTTTAGGCGATTTTTCATCAGGATAAACTCGGAATTCATAATTTTCATTATTTGCTTCCATAGAATAGAATTTAGTGAGTATTACTTTTTGAATATTTCAATTTGGCACTCAGTTGTTCTATCACAACCTACAACAAAGTTAATGAACTTTAGATGCTATCGGTTCTAAAACATAACTAAAATGTAGGGCTTTTAGTTAAAAAAAACTAATTTTCAGGGAATAATCTGCTGTAAAATTTCCAGGAGCTCTGTATAAGTGGAAGTATCCAGAATGAAATGAACGGGTGAATCATCATCCATCATTGCTTCTGCCGTGGTATGACCCCAGGCTATTACTTTTGCATCTTCAGGAAGAACGTTCAAAGAAATAAAACTCCTGTAATTGGAAGGGCTTGTAAACACATAGATTGAAAAAGGGTTCAGGAATTGAACCGCGTCCTCAATGGTATTATAAACCAATAATGGAATCTTTTGCGCTTCGGGAAGTTGTGCTTCAACGGATTTGTTGGATTTAAGCGATTGCGGAAAAAGTGCAACCCGCTCTCCAAGCCAATCCCTGAACTGCTTTCCAATTTCCTGAGGGTTCCCCGCATTTTCTCCAAAAAAAGAGACGATGTATCCTTTCTCCTCAATGTATTTCTTCGTTTCCAAACCGATACACGCAATTTGCTGATTCGGTTGCGGGGTAAAATTTTCCGAAACAAAAAAATCGAAGGATCGCGGAGAAGAGAAAAATACCACATCCCAATCAGAAGGGGCCTGAAAAGGAATTTTTTGAAAGGAAATAAAGGATTTTCGGACTAATGGAATATTATTCTCCTGACAAAAATCGCGAATAAGAAGAGAAGAGTCGCTTTCCGAACTAAGAAATATACTCTTGATCTTCATCTTCTTCTTCAGCCAATAACGCTTCTAAAACCACATCAACCATATCCAGGTCGTGCGGGCCTTCAAATTCGAACCATTGTGCTCCTTGCTCCCATTCGTGTGCAAAAGCAACCAATAGTCGTCCTTCTTCCGGGCAATATGCACCAAGCGGAAGCTGACAACCACCTTGCAAACGATTCAAAACCGTTCTTTCCAAAGCAATTTGAGACTGGATATCCTCGTGGTTCATGGCTTGCATGAAATTATACAATTCGTTGTCATTCTCACGGATCTGCAAAGCAAGAACACCTTGCGCAGGTGCCGGGATAAATTGTTCCGGGTTCAGTACCACTTCATGCATTCCTTTCAAATCCAGTTTTAGACGGTCTAAACCAGCTTTTGCGAGCAGGATGGCATCGTACTCACCGTCAACCAGTTTTTGAAGCCGGGTAGGAACATTTCCGCGCAGGTCTTTGATCTGAACATCGGAGCGATAACCAACCAGTTGGGATTTTCTACGAGCAGACGAGGTACCGACAACAGCACCTTCTTTTAAACTCCAAAAAGCATTTTCATCAAATGCCTTCGGGTGGATAAGCAAGACATCTGCCGGGTTCTCTCTTTCTGAAACCGCTGCTATGATTAACCCTTTCGGGGGATTTGTTTCGAGGTCTTTATGAGAATGTACGGCAAGATCAATTGTTTCCTGAAGTAAAGCCTGCTCGATTTCTTTCGTGAAAAAACCTTTGCCCTCCAATTTATCAAAACTCAAATGCTGGATTTCATCTCCCTGAGTTTTAATAATGGTAATACTCACTTCCGCTCCAAGAGCTTCCAATTGGTTTTTTACATGATTGGCTTGCCAAAGTGCTAAATCACTTCCACGCGAACCGATACGAATTTTTCTCATGAAGTAAAATTACGATTTAAACATGATTTCTTTTGCCATAATCATCGGCATACTCATGTATTTTTTCTCCATGTACCCTACAACTTTTTCCAGGATCTCTTTGGAAGACGGATCCAATTGGTCCAATTCGTTTTTGAAAATCTCATTGAAAGCAGTTGCACGGATCTCTTTGACCATTTGCGGTACAGGTCTCATGGCAACTTCTATTGCACGCATTTTTGCAATGTTCCGGAATTCATTATTTGCTTCTTCCAGAATTTGCTCTACATGGATTACTTCTTGTGAGCGTTCCTGCAAGTGGCCGTCTGAAATTCGCTGAAGAACTTCTATTGAAATGTTTCTTGTAGGATAGTTCGTATGAACATCCTGGGAAATATCGCTTGGTAAAGCCAAATCTACCGTAATCTTCGGGTTGGTTTCACCGTTCAACAAGTTTTTATACAATTTCTCATCGACGATTACATCTTCGGAACCGGTACAGGAAACCAAAATATCAAACCCTTCCGAATACGTTGACAATTCACTTAACGGATATGCTTTTCCTCCTAATTCTTCCGCCAGAACTTCAGCTTTTTCAAGTGTTCTGTTGAAAATCACAAAATTGCTCATTCCGTGTTTTTTCAAAAAGCGCAACATGGCGGTATTGGTAACTCCCGCACCAATTGCCAAAACACGTGCGTTCTTCGGAGCGTCCATTCCAACCAAACGCTGGTATGCGATAGAAACTACCGAAACCGGTTTTAAAGAAATCTTGGTTTCAGTATAAACACGTTTTGCAGTCTCGATAGTATGACGGAATAAAATACGCAAGGTGTCTCCAGAAAGGCCCAGATCACGCGATTGTTCGTAAGCCTGACGAACCTGTGTAATGATCTCACGTTCCCCGATCACCAGGGAATCAATAGAAGCCGCTACTCGCAAGGCATGATTAACCGATTCCATCTTCGCGTAAACAACAGCTTTGGTCGCAAAGAAGTTTACTTTTTCTTCATCAAACTCAGGGTAAAGTGCTGAAAAGAAATCGTGGAGAAATTCTGTGGAAACAACCTCATTCGTCACCAGGAAATACTCTACCCGGTTACATGTTGACAAAAACATAATCTCATCAATATGCAAACGTTCTTTTACATATTGAAAACGCGATTGAACAGAATCCTGTTCTATATGCAAAGCTCCGATTTTGGAGACTTCCAAATTTCTATGCGTAAATGCGATTGTATTCAGTTGCTTAATCACGAATGTAACTTTCTAGCTTTATACCTGCAAAGTTGGCAAACAAGACGTTTTAAATTGTCATAAAACTGTCAGAGATTTAATTTAGAATGGATATAAACAATCCAAAACCCGCGAAAACAAAAGGAAACTCAAAAACGACTCTTTGAAACATGACGAAAATCATACTTTAAAGATTGAAAAAGAGACGAAAATCACTCGACATCGATCACTACTTGGTAGTCTTTTGGATTCCCAGATAAACTAACAAGGCCGGAACAACCACTGTAACAATTGTTACGATCGCATTGACATTGAATTTCTTTTGGTCCACCTTGGAATCGGTCGGCCTGGATTCAAACCGGTAAGCAATGTTGGTGGAATCATAATAAGCAACCAGGTCCATATACTTCCCGATCTTCTTCTTCCCGTTTGTTTCTTTCAGCATAAAAGGAATCGTTTTGCGATCGGTTGTCCGGTACTTATAAATAAATGACCGGTATCCTGTCGAATCATAAATATTGATATCGTATGGCTCTACACCCAATTTCCGGTTTACGGAATCCATACTCATCCCCGTTTTAAGCTGTATGACCTGTTCTACATGTGCATACTTAGGTGCAGATACAATACAGGATTGAACCAAAAGTGAAGGGATCAGAATACTTACCAGAATTTTGTTTCCTTTTCTCATGTCGAATCGCTAATTGGTGGGGCAAATCCAATCAGATAAATCGAGGAAACCGCATTAGCAGGTAAAACAAATTACAACAATTGCTTGAAAGGAAAATTCTAAAAAATCAAAAAATTATTTCCCTCCGTTCTCGTGCAAATCTTTCAGGCAGTTTTGATCAAAAACAGGAATGGGTGAATTTCCGATCAGATTGTCGAAAATACTTCCAGTCTCTGCTTCCCAATACATCAGACAATTCGAATTATCACAATGAGCACCGTGAGCTACATCCTGATGCGAGTTGTACATGGCTGAACCCAAATTCACCAATCCTAAAATGTGACCGAACTCATGATTAATAACTGTTGTTTCCAGCTTATACAATTCAGGTTCTGCAAATCCACCGGAATTGTCTTTGAGCGATTTCTCATAAATCACCATGGAGGTATTGTAATAAGCCTGACCGAGAACCATGGCCGAACCTGTATTCTCATTGGACGGACCATCCAGGAATATGAAACAAGTTGCGAGATCCTTTCGATAGGTGAATTCTTCCCTGTTGTCATCTTCAATCGCTTTGACATCCGCGATTGAATAGGCGCTTTTTCCCTGTGCGCTGATTTCCCTGAACACCACATTGATTCCATCCGGTTTATTGCAAATAGCCGTAATCATTTGTTTCAGGTTATCCACTGCCTGGTCTGTTGGCCTAAAACCGGTCATATAGATAATTTCGATGGTAATTGATTTGTAATTCTTATCCGAAAGAATATCATTGGCAGAGTAACCTACCTCCTGCCGGTGGAATTTCTTTATTCGACGGTCACTGTCTTTTTTACAGGAATAAGGCAAAAATGCCAGGAGTAGCACAAAAATGAGATGAAGCGTACGCATACTGATCTGTTTTCAGAAAGATATTAATTTTCGGGAAAGAAAAAAACTAATTTAAACAAGCGACCTGGCTACTATCAACCAAATAAATAATACAACAAAAACGATTGGTTTCAGTTTATGTGCTCCCTTTTGCTTTGCGAAAAGCATAAACAATCCAAACAATAGTAGTTGGATTAGAATAGAAATTAAGAGCATCAAATTACTATAATAAAGGACTGATGCTATCAAAAACACAAAATGGAAAATGCTCAAAACAAGAGTTGGAACAGAATAACTTACCATAAGATACCCGAGCAATAAGATAGTATTGAAAATCCAGAAAATTTCAGCAACTCCTGCAGAAGGTGAAAGTCCTGCAGACTTTTGTAGAATCAAAAAGCCCCAATAATTCAATAAGACACAAATAAAAACATCAATAAGCAGAATCAGAACAGTTTTCATTTTCACAGATTAGCATGATTGGATGATTCAATAATTTAAAAGTATTCAAAAAAGGTGTGTTTTAAACTCGGAAATGTGATTTTTAACTTGAAAGTGTATCTTTGGTGCCCACAAACCTTTTTTCATGAAAGAGAAGAATGCTGAACTAATTCAAAAACGCGATGCTGCACAACTAGGTGGTGGACAAGCGCGTATTGATAAACAACATGCCCAGGGAAAACTAAGTGCAAGAGAACGTGTAACTTTATTAATGGACGAAGGTTCATTCCAGGAAATCGGGATGTTTGTTGAGCATCGTGCTACTTCATTCGGATTGGAAAAAACGAAAAGCCCCGGTGATGGTGTAATCACGGGTTTCGGTACGATCCACGGAAGAGTTGTGTATGTTTTCTCGCAGGATTTTACGGTCCTTGGCGGGTCTCTTTCCGAAACACATGCACAGAAAATCTGCAAAGTATTGGACCTTGCCATGAAAAATGGCGCTCCTGTTATCGGATTAAATGATTCCGGCGGTGCTCGTATCCAGGAAGGTGTTGTTTCATTGGCAGGTTATGCGGATATTTTCTATCGCAACACCCGTGCTTCGGGAGCAATTCCACAAATCTCTGTAATTATGGGGCCATGTGCCGGTGGAGCAGTGTATTCTCCTGCATTAACAGATTTTGTCTTCATGGTAGAAGATACTTCCTACATGTTCGTAACCGGGCCAAACGTTGTAAAGACCGTAACACACGAAGAAGTTAGTTCGGAAGATTTGGGTGGAGCGAAAGCGCACGCTGAAAAATCCGGAGTGACACATTTTACAGCCGCAAATGATGTGGAATGCTTACGAAAAGTACGTGAGTTATTGACGTACATGCCTCAAAATGCCATGGAGTTGGCCCCGCAATTCGGCACAGCTCTGTTTGCAAAAGAAAAATTAAGCCGCATTCAAACGATTGTTCCTGACAATTCAAATTTACCGTATGATATCCGTGAGATCGTTGATTGTTTAATCGATGACGATACCTTCCGTGAAGTACAAGCTGATTTCGCACCTAACATTGTAGTTGGATTTGCCCGTCTGGATGGAAGATCCATTGGGGTTATTGCAAACCAGCCGGCTTCCATGGCAGGAGTTTTGGATATTGATTCTTCCAGAAAAGGGGCACGTTTTGTGCGTTTCTGCGATTCATTCAATATTCCGCTTTTGGTACTGGAAGACGTACCGGGATTCTTACCGGGAACCGACCAGGAATGGAGAGGAATTATTACGCATGGAGCAAAATTATTGTACGCATTTTCTGAAGCGACTGTTCCAAGGATTACGGTAATTACACGTAAGGCTTACGGTGGTGCATTCGATGTAATGAACTCAAAAAACATTGGTGCAGACCTGAATTACGCCTGGCCAACTGCTGAAATTGCCGTAATGGGAGCGAAAGGAGCTGCGGAAATCATCTTCAAATCCGAAATCGCTGCAGCTGAAGACAAGGAAGCGAAATGGAAAGAAAAAGAAGCGGAATATGCCGACATGTTTGCTAATCCATACCGCGCAGCTGAAAGAGGTTTCGTAGATGCGGTGATTTTACCGGAGGAAACGCGTGCTACGCTGATCGCAGCGTTTAAATCTTTGGAGAAAAAATCGGAAACATTACCGAAGAAAAAACACGGAAACATTCCGTTATAATATTTTAATATAAAACACGTAGGGGCGCGATTAATCGCGCCCCTACGTGTTTTATATCGTTTCCCGAATATCTCGCACCTGGATTTGCAAAGTCGTCCGGTTTTGCCAGGTATTTGTTTCCAGTGTAAACGCACAATCAAAAGCACAACCCGAAGCGATCAGATCTGCTTTATCCGCCATGTTGAATCCAATTGCAGAAAGTTCAATTCCCGAAAGCGGATCTACCAGGTCGAACTTCAAATGCGCCTCTTTCAAAAGACGTTGTTTACTTGCATAGGCGTTCCGAATACAAAATACCGGCTTGTCATTTCCCGGACCAAACGGTTCCATTTGCTCCAGCATCCTGTAAATCCTTGGGACCTGAAGTACCGATTCACCTGCAAGGAATAGATCCGAAGCAGCAATTTCCAGGTCAATGACCAATTCTTCCAGCTCATCCAGAGGCTGAATATTCTCCTGAACATATGCGTCAAAATGTTCTCTGAACAAAGCAATATTTTCCAATGGCAATGTTAATCCGGCTGCGTATTGATGCCCTCCATATTGTGTGAGCAAATGCTCGCATGCCGTAATGGCGTCATACACATTAAAACCTGAGACCGAACGTGCAGAGCCGGTTGCTTCATTATTATTCTGCGTTAAAACAATCGTTGGCCGGTAGTGATGTTCAATTAAACGTGAAGCCACAATACCGACAACACCCTTGTGCCAGTCGGATTGGAAAACAACGGTCGATTTTCGGCTGAGAAACAACTCGTCTTCCGCAATCAATGCCAATGCTTCCTGGGTAGTCTGAGCATCCAGGATCCGTCTTTCGGAGTTGTATTCATCAATCTCGATTGCAATACCTTTTGCTTGTTGCTTCGATTCTGCAAGTAATAACTCAACTGCCCGTGAACCGCTTTTCAAGCGGCCCGCTGCATTGATCCGCGGTGCAATGGTAAAGACCACACTCGACAAATCGAGTGGGAAGGAACGCTGCGCCTGTTCAACCAATGCTGCAATTCCCGGACGCGGATTCTCATTCATTTGCCGGATTCCATGTTTACACAAGATCCGGTTCTCGCCTGTTACCGGAACAATATCAGCACCAATTGCAATCGCGACCAAATCCAGGTACTGAAACAATTCGTCCGCATTTTTCCCGGTCTTTGTGAACCAAGCCTGCAGCAGTTTAAATCCAACACCGCAGCCACACAATTCTTTGAACGGGTACGTGCAGTTCGCCTGTTTCGGATCCAGTACAATGCAATCCGGAATTATGGCGCCGGGAGTATGATGATCACAAATAATAATATCCAGGCCCTTTTCCTTCGCATAGTTTACTTTATCGACTTCTTTGATCCCGCAATCCAGGGCAATTAACAAACTGCAGCCATTTTCCAAAGCAGTATCAATTCCTTTGTATGATAAGCCATAACCTTCTTCATAGCGGTCCGGAATGTAAAAATCAGCAGAAGCATAATTACGCAAAACACTGTAAACCAATGCTACTGAAGTAGTTCCATCCACATCATAATCTCCAAAGATCATGATCCGTTGACCTGTATCAATTGCGGTTTGTAACCTTTCCGTGGCTTTGTGCATATTCAGCATAAGAAAGGGATCGTGCAAATCACTTAATTCAGGAGTGAAAAATGAACGAATTTGGGGAAGTGTTGTAAGATCTCTTTGAGTAAGTAAGGATGCCATGATCGGGCTCACTTTCAGGTTGTCAACTGCGGCTTGAATTTTGTCAGGGCTTGGTGTTTGTTTGATAAACCAGTGTTTTTGCATAAATTTCCGTTTTCTTAAATAAGTTATGAAAAAAGTTCTTCTTGTTTTTAGCCTTTTGGTACAATTTTTTAGTTTTTCTCAAAAAACCGTTCAGTTTTCAGATCCTCTTCCTTTTGGAAGCAGTTCACAACTTACCACTGATAAAATTCATTTTGGAAAATACAAAAGTAGCGATTCACAAGTGACTTATGTAATTGATGAAAAAGGTATTTCGATCGTTACTTTGGCTATTGCCAGCATTAGCAGGGAGCAAGTCCGTGAATCCTCCAAATTGCAGGTAAGAGGCAATTATTTATTCGGGGTCAAGGCAAATGATTCCGTTCCATGCGTTTTGGAAGGGGAAAATTATTACTACGGAATTGAATCCAAATTGGTCATCGCAGGAGAAGGGTCCATGAATACATTTGTCAAAATCAATTCGAATAAATATGTGATCAATTTCCATGAAGGCTCCTACTTCGAACCAAGCATTGTAACTTTCGCGGGGGGAAAAATGACAATTGTACACAGTGAATTGAACTACCAACCACTCTTTCAGTCTATTTTACAGGTAAATACAATTACCCGTTATGGGTCGGAAGTAGCGATTCTTGCACCTACTTTTGAGCAGTGGGAGCGCTTGGAGGCTTCCTTATTTACAGGAAAAAAACTCGTTTACATCAAAGAATAGACCTTCATAAAATTCCTTAAAAAATTCGCCATTTTTCACCAAAACCAGATCAGTCGCAATTTTAACACAAAAGGTATCCGATATTTCCTTAATTTTGCAACAAATTAGAAGTTATGAAATTAGGTGCAACAGAAATTATTTTAATCCTTGCTGTAGTTCTTTTGTTATTCGGAGGTAAAAAAATTCCTGAATTAATGAAAGGTCTTGGAAAAGGGATCAAGGAATTTAAAGACGCTAGCAAAGGCGAAGACGGTTCTTCTGCTCCATCCACTACGGAAGAGAAAAAATAGATTAAGCCAATCCACACTACATGTATAAAACATTTTCGGAAGTTAAAGTTGCACTCTCCGCAGGTAAAACTGTGGAGAGTATCGTGCATTCCTACCTGGAGCAAATTGAAAAACACAAAGACCTGAATGCTTTTTTGGAAGTATTTACGGAAAGTGCGTTGGATCAGGCCCGCTTGGTGGATCAAAAACGAAACTCCGGAAAAGCGGGTAGATTGGCTGGAATGGTTATCGGTTTAAAAGATAACATCTGTTACAAAGGTCACGCAGTCAGTGCAGGATCCAAAATCCTTGGAGGGTTTGAATCGCTATACTCTGCTACCGTTGTTGAACGACTTTTAGCAGAAGACGCTATTATTATCGGCCGTTTGAATTGCGATGAATTTGCAATGGGAAGTTCCAATGAGACTTCTGCTTACGGACCGGTGAAAAACAATTTGAAACCTACACACGTGCCGGGAGGTTCTTCAGGAGGTTCGGCTGTTTCTGTCTCGGCAGGAATGTGTACGGTTGCATTGGGTTCCGATACCGGAGGTTCAATCAGACAACCGGCTTCTTTTACAGGAACTTTCGGATTTAAGCCTACTTACGGAAGAGTGAGTCGTTACGGGTTAATTGCCTATGCTTCCTCTTTTGATCAGATCGGGCCGTTTGCAAACAACCTGGAAGACATGGTTTTGGTGATGGAAATTATGGCAGGTAAAGATCCGATGGATGCAACCAGCTCTTCCAGACCACTTGGTTTTTCAACAGATATTCCCGCAATCGGGAAAAAGAAAATCGCTTATTTGAAGGAAGCACTTGAAAACGAAAATATTGATCCTGAAGTCCGTTCTATGATGGAAACAACCATCGCTGATTTACGTGAATTGGGTCATACCGTTGAAGGAGTAAGCTTCCCTTACCTGGAATATTTGGTTCCGACTTATTACGTTTTAACTACTGCGGAAGCATCTTCGAATCTTTCCCGGTTCGATGGTGTTCATTACGGTTATCAATCTCCTCAAGCAAAGGGAGTAGAACAAACCTATACGCTTTCCAGATCCGAAGGATTCGGAGCGGAAGTTAAAAGACGTATTATGGCCGGTACTTTCGTGCTTTCGCATGGATATTACGATGCATATTACACCAAAGGAATGAAGGTAAGACGTGTTTTGAAAAACAAAACCAAAGAGATCTTCAGTCAGTTTGACCTGATGATTTTACCGACAACTCCTTCCACTGCTTTTGAGTTCGGATCGATCAACGACCCGATCCAAATGTATCTGCAAGATATTTTTACTGTACATGCGAACTTAACCGGAAATCCGGCCATTGCAATTCCGAAAGGAACGCATAGCAACGGATTGCCAATGAGTTTACAGATTATGGCTGACGATTTCAACGAAGAACTGATTTTCTCATTGGCTGATCAGATCAAACATAATTAATCCCCATTTTGCCTATGAAACGATTCGGAATAGTACTTCTTTTGCTTTTTATCACGTTGCTGAATTCTTCCAATTTGCTGGCGCAACGCAGAACCAAACCACCTGTTAAGGACACCGTAACGGGGGAAGTATTTATCCGAATAGTAGATCAAAGTCTGAGTCTTTATTACGACGATTTTACAAAAGGGATGAATTATGATTCAATCGTTGATGCATTGGATTATGAAGCAGGAGCAATTCCGCAATTTTCAGATGAAGAGTATTGTAAGCGGTTAGCCAAATTGAATGAAGTTTCCACTTTTGGTTTCGATTGCAATAACGTTTCCCTTACAACCATCAAATTTTTTGCTCAAAATCGCCGGAATTTTGTCCGTGTAGCATTGGGTCGTGGCCGTTTGTACTTTGACCTGTATGAAGAGAAACTGGCTGAATATAATCTTCCGCTTGAATTGAAATACCTTTCGGTTATCGAAAGTGGCTTAAGACCGCAGGTTAAATCAAGAGCAGGAGCGCTTGGTTTGTGGCAATTTATGTATGCAACCGGAAAACAATATGGTTTGAAGGAAAATTCTTACATGGATGAACGCATGGACCCGGTAAAAGCAACAGATGCTGCTTGCCGTTACCTGAAAAAATTATTTGATATCTATGGTGACTGGAACCTGGCTTTAGCGGCCTACAATGCCGGACCGGGCAATGTAAACAAAGCAATTCGACGCTCAGGAGGTAAAAGGACTTATTGGGAAGTAAGGCCGTTTTTACCGCGTGAAACCCAGGGATATGTTCCGAATTTCATCGCCGCAACTTATTTAATGACTTACCATGCAGAGCACAACCTGCTTCCTGCTGAGCCAAAAATACACTTCTATCAATTGGATACGCTTTGCCTGAATCGTGGAATCCACATGCAAACCATTGAAAAACTGGTTTCCTGGAGCGTTGAAGACATTCAAAGCCTGAACCCGGTTTATAAAACTTCTTATATTCCCCCGACATTTCCAAGGCAATGTGTAACCGGACCACTTCAAAAAATCGGTTTGTTGGTTAGCCTGGAAGATTCACTTTACGCATTGGAGCAACGCATTTACGGTTTAGGCGGGTACAAATTACCAACGGATGTGGCTGTTGATCCGCAAAATAATCAGTTAGTCATTTCCAATCCCGTAAACAATAAAATTGAAGTTCCCAAAACAAAGGTTGTCACAACTATTAATTACACCTATCACAAAGTGAAAGCCGGTGAAAGTCTTGGGAGCATTGCTGCTCAATACAATGTTGCTATCCAGGAATTAATGGATTGGAACGATCTGACCACCGCGAGGATTACGGTAAACCAATTGCTGAAAATTCAGACCAAGGTCAGTACAACCGTAGAAAATGAAGAATACCAGGAGGCGGTGATGGACAGCATTCAAAACGCAACCAATAAAACGGTTCCACCTGTCCAAACACCACCTGTTGTTGCCAAAAGATATTATTCTATCCGAAGCGGAGACACCTTCTCCAAAATTGCTTCGAGACACGGGCTCACGATGAACCAGTTATCCCGTTTAAATCCGGGAGTTTCTCCAAGCCGCATTCGTGTAGGACAGCGTTTACGCGTAAAATAATCCGCTTATGAGTTCGCTTGCAGTTGTCATCATCACGTTAAACGAAGAGCGCAACATTGAGCGCTGCCTGAAGTCTGTCCGTGACCTGGCAGATGAGATCATTGTACTCGATGCATTTTCTACTGATAGAACAGCAGAAATCTGCGCAAAGTATTCCGTTCGCTTCGAACAAAGAGCCTGGGAAGGTTATTCGGCAAGTAAAAATTACCTGAACAGCCTTGTTTCTTCGGATTATATTCTTTCACTGGATGCAGATGAAGCTTTGAGCGAAGAATTGTATAAAGAGATTAAAGCTGAGAAGGAAAAAGGACTGTCCGGAACCTATTCTGTGAACCGTATGACCAATTACATGGGGAAATGGATCCGTCACAGCGGTTGGTTCCCGGATATCAAACCCCGTTTATTTCCAAAAGAAGGATCTTACTGGTCGGGTGAATATGTTCATGAAGAATTGGTCCATCCTCCTTCCGAAGTGAAAATTTTCAAAGGCGTACTGGAACATTATTCCTATTATTCCTACGAAGATCACCGGGCAAGAGCTGATAAATACTCACTTTTGACTGCACAAAAATTCCATGCAAAAGGAAAAAAAGCAGGCCCGTTGAAACCTGCAATTAGCGCTTTGGGTCGTTTTGTTGCAATGTATTTTATTAAATTAGGCTTCCTGGATGGTTGGAAAGGATTTAAAATTGCTCAAATCAGCGCCCAATCAAACGTATTAAAATACAAAGAACTTAGAAGACTGAATCGTGAAGGAAAATAAGAATTGGAACGGAAAACACATTGCAATCAGTCGCGTGGACAGTATTGGCGACGTACTTCTAACACTTCCGATCACTGCCTGGCTGAAAGAACAATTTCCAACATGCCGCATCACTTTTTTCTGCAAAAATTACACCGCACCGATTGTAAAATATTATGCTGCTATTGATGATATAGTAAAAATCGATGATCTCTTTACGTTACCTAAAAAGGAACAGGCAGATGCCATTGAAAGTTTGGGTATAGATGCAGTTGTACATGTATTTCCTAAGAAAGAACTGGCGAAATTATTCAAAAAGGCAAAAGTCCCGACACGAATAGGAACTTCACACCGGCTCTTTCATTTGAACACCTGCAACGTGCGACCGAATTTTACCCGCAAAAAATCGCCGCTTCACGAGTCGCAATTAAACTTTGAATTATTGCGTCCTTTCGGACTGAATGAAATCCCGGCCTTTGAGCAAGTGAGTAAACTGACTTCCTTGTTTTCGATTGAAAAACAGGATCTTCCGGAGGAATTTGAAGGGCTTACGGACAAAAAATACATTGTATTGCATCCCAAATCACAGGGAAGTGCCCGGGAATGGCCGATTGAAAAATATACCGAATTGGCCGGGAAGTTAATCGTAAACGGGTACGATGTTGTTTTCACCGGAACCGAATCGGAAGGAGCGCAATTCAGAAAGCTCATTCCTAAAGATGCCGGGGTTCACGATTCAACCGGGAAACTGAGTATTGATCAGTTGATCTGGCTGATCAGGAATGCTTCTGCATTGGTTGCCTGCAGTACCGGCCCACTTCATATCGCCGGATTTCTCAACACAAAAGCGATCGGATTATTTTCTCCGAGAACACCCATTCATCCGGGAAGATGGAAACCATTGGGCTCGCATTCCACAACCCTCGTTTTCGACCCAAACTGTGAGAAATGCAGAGAAAAGAAAACCTGCGACTGTATCTCTGAAATTTCCGTTGAAGCCGTACTCAGCAAAATACTGAACTAAACATGAGACCGACTCTCAGCATATTGATCTATACAAATAGCTGGGTTGCTTTGTGTGTAACAAGTTTGGTTTATGGGATAGGAAACTATTTCCATCTCCACCATTTGGAATTGTTTGCGCTTTGGAGTTTCACCGGAACCGTAAGTGCCTATCAACTCCATCGCTTGTTCCGTCTGCGCCAGTTGAAACACACCGTTCGCTCAAATCGCCGCCTGCTTTGGATGCAAAACACTTATCCGTTCCAAATTGTCTGGTTCGCCCTAAACCTGGTCTCCTGTCTTGTTTGTATGCTTTTCCTTACATTGACCAAAGATGCACTTCTGTTAATTGGATTGGACGTTATCATCGTTGCACTCTATGCACTTCCGGTCTCACTGATCGGGAATGGCATCCGGCACATTCCCTTTGCCAAAAACATCCTGATCTCCTGCAGTTGGGTATTGATCGTTTTAATTCCTTTTGCTTCCAATAATCACCTGGACCTGATCGATTGGGAACTTCCCCTGCTTCTTTTCATTGCGGTGTTTGCGCAGATCATTCCTTTCGATAATCGTGACCTAGCACACGATCCGAAAACATTGTCGACTGTCCCGCAATTAATCGGTCCAAAAAAGGCCAGGTATGTCGGATTTGCACTTCTGATCACAGCACTTGGATTACAAACCTACCTACTCGGATTTCACTGGTTGCTCCCATTTACGGTGTTTTGCGGTGCGGTCGGCCATTTGATTCCTTTCCTGGTCGGTTACCAGCTTCGCCTGGAATTTATGTGGGAACTGCCCCTTGGTTTGATGGGACTTTGGTTCTTGCTGGCATGATTTCGAATTTGCGGTTTTCAGGTTTTACCCTAACTTTGCCGCAAAATTAAGATTCCGTTAATGGCAACAATAGCAACTTACGATTTTCAAAACAAGCGCGCATTGGTACGCGTAGATTTTAATGTTCCTTTAAACAAGGAAACGCTCGAAGTAACCGACGACACACGTATTCGTGCCGCATTACCAACTATCAAGCACATTTTGGAGAAAGGTGGAAGCGTAGTACTAATGTCGCATTTAGGGAGACCGAAAGAGGGTCCTGAAGACAAATTCTCTTTGAGACACATTATCGGGAAAATTGAAAGCTTGTTGGGTAAGCATGTCAAATTTGCTTCTGATTGCATAGGGGCAAGTGCGCTTGAAATGAGTTCCAATTTGAAACCCGGAGAAGTGTTGCTATTGGAAAATGTACGTTTTTACAAGCAGGAAACTGCCGGTACCGATTCATTTGCAGCAGATCTGGCAAAACACGGTGATTGTTATGTAAATGATGCTTTCGGAACAGCGCACCGTGCGCATGCTTCCACAACAGTTGTTGCCAATTATTTCCCGAACGACAAAATGTTCGGTTATTTGCTGGAAGCTGAGATCAAAAGTGTTGACCGCGTATTGAACAGCGATGAGAAACCATTGACAGCTATTGTCGGAGGAGCAAAAGTTTCTTCCAAAATCACGATCATTGAACGTTTATTGGAAAAGGTAGACAACCTGATCGTCGGTGGTGGAATGGCTTATACTTTCGTGAAAGCGCAGGGTGGTTCCGTAGGAAGTTCTTTGGTTGAAGACGATTTCCTTGCAACCGCAAATGAGATCCTGGAAAAAGCGAAAGCAAAGGGAGTGAATCTATACATCCCTACAGATACGATCGTTGCAGATAAATTCGACAATAACGCAAGTACGCAGTTGGTTCCGATCGGTCAAATCCCGGCTGGATGGATGGGACTGGACGTAGGTCCGGAATCCATTAAAGCGTGTGCGGAGATCATCGAAAATTCCAAATTGATCTTGTGGAATGGCCCGATGGGTGTGTTTGAAATGAGTAATTTCCAAAAAGGAACAGCAGAAGTTGCACAGGCAATTGTTCGGGCTACGGAAAAAGGAGCTTTTTCGTTGATCGGTGGTGGTGACTCGGTTGCTGCAATCAATCAATTCGGATTGGCTGAAAAAGTAAGCTACGTTTCTACCGGTGGTGGAGCCATGTTGGAATATTTGGAAGGAATTGAATTGCCGGGAATCAAGGCGATCCGTTCTTAATGAGAAAATATAAAATGGATTCCCCGGTTTGTTTAGCAGATCGGGGATTTTTTTAATCTCTGATCACCGGAAAGAAGAAAATTTTCAACCGTTGTGCACAAATGATCATTTGGTTTTTCCAAATTTCAGATTATTTATTCCTTCGCAATCTAATAGCGATGAAATTGGTTAAACCACCAACTAAACTTCATTTTTTTATGAAAGCAACCATCTTAATTTTAGCCTTCCTGGCCTTTTCTACACTCTCGTTCAGCCAGGAAAGTGAAGTTCCTGTCAAGAATAAACACACTGTTTATGCGGAGCTATTCGGTCAGGGTTTTTCCGGATCACTCAATTACGATCTTCTTTTCAACTCAAACCGAAAATGGAAACGATCATTTACTATTGGAGTGGTAGCTGTTCCCAGATCAGCAGGTTTCGGTGACGGAGCATATCTCGGCGTTCCTGTTTCATACAATTGGCTTTATGGAAAAAAGAGAAGTCATTTGGAGCTTGGAATAGGATTGACCACCCAATTCATTGACAGTTATCAATTCACACAAAACGGGGAACTATCCAAAACACTCTTTGCGAATATGTATACTTATGTGACGCCTAAATTGGGATATCGTTTTCAGCCTTACAAAAGCGGATTGTTTTTCAGAGCGACCCTCACTCCACATATTGCCCTGGTAAATACGAATTGGAACACCCGCAACGGAACATTGACCACAAGCAATGACTTCTTCAGAAATGTAGTGAATCTAGGTAGCCCGGTCCTTCCTTGGTTTGGGGTGAGTGTTGGTTATACATTCAGGTAAATTTTCTTTTCACTCAATGAAGTGTTTTCAAAAATCGCGGCTTCTGTTCATGCCCCTTCTGGTAATAATCGGAATCGCGGCAAATCACTGCACTAACGAAACGAATCCTAAAATCTTACCTATAAAGGAAGAATACAAACCCGATCACACCATTGAATTCTCTCATGAAATACATGGACAGATAGATTGCAAATATTGTCACAATAAGAAAATCGATGAAAAAGGAGGAATTCCAATCACTCATATATGCGTGAATTGCCACAAACAAGTTACTGGCAATTCTACTGAAAAAGATAATTAAATGGGAATTTATTTATCCAACACCTTCGCAATGCGGAAATAATCGGAATCTTTTTTCGGAGCATTCTTCAAAGCCTCAGCCTGGGTAATCGTTACCTCCGGTTCATCATCGCGAAGCACGTTTACCTCATCACTCATGAAGATCAATGGTTCTACATCATCTGTAGGAATCTCAGACAATTTTCCCATAAACCCGATGATTTTATCCAAATCCTGGCGGATAGCCACTTTATCCTCTCCCTCAAAACGCAAGCGCGATAAATGTGCAATGTGATCAATTGTTGTTTCTGAAATTTTTTCCATGCCGTAAAATTACAAAATTTGAACAAATCAATTCTTCATTAAACCTCTTTCTCTCAGTGGTCCGGCTAAAATTTCAAAAACATGATCCGATAATTCGGATTCAGTCATCTTGTTTTGTTCTTCAACAGAAATCACATCGTGCATATAGATCCTAGAAACTCCGGGATGAGCGTAACCCAAAAGCTGGTCCGGATCGGAGAACATGTGATAGTGGTCCAGGAACGTAATCGGGACAATTGGAATTTTCGCATTCTTTGACAATTTGAAAGCACCGGATTTAAACTCCACCATTTCCGGCAGATTATCATCCGGGATTCCTCCTTCCGGGAAAATAACGATCGACCAGCCTTCCCGAATAGCATTTTTTGCCTGGATAAAAGATTTCGCAGCCTTCATGCGATCATTCCGGTGAACCGGGATATTCAATTTTTTGAAGAATGTTTTGACCAGAGGATAACTCAGTATCTCGCTTTTCCCCATAAAAAGAAAACAATGCGTCGGAAGAATAGAATACATGACAAAAATGTCAAAATAAGAAGTGTGATTGGAAACGATCAGGTAGGGTCCTTTTGGCAATTTCACTCTTCTTAAACGATGGACCCAAATCCCACAACACAAGCGAACTGTAAAACTCCAGACTACATTAATCGGGAAGCTCCATTTTCTCCAGGAAACGCGTGTTAATGTGATGAAAATGAACGGGTAAAAGAATAATAAAGTAATTACGAAGATCAGCCCCACGTAAAACTTATAACACAAACTCAATACACCCAGGAACTGCTTCACTGATCAAAAATAACGCTTCCGGTCAAAATTCGGATACAAAAAACAATTCATTCTTGGAATTTCTATTCAATTCATTCCTTTTAGCAGAAAGAAACCAGTAAATTCGCAAAAAACAATTTAAATGGCACGAGTTCTTACAGGTATACAAAGCACAGGTACTCCACATTTGGGGAATTTGCTGGGTGCAATTTTACCTGCAATTGAAATGGCAAAGGATCAGCAAAATGATTCCTTTCTCTTCATCGCAAACCTGCATACTTTGACACAGATCAAAGATTCGGAGTTGATGCGCGAAAACACATATTCCACAGCTGCTGTTTGGTTAGCTTGCGGATTGGATCCCGCTAAAACAACTTTTTACAGACAGAGTGATGTACCGGAAGTGACGGAATTGATGTGGCATTTATTGTGTTTTTTTCCTTACCAGCGCTTAACACTTGCGCACAGTTTTAAAGACAAGGCTGATTATTTGTCGGACGTCAATGCCGGGTTATTTACCTACCCGATCCTGATGGCCGCTGATATCCTTTTATATGATGCGGAAGTTGTTCCGGTTGGAAAAGATCAGCTCCAGCACCTGGAGATATCACGGGATGTTGCTGTGAAATTCAACCTTAAAATGGGAGAAACATTTGTTTTACCGGATGCACGCATTGATGAAGTAACGAAGATCGTTCCCGGAACTGACGGAGAGAAAATGAGTAAGTCGCGAAACAATACGATCAATATTTTCCTGCCTGAAAAACAACTGAAAAAACAGGTCATGTCGATTGTTACTGACAGCAAAGGCCTGGAAGAACCAAAAGATCCGGATACCTGTCATATTTTCCGTTTATATGAATTATTGGCTTCCCCATCCGAGATCGAAACCATGAGAGCAAACTATTTGGGTGGCAATTACGGTTATGGGCATGCAAAAAATTCACTTTTGGAACTGATTTTGAATAAATTTTCAACAGAACGCCAAAAATATAATGAGTTGATGGAAGACAAGTCCCAGATTGATAAAGCCTTAGAAATCGGGGCTTCCAAAGCAAGAGTGATTGCTCAGGAAACCTTAAAACGGGTCCGTATTAAAGTTGGTTACTAAAAAAATTTTGATTGAACGATACCGTTTAATCAAAAAATAGTATATTTGACTCAACTTATGTTACACCAACATAAACTACTCTTATTAAACCAACATGCTGAAGCTCCTCTTATGGGGCTTTTGCCTTTTTAGGGAGGAATGGACTAACTAATACGGCGTAAATTCCTTCCGGACCACTAACATTTGTTTTAAATGTTATTTTTGTAAAAACACTGCAACGTGCTTACTATGTTTAAACAGTTCGCTCTTATTTCCTTACTCGCTGTCGGGTTTGTCGGCTGCTCGGATGACTCCGTGAATGTCGAAGACCTGAAAGCAATAGGTGGCGCAAAGTACGGAGGCACCTTCCGATTCATGTCTTCGGAAAAGATTGAGGCACTCATACCACTCCAAGCCACAACACTTTACACTCAGCGAATTACATCCCAGATTTTTGATCCCATTTTACGTTTGGATGCATCCGGGTCTAAAGTTATTCCATCTGTTGCAGAAAGCTTTTCTGTTTCTCCGGATGGAAAATCTTACACCTTAAACATCCGGAAAGGTATCTACTTTCACCCGGACGAATGCCTGGACGATGAAGGCAGAGAACTTACGGCTGATGATGTAAAGTTCACACTGGACATGTCATGCAGCGGATTGAAAATGAACGAGGTCAGTTTCATGCTGAACGATCGCGTAGTTGGCGCTTCAGAATTCAATAAAGCAACCAAAACAGCATTCAAAGCTGGCGGTGTTTCCGGGATTAAAGTCCTCGACAAATACAAGCTTCAGATCAACCTGGTGGAGGCTTTTGCGGGATTCGACAAATTACTGACCTATTCCGGTTTCGGGGTTTTCCCGAAAGAAGCTTATGATTTCTACAAAGAAGAGCTTAAGAATCACCCCGTAGGAACAGGACCTTTCATGCTGGAAGAGTTTTCGGATAAAGGATTGAAATTGAAACGAAATCCAAACTATTGGGCAAAAGATCAATTTGGGAATCAACTTCCCTTTTTGGCAGCGATTGAATTAAGCTATACGAAGAATAAACGCAGTGAATTAATCGCATTCAGAGAACGGAAAATTGACCTGGTACTGGAAATCCCGACAGAAGAAGTAGATAATATCCTGGGGTCCCTTCAGGAAGCACAGGAAGGAAAGACAGTGAAACACAAAGTAGATTCAAAACAGTCGTTTTCCGTTACTTTTCTAGGTATGTCCCAACGCAACCCAGTTTTCAAGGATGTACGTGTGAGAAAAGCAATTAATCACGCAATCGACCGCGTAAGTTTGGTAAACAAGACTTTACAGGGTGAAGGTTACCCGGTTTTAAACGGTTTCATTCCAAATACTGAATTCTTTCCTGCAAATCGGGTAAAAGGGCCTGATTTCAATGTAAACAAAGCGAATGCATTGCTTGCTCAAGCTGGCTATCCAAATGGAAACGGTTTCCCGGCAATGGTCATCTATGTCAGCGGGAATAAGGATGCTGCCAACCACTTACTGGCGAAAGGAATCGCAAAGCAATTGAAAGAAAATTTAGGCCTTTCCATTACCGTTGAACTGCTTGATTTTGAGAAGCGAAACCAATACGTAAAATCAGGAAAAGCAAGCATGTGGGTTTCCGGATGGATTGCGGATTATCCGGATGGAGAAAGTTTTCTGAGTATTTTCTATGGGAAATATGCAAATCTTGATTCAGAGTTTATGAATCCGTTCAAGTATAGAAATTCCAGATTTGATGAACTGTATGTTCGTCTGAATAAAGAACAGGATCCAAAAAAACGTACGGATATTATGGTTGAATGTGATCAGCTGATTGTAGATGACGCTGTGGTGGTTCCGTTAACAAATGATGACTTCATTACCATGATCAATTCCCGGGTCCGAAATTTTAAAACAAATTCATTGGAGAATTTAGATTTTTCCAATATCTTTATAAAAGAACCAAAGGGTTCGAATTAAATTTTTTAACTAACTCTCAGCTTGCAAAAAATGAAGGCAGTCCAGGGCGGATTGCCTTTTTTTATTGTTTTTCCTGACTTAACATAATCTGAAAAATTTCTTAACTTAGAATCAAAACCTCCATAGTAAGTTTGTCGCTTTATAAATTAATCCATGGTAAGAAGTCAGGAAACAAATTCATCAAAACCCAAAATACATGCTGCCAAATACTACAACCGTGAATTAAGCTGGCTGGCTTTTAATGACCGTGTTTTACAGGAAGCCCTGGATGATGAAGTGCCCTTAGTTGAGCGTTTACGTTTTTTGGGGATCTATTCAAATAACCTGGATGAGTTTTACCGGGTCCGGGTGGCGAACGTCAAGCGAATGATCCAGCTGGAAGATCAAAAGGTAGAAGGCTATAAAGGAACCGCAGAAGAATTGTATGAAGAGATCCGGAACGTAGTGATTAAGCAACAACGCAAATTCGAACATGCTTACGCTTCCATCCTTCACAAGCTCAAACTGAAAGGAATCAAGCACTATGATGAGCAAACGGTCAACGAAAAACAAAAAGAAGAATTGAAGAATTACTTCTTTTCTTCCGTTATTCACGACATTGTTCCGGTTCTGATCGATAAAAAGAGACCCTTTCCAAGGCTCCGTGATAAAGCAATTTACCTGGCCGTACGCATGGAATGGGATTATAAACGAAAAGCACGTTTTGCACTCATTGAAGTTCCCAACCTGGTTTCCAGGTTCTATATCCTGGAATCTCCCAAAGAAAAGGGTGTGATATTGATTGATGATATTATCCGTCTTCACCTGGCAGATATCTTCCCGATCTTCTCTTTTGATACGATTGAAGCTTTCACCTTCAAATTTACGCGTGATGCTGAATTGAACCTGGATGACGATGTTTCCATGTCTTTCATTGAAAAAATGGAGAAGAGTATCAAACAGCGTAAAAAAGGCGAACCTGTGCGTATGGTTTACGATCACAGGATGCCACAGGACTTACTCGAAATGCTGATTCGAAGCCTGAACTTAACATTGGGAATAAATACAATAGCCGGGGGGAAATACCACAACTTCAAGGATTTTATGAAGTTCCCCGATTTCGGGAATGAGGAATACGTGTATGCTCCGTATAAAGCGGTGGATCATCCCAGCTTCCACAAACAGCATAGTTTGATCAAGGTAATTCTTGATAAGGATGTCCTCCTGCATTTTCCGTACCACCGGTTCGATCACGTAGTAGATTTATTAAGAGAAGCTGCCATTGATCCGAAAGTTGTCTCCATTAAAATCAATATTTACAGAGTTGCCAAGAACTCTCAGGTAATGAATGCACTTGTAAATGCAGTAAGAAACGGAAAAGACGTGACGGTCGTATTGGAATTACAGGCACGTTTCGATGAAGAGAACAATTTATTATGGGCCGAGCGGATGAAAGAAGAAGGAGCCAAGGTGCTTCATGGGCCGGAAGAACTCAAAATTCACTCGAAACTAATCCAGATCAAACGCGTTTCCGATAAAAAAGAACAACTTATTACTTACGTCGGTACCGGAAATTTCAACGAACGAACTGCCCAGATCTACACGGATATGGGATTAATTACCGTCAATAAAAAAATAGCAGATGAAGTACATCAGGTTTTTCACATAATGGAACACGCATTGCACCATCATCATTTCAAAACATTGATCGTTTCACCTCTTAACGCCCGAAAAAAATACCTGAACCTGATTGCGAATGAAACCAAGAATGCCAAAAAAGGATTACCTGCATTCATTCATATCAAAATCAACAACCTGGTGGATCAGGAAATGATCGATAAACTATACGAAGCATCACAGTATGGAGTTAAAATAAAACTGATGGTTCGCGGAATTTGTTGCCTGGTTCCCGGAATTAAAGGCTTAAGTCAAAATATCGAGATTTTGAGTGTGGTTGACCGGTTCCTGGAACATACTCGTTTCTTAATATTCGGAAACAACGACAAACCATTATATTTCATTACTTCAGCGGATTGGATGGAGCGAAACCTGGATAAACGCATAGAAGTTGGTGTTCCAATCTATGACAAAGGTTTAAAAGATCAGATCAACCTGGTATTTTCCATGCAGTGGGGCGACCGTGAAAAGGCGCGGATCATTGACAAATACCAAAAGAATGCATACAAAGAGGCAACAGGAACAGAAGCCGTGATCCGTTCACAGGTTGAACTTCAGCATTATTACCGGCATTTGATAGAGAGCCTGGGATATTAAGTGGTGACTTCGACTGCGCTCAGTCACCGGAATCATAAAAGGACATTGAGCGTAGCCGAAATGCCTTTTAAATTGAATCAGAATCCTTCTTTCTTCAATTCTTCGGCGTACGCTTTAGTGATGAGTGGAATAAATATTTCAACGGAAACCCCACCACCTGTCTTTTCACGAATAAGATAAGAAGAACTTGTTTTATTCAGCTTGTTCAATAGGTACAAGCGGTCGTTGATGATTTCCGAAGCTCTTGAAGAATCAACTGCTTTCAATCCCCTTCCATTGTCATCAATCACTATCGCCAATTCATTCAGACCTCTCAATTTGAAACGAATGGTCAACTCACCGACTTTATTCAAATTGGAGAATCCTTCCAATACCGTACTTTCAACGAAAGGCTGTAAGATCATGGTGGGCAAACACACATTGGAAGGATCCAGGTGTTCATCCACCTCAAAGGAAAAATTGAACGCGTTCTTAGAACGGTCTCTTTGCAAAGTAAGGTAAAAAGTCAGGAATTCTATTTCGCGGTCCAGGGTCATGAAATCATCATGTGTACTGTCCAATACCTGTTTCAGCAATTTGGAAAACGATTGAATTTGCCGCTTGTAGTCGGCACCTTGACTCACCCCGGTATTTTGCAATTGGTTCAATGCATTGAAAATGAAATCCGGATTAATTCTGGCCTTGTTCAAACGTTGTTGAATTTCCAGTCGTTTTTGTTTCTGTTTAATGGATTTCTGTCTGAAAACCATCAGGACATATGCTGCAAGTAATGCAAAAATGATACTTCCTACCAAAATAAGCCGCCATTTCAGTTTTCCGATTTGTTGCTGCTGCTGCAATAAACGTTTATCCTGTTCGTATTCCGCATCCGACTTTTCCTTTCTAACCCGGTGGTACTTTTCCGAGAGCTGGTTGAAAGCGCGGTCATTCTGAATCTTTAGAACACTGTCCTTCATCTTGGAGAGGTCTTCATAAACCACTAATGCCCGCTCATATTCTCCGCTCAATTTGGCACAGTTATAAAGCAGTTCCAACGCATTTGTAACATCATACGGATCACCGGTCTTTTGTGCATACACCAAATTGGAATCTGCAAATTGGTACGCTTTATCGTATAATTTGAGTTCGAGATAAATATCCGAAATATCACCGTAGATTGCACCTCTTTCTTTCCAATGATAGCGCGGGTTCGTTTGCAACAAGGCACTATCCATATATTTCAATGCCAGGCGAAAGTTCCGGTTGTAATAAGCGTGGTCCTCGAATAAGTTATAGATCTGCAGGTAACTCTCCGAATACTGGATCTTTTTTGCCAAAACGTAGGAAAATGCAACCGTATTCAGTGCAGAATCCAAATAAATCTTGTCTCTTTCAAGCTGGTACTGTTTGTAATATCTGGAAGATAATTCGGACAGCAGATCGATCTTCGTTTCATTATCGGATAAAACCCGCACGATCGGATACGCCAGGTTTGCATAATATTTTGCTTTCTCTTTATCCTTTGATCTTCCGTAACTTGCCGAAAGTCCCAGGTAGGCTTTTGAAAGCAGGGCATTGTTTCCTGACCGTTGCAGCGTCCGGATGGTTTTTGAATAAGCATCTATTGATCCTGCATAATCTCCCTGGAGCATTAAAAGTTCTCCAAGTGTCAGGTTGTTTTCAACATAGGCGGCAGACTTACAACGGATGCTATCCAAAATGGATCTTTCACGGTCCAAACTCTTTTTGGCATCTTCAAACTGACCGTTTTTAATCTGGACCTGTGCTTTTAGTTGAAATGAAAAAGCCACACATCTCGGACTCTTATTTTTCTCCAAAGTCTTGGCAAATTTCCAAAGATTGAACGATTTATGTTTTGAAGTACTGTCAAAATCCCGTTGTGCAATAAAATCCTGCATGGATTCACATGCGCAATTCGATTGTGCCTGAACAAGTTCAGCAAAACCAATAAAGACCAAACAGACTATTAAATGTTTCATAAAGTTCTTGCTCAAAGTTAGCAAAAAAGGTCTTAAACTGATTTCACCTGAAAAAGAAAAGGAGCCCGTTGTGGCGGACTCCTTTTCTTGCTTTATTACTTATGTTGTAAAATCACTAAAAATTGACTGTTAAACCAAATGTTAGTGGGTAAACTCCGACCGTTTTGTCGGTATCGAAAAGAGGCAGCAGGTTGTAATTTGCAAACACTCCAATGTCTTTATATCCCAGTTTTACGGCTGCATCCAGGCGGAAAGCGTTCAAACCGTAAACTCCTTTCGTTTTTGTGCGGTATTTGGTTTTGTCTTCTTCAATCACCTGTTTCGTGCTGGAACCGATCCTTACGCCTCCGATTACTCCGGCTGCAAGATAAAATCCTTTGTCGGATTCTCCATTAGAACAAAATTCAAGCATCAAAGGAGCTGTTAAATACACTGCGCGCAATTTGTTTTTCCGGTAATCGTTCACAGTATCTTTAATTACCCAAAGGGAATCGGAGTTCGCATATAACAAATTGTTCTTTAAACCGATTTGTGTCCAGTTAATCCCTAAACCGGTAGTTAATCCGATATAGTTCTTATAGATCTTGAATTTGTACTCCGCGAAATTGAAGTTCCAGCTAAACGACTTACCCGGGTCATTTTCCCATTGTTTATCATCCGGGAAACTGCTTTTCATTGCGCTGTTCAACAAAAGTGTCGGCCCGAATTCCACTCCTGCCCAATGCGCTTCAAAATGTTTTAAATCTTCTTTATCGGGTGCGGCGTCAATGGTATCGCCGTCAGAGTCTTTAACAATCAGGATCTGTTTGTCTTTCAGCCTGATACGTGTTGTATCGGGATCTTCCTGGCTCTTTGCATAACCGAATAGGAAGAATATAAATGTGATAAATAAACCTGTTTTCATATCTCTAAAACTTTATTGCTTTCTGTTTAACTAAGTACCTGGGCTTTTCGAACATATGACCATCTCAACTCTTATTTTGTTACAGCAGATCCGAAAAAATTTTAAACTATTTTTCAAACGACTGATTATTCGCGTGTTACAATTGAAAAAAAATAATCGCCGGGTGGCTTAAAGCTCTCTTACAATCGTTAATTTTGCAATTCAATTTTCAAGTACATGTACAGATCACACACAAACGGCGAATTACGCGCCGCACACATTGGACAGGAAGTAACATTGGCCGGTTGGGTCCAAAAATCGAGAGATCTTGGAGGAATGACCTTTGTCGACCTGCGTGACCGTTATGGAATTACGCAATTGGCTTTCAACCTGGAGGAAAACAGTGATTTGTGTTTACAGGCAAGAAAATTGGGGCGCGAGTTTGTAATCCAGGTAAAAGGACTTGTAATTGAGCGAAGCAGCAAAAATGCAAACCTGCCAACGGGAGAAATCGAGATTAAAGTTTCAGAATTGAACTTGCTGAATGCAGCGAAAACTCCTCCGTTTACCATTGAGGATGATACGGATGGCGGTGAAGAATTGCGTGCTCAATATCGCTACCTGGACTTAAGAAGAAACCCGGTCCAACAGAAATTACGTTTGAGAAACCACGTTGCATTGGAAACCCGTAAATACCTGGATTCTAAAGGATTTTTAGACGTAGAAACTCCTTATTTGATTAAATCCACACCGGAAGGAGCCCGTGATTTCGTAGTGCCAAGCAGGATGAACCAGGGTGAATTTTATGCCTTGCCTCAATCTCCGCAAACATTCAAACAATTATTGATGGTTTCCGGTTTCGACCGCTATTATCAAATCGTGAAATGTTTCCGTGATGAGGATTTACGTGCTGACCGTCAGCCGGAATTTACCCAGATTGACTGTGAAATGGCTTTCGTGGAACAGGAAGATATCCTGAATATGTTTGAAGGATTGATCAAGCACTTATTCCAAACCGTTCGCGGAATCAATTTTGAAGGAAACTTCCCACGCATGACCTATGCCGAAGCAATGGCAACTTACGGTTCGGACAAACCGGATATTCGTTTCGAAATGAAGTTCACAGACCTGAAAGCACTTTCAGGTGGAAAGAATTTCCAGGTATTTGACAATGCAGAGGCGGTTATCGGAATTGCAGTTCCGGGAGCAAGCGAATATACACGTAAGCAATTGGACGAGATCACTGATTGGGTGAAACGCCCGCAAATCGGTGCACTTGGTTTGGTTTACGTGAAATGCAACCTGGACGGAACGTTCAAAAGTTCGGTGGACAAATTCTACGATGAAGCTACATTGAAATCCTGGGCGGAAGCTGCAGGTGCGAAAGCTGGAGATTTGATCTTTGTACTAAGTGGCGATTTAGACAAAACACGCAAACAAATGAACGAACTGCGTTTGCGCATGGGAACCGAACTTGGTTTGCGTAAACCGGACGATTTCAAACCTTTGTGGGTGTTGGATTTCCCGCTTTTGGAATGGGACGAAGAAAATGGCCGATACCATGCAATGCACCATCCGTTCACTTCTCCGAAGCCGGAAGATTTCAACCTGATCGATTCCGAACCAGGGAAAGTAAGAGCAAATGCGTATGATTTGGCTATGAATGGTGTTGAATTGGGTGGTGGCTCTATTCGTATTCACGACAGAACGTTGCAATCCCGCATGTTTGAATTATTAGGATTTACACCGGAACAGGCGCAGGAACAATTCGGGTTCTTACTGAACGCATTTGAATATGGCGCTCCTCCACACGGCGGATTGGCTTTCGGGTTGGACCGTCTGGTAGCAACAATGGGTGGTTCGGATTCTATCCGCGATTACATTGCATTCCCTAAAAACAACAGCGGAAGAGATGTGATGATCGATGCGCCTTCGGTGATTGATGAAGCACAATTGAAGGAGTTGGGGATTAAATTATAATAATTCTATTTTCAAAAATTATATCTGGTAGGGACGCGATGCATCGCGTCCCTACTTTTTATATAACAGTTTCTCTTAGGATCGTACGGAGTTTTTCCGGGGCAGTTTTTCTATAGTCTGTCAGATAGATCTCATGATGTGATCCGCCTTTACGGAATTTGTGGGTATCAATGAATTGCTTCAACACCAACAACGTTTCAAATTCCTTTTCGAAGGGCCCGACATGTAACATTTGTACCACTTTCTTTGCAGGCATTTCAAATAGTTCAACGTTCCTGATATAGTCCAAAGGCTTTTTAGCGTAAGCCTTGTCCTTTATTAATTCAATGGTCTCATTTTTAATAAAATCAGGTAACCTGATCAAGAGTCGGTAGTTCCACTCTGATCGGGGTATTTTTCCGGGTGCATCCTCCATAGAGATCTTCCCATATTTTTGCTCATCAAAATCCCACAAAGCTTCCAGTTTCGGTACAACAAAATCCTTCCCTAAATCCTTTGCATTGAACTTTAAACCGTAGGCTACAGGATATAATGCCGCTAAATGTTCTGCAAATAAGGCACCGTTGGGATCGCCTTTTCCAGTGATAGATATGTATCGCGCCGATTCAATTTCAAATAATTCTGGTTGCGTTTTTGCGGAATAATAACGCTTGTACTCTTTAGTCAGATCTAATTTTTCCATTCTAATTGCTTTTACAAGCCAATTTAAGGAATGCTACTGACAATCCTATGGCAGTCAGTATGCGAAGAAGTTATTTTTTGGAGTCAAATACGATATTAAAAATCACCCCGGCCAATATCAGCACAACACCAAGAATTAAATTCCAGGTAACACTCTCCCCGAAACAGCAAACGCTGATTAGTACAGCAACTACTGGTTCCAACGCACCCATAATAGACGTTGGTGTAGAACCAATGTACTGGATTGCATAAATCAAAGCGGTAATCGAAAAAACAGTTGTTACCAGGGCGAATAAGGACATATGAAGGATGAGACCGGTTGAAGCAGTCAAAGGTTCATTTACCAGCACCGTTTTTACGAGATAATAAAGAGCCGAGAAAAGTAGCGAGTAGAAAGTGATTTTCATACCCGAGACCTTCATTCCTGATTTGTTAACGATTACCATGTAAATTGCGTAGGACAGTGCGCATAAGATACATACCAGTAATCCCGGAAAGTTGATTTTCAAATCGGTCCCGTTTGTGCTCAATACCAGGATTCCCGAAAAAGTAATCAGCAAAGAAATAAAGGTAAAACGGGTAATCTTCTCCTTGAAAAATAAGGCTAAAAGCAAAGCCACAAATATCGGGTATACAAAAAGTACAGTGGAAGCGATGCCGGGTGTCAGCAATTCATATCCCAAAAACAAACAATCTGACGACAAACCGTAAAGGAGGCCAAGGATTAGCAATATGAGAAACTCAAGTCTATTAACTTTTAAAGATTCTCTTTTGTAGATCAAAAAAACCAGTAGAAAGCCTGCTGAAATGAAGAACCGGTAAAACAAGGTTGTATTTAATGGAAAATTCAATGCCTTTACCGGAAGGATAAAAAGAGGAATTAATCCGTAGGAAACCGCTGAAACCAGCGCCAGTAAATACCCTTTTAATTTCATGAATTCTCTTTACCTTTCTATTGAGTCCACAAAATTACTGGAAGATTCGATTTTCACCCGTTTTATTTCGATTTTCGCATCATCTTCAAATGGTAAGCGGCTGTATTTTTAAATCGGTTTTCATCAAGCGACAATTGAACCAGTTCCTTCGGGCGGAATTCATATTCCATCTTGCGCACAGAGTCACTCATATGTCCTTGTGAAAGGACGAGAATATCTTTTGAATCGACTTTCATCATTTTCCATTGACCACTGCAAACCAAGGTGGCATCTCCGTCCTCAGTCGCATTTCTGTATGTTTCGGTTAAGCGGAAAATACCGGCAGTATCTCCTTTTACAACCAAACGTTGCTCGATTCCATCACAGTCTTCACAAGGAATTTCACCTTCATAAATCCGAAAAACTTTGTAGTCCTTATCAGCAATGTACTTTTCTTCCTCTTTATTCACGGAAACGGTTCCCCCGGACTTTTTCTCATTCTCCCGGTGCTCAATGCAAGCACTCAGGATTACTACTGAACTTGCAATAAGGATCTGCCCTGGCAGATGATACGAAACAAGCCTTAACGCAGTTTTAGAAAGAGTATTTATTCGGTTTATCATCCCATTCAATTATTAATTTACCAACAGTTTTGCCTTCTTCCAGCAAACGGTGGGCCGTTCTTAATTCATTTTGTTTGTAGACACCACCTACAACCGGATGAATTTGCCCTTGTTTCACCATTTGCACCACTTCGTTCAGACACTGGGTAAGTACCTGTGGTTTGAAGTCAGCTACCTTAAGCATGTTTATTCCTATAATGGATTTAGAACGCATCATTAAGCCGATTGGTACAACTAAACCCATCTTTCTAACAAAATTAAGTGTTGAAAGGAGTCCCCACTTACCATTTGATAATTCAGAACCACCAAATAACACCATCCTTCCACCGGTTCCCAAAAGTGTCCAGTCTTTTTTGAAAGTTGTTCCTGCCACCGGGTTAAAGCTCACATCCAATCTTTCTGATCCTAAACGAGTTAAAACCTGTTTCTCGTAAGCTTCTTTCTTATAATTGATCACCTCATCGGCACCCAAATCGGTAACTAATTTTTCTTTCTCTTCAGAACTCACTTTCGCAATGACATGAGCTCCCTTTAATTTACACAACTGAATCAAGGCAGTTCCTACACCACCGGCTGCCGCATGGACTAAAACACGCTCACCGGCCTGTACATTTGCAGATCTGTTAACCATATAATAAGCTGTTACAAATTGGGTAGCAAGTGAGAGTGCAATTCCGGCATCCATATCATCAATAACCGAAACAGCATTATTTTCTGTAATCACGTGTTTGGAGTAACCTCCGAATCTGCAAAATCCAACTACCCGCTTACCGATCAATTCTTTGTTGCCTTTCTCCCCTACTTCAGAAATACGTCCGACAACTTCATAACCGATCACACAAGGCATAGGCGGAGCTTCGCGATAAAGTCCCAAACGCGCCATCACATCGGCATAATTTAATCCGAATGCTTCCACGTCAATGAGAACCTGATCGTCTTTTAATTCAGGTAAGCTAAGGCTTCTCAATTCGAAGGCAGTTTCAGCAATCCCCTTTTTTATCAAATGAAATGCTTCAGTTTGTTTCATATACAAATTTAAACTAAAAAGTGCGTGAGTCTGTCACGGTTTGAACAGGTGTGAGGAAAAAATGTTATTTTTAATCAAACTTAAATTTGATACAATGGCGACAACATTCCACTACCTGGTTCCGATCGATTTTACTCCTGTAACTGAAAACGCTTTGGTTTTTGCATTGGATGCGGCCAAATACAATAACGGCGACATTGTTTTACTGCACATCATTTCTCATTCGAATGAGCGTATTGCAGCTGAAAAGAGTTTGCACGATCTGGCTGCCAAATACCAGACTCCGGAAGTAAAAATCTCCACGCGGGTTGTTATCGGAAAAGTGTTGAGAGACATTGGTATCATTGCAGATTCGATTGGTGTGCAATTGATTATTATGGGAACACACAGCACATCCATCTGGCAAAAGATCTTTGGAAGCCCTGCTTTGTCCGTTATATCAAACAGCAATGTTCCAATTGTTCTGACACAGCAGGACACCTCTTTCCACAAAATCAAGTCAATTGTAATGACTGTAGACCTGGCAAGAGAAAGTGTCCAGGTAGTAAGACATGCTTCCAAAATTGCTCAGACATTCAATTCCAAAATATTCCTGGTTGGCCAACGTTACTCAGACGAAGGCCTGATGCAGAAAATTGACGTGAACCTGCACGTGGCAAAAGGTTATTTGCAGGACCACGGTTTATCAACTACCATTCATTTGTTGGATTCAACCAATTTTGAGAAAAATCTGATCGAATACTGCCGTGAAGTAAATGCGGATTTGCTTGCAGCTACGCATTACCAGGATATGTTCTCTCTTTTCTCTACGAACCTGATTCAGAGCTTAGCAGAAAATGAACTGGCGATTCCGGTAATGACATTCGACGGAGAAGATACCTCTTCAGGATCACAATTCGGGTTTATTACTCAGTAGGTCTCGATACATCCCTGACGATTCGCTATGCTTCTGTCAGGGACACTCGACCTGACTGAGTTGAGTGCTGTCATTTCGAGTGCCGAAGTGTAACGAAGGTGTATCGAGAAAGACAGTGCTTAAATTCCTTTTATAAGCAATACGATTTCTCCTTTTGGCGGAGTAGTTTGGAAGTGCTTTAATACGTCCTCTGCTTTTCCTCTTACGAATTGCTCGAATAGCTTGCTTATTTCCCTGGCAACACAGACTTCTCTGTCCGGCCCGAGGAAGTTTACACATTCTTCCAATGCTTTGACAATACGGTGTGGTGATTCATACAACACGATGGTTCGTTCTTCCTCCTTATAGGAAAGCCATTTGGTTTGTCTTCCTTTTTTGTGTGGGAGGAATCCTTCATACAGGAAGCGATCACATGGAAAACCACTTGCTACCAACGCCGGAACAAAAGCTGTGGGGCCGGGCAAACACGTTACTTCCAACCCTGCTTCAACACATGCTCTGACCAACAGGAACCCGGGATCAGAAATAGCAGGTGTTCCCGCATCTGAAACCAAAACGGTACATTGATTTTCCCGAACCGTTTGAACGGAACGTTCCAGTTGTTTATGTTCGTTGTGTGCGTGAAACGGTATGATCTGCTTTCCCGTAATCTCCAAATGAGAAAGCAACTTCTTCGTTACCCTGGTATCTTCAGAATAAATAATCTCCGCCTCTTTGAGCAAACGGATTGCCCGCAACGTAATGTCCTCTAAATTTCCAACAGGAGTCGGAACCACAAATAACACACCCATTCTATTTCGTTTTTAGCGTGTCAGTACTACGTAATCCTGCAACACGGTTTTAAGAAATTCCATTCTTTTTGGTGGAGTTTCCGCTAATCCGATGAGACGTGCTGTTTCATCTGCCAATTCAATTGCGAAGTCTTTGTTGGACTGATTCGGGTAACGTTGTACACGTAATATCGTATTTTTAATCAAAAGCATGTCTTCATCCGAAAAACGGACCACATTCGGATAAGTCGGAACATGATTGTCTGAGCTTTTAATGGAAAGTACGTCCCTCAAACTGTAAATCTGGGTATCTTTTACTTTAATCACGACCGTATCTGCCATAATATCACCGATTCGCTGTCTTTTCTCCGTTGTACCGGCAACCAACAGTGCCAGGAAACCAAAGCCGCCAACCCAAATATCTACGATCCGGAAGATCCATCTGGTAAAATATTCTCTTAATCCTGCAGTTTCCCCATTGCTTTTTACCACGCGAATTCCCATAATAAGCTTTCCGAGTGACCGGCCATTGGTCAGGTATTCGATTACCGGTGAATATAATATCCAGGGTAAGCGCAACAAGAAAATACTTAAAAGTGACCACCTGTCCTGAACGGAATTTACATCCAGATCAAGCAAATTAGCAGAAATGATATAGCTCGCTATTAATAAATAAATGAGCAAAAAGATCACATCCAGAAAGGCAGCAACTGCCCGGTATATCGGGCTCGCAAGTTCGTAGTCTATCGTAACAAATTGCGATGTTGTGAAGGAAATTGTTTTCATGCCATTTTAGATGTAAATCCGAAAATACAAATTAAAGAACAAATATGGTTTATTTTAGGTTTTTAAGTAGGACTGGAAAATTTTCCAGCCCTACCATTATCAAAGGCAGTGCTTTTTAGACTGCGCTAACGCTTGTCTTTCATCGAAAGCAGTGCTTTCTCTTACTTTAAAATGAGCTGGATCGGTAAATGATCGGAGTAACCACCGTAATAATTCGGTCCGCCATAAGTTGTTGCAGGTTTTTTGCTTCCGTCTTTCTGCGTGAAAAGCAATTTTTCTTCATACACGATCTTTCCGTCATTCGGAGAAAGTGCAATTCCAGCAGTTCCGTTGAACAATGCTTTCGAAATAATAAAGTGGTCCAAAACTCCCCATTCTCCTTTGAAATTATGAGTTCCCTTACCTGCTTTGTGATCATCTTCAAATAAATCTACCAGATCAGCACCCGTATCAGTTACAGCTTTCGCTTTTAAAACATCCTGAATGGAAATATTATCCGGGTGATCGTTGAAGTCTCCCATTAAAACAATGTTTGCTTTCGGATCTGCCTTCAGAATTTCATCCACTTTTGTGCGTGTGACATGTGCAGCCTGGATTCTTCTTATTTCCGAGCCATCTCCACCTCTGCGTGATGGCCAGTGATTTACGAAGAGATGAACAATCTTTCCTCCCTGCAATTCACCTTCCACGTATAGAATATCACGTGTTTTAAAATCCGGAATGGAATCAATCGAAACCTTCAGGTTTTCCATTTTGATGAGCTTAAAGGCACTTTTATCGTAAAGCAGTCCGCAGTCAATTCCGCGGGCATCCGGTGAATCTTTGTGCGCGATCTCATAATTCGTTTTCCCCAAACGACCGTGTTTCTTCAGATCCATCAAAACGCCTTTATTCTCGATCTCTATTAAACCGATCACGATCGGATTCTCCGGAAGGTTCATCGTAATGGCTTCTACCAGGTGGTCCAGCTTTACCTTATATCTCTCGGAGTTCCATTTCAATTTGCCATCAGGAAGGAACTCTTCATCTATCACTCCTTCGTTATCAATGGTATCAAATAAATTCTCCACATTGTATGAAACAATAGCCCGGCCATGAAACGACTGAAGCGATCCTTTCTTAGATCCCTTTTGTGAAAACCCGTTTACTGAACAAGCAGTGATTAGGATCGAAAGCAAAACAATTTTTTTCATCATGAAAGCTGTAATTTTAATATTCTAAGCTAAACTTATCCAACTCTAACAAACATGAAGCCAGTAAGTCAATACTTGCCTGGATATCATCTTTGTGAGCCATTTCGATTACCTGATGTAAGTGCCGTGTAGGAATGGAAACCGCTCCGGCAATAGATCCTCCGGGCGACATGCGTTGAATTCCCGCCGTATCCGTACCACCTGCTGTCAGGATTTCCGGTTGCCATTTAATTTTGTTTTTATCAGCAACTTCTTTCATATAGCGCACCATCCGTGAGTCACAAATGGTAGATGCGTCCATGATCTTAATGGCAGTTCCTTCTCCCAGTTTCGTAATTTGTTCGTGAGCTGCCGCACCCGGTAAGTCAAATGCAATAGTGGTATCCAAACCGAAACCGAACGTTGGCTTGATTTTTAAACTTGCCACATTCGCTCCGCGGATTCCCACTTCTTCCTGAACAGTGAAAACCATATATACATCATTCGGAAGTTTTTTTCCTTTCAGTAATTTCAGTACTTCGATCGCAATAAATACAGCCAAGCGGTTATCTAATGATTTACTGTTAAAACATTCACCCATTTCGATGAATTCCCGTTCACGGGTAATGACATCACCAATCGAGATCAACTCTTTTACTTTATCAGCCGGTAAACCTGTGTCCACAAAGTAATCTGTAAGCTTTGCAACCTTATTGCGTTCATCCTGGGTCATTACGTGGATCGGTTTGGAAGCCATCACACCAATGACATCCTCTTTTCCGTGAATGATGACACGTTGAGCAGTTAATGTTTTCGGATCAAAACCTCCAAGAGTAGTGAAACGGATAAAGCCTTTGTCATCAATGTAAGTTACCATGAATCCGATTTCATCCATATGCGCTCCGATCATCACAGATTTATCCGATTTTCCTCTTCGGATTCCATAGACGTTCCCCATATTGTCAACTTCTACTTCATCGCACAATGATTCGATTTCGCGGAGAACCAGTTTTCTCACACGGTCTTCATATCCGGGAGCACCGGGAGTCTTACATATTTCTGCTAAAAGCTTTTTATTCATTTCTTCAAGTTTGCATCAAAAATAATAGAAATCCATGTGCATTGGTTCAATCCTCAGTTTAAAGAATCGGCAAATAACTGTTAAGGTAATTATGAATCGATTTAGTACTGATTTTTAGGAGGTTTAGAGCAAAATAGTATGAAAGGTTACTAATTCAAACCGGTAAAATAAACGGTCATAACGGGGTTTTAAAAATTAAATTTTAACGTACTTCCGGGTTTTAATGAGGAAAAACACGCCAAACGCGTATTTATCAACACACATTTGTTCTGATTATGTGCTATGTTAAAAACAAAACCTATTAAATAAAACCATTAAATTTGTTATACAAAACCAGATTCTCCTTGAGAATCTTAAAATCAACGCACTATGAGAAAAATATTACTCAGTTTATCTTTATTCACACTTACTCTACAGGCATCCGCTCAGACTCAGGTAGGAAACAGCAATTTCGAGCAGTGGGAAGCTTCATCACCAGAGATTAAAGAACCTATTAACTGGAATAGTTTTATGACTGCCAGTGGTGGATTAGCCGGAGCCGCTAACCAGCAAATGGACCGGGTTACCTACGTACGACCTGGATCAACGGGAGTATATTCTGTTCGAATTTGGTGTAACACTATTTTTGGAGTTGCTGCAAACGGAAACGTTACCACAGGTCAAATAAATATGGGAAGCATTACTCCCACAAACTCAGCGAATCACAACAAATCAGTAACTACTGATGTAAACTTTTCAGATCCGATGACTGATTCTCCCGATTCACTGGTCGTTTGGGTAAGACATAAACCGGTTACTACATCCAAACTGGGAAGAGTTAGCTGTGTCATTCATAATAATACGAACGGTTATAAAGATCCCAATGATGTGGCTGGTGCAAATACAGTTGCTACAGCTATTTCAAGTATTTCCTACAATGGAGGAAACTGGCAGCGTTTATCCATTCCGTTCACTTATGTGGGAACACCATCAAATGCTGCTTACATTATTACAACATTTACTACGAACCAAACTCCGGGAGGAGGTAACGGAGGTGATACTTTGGCAATCGATGATATGGAATTAGTTTACGTTCCAAGACCTTCTTTTTCAACTTCTGCAACTACCGTTTGTAGCGGAAGTACCATCACTTTTACAAATACTTCTACCAATTTCCCAACTTCTTACAGTTGGACATTTACAGGAGGAAGCCCTTCTTCAAGTACTGCTACCAGCCCGGTAGTTACTTACAACACTCCGGGAACTTATACCGCAGTTTTAACAGCAACGAACCAATGGGGATCAAAAACTACAACTCCCGTGACAATTACTGTTGATGCATTGCCCGATGCTTCATTAAGCTATGCTCAGACTACTTATTGTCCGGCTGATACGGATCCTGTTCCAACAGCAGCAAACCCTGGAACATTTAGTTCAACCTCAGGCTTGACAATTAATTCAAGCACAGGAGCAATCGATCTTTCTGCAAGTACACCCGGAACTTATACAGTAACAAATACGTATACCGGAACTTGTTCAAATACCGGAACTACAAGTATTACGATCAATCCTCCTGCAGATGCTACTTTTGCTTATGCATCCAACACTATTTGTGCAGGTGGGGCTAATGAAACACCAACAGTAGTTGATCCGGGAACATTTTCTGCTACACCTGCAGGTTTGGTATTTGCAAATACCACAACAGGTGAGATCAATGTTGCCGCAAGCAGCGTTGGAACTTATACCGTAACTTACAATGCAACTGGTTCTGTTGCTTGTCCTACTTCAGGATCTTCTTCAAGTCTAAGTATTACAATTACTACCACTCCGGATGCTTCGTTTACCTATGCTCAAACAGCATATTGTGCGGACGCAACAGATCCGACTCCGGTATTTGGTGCAGGTGCAAACGGAGGAGTATTCACTTCAACTGCCGGTTTAATTATCAATTCCAACACCGGAGAAATCGATTTGTCTGCAAGTACAGCTGGAACTTACACAGTAACAAACACAATTGCTGCATCGGGTTCTTGTCCTATGACTGATGAAACATTTAATGTTACAATAAACGCTCTGCCGAATGTTACTCTGGCTAATTTCGCAGATGTTTGTGTTTACCATCCTGCGTTTGCTTTAACGGGTGGTGCTCCGGCTGGAGGAAGCTATAGCGGAACAGGTGTGAGCGGCGGCAACTTTGATCCTGCAACAGCAGGTGTTGGTTCCGAAACAATCACTTATTCTTATACAGACGGAACAACCACTTGTTCCAATTCAGCTGCAAATACGATTAACGTAGAAGAATGTTTGGGATTAACAGACAATGAAATCACAACCATCTCTGTTTATCCGAACCCTACTGATGGAAAATTGACACTTTCAAATATTTCAGGAAACACTTCATTCAAAGTTGTTTCTGTTTCAGGACAGGTTGTTTTAAGCGGAGTTGTTTCAGCCACAGCTAATTCCATTGATCTTTCTTCTTTCGAGAACGGGATCTATGTTCTTCAATTAGCTCAGGAACAAGGACTTCAATCGGTTCGCATCATTAAGAAATAAAAAAATCATACCTTTGTTATGTAACCACCATTCCCGACCGGGATGGTGGTTCACTTTTTAAAGCTACATTTATGAAGTATTTGCTTTCCATCTTAATACTTTCAACATCTTCTTTCATTTTTGCACAAACAGGAAGGATTACCGGTAAAGTTCGCGACCTAGAAGGAGAAGCGGTTGTAGGTGCAACTGTTTTTGTAAAGGCCAATCAACTTTACGGAGCAAACTCGGATGAGAATGGTCAATTCGTTTTGGAACTTCCTGTGGGGGTTTACAATCTGATTTGTCGCATGGAAGGCATGAATACGGATACTATTCAAATCAATGTGACTGAAAATGGTCTTATTGAACTGGATATCCCAATGGAAGAAATTTCAACCGTATTGGATGTAGTAGAAGTGAAAGTTGGGAAGTTTGATAAACCATTGGAAGATCAGACGGTCTCCATTGAAGTATTAAAACCCCGATTAATAGAAAGCAAAAATACCCGAAGCATTGAAACCGCTTTGGACCAAACTCCCGGATTAAACATTTTGGATGGGGAGCCTCAAATCCGGGGAGGAAGCGGATTTACTTTTGGGGTTGGTTCCAAAGTAGCTGTGATGGTGGATGACATGCCCATGCTTTCCGGTGATGCCGGAAGACCTGAATGGGGATTCATTCCCGTTGAAAACATTAGCCAGGTTGAGGTAATCAAAGGAGCAGCATCCGTACTTTCAGGAAGCGCTGCCTTATCCGGATCTATTAATATCCGAACTGCTTACCCGACTTCAAAACCACTTACCAAAGTCATTTTATATTCGGGTTTATACAGTACTCCATCTCAATCAGGCACAAAATGGTATGATGATACTCCTTTAATTGCAGGAGCAACGTTTTTACATTCCCGTAAATACAAGCAATGGGATTTAGTATTTGGCGGGAACTTCAATTACGACCATGGCTACATGGGACCCCCGGAATACAAAGACACACTTGCCTGGCAAGATACGCTAACCAATTTCAACAATAAACAAATGGTTAGTAAAAGGGCACGTTTAAACTTTAATTTATCCCGAAGAGCCAAAAACATGAAAGGATTGGTCTATGGGATCAACGGGAATTTTATGATTGCCGAAAGTAATATGGTACTTGCCTGGCTGGATGATACGAGTGGATTATACCGTGCTTATCCGGGAGCAGTCTTTTTACAAAAACAGTTGATTTTCAATGTTGATCCATACATAATTTTTACAACCAAATCGGGAGGTAAACATTCGTTACGCACACGTCTTTTAAGAACATTGAACGAGATGACGGCTAACCTGGACAATCAATCCACGGTTCTTTACGGTGATTATCAATACAGAACGTCTATCAAACAAATCATCCCTGTAGATTTTGTTGGAGGGGTTACGGCACAACACACGCATTCTTATTCCAATATGTATCGGGGATCCGGTTCACCTGTTAACCAAATGCTCAATCTTTCTGCTTACGCACAAGCTGAAAAAAAATTGTGGAAACGCCTGACACTTTCAGTTGGTGGACGTCTGGAGTATTTTCAATTAAATGACTCAATTACTGCTTTGAAACCCATTTTTCGGGCGGGTTCCAATTTTAAAATCCACAAAGCAACATTCCTTAGAGCATCCTATGGTCAGGGATATCGTTTTCCCACAATCACGGAACGCTTTATTCAAACAGGAGTCGGGAGCTTTGGCGTTTTTCCTAATTCTGAGTTAAAACCCGAAACAAGCTGGAACGCAGAATTCGGGATCAAACAAGGATTCAAGATCGGTCCTGTAATGAGCTTTATTGATGTTGCCGGATTCTGGCAGGAATACCAAAACACGATTGAGTACATGTTCGGAATATGGCATACTTTCTCGTCTTTGGAAGAAATGTCAAAAGGTGCAGGATTTAAATTCCTGAATACCGGGAAATCAAGAGTCCGTGGAATAGATGCATCCCTGGCAGGAACAGTTGCTGTTGGTAAAAAAGGCGATCTGACCTTCCTTTGCGGATATACCTATATTGTTCCTCAGACCCTAAACCCAGATTATCTTTACGCCACCGATTCATTGAATCGTAAATTCACTTACAATACCACTTCATTGGATTCAAACTCCAGAATTTTGAAATACCGCTTTCTGCACAATGTGAAAATTGATATGGAATATACCTTGCTTAAAAAGTTCTCCATTGGATTAAGTGCTAAGTATTATTCAAAAATCATCAATATGGATGCTGTTATAAAGGACTTTGAGGAAACGACCAATAACATTAATCTGATCCCGAACATCCGTTATATGGACTATTACAATGATCATCGTTTTGGTAATTGGATTTTCGATGCACGTATTTCTTACTTATTGAAAGACAAACACCGTTTTGCGCTCATCGGAAGTAATATATTAAACAGAACCTATTCTTTAAGACCGCTGAAAATCGAAGCTCCAAGAACAGTGATGCTTCAATACACATTGAAATTAGGAGGAGATTAATGTCTCCCGAAAGACTTTAGGATGTACTTTTGTAAAAAAACAATATGCGCGTCCTGATAGTTGCCCTGATTTTTGTTGTGGGTGTGATCATTGCCTACTTTTTGACGAAACCAAGTGATGAGAAACCCCTGAAAGTTTACAATCCCATTGACGTGGAATCGGAAATGGTGGATAAAGATCTGAGCAGAAAAGGTTTCGGGCATACCATCCAGGAATTTTCCTTCACCGACCAAACGGGCAAACCTTACGGGTCTAAAGATTTGAAAGGTAAGATTTATGTTGCCGAATATTTCTTCACCACCTGTGGAACCATTTGTCCGGTGATGAATGCAGAAATGCAACGCGTTCAGGCGGCTTACAAAGGAAACGACCGATTCAAGATCCTCAGCTTTACGGTAGATCCCGAAACAGACTCCGTAGCACAAATGAAAATCTACGCAGAAGGACATGGAGCGGATCCCAAACAATGGCATTTTCTGACGGGAGACAAAAAAGACTTATACAAACTGGCACGCAGAAGTTTTTTTGTACTGAAACCTGCTGAAGCACAAAACCAGGGTGATGTGGGTTCCGATTTTATCCATACCAACTACTTTGTTTTAGTGGATACTCAAAAACGCATTCGCGGATATTACGATGGAACTGATTCCAGAGAAGTTGATAAACTGATCAAGGATATTCAGAAGTTGATGGAAGAAGATCATTAAAATTCCTCCCCCTTTATCCCCCTCCAAAGGGGGAACTAAAAAAAAATATCTTATTTTCGGCCACAGATATCGAAAAAGCATTCCATGCAAACTACAAAAACAAACTACGGAGCACTCTCCACACTTACAACCGTTTTCTTCTTTTGGGGATTTATCGCAGCAGGAAACAGTATTTTCATTCCTTTTTGTAAACATTACTTTGGTCTGGACCAGTTCCAAAGCCAGTTAATTGATTTCGCTTTTTACGGAGCATATTACCTGGGAGCATTGGGACTATTTGTCTTCAGCACGGTAACCCGTCAGGATCTTGTTTCTACCTGGGGATACAAAAAAAGTATTGTCAACGGATTGCTTTTTTCCGCTTTGGGTGCAGCCATGATGATCGTTTCTGTTTACCTGAATGTGTTTGCAGCGATGCTATTCGGGTTATTTATTGTGGCATTGGGTTTTTCATTGCAGCAAACAGCGGCCAATCCTTTCATGATCTCACTGGGAGATGAAAAGACAGGAAGTAATCGCATCAATCTTGGAGGAGGAATCAATAGTTTCGGAACAACGATCGGACCAGTTGTGGTTTCATTGGCACTTTTCGGAAGTTCGGCAGCAGTTAGTGATGAAATGATCTCCAAATTGAGCTTAAGCAAAGTGATTATACTTTATGCCTGTGTGGGATGCTTGTTCCTGGGTGTTGCAGCTTTATTCGGATTTTCCAAACGTGTGCCAAGTGGAAAATTAGATGAAACAGTACTTGGTCCGGAAGAGGAGAACTTAATTGATTCACCGGTTTCAGCAACTGTTACAACTGAAAAAGCAAAGAAAACCATGGTTACCATGTTGGTCGTTACCGGACTCTTAATTGCTTGTTTCTCTCCCGTTTTCAGCAGTTACCGCTCCGATGAAGCAAAACAACTGGTTGAATTGAAAGGTGACCTGGAACAGCTGACTATCGATGAAGACAATAAACCGATCAAATCACTTACGATCGTTCAGCAGCAAACCAAAAAAGAAATTGAAGTACAGATCAAAAAAATCTCCGGTCCATTGGAGAAAAAACGCATGATCTGGCTTTCGGCAGGTATTCTTGCTGTTCTTGGAGGAATTCTCTTTGCCAACCGTTCGGCAAAAAAGAACGAAAACGGATGGGGAGCTATGAAATACCCACAATTAAGCTTGGGAATGTTAGCTATTTTCGTTTACGTAGGTGTTGAAGTAGCGGTTGGGAGTAACCTGGGAGAACTTTTAAAAATGAAAGAGTTCGGTGCTTATTCTTCCTCAGAAATTACACCTTTTATAGCTATGTATTGGGGGAGCTTAATGATCGGACGCTGGTCCGGTTCTATTAATGCCTTTAACCTGGGTACTCAAACAAAATTCATTCTGAAATTTATTGTTCCCTTAATTGCCTTTGGGATCATCTTAGGAATTTGCAGTATTTCCGGATATCGGGTTGATATGCTTTACTGGTATATTATTTGTGTTCTGATCCAAATTTGTGCCTTCTATTTAACAAACGACAAGCCCGCTCGCTCCTTGGCTATTTTCGGGAGCCTGGGCTTACTGAGCCTGCTTATCGGTTTAAGTACAACCGGAACGGTTTCCATTTATTCCTTTTTGAGCGCGGGTCTTTTTTGTTCCATCATGTGGCCATGCATTTTCTCCCTTTCCCTTGCGGGATTGGGAAAACACCAGGCGCAGGGTTCCGGGTTCCTGGTAATGATGATTTTGGGTGGTGGTTTGATCCCACCAATCCAGGGAAAATTATCCGATATCATTGGAATCCAACCTTCGTTTATTGTAGGAGCCGTGTGTTTCGCTTACATCACCTTCTTTGCGATCTTCGTAAATAAGCTGTTGAAAAAACAAGGTATTTCCCTGGATAGTGACGTAGCCGGTCATTAATTCCGGAATATAATTTTCGAAAAGCGGCCAATGAGCCGCTTTTTTTGGTCCCAAACCCTGTCTATTCTCACTTTTCTAAAATAATCTATATTGTTTCTAAATAAGAGCAAAACTTCGTTCGGGTTGTTCTAGCTATTAAATTTGTAACGTTTGAAACATTTTTTAAAAATACTATGAGTAAATCTGGAATATTTACGTCCTCATTAGCAAAGAAGTATTGGATGGCACTCACCGGGCTTTTCCTGATCACCTTTCTTATCGGACACTTGCTGGGAAATATGCAGCTAATTACAAAAACAGGAGAGGAAGGAAGGCGTGCTTTCAATGAGTATGCGTACTTCATGGGCCACAATATCTTTATTAAGATCCTGGCTTATTTAACTTACTTCTCTATTTTGGCTCACGCTTGCATCGGGTTGTACCTGGCTGTACAAAACAAAAAAGCACGTCCGCAAAACTATGCTTACAATAAGCCTGGTACAAATTCAAGTACGGCTTCCCGCTATATGGCAATTCTGGGTACACTGATTTTGATATTCATTTGTACACACATGGCAAACTTCTGGTACAAGCAAAAAGTAGCAGAAACAGTTCCATTACATGTTTTGCATAAAGACATTACCGAACAACAACAGGACCCAATGACCGGTCAAACAATGAAGCAGACCATTTCCATTGATTATGTTCTGACAACCAAAGGAGATTATATGCCTTTTTCATATGTTGATCCACAATCCCAACAAAAAATGGAGTTATTGGATGTGAAAGAAGGAACACATCTTTTCGACAAAAAAGCAGAAATCCAGGTTGGTGAAGGATACCGTGACTTGCATACAGTTGTTATGAACTTCTTCGGGCAATCCGAGCAAGGGCAACCTACCAACGAACTGGCTCTTTGGGCGGTTATTCTATACGTGGTTTCCATGTTCGTTCTGATGTTCCACTTGTGGCACGGATTCGGTTCTGCATTCCAGTCATTGGGATTGAATCACCGCAAATACAACGGACTTATCCGCTTCGTAGGCCAGGCATTTGCAATCGTAGTTCCATTATTGTTTGCAATTATTCCAGTTGTTATTTATTTAAGAAGATAATATTCAAAAAAGTACTGTATGTCTATTCTAGATTCAAAAATACCAGAAGGTCACATTTCGAAGAAATGGACCGACTACAAAGACCACTTGCGTTTAGTTGCTCCCAATAACCGTCCAAAGATCGACATCATTGTTGTTGGAACAGGTCTGGCAGGAGCATCAGCGGCTGCATCATTAGGAGAAATGGGATACAACGTGAAAGCATTCTGTTTCCAGGATTCTCCGCGTCGTGCACACTCCATTGCAGCACAAGGTGGTATTAACGCAGCGAAAAATTATCAAAATGACGGTGACTCGATTTACCGTTTATTTTACGATACGATCAAAGGTGGTGACTACCGTGCACGTGAAGCAAACGTTCACCGTTTAGCAGAAGTTTCCGGGAACATCATCGACCAGTGTGTTGCACAAGGTGTTCCGTTTGCACGTGAGTACGGAGGTTTACTGGATAACCGCTCTTTCGGTGGTACACAGGTACAACGTACATTCTACGCTGCAGGACAAACAGGTCAGCAGTTGTTGCTGGGAGCTTACTCAGCACTTTCCCGCCAAATCGGTTTGGGGAATGTTCAGATGTATAATCGTCATGAGATGCTGGACCTGGTAAAAGTGGATGGGAAAGCACGCGGAATTATTGCACGTAACTTAATTACCGGAGAAATTGAGCGTCACTCTGCTCACGCGGTAATCCTATGCACAGGTGGATACGGAAACGTGTACTTCCTTTCAACAAACGCAATGGGATCGAACGTAACAGCAGCATGGAAAGCACACAAGCGTGGGGCTTACTTTGCAAACCCATGTTACGTACAAATTCACCCGACTTGTATCCCGGTTCACGGGACGAACCAATCCAAGTTGACTTTGATGTCTGAATCATTGCGTAACTCAGGTCGTATTTGGGTACCAAAGAAAAAAGAAGATGCGGAAGCAATTCGCGCCGGGCAATTAAAGCCTACACAAATTGCGGAAGAAGATAGAGATTATTACCTGGAGCGCCGCTACCCGGCATTCGGTAACCTGGTTCCACGTGACGTTGCTTCACGCGCTGCAAAAGAACGTTGTGATGCCGGTTTCGGTATCGAAGCAAACGATACGATGGAAGGTGTTTACCTGGATTTCTCTTCCGAGATCAAAGCAAAAGGAAAACAAGCTGCTTATGCTGCGGGTAATCACAATGCAAGTGAAGAGGAGATCATCCAATTAGGTAAAAAATGGGTAGAAGAGAAATATGGAAACCTGTTCCAGATGTATGAAAAAATTACAGATGAGAACCCGTATGAAACTCCAATGAAGATTTATCCGGCAGTTCACTATACCATGGGTGGTGTTTGGGTTGATTACAACTTACAGTCTACTATCCCGGGATGTTTCGTGGCGGGTGAAGCAAACTTCTCCGATCACGGTGCAAACCGCTTGGGAGCTTCTGCATTGATGCAGGGGTTGGCAGACGGATATTTCGTAGTTCCGTATACTGTTTCAGATTATCTTGCCGGAGATATCCGTACAGGAAAAATCTCTACGGATTCACCGGAATTTGAGGAAGCTGAAAATCATGTAAGAGACATGATCTCCAAATTCATGAATAACAACGGAACCAAATCGGTTGATCATTTCCACAAACGTTTGGGACACATCATGTGGAACAAAGTTGGAATGGGCCGTAATGCACAGGGATTAACAGAAGCTATTTCGGAAATTGCCGCTTTGCGTGAAGAGTTCTACAAAGAGGTGTATGTTCCGGGAGATGCAAACGAATTGAACCCGGAATTGGAAAAAGCACTTCGCGTAGCTGACTTTATGGAATTAGGCCAGTTAATGGCGCGTGATGCTTTACAGCGTAACGAATCTTGCGGAGGTCACTTCCGTGAAGAATACCAGGATGCGGAAGGTGAAACACTTCGTGACGACGAAAACTTCAACTTCGTTGGAGCTTGGGAATACAAAGGAATGGATATCAACCAATCCGTATTGCACAAGGAAGTGTTGAATTACGAGTACATTAAAATCGCAGCGAGAAATTACAAGTAATCAGGCATTAGTAAATAGGCAATAGTAATTGGAGATGAGCATAAACTCTTATAAAGATTTACTTATTTGGCAGAAAGGCATAGATCTGGCTGTTGATGTGTATTCTTTAACCAGAGATTTCCCTGAAATGGAAAAGTTTGCTCTTTCAAGCCAAATAAAAAGATCAGCTTCATCTATTTCTGCAAATATTGCAGAAGGATATGGCAGACAATCGACAAAAAGCTATAGCCAATTTATTAAGATTTCCAGAGGATCATTATTTGAACTGGAAACTCATCTGATTCTTGCAGAGCGCTTAGAGTATATTGTTGAAAAAGAATTATACAATAAAATAAAGGACCAAATAATTGAAGAAGGTAAAATGCTAAATTCCTTCATCAAAAAATTGGAGGAGAAATAATAAAAACTTTTGTTAGGACTGGGTTGCTAATGCCTATTGCCTAATAACTAATAACTAGAAAAGTTATGGCATCAAAAACAATCAATATAAACCTGAAGATTTGGCGTCAAAAGAACGCGAATTCGAAAGGAAGTATGGAAACATACAAATTGGACAACGTTTCAACAGACAGTTCTTTCCTGGAAATGCTGGATCAGTTGAATGAGCAATTAGTAAATGAGCGTAAAGAACCGATCGCATTTGACCACGATTGTCGTGAAGGAATCTGTGGAATGTGTTCTTTGTATATCAACGGAGAAGCTCACGGACCGGATCGTGCAGTTACAACTTGCCAATTGCACATGCGTAAGTTCAAGGATGGTGAAACGATTTACGTAGAACCATGGAGAGCAAAAGCGTTCCCGGTAATCAAAGATTTGGTTGTAGACCGTTCATCATTCGATCGCATTCAGCAAGCCGGAGGATTCGTTTCGGTAAATACTTCCGGCCGTACCATGGATGCGAACGCTATTCCAATCGGGAAAGCAGAAGCTGACAAAGCATTTGAAGCTGCTACCTGTATTGGTTGCGGAGCGTGTGTTGCAAGCTGTAAAAATGCATCTGCCATGTTGTTCGTTTCAGCGAAAGTGTCTCAGTTGGCTTTATTGCCGCAAGGACAAGTTGAAGCACAACAGCGTGTTTTAAGTATGGTAAAACAAATGGATGAAGAAGGATTCGGAAACTGTACAAACACAGGTGCATGCGCTGTTGAGTGTCCGAAAGAAATCTCTTTAGAGAACATTGCACGCATGAACCGCGAGTATTTGAAAGCGATGGTTGCTTCAGAGTAACTGAATAAAAGAATGAAATGGTCAGCCACGGCTGAAAAAAATATCCGAACTAAAAAGGCTTCACAAATGTGAAGCCTTTTCTATTCAGAAGAAATGGAGTCAGACATTACATGATCAAGCGATTCGAACTAAATTCCTTATCCCTTCCTGAGAGATCAATTGTGTAATAATGAGTTTATTGAAACAAAAATTTTTTGTTTGTTAATTTTTCTTTACATTTAGTGCATCTTTAATTTACTTATGTTATGAAAAAACTTTTACTTTCCCTTGGGTTAGTGCTGGTTGGTTCGACTGCTATGTCACAAGTGATATTCTCGGTTGAAGCACCTGCATCTATCGCAGGGTTCTACGATTTTAAATCAAATGGAGATGGATCAAGCTGGGGAACGGCTACATTGGCTGGTTTACCGCCGGTAATCGACACAGTTGTAATCCCGAATGACGGGACTCCGGGTGTGAATGCACAAGGAAACCCAGCTTCAGCTACGGGTTGTAATGCATTACCTGCAGGAAGTTTGGCAGGAAAAATTGCGATGGTATATCGCGGAGACGGTGGAAATCCCGCAATTGGTGCGTGTGGTTTCGGTGTGAAAGCACAAATGTGTGCAAATGCAGGTGCTGTTGCGGTAATTATCGTAAACCGTGATGCAACAACAATTGCAATGAACGGGGGTACGGAAGGTGCTGCTGTTACTATTCCTGTTATTATGGTGAACCTGGCTACCGGGCAGTTGATCCGTGATGCAATTGAAAATGGTGACGATGTGGTTGCAATGATCGGTGACAAAACTGGTTATTACGGCGACGATTTAACAGCATTTGATGAGACTTCCGTAAGAGCAGAATTCGGTTCAAAACCACTTGCTTTGGCTCAAAATGCTTCTGAATTCTCTTTGAATCCGGGAACCTGGGTTTATAACTATGGTCAAAACAGCCAAGCAGGCGTTACTTTGAACACAGTTATCAAAAGAAACGGAACTCAGATCTACACTCAAACGTCTGCAGCGGCTACGATTCCTTCCGGAGATTCATTATTCATGACTACTCCTACATACTCAGAGGCTTCTTATACAGCTGGTCAGTATGAAATTATTTACACTGTTGCAATGACAAACGCGGATGAGTTTGCCGGGGATAACGTATCTACTAGTACATTCGCTTTAAGTCCGCAATACTGGTCATTGGCTGGTTTTAACGCTACTGCGGATACGATTAAAGCTGATGGTTTCTACCGCCCTGCTACATTGCCAACAACGCAATTTGAAACTTGTATTGTATTAGAAGATGCAAATGCAGGAAGACTTAAAATGGATGGTGTACTGTATGGAGGTATGACAGTAGGCGCTGCTGATACAGCAACTGTAACTTTAGATGGAGTTGAGGTAACATGGACATTGTATGCATGGAATGACTTAGACCATACAGTTACGACAGGAACATTTGATCTGTTAAGCCAGGTTGCAGAAGGATCTTATATTTACCCGGACCCGGCTGATCCAGTATTGGAACAACCTGTTTTCATGCCGATCACAAGTGCTCCTTACTACCAAATGGTAGACGATCAGTTTTACTTAATGTGTATCAATAACTATACTCCTCAAGTATACATGGCATTCAGTACTTCAGATCATTATGACTATGCAATGAATGGAGATGATATGGTTCGTTTCCCATTGCGTTCGGATGCTGGTACCTGGACTCCTGCTGGATTCAGTGGACTTCCGGTTCCTTCTATCGCTTTGAGAACAGGTACTGACTTGGGTGTTTCTGAAAATGAATTGGTTGATGCTTCTGCATTCCCGGTTCCTGCTAAAGAAACAATCACTGTTAAAGTAAAAGCTGCTGGTGATGCTACATTGAAAATTGTAGACATGGCTGGTCGTGAAGTTTCTGCTCAACAGGTTAAAATTGAGAACGGTCAATTCCAAACTTCTGTTGCAGGTATGAACGCTGGTACTTATGTATTTACATTGGATTACGCAAATGGTACTACAAGCCGCTTCAACGTGGTTGTATCTAAGTAATCAGGTATAAAATATGGAAAACCGATCTCGTTTAACGGGGTCGGTTTTTTTTGTGCTCTATAGTTGTTATGATACACCAAGCTCACAAAGATTTATTGGATTAATCGGAATTAGAACACGAGGCAGACAGCTTCGCTGTCTTTTTAACCACATTGGTACATAATTGAACCTATTATTTACCACTAAGCACACGAGGAACACCAAGAATTTTGTTCATAATAGGAAACTTCGCAAGCTCAGTCACGGAAATTAAACCACATAGGTCATATAGTCGACGGTCTTGCTATTATTTACCTATGTGGTAAAAGATCACTTCAGTCTGGGAAGTATGATCAGAACGGTTGTTCCTGAAGGAGAAGTTGCTTCAATTTCAATGGAACCATGATGTGTCTCCACGATTTGTTTCACCATTGCAAGACCTAATCCTGTGCCGGTAGATTTCGTTGTGAAATACGGTTCAAAGATGGTTTGGATCTGATCTCCCGGGATTCCGGTTCCATTATCCTTCACACGGATAAAAGCATCGTCTTCGCTTGTTTCAAGTGAAATGACAATTTGCGCAGGTGTATTCATGGAAACGGCCTGAATTCCGTTTGAAACCAAATTATTTAATACGCGCAGTAACATTTCCTTATCTCCGGGGATCAAAACCTTCGACTCCGGGCCTATTAGTTCCAAAGTGACAGTTACATTCAAATCACTGTCAAATAATGCAACCACCGCCTTAATCAAGCTTACCAGGTCAATCTCCGAGATAACCGGCTGCGGAAGTTTCGCGAAATTTGAAAATTCATTCGCAATGTGTGTCAGAGCATCAATTTGCTCAATCAGGGAACTCGTTACACGTTCAATTCGCTCTGCGGATTTCGGATCATTCGGATCAAAAACACGTTGCAAATGCTGCACACTCAGTTTCATTGGTGTCAACGGATTCTTAATCTCATGAGCTACTTGCTTGGCCATTTCTCTCCAGGCACTTTCACGCTCCGACTGGGCCAATTTTGCTGCTGCTTCTGCCAGTTCATTCAATTTATGATTATACTCCGCAACCAGGGAGCCAATTTCATCGTGGGCTTTGTAATTGATCTGCGAACTGTTTTTACCCAATTCAAACTGGGAGAAACTTTTTCGCAGCAACATCAACGGGCCTGTTAACCAGGATGAAACCAGGAGGGCAACAAGTATCGACAGAACCAATAAGAGCATAAAGACATTCAGGATCGCTACAAAGAACTGTCTTAACTGTTCTTCAAACACATTTCGCTGGTCAAAATGCAGAATATTCAAATAACCCAGTAATTCATTCTCATGATTCATAACAGGAACGTATCCGGACAAATAGACCAAAGAACCGATATTCTCTTCGTGGATGAACTCGGAGCGCTTGCTGAACTGTAACTCATACAACGCTTTCGGATTCATTTGTTCACTCAGCAGCCCCATGTTGTAGATCTTCGTCCGTGAAGTTCCGGCCAAAATTCCATCCGATTGGTACAAATTGATGTCCGCCAGGAAAACCTTCGACCATCTTCGCAATTGGTAATCCAATTCTTCCTGGTTCTTATCACTGAATTTTTCCGACATAAACCGTTGCCTGGATTGAAGCTCATTAATCATAGATTTGACCTTTTCCCGGATCTGATCCGTAGAATAGTTTCTGTATTGCCCACTCAGCATGGTTGTACTGGCAATACTGAATCCGGCCAATGAAATTACGATCAACCCGATCAGAACCAATTGGATTTTTGTAATCATCGAAATTCCATTGGAAACTTTTACCTGGTTTAGTTGTTTCAACAATAGAATAAGTGCCAGCATGGCCCCAAAGCACACCAATAAAATCGAAGTGGTTGTGAGATAGGATAACCACGACGGAATGGTTTTACTCAGGATAATCGCATCTGTCTTTGATTTCTTGAAGATCAAATGTTCAAAACCATCTTTTTCATACCACTGATGCCCCTGATCACTGTCATCACCAAATATGTTGAGATTTGTCGGATAGCTGTAAGCTCCATAATTCAGCACCAATTGATTACTAAAATACTTGGCTATGGAATAACGTTCCAGGGATTCAAATACAGCAGTTTGCTTTGAGATCAGCAATCTTGGAAAACCAATTTTCTCCGGGATCCGCTTTGATTTCATCGTTCCATAAAATTCCACTTTTACCCCATTCCGTTCAAGAGGAAAATAAAAGACATAATTAAACTGGCTGGTATAATCTTTTACATAATACAAACTGGAATCTATTTCTGAACGGATTCCGTGTCGTTCAATGAGTTCATCCAATTGCTTTTTGTACATCCCATTCAGTCGAATTTCTAAGCTGTCTTCCAGGTAATAATAAAAATCGACATCGTACCGATCCCAATATCCTTTGAAAACCTGGTATTCCATTGCCTCCTTCAATTCAGAAAAACTCGGTTTGGTATCGTGATGAAACAGTCGTTTCAGAAAGGGCTCTGAAATCAATTTTTCCTTTGCATTGGTAAAATCAACTTCTGCGTTGAAATCGCGGTCATCTGCCAGCTGATTTGCAAAGAGTAACCGTTCCTCCCGTTCCTTCTTCTTCGCTTCCATTTCAAGGTTCATCGTAATTCCGAATGAAACAAGAAAAGTTGCCAATAAATAAAACGTAAAATTCCAGGTTTTATTAAAACGGAAACCTACGACCAGTGAAACAATGAAAAGTGCGAACATCCAGATAATCCAGAATCCATGCAAGCGGAAAATCCATTCATTTGCAATAATCACAGAAGTGAACAAGAAAAACAATACACCGGCAAGTTCTGATTTACCTGGATTTAATTGCTTCCATTTATCAATGACCAACTGGTAAAACTGCATCAGGAATAATGAACTGAGGCCGATCAGGAAAATAAATACAATTGAAAAGACATTCAATTTCAAAAGTTCACTCAATTGAATGGGAATAGTAGAATTGACGATGATCAACTTGATAATTTGCGGATAAATCATCATGAAAACCGGAATCAATAACAACAGAAGATAAACCAGGTATCTGTTGTTCACACTCAGGATCAATTTTCCAAGAGCAGGGAGTATCATCAGCAAAGACACAAACCAGACGATCACTTCTCCAAAATTCGGAATCCAATTGTTCAAGGCCATTAAGCCCGGATCGAATAAGGGCGTGTCTTCCATCCACTTAAACCATTCAAAACGCAACGCCAGATACCGCAAAACAAGAATTCCAATTACAACAATTAATCGCACACTATTGGTTTTTAGCGACTTGTTGAGCTTAAAAGAAAGCAATAGGAAAATGAACAGGACATCGGTAAAAATCAAGGTCAGTAAACCATCATTATCCGGTTTTTGGTTTACCTGATCGATCCCGAAAATACCTTCCCCATGCTTATCGTAAATGGTCCGGTTTTTTTCTGTGACCAGGGAAATTGTTCCATGAATGGCCGGAAACGGTTTGAAAAAATAGTCTTTTAACTGGTCATTCGAAATAGGAAAAACGCGTTTTACTCCGAAAGTGACAACAAAAATATCCGGACCTTTTTTGTACAATTGTGAATAATACCACCCGTTTTGTAATTGAATAATTCCATTGGTCGGAAAATGCAAATCCGTAAATCGATTTACAGGACATTTGTTGGTATTCCAGAAAACCAATGAATCACCATGATAAATGTGCACAAAAAGTGTATTCTCCAGGTGATTGTACTTCTTTGAGAAATCACCCTTACTCAGGTTCTTCCAATCTTTTGGAACAAGTTGCAGTTGGTTTTTGGCTTTTGTGATCTGCGTCAGAAAAACACGTTGGAACTTCTGGATATCCTCTACGCCGGATCTTTTTAAATTAAATAATAACCCAATTAACAGCAAAAAGCATGCACTAAGCGCTAATGCATATCCTCTCTTTGTAAAAAACTGAATTATTCTTTTAAGCATAACAATTTGGGAGTCAGCATTTGAATAAGCCTTTCGAACTCCAGATCCGCCTGCTGGTCGTTTTCAAAAACAAAATCTGCCAGGTGCATATATGGTGCCAGGTATTTCTCATAACATGGAACTACATGATTCTTCCATTGGTACATGATTTCTTCGCGCGAGTATCCTCTTGATTCCAGGTCCCGGTACAATCTTCGGTCCAATTGTACGTCCGGGTCCACATCCATAAAAATGGAAAAATCCAATAATTCGTTGACTTCCGAATACTCGAACAAAAACAGGCCTTCCACAATAATGATCGGGGAAGGATCCAAGGTGATCAATACATTTTTGTTAGGTGGAGCATTGAAATGGTATTCCTTCACTTCAATTGATTTACCTTCTTTCAGATCCTTCAGGTCCTTTATTAAACGATCCTTATCCAGGGCAGTTGGCAGATCAAAATTCACATGACCATTCGCATCCAGAAGCTGTTGATCTATGGGTAAATAATAATTATCCATGGAAAAGACAGTAGGGTGAAGCTCACCGTAAAATGCTGCCAATCGTTTTAAAAGAGTTGTTTTCCCGGACCCGCTGCCTCCACAAATTCCAATGATCATTTCTGTATATATTCGAAGATTAAACTGTTTTTTGTTGGAAATTGCTTTGTATCAAAGACCAACCATTTTGTATTCAATTCAACTACAAATTTACTTGGAAATTCCGCAGTAAGCAAACGGCTCGGATTGGAAGTTGCCTGATCAATGCTTCCGGATACGATTCCGGTCCCGGAAGTAAAGCTGTGGAAATGTCCTTCCGACTTAGCAGAATTGACATACCAGCCAATTCCCTCATCCATTCTGAAGCAACCTACTTCCAGATCTTTTTTCACATTGTAATTTGTACAAGCTGATTCGCAAACCTTCACCCACTCTTTCCCATTTTCTTTATTGTCCATTTTGTAAGTAACCAAATTGGCTGCCGTTCCGTTCATTTCGATACCTCCTACAAAATATTCTCCGTTTGCAAATACCAGCGTGCCTTTTTCATTCGGCTCACTTCGTTTTAGAAGCGCACTTCCTCTTCTGCCAAATCCAACACGCGCATGCGGAAGAAAATTCGTTTTTCGCTGCTCCAGAACACGCTCTGAAACCATCACTCCCTTCGGATTGTATTCCTTTACTTTCCATCCTGCTTCCTTTCCGGCGTGCAAACGGGCTGCAAACAAAATATTTTCTCCCTTCTCACCGGCAACGTACCACGAAATCTGGTCTTCAATTTTAGAAGAACTGATCACATTTTCCGATACCACAAATGCATACAGATTGAAATTATGGTGTGTCATGGAAACCGCAATGGTTGTCAATTTTTCCTTATCCCGGTGCTTAAACACCCAAAGAAGTGCTTTTTCTGTTGTAATGATATCCGTTAGGTATAAATCAGATGGACTAAAACTTCCTAATCGTTTTAGAGGATTCAGGAAATTCAAATTCATTACTTTGATATTACCCGCAGCACTTAATTGATGAATAAAAACCTTGTTATCCTTCAACTCTAGGTTTTCAAGAAAGTAAGCATATTTGCCACCATCTTCCGAGATAAAGAATGTTTCCTTTGCCATAGGATTGTAGACCTGTTGCCATGCACTTTCGCTATCTCCGGAAACCATCGTCAAATCAACTTGTTTCTGGGTCAACGATAGGTCACGGCTGAGTACCAAAGCACCGATACCTTTCCACTCAAGTATGTCATAATAAGGTTGTTTCAACGGTGGAATTTCAAATTTCTGAGCGTAAATAGAAATACTAACCAGCGCAAAAAGAATGATTAAAGATTTTTTCATATACGGAATAAAGCGTAAATTGGCAGATAAATGTAAAATATTTCAACAGAATATGTCATTCTCCCGTACAATTAAAAATACCATAGCTGGAATTTCTCTTTTGGTATCCACCGTTTCTTTTGCTCAAAATGAAGAGTTAAAAACACTTCCGATCGGTCAGGTTGTGCCGATGACGGATTACAAAATGGAAAATATCGATGGTAAAATGATGACCCTGCAGTCATCTGTCGGTGAGAAAGGCCTGTTAGTCGTTTTTTCCTGTAATACCTGTCCTTTCGTTGTTGGGAGCGACAACTTTGAGGGATGGGAAAAACAATACAATGACCTAAAAACTTTCGCCGAAGCTCATGGTTTTAAAATGATCCTGATCAATTCAAATGAGGCTAAAAGAGACGGCGATGACTCCATGGAAGCCATGCAAAAAAGAGCAAAAGAAAAAGCCTACTCGATGCCTTACCTGGCTGATAAAAATTCCCAACTGGCAGATGCGTTCGGGGCAAGAACAACACCACACATTTTCCTGTTGAACCAAAAAATGGAGCTTATCTATACCGGGGCGATCGACAATAAAGTTGATTCAAAGCGAAGTTCTGATGAAAAATACCTGGAGAATGCAATAAAAGCAGCTTCCACAGGGAAAGAAATAGAGCTGGCTTCTACAACCCCAAGAGGTTGCAGCATTAAGCGCATTAAAAAGTAAACTCTCCAAAATAAATATAAACTATGAACAAAAAGCTACTAACTTGTGCCTTACTAACACTCTCCTTGTCGTTAGTTGCACAGCAGGGTGACGGCGGTCTCCCTAAAAGCGGAAAAGCTTCGCACTCGCTGAAACAAATGAATAAAAAGTTCTTTTCCGAACCGGATATCGCTGCCTTAAAAGCGGAAGACGAGATAACGGACAAGGCCGGAAATGCACCATGGAGGTTCGGTTTCAACAACCACACTTCTTTAAACATGAACAATTCCGGTACGTGGAACACACTGCCAAACGGTGATCGAATCTGGCAACTGGCTATTACCTGTCAAAATGCCTTAACGGTGAATTTAACACTGGACAACGTTACACTCCCGGAAGGAAACGAATTGTATGTCTATAATCCGGATAAATCCTTTATTCTAGGAAAATTCACTGCTTATCACTTGTATGAAGGAACTTTGGGAACAGAATTGGTTCCCGGAAGCACCGCTATTGTAGAATACTACATTCCGGCAAAAAATGCAGGAAAAGCAGCTTCATTAAATGTAAATACGGTAACTCACGGTTATCGCACCGCAGGTGAATTCGAAGCGAAAGCATTCGGGACCTCCGGTAATTGCAATATGAACGTAAACTGTTCAGACGGTGCGCCCTGGGTTGATCAGCGCAACGGAGCAGTTATGCTGGTATCAGGAAGTAACGGATTCTGTTCAGGTTCATTGATCAATAACACATTGAACGATGGAAAGCCCTATGTTTTGACGGCAAATCACTGTTACAGCACACCAACAAGCTGGATTTTCCGCTTCAACTGGCAGGCTGCAGCATGTACAAACCCGGGAAGTTCACCTACATTCTCTTCCCTGTCAGGAGCTGTTTTAAGAGCAAGAAGAACTCCTTCGGATTTCTGTCTGGTTGAAATTACCGGTGGTTTAGTAAATAATACGGTACCGGCATCCTATAATCCGTTCTTCTCCGGATGGGATAATACCGGTGCCATTCCGACATCAGCGGTATCCATTCATCACCCGGACGGAGATATCAAAAAGATTTCTTTCGATGATGATCCATTGGTTATTTCACAAGGAATGGGATCAAGCGAGGCAAACTCTACCTGGACTTTACACTGGGATAGAAATACAACCACAGAAGGCGGATCTTCCGGTTCTCCTTTATTTGATCAGAATCACCGTATTATCGGTCAGCTTTGGGGAGGCGGTGCTTCTTGCTCAAACCTGAATGCTGCAGATTACTATGGTCGATTGTCAAATTCCTGGAATCCTGCAGGAAGTGACAATACCAATCATTTAAAAACGTGGCTTGACCCAAATAACAGCGGCGCAACGATCGTAGACGGATATAATCCGTCGGGGCCGACTCATGCGCTGGATGCAGCAATGTCTAATCCACAAGGTGTTTCAGGAACGATTTGCTCGGGAACGGTAACTCCTCAGGTTACAATCGTGAATTCGGGAACTTCCGTATTGACCTCTGCAACGATTAATTACGGTTACGACGGTTCTACATCATTGGTTTACAACTGGACCGGATCTTTGAACCAATACCAATCCAGTGTTGTTACACTTCCGAGTGCTACGATGAGTGGAGGAACCCATTCATTCAAAGCAATCGTTTCAAATCCGAATGCTTCAACCGATGAAAATGACTTGAATGATACAATCACAGCTTCCTTCACCACGATTACGAACGGAAATATCATTACCCTGAATTTATCCATGGATTGTTATGGAGATGAGATCACTTGGGTATTGGAAGATAATACCGGTACAACAACACTTTACCAGGGTGGGCCATATACACAAACATCAGGAGGTTCAACTGTAAGTTCCCAGTTTTGCTTAAGTGATGATTGCTTCATGTTTACCATTATGGACGATTTCGGCGACGGAATGACTTCAACAGGATGCCCGAACGGTTCTTATACGATCAAAGACGAAAACGATTCGATTCTTGCCGAATTGACTTCAGCAAATGCAAATTTCGGAACAACACATACGGATACATTCTGTTTGAGCGGAACTAACGGGTTGAAAGAATACAACGCTTCCTGGAAATTGTATCCGAATCCGACAAGTGAGAAACTGACAATTGAAATTCCTTCAGCAGGATTGAAAACAATTCATATTACAAATGCAACAGGTCAGATTATTCAGACTCTTGAATCTGAAGAGAACATCATTAAGATTCCAGCAAACACTATGGCGCAGGGAATGTACTTCATTCGCTTAACAAGCACTGAAGGAACTTCACAAAAGAGTTTCATTGTAAGATAAGAAATCAGACTATACGATTTTTGAAACCCTGGCATGTATGGCCGGGGTTTTTTATTTTCGCAAGTTTCCCTTTTAATCGCACATCGTACTTAGCTTACGAAGTTCAGAGATAATCTTTGTATCAAACAAGAGCAAAATGGACTTACATTTCAAGATTTTCCTGCTATTTCAAAAAATCAATAAACCAGTCCTTCCCCTCTTATCTCCTCTGACGGAGTCTGACACTCATCAGAGTCGTCTGACCTCCAAAGGGGGAGCTGAAAATTTTCTTACCTTCGAATCAAAATTTACCAATGGCTAAGATAAAATCAGCTTTTTTCTGTCAAAACTGTGGTTATGAAACTCCAAAATGGTTGGGAAAATGTCCTTCCTGCGGTGAATGGAACACGTTTGTAGAGGAATTGGTTGAGAAACAATTGCCCCAGGTAATTGCTTTTTCTACCTCATCCGGTAGAACTGCCAAAGCGCAGCCTTTGCAGGAAATTGTTTCAAACGGCCAACGAAGAATTATCTTACCAGACAGTGAGATCAACCGCGTTCTCGGAGATGGTTTGGTACCAGGGTCCCTTATTCTTTTTGGTGGTGAACCGGGAATCGGAAAATCTACCTTGTTGCTTCAATTAGCAGTCCAAACGTCCTTACGCGTCTTGTACGTTTCAGGAGAAGAAAGTGAACAGCAAATAAAAATGCGTGCCGAACGCATCGGACAAAAAAACGACTCGTGTTTTATTCTGACTGAAACAAACATTCAAAATATCTTCAAACAAGCAGAAGAAACCAGCCCGGAGCTGTTGATTGTGGATTCCATCCAAACACTTTTCAGTTCACAGATTGAAAGTGCACCTGGCAGTATTTCACAAATCCGGGAGTGTACGGCTCAGCTTTTACGTTATGCCAAGATGACTGAAGTCCCGGTTTTCTTAATCGGACACATCACCAAAGAAGGATCCCTTGCCGGTCCGAAGGTTTTGGAACATATGGTGGATGCAGTATTGCAATTTGAAGGCGATCAACACCATGTTTATCGCTTGCTTCGAGGAATCAAAAACCGTTTCGGAAGCACGAATGAATTGGGAATTTATGAAATGAACGGTTCGGGTTTACGCACTGTAGAGAATCCGTCCGAAATACTGATTTCTTCTGGCGACAGTAAATTAAGCGGCGTGTCGATTGCGGCAACCCTTGAAGGATTGCGGCCTTTGCTGATAGAAGTTCAGGCTTTGGTAAGTACCGCAGCTTACGGAACGCCTCAACGCTCCTCCACCGGCTTCGACCTGCGCAGGTTAAATATGCTCCTGGCAGTAATGGAAAAGCGTTGTGGGTTTAAATTAGGCGCAAAAGATGTGTTCCTGAATATTGCCGGAGGAATTCGTGTAGACGACCCGGCGATTGATCTGGCAGTTGTGGCGGCGGTATTATCGAGCAATGCAGACATTGCCATTGACCGTTCGATCTGTTGTTCGGCAGAAGTTGGTTTATCCGGGGAAATACGGCCGGTAAATCGCATTGACCAGCGGATCCGTGAAGCAGAAAAACTGGGATTCGAAAAGATCATTATTTCGAAACACAACAAGGGGATCGAACAAGCCAACTTCAAGATCGAACTCGTGCCATGTTCCCGAATTGACGAAGTTTTAAAGGCGTTATTCGCATAAAACAATCCATACTTTGTAAGCTACACACTCTAACATGGAAATTATTTATTCCAATGAGTTCCTTTATAATAGTTTCGTTAATTTTGACTTTCTAAATTAAAACGCTACATAATGAGAATATTAGCTATCATAGCCATGACCTTCCTGTGCTTCAGCACATTTGCTAATACGCCCCCTGCTTTAAATTTAGCTCAAACAATTGTCAATCCGGTTCTTTGTTCTTCCTATAGTGAAGCTGCACTTTTTCAACCTCTTGAAATTGTGGATGCTGACAACGATGTAATAACCATAGTTGGAATGACCTCTTCCAATCAGGGAGTTATTCAAGATGCTTCTTTATCCATGGGAACTACTTCTGCTACTGGGGTTTTAAGTTCATATCTATACTCCGATTTAGGTTTTGGTGGCGCAGGCACTTGTGTTATCACGCTGGAGGTTAGTGACGGTAACCAAACTGTTTTTATTACACTTCCGACACTTACAATTACTGAAACACCAACGATTACCATTTCACCTAATACACAAATTTGCTCCAGTGAAGGAACAGTTGATATGAATCAATTTGTGAGTCCGGCCGGTGGTGTCTTTGATTACGATGGAATGGTATATCCTAATGCGGAATTCAATATGCTTGAGCAAGGTTATACATCAAATGATGTAATAGGAATTAACTATACCATATCCAATGGTGTTTGTTCGGCATACGATTTTTTGACACTTAATTTGTTTATTTCACCTACTGTTTCTGTTGGTACAACACCTACTTCCTGCGGTGCTTCAACCGGAACAGCTGTTGCCAGTGTAAGCGGTGGAGCTCCTGTTTTAAGCCAAAGCTGGTCTAACGGAGTTACGGGAACTTCAAGTATCTCGAATCTGGCTGCAGGTCAATACATGTATTATGTTGTGGATACAAACAATTGCTCTACTACGGCAGCTTTCTCTATTGATCCTCTGGGAGTTTCGATCAATGAAACGGTTACAGATGTGCTTTGTCACAGCCAGGCAAACGGTGCTATTTCAATCTCACAAACCGGCCTGACAGCACCTGTGAGTTATGTATGGACTTCCGGTCACACCGGTACAACTGTTACAGGTTTGCTGGCAGGAACTTATACGGTCTACGCTACAGATGCAAACAACTGTATGGTTTCAAAAGCAATTACCGTTGCTCAACCAGATAAATTGACTTTTGAAGCGGGTGTAAACGTTGGACCTACTTGTGGAGGAGGAACAGACGGAGAAGCTGAAGTTTGGGGAATGACGGGTGGAACTCCTCCTTATTCAACAACCTGGTCGAACGGTGCAACAGGTGATATTAACTCAAACCTGTCATTTGGTATTTATTCCGCTACAGTAACTGATGCCAATAACTGTATGGCCGTAAAACCGGTTTACCTGAGTGAAGATAATTCTGCTGATATCTCCGGAAACGTAATCCCGGCAGCTTGTGGTGGGAATGACGGGAAAATTCTTACAGATATCTGGATCGGTTCGGGTGATCCGATCCAGTCTATTACCTGGTCGAACGGTGCAACTACACAACATCTGATGGACGTTCCCGCAGCAAACTACGTTTGTACATTAACAGTAGCGAATACCGGGTGCAGAGCAATCAAAGGGTGGAATATTCCGGTTGTAAAACCATTGAGACAAGATCTTTGCATTATTACTGTAGACAGTCTTACGACAACTAACTTGCTTGTTTGGGAAAAAGCACAAACGGTAGGAATTGATTATTACAACATTTACCGTGAGACTTCCACACAAGGTGAGTACGTATTAATCGACACCGTACAATTCAATAACATCTCATTATTCAATGATGTGATTGCTTCACCTTCAGAACGTTCCTGGAGTTACAAGATCGGTGCTGTAAACGTGTGCGGAGAAGAAGGACCCTTAAGTATTGCACACCGAACAATTCATCTGGACTTATTGGATCTGGGAAGCAACTCAGTACAGGTTAACTGGAACGCATATGAAGGAACAGACGCATTCACGGATTACATTGTTTGGAGATATACCACCGCAAACGGATGGGAAGCAGCAGATACGGTTCCAAACACCATCCTCACGATTACAGATCCCGTTGATTATGCTACTCCGGGATTGGATTACATGGTGGAATTTGAATTGACAACTCCTTGTTCGGCTGAAAAAGCACAGGATTTCAATACGGTAAGATCCAATCGTGAAAGAGGTCAGTTCGCAACAGGAGAAGGGGTTGACGGAGCATCATCGAATGGGATCGGCGAAAACTACCTGAACGGAATTGGAATGTATCCGAATCCTACTTCAGATAAGCTGACTTTTGTTCAGGACGGTCATGAAAAAATTACGTACAATATTCTTTCGCTATCCGGTCAATTGATGCAGACAAGCCAAAGCAGTCAGGCAAATACGGTTCTCGATCTGAGCCAGTTAAATGCCGGTGTTTACCTGGTTGAGCTGAAATTGAATGATAGTAAGATCATCAAACGGGTAGTTAAACTTTAAGCTGCTCAGATAAATGAAGTTCAAAAAATCATTGTTCCATCCAGGTACAATGATTTTTTTCTAACACTATTTAATTCTACGATTATGAAAAAGCTATTGCTCTTATTTGTTCTACTGCTAAGCGTTGCAAACGTGCAGGGACAAACATACGATTGGTCTTCTGCTTTGCCGGTTGATCCCTACCTTTCTGCAGGACAGGTAAAATCGATCATGTACCAGGGAAAATTGTACCACTTCAGCGATTCGATCGGAAGTTATATCCGGGTCACAATGTACAATCCGGAAGTCGGTACCTGGACCTGGCTGGATGCGGAAAATGTATCCTTTGGCAGTGTAAGCCGTATTGAGGGTGATGTAATCAATAACAAAGCCTACCTGATAACAGGTGGCGGCAGTGGATTGTTTGCACATATGTTTGATTTTACAACAAATACAATTACCGGGTACAATTCATTTATCGCAACAGGCGGTCTTGGCTCATGGGAGTTTAAATTGGTCCCGGGCTTAGATAAACCGGTTGTAATGTATATAGACAATACAAACACCAATATCTGTACTTTCAATACAACAACCAATGCCTGGGACTCAGAACTAGGAGTAAACACCTTACTGGATCCGACATTCAGTTCAAACGGGAGATTCCTGATCCATTTTTCGAACAATTTCATTTATTACGGTGTTTCCGGGGGTTCAAACAACCGTTTGGCGGTAGCTCCTATCAGTACTCCTTATGCTTTATCGTACTATAATTCTTCCGGAGCGAATGATGGCCGTTTAAAAACAAATACAGGTACTGACTTTGTGGCGGGAAGTTACTTCCTTATTGGAAACGGACAAAACGAACCGAAGGTTTACATGCGCAATTATGCCGATCAGAAAACCTATGAAAAACCACTGGCCGGAACCGGTAATGTGCAATTGAATACAACAACCGATCCCTCTCTGTTTTTCAATTTTGATACCATTCGTTTTGCTACTACACAAAATTCAAGCTATTCTTTTTTACTGTCAAACTTTACAGCCACTGGAAACGGTGCATTAGGAGATTCTTACGTTTTCCGAAAAGATTGGGGAACCGGTGATTGGGATACGCTTGGAATTCAAATCCCGCTTACAGCCGGGCTGAACAATTTATTCATGCTTTCACTGGACCAAAGTGGGGAACACCTGGCCATTAACTATCAAAATGACGGATATTACTATTACAAAGTATACAACACCAAACCGGAAATCAATCCGTCTTCGATCGTTGCAACGGGCGGAACCTGTGCGGGTAATAACAACCTCATTTACCATGCCCTGGAGTTTTATGATGACAACAAGGACGGCCCCTTGAAAATTTTAAACCTGACAGATGGAAGCGGTACGATCACGAGCATGACTGCCGAATTGATCTATTTCGACAACACAGTTTCTCCATCAATCAGTAAATATGCTATTTACGGATACATTTCTTCCGGAGGAAATGCAACTGTTCAGTTACAGCTGTTCGACGGATACAGCATAACTCCTGTTAGCTTACCTCAGATTGTAGCCGGAACAACCCCGGTTCCCGTTGTGAACTTCTCCGCCAACCCATTAAACCTTTGTAAAAATGATAACCTCATCGACTTAACAAACTACGTCAATTACTACGACCATGGGGTGTTCAGTATTAACGGAAACCCTGTTGAAGGCACGACGATTGACGGAACGGTACTTTCACAGACTTTTACAGGAGGGACCATTACCATGAACGATGAAATTGACGGCTGTATGATCATTGCATCATCTACTATGATATTCCCTAACCTGGGAAGTGCTTCTGTTGTTTCCAATCCGAGTATCTGCGGGTCGGCAACCGGATCGGCAACCGTTACATTTACACCAGGAAGTTCGGCGAATTATACCCTGGAATGGTCAACGGGAGAAACCGCAACAACCATTTCCAATTTGGCTCCGGGACCTTATTATTACAATGTGACGGATGATTACAATTGCCACATCACGGGAGTTACGTCCGTTGAAGCAACAGGCATTACAATCACGCCAACGATCAATAATGTAACTTGTAACGGGTTAAACGACGGATCTATTTCGATCAGCATCACTAACCCGAATTCCTATCAATTCTTGTGGTCGAATGGTTATGGTACACAAACTATTTCCAATCTGGCACCAGGATCTTATTCCGTAAATGTTTGGGACAACAATGGCTGCCAGGTTTCAGGTTCTTATACCATTACACAACCACCGGCTATCACAGCAAACTTATTCGCGAGTGAACCGACGTGCGGAGCAACAGACGGAGTAATTTTCGCATCTGTGTTCGCTACATCCCCTACTTACGACTGGGTCGGTACCGGACAAACCACACAAAACCTTTCCGGGGTCGGTCATGGTCTGTATACCCTGAAAGTAACGGATGGAAACGGATGCATCAAGCAGTTCACATATCAACTGGACGATTATTACGCCGCTGATATCAATACAACTGTTTTAAATACACAATGTAACCAAAGCAATGGTGGAATCACGGTGAATTTTACAATTGATCCCAATGGCGGGAACCTGCCTTATTCCTGGTCCTGGTCGAACGGAACAACTACACAAAGTAATTTCAACCTCGACGAAGGATTTTATACCATTACTGCTTTAAGTGGCTCCATGCTTCAGCCTTGTTATGCTGAAAAAACCATTTTTGTAGGAACGAAAGCCCCTTTGGCCCAACCAATTTGTTTGGTAACTGTTGACACCATGACAACAACAAACCTGGTTGTCTGGGAAAAAACGGAAACTTCCGGAATTCACCATTACAATATTTACAGAGAATCAGACCTGGCCGGAAATTACCAATTAATTGATACGGTCCATGCCAGCAATTTATCCTACTTCAATGATGTTGTTGCTTCACCAATGGACCGCTCGTGGCGCTATAAACTTTCTGCCGTAAACGATTGTGGGGCAGAAAGTCCTGTTTCCACAGAGCACAAGACCCTGCATTTAAACACCATCCTGAATACCGGTAACGGATCATTTGATATTCTTTGGGATGATTACGAAGGTTCGGGAAATGTTAATGGTTACGTCGTATGGAGAAAAACAGACCAGGTAGATTGGATGGCCATCAGTCCAACAATTACTCTTGGAACCTCTGTTTACAATGATACTCCTCCCACGGGATCAACCGGTGTGGATTATTACATTGAGATGCTCTTAAATTCACTTTGTACTGCGGAAAAAGCACAGGATTTCAACACCACACGTTCCAATCGCGAACGCGGTCAGTTTGCCGTAGGAGATGGCGTTGACGGAGCATCGTCCAATGGGATTGATGAGAACTATTTGAACGATATAAGCATGTATCCGAACCCTACTCATGGAAGTTTGACATTCGTTCAAAGTGGAAATGAACTGATTACTTATCGTGTAACAGACCTTTCAGGAAAAGTGGTGAGCACAACGACAAGTTCAGAATCCAAAGTTTCGATTCAATTGAATGATATTCAGTCAGGTATCTACCTGGTTGAGATCCATTCGGCAAGTTCGAAGATCACCAAGCGCATTTGCAAACAATAAACTATATTGATTTAGTAAACACCGGAGTCCGCCATGGCGGACTCTTTTTTTTACCAACCATTTGGAGAAATACCGAAAATACTCAAAGAGAACTACAAGCCACGAGTCTCCGGAAACCTCCCAATTATATTTGGTTACCTTTGCTGCTTGTGATTGCTAAGATTAAACTTATGAAAAAACTACTTACGCTATTCCTTCTTTGCGTTTCAACCATTTCCTTTTCTCAGGGTTGGAATTACATTGGAAGTTCAACCGGAATTGCCAACGCTACGGAAGTAGATATAGAAACTACACCCGGCGGAAACTTATATGCTGCTGCTTTGAGCGCCGGAGTTGTTACCGTTTATAAATGGAGCCCGGTTACCACGTCCTGGGTATCTATGTCAGGAGCTACCATTCCCGGCACATCATCCGGTTTGGATTTATTGGTTATCGGTGAAACTACTCCTGTTTTTGCAGTAAAATCAAACCAGGGAGCTTTACCAAGCCAATTCCTTTATATCTATAAATTCAATGGTTCTTCCTGGGTTTTCCAGACAATGGGGCCTGGTGGTTACAATACGGTTAATTACAACCACAATTACTCTTTAAAGGCAAATTCGTCGAACCAATTGATCTTAACATTCTACAATGAAAATGATCAGGCAACAGGTTACTCCCCTGACAATTCACTGATAACAGTGAATATGGGAACCCAAACGGTTATGGGTGGAGCAAGTCCTAACCTGGAACAAACGGATTTCACAGGTGTGTTAGGGTCTCATGTCGATGGAAATACAACATACGTCATCCACGAAGAGGCGGATATGTCCAATTATATTCCTTTTGATATTTCCGTGAATGGCGGTGTGTACTCAAACAATACATTGGACAACTCGGATGGGGCTTCGAAAATGTTAGTAGACAAAAACAACGGTGCAACGGTCATCAGTTCTGTCTGGTCTGTTCCCTATGGAAGCTTTCCTTTGAAATTACGTTCTTATAATGGAACCAGCTTTGGAACACAAGTTAATATCTCTGCTACAACAAATGTGGTAGATTTTGACTTTGATACACACTATAGCGATGCCTTTGTATTTTATAAAACAACTTCCTGCTTCTTTGATAAAGTGACAAATGTTTCTGGAGCAGTACCAGCGGTAAGTAATATCACTAATGGAGTCGCATTAGCTCCATCCACCGCAACTTGTCTGAGAATGGAAGTTTGTAACGGTGTTTATGTGATCGCTTATGTCAATGGTGGTAAATTCTACGTGAAAGAATACAACCAACTGGCAAACATTGAAGATTTTGATTTATTTGCCATGTGTGAATCTTCTGTTTTCAATAACTCGGCCAGTAATTCCATTTACTGCCTGGACCCGAACTTCAGCCAGCAAGGTCTGACTATGACATGTGTTTCGCAAAACGTAGGAGTTATCCCAAATTCAGCAATTAACGTATATGGTGCGGGAACACTGAATTTTTCATTGAACATCAGCAATACGAACGATGTCAGCTCACCGACGATTGTTGATTTACAGTTTGAATTATTCGATAACGGAGTTTCATGTGGTACTACATTGATTCCGATTACAGTTAATCCGAAACCGGTTATTGCATTCAATAATCCTGTAAATACAGTTTGTGAAAATGCAAATCCGATAAACCTGAATAACTGGGTAACTCCGAACGGGGGAACCTGGGCAGGTAATGGTATTCTAAATAACACCTTCTACCCGTCCTATCCAAGTGGTACAACAGTAGTTATGAATTACGTAAAAACGAATCAATACGGTTGTACAAGCGCAAGCTCATTACCATTTACGATCAATCAGACCCCGGATTTAAATGTGTCTACCACTTCTTCAGACTGTAATCAAAATACCGGAAAGGCCTCGGTAACTATTACAAACGGACAATCTCCTTACTCCATTTACTGGAGTACCGGTTCCACAATTGATAGTGTTTTCGATTTGGCTCCGGGACAATACCTGGTTTCAGTGACAGATGCAAACGGATGTCTTTCTACTTCCACGTCAATGATCGGCTCCACCGGACTTTCCCAAGCCGGGGTTCCTGCGGGAGCATCTTGTTACGGAACAAATAACGGTGCGATCAACGTAACGGTTACGGGTGGTACCGCTCCTTTGGTTTATGCCTGGTCAAACGGTGCAACAACCGAAGATGTTTCAGGATTAACAGGCGGGCCATATGAATTGACCATTACAGACGCAATCGGTTGTATTTCTACTGCAAGTTATACCGTACAGGAACCACAACAGATCATGTTAAACCAGATGACAGTAACCCAACCGGGCTGTTCTGCAACAAACGGACAAGTCGTTGCATCATTCAATGGCGGAACTTCCCCGTTCGATTATGCATGGATAGATGACCAGGGAGCAACTGTAGGCAGCAACAGCGCTACACTTACAAACATCGGAGCTGGAACATATACCTGTACCATCACAGATGCAAACGGATGTAGTTTTGCTTCCTCCGCATTGGTTTCCAATAATTTCGGACCGACTTTGGCAATTGATACGATTATTCCTTCTTCTTGTTCGAACGACGGGCAGATTCAGTTAACCGTCATTTCCGGAAACCCGACAAATTACGAGTGGACAAATGGAGCAACTTCTCAAAACATTACAAACCTGGCTCCGGGATCTTATTCGGTTTCCGTAACAGGAGCATCCGGATGTATTACCGTTTTGGGCGGAACTGTAGAATCTACTTTACCTGAGCAGGTTGAAATCTGTTTGGTAACCGTTGATTCAACCACCAATACCAACCTGGTTGTTTGGGAAAAACCTATTACAACCGGTATTGACCACTTCAACATTTACCGTGAAACTTCACAGGCCGGTCTGTACCAATTAGTGGGTTCTGTTCTTTATTCGGACGAATCTATTTACAATGACCTGGTAGCATCACCGAATGTACGTTCCTGGAGATACAAAATTTCATCTGTGGATGATTGCGGAAATGAATCAGAATTAAGCTCAAATCACAAAACCATTCATTTGGTGATCAGCCAGGGATTGGGAGGCGATATCAACTTGTTCTGGGATAGTTATGAAGGTTTCAACTACTCAACCTTTGTGTTGAAAAGACATACGGATGCGGATGGCTGGACAACCCTTCAAACCATGCCGAATAACTTGTTTACATTTACCGATGATAACCTGAATATACCAACAACAGATGGTTTGTTCTATGTGGTAACCGTAAACGCACCGAGCACGTGTTCAAGTACGAAGATGGCACAGGATTTCAATACAACAAGATCCAACCGAGATAACCGTCTTTCAACGGGACAGCCAAACTCCGTATCAGAAATGTTGAACCAGGTGGTAAACATCTACCCGAATCCGGCAACTAACTTCCTGAATGTAGAAAACAGTTCCAGCAAATTGATTGAAGCGCGCATCCTGGACCAAACGGGAAGAGTGATTTCAACTACGACCCTTGTACCGGGACAAACTAAAATTGACTGTGGAAAACTTGCAGCAGGTGTTTACAACATCGAATTGCACTCATCGGGAGCTAAAACATTGAAACGCTTTGTGATAGAAAGATAAAGAATCGATAAAAAGGGAGCTCAGAGCTCCCTTTTTTAATCACAAATCTTTGTCAATAAGTTTGATTCTTTAACTGTGTAACAGACTTGGGAAAGAAGTACTTTAATAGAAATACTTCAACATGGCTAAAAAGAATAAACTATTCGTACTAGATACTTCTGTACTATTACACGACCACGATGCCATCATGCACTTTGAAAGACATGATGTCGCAATTCCAATTACAGTTTTGGAAGAATTGGACAAATTCAAAATCGGAAATGACACCAAAAATTTCTCAGCCCGTGAAGTAATCCGTTTCATTGACAGAATATCTGCAAGCGGAGGTTTACAACAGTGGATTACCCTGGGGCCGAATTTAGGCGCATTTAAAGTATTGCTTGATTCACAACCGAAGGGTGTGGACGCAGAAGCTGTTTACGGTTCCGGAAAGAATGACCACAAAATTATTAATGCAACCCTTGCGGTAAAAGAGCAGGAACCCAAAAAGGAGGTAATCCTTGTTACAAAAGACATCAACCTGCGCATCAAGGCAAAGGCGCTTGGAATCCTTGCTGAGGATTACGAAACGGGCAAAGTGCATTCAGAGGAACTGGAACAAACATCCAGTTCTACCATTGAGGGCATCGAATCCGAAACAATTAAGCAACTATTCCTCAAAGGAACAATCGATGAAGATGGTATTTTGGGAAATCAGAAAGTAGCAAACGGCTATTATATCCTTAAAAACGGAAAAAGTTCCGGTTTGGCGTATTTCGATCCACATACCGATACACTTCAACGGGTAGAAAAAGAATATACTTCCGGAATTAAACCCAAAAATGCAGAACAGGCATTTGCTATCAATGCATTGATGAATAACAACATCAAACTGGTTGCTTTGCAAGGGGTTGCCGGAACCGGAAAAACATTGCTTGCACTGGCAGCTGCATTGGAACAGCACAAACTCTTCCAGCAAATTATTCTCGCCCGTCCGCTTGTCCCTTTATCCAATAAGGAAATCGGGTTCCTTCCGGGAGATGCGAAAGATAAAATCGGCCCGTACATGGAACCACTTTGGGACAACCTGAAGTTTATTAAATCCCAATTCGGAGAAAATGAAAAACGCCACAAGCACATTGTAGAAATGGAGGAAAGCGGACGTATTCTGATTACACCACTTGCCTTCATTCGCGGGAGAAGCTTGTCCAATATTTTGTTCATCGTTGATGAGGCACAAAACCTGACCCCGCATGAGGTAAAAACAATCATTACCCGTGCCGGTGAAGGGACCAAGATCGTATTTACCGGAGACGTTCACCAGATCGACACGCCTTACCTGGATGAGAACAGTAACGGACTTGCCTACCTGATCGACCGTTTGAAAGGCCAGAACCTTTTTGCGCATGTTCGTCTGGAAAAAGGGGAACGTTCTGAATTAGCGAATCTTGCAAACGATCTGCTATAAATCACTAATTAATGATAAGTCGTAAATAATTATTAGTTTTAATCGCAAAATAACTTAACATATGAAAAAATTAATTTTAGGACTAGGATTCATTTTTGGTCTTGCGAGCATGGCCAGTGCTCAAAAAATCTTATTGCTTGAAGGAGACTTGGGCTTTATGGCAGACACAAAAGAAATCAATGTAGTTTACAATTTCGAAGCGCTTGAAGTAGGAGATTACCCGTCTGAAAAAGCTTACAAAGAAAAAAAAGTTAAAGAATTAAATGCCAAAGAATCCGGTCGCGGAGACAAGTGGTCCGAATCATGGGAACGTGATAAGGAAGTTCGTTACCCGGAGAAATTCGAGGAGTTGTTCACAAAAGGTCTTGCGGCTAAAAAAGTAAACGCTACCCGTAACAACGATAAAGCGACTGTTACACTTACTGTTAAGACAAAATTCATAGAGCCTGGTTACAACATCGGGATCTCGAGCAAGCCGGCTGCTGCATCTTTCGAGTACATTTTTACAGATGGTGACGGAAAAGTATTGGCAACATTGTCTCAAAAAATGGTTCCGGGAGCAAATGCAATGGGGGCAGATTTTGATACAGGCGGTCGTATTGCTGAATCATATGCTAAAGCTGGAAAAATGCTTGCAGCTTTCATCGTGAAAAACTTGAAATAAGAATCTGCCGTGGCAGATTATAATAAACAAGCGTTAGCGCAGTTTAACCTGTCGCTTTCAATGAGAAAAAAGCATCGTTTTCTACGAAAAAACAAAATGCCTCGGTCTTTCGGATTGGGGCATTTTTAGTTCAATCCATTTCTTCTGTGTAAATTCACCCTACAAATTCATACAGTTATGGGCACTTTTCGCAGCGATCTGTCAAACACGCAATACCCGCTTTCCGAACGTATCTCAGCAAGGACTATCCGGGGTTCTATTTTAGAACTTATTCAAAAAGAAAATCCCGATTTCAATGAAAATTGCCATTTATCCATCGGTGAATTGAACAACTACCGGGAAAAATACCTTTCCGATATGATGCAGCAACAATTGGGTGAATTATCCAATCTTGATAAAACCGTACTAAACTCACTGAATGAAAAAAAATTAATTTCAGATCAGCTGGAAGATCAGGAATCGGCAGACACTCTTGGTCAACGCGTAGCAGACCGTGTTGCCAGTTTCGGTGGAAGCTGGACTTTTATTATTTCCTTCATGGCTTTTTTACTGATTTGGATCGCATTCAACGCTTTTTTCTTATTGAACAAAGGCTTTGACCCCTATCCCTTTATTCTTTTAAATCTTATTCTATCGTGTCTGGCAGCACTTCAGGCACCGGTAATTATGATGAGCCAGAACAGACAGGAAGAAAAAGACAGGGAACGTGCTAAAAAAGATTATATGATCAACCTGAAATCGGAAGTCGAGATCCGTTTGTTGCATGACAAGATAGATCACCTCATCATCCACCAACAACAAGAGTTGCTGGAAATGCAAAAAATCCAACTGGATACCATGAAAGATTTGCTTGTTAAACACAAAGGCGGAAAAGAATGATCCCTGCCAGGTTCTATTATCCTTCACCGGGCTTTTCTATCTATTGGAAAAACGGAAACGGGAAGAAACTTGCGGAAAGGCTTACAGGAAGTTTTCCCGAAAAGGAAGAGATTGAGCAGTTTATTCCACGGCTTTTTGAAACGGACGAACTTGCGGATTCTGTCATTCGGGAAGTCTACCAGGTCCATGGCTTCAAACAGGCAGACCAATGGATCACACAATTACTCGCCGGTGAAAAAGTAACAGGTGTTCCCGAATCACTGGATCAGATCATTCATCAGGTTACAACGGTCCCATCCTGGTTAAACGAAGAATTACTCGAACATGGAGCTTCCTTATGCAGAAGGTCCGGTTCACTGGGATTAATGGTTTTGCGTAACTATTGCCTGATGGGCGGTTACGAATCTTCTGCCATTAACAAACCACTTGTCTTTACAGGTGCTTTAAAAAAGGGCGCTGCTAAGCGCTTGACCGAAACAACCGAGTTCTGGGTTCGTATTGTTGGTGAAAAAGCCATTACAAGTCCTCAAAATGGCATAAAAGAATGTTTAAAGATTCGTCTGATGCATGCCTATGCACGGGTTAGTATTCTCGAGGAAGGAAAATGGCAGGAAGAAAACTGGGGAGCTCCGCTCAATCAGTGGGACATGCTCGCAACCAACCTGGGTTTCTCCATTATCTTTTTAGACGGTTTACGAAAGCTCGGCATGAAACCAACCGAACTGGAAATTCAGGGACTCTTTCACTTTTGGAAATATGTAGGATACCTGCTCGGAACTCCGGAAGCTTACTTTCCCGAAACGGAATCCGACGCCATTCGTGCAATCTATGCCTGGACAATTACACAAGCTCCTGCAGATGCGGATACGATTTCACTGGCCCATGCCCTTACATTAGAACCTTTGGACGGCCCTTTTCCCAACAAAAACTGGCAAAAGAAACTCGTTTATAAAACGCACTTGGGGTACAACCGCTATTTCCTGGGAAAAACATCTTGTGAAACCATGCAACTGCCACAAACAGTATGGCGTTTCTTTCCTTCTATCCAAAGATTCTTTGTTCAATTGGGACAACCATTCGTACATCTTTCAAAGAAAAGTTACCTGGGTTCCGTAAATCGCAATCGCAAAGCCCAAACCAAGGTTGTCAATGCTTACCTTGAAAGTCATGGGAGAAAGAAGGTCCTGTAAATAACCATTCATTCCATTCGTTATCGCTATTCAGCCGGAGTGTTTCCTACACCGTAGGTATATACATTATATGGAAGAATGAACTTCGCGATGCGTTGCGCCAGGAAACTGCTGATTAGGACCGGAAGAAAAAGGGCATAGCCGTTTGGGACCAGGTTACAAACTAAGATCAGCGCTGTAAACGGTGCCGAAATTGCCGATGAAAGCGTAGCTGCAACTCCGGCCAAAGCAAAATTTAGAGGAACCAGTTCCGTATTAAAAACATGATTGCAGAGCAAGGCAAAAAACAAGCCCAAAACTGCACCCACTACAATACTCGGAGCAAATACACCACCATCGCCACCGGCACCCAAGGTCAATGCGGCAACCAAGGGTTTAAGCAAAATCAACAACCCCAAAATCAACAGGGAAACCGGCTCCTTAGCCAAGACTTGCCGGATCAGTTCCGTGAGTCCATGATAGCTGTCTCCATAAAGAAATGGAAGGCATAAAATCGCGAATCCGACTAACAAAGCTCCCAAATTCACCCGCAAGAAATTATTCGGGATCTTCGCAAAGAAGTCTTTGATCCGGATGACCAAAATGGTAAAATAAACCGATAGCAAAGCGCCGAACAAGCTCAGCAGGAAGAAAAAAGGTAAGGCTTTCCAAGCCCAATCCTGAACCTCGAATGGCAACAAAGGTCTACTGTTTTGTGCCAACACAAAGATCCAGGTTATCAATCCTGCAGAAATACAAGCAATCAAAAGTGATTTATTCACCTTCCGTGCAATGACTTCCAGGGCAAAAAGTAAACCAACCAGCGGACTTCCAAACAACACGCCCACTCCCGCAACAACTCCTGCACTTACCAATTCGCGTTTGTACATTTTGGCAGAGAAATCGCGTTTGTACGCTTCATTTCCAACTGTAGCCGTTGCAACCACGGTAGAAACTTCTATCCCGGTTGAGCCTCCGAAAATGACTGTAAAAAACCCATTCAACAAATGAGACGGAACCTTGAATAAGGGTAAATGATCTTTTCGTTGGTCAAGCGTTTTATAAATTTCCGTAATTCCCTTGTTTTTCCGATTCCGGAAAAGGTATTTGCGCAGGAAATAAATGGTTGTGATTCCACAGGTCGGGAAAACAATAAACCAGATGAAATTTGTTTTGCTGGCAAACGTAAACAAATGATGTTGAAACTCTTCCGTTAGCCACTTTAAAAGAAAAGCCAAAACACAACAGATCAAAGCGGTCAACATGGAAACAATAACCAGTTTTACATCGTTGTATAAGATGATCCTTTTTCTTTCAGTCATGTCCGCAAAAATACAGATTAATTGAATTTTATGCAGCTGAGGATTTTTCCTACTTCAATAATTCAAGAATCTTAACACTTTTATTTTTCCTGGCAATTTGGATTGGCGTCAGACCGTAATGAATATCGTCTCCGCAGTCAAACGTTTCAGGAATTGCCTTGTTTGCACCTCTCTTAAGAAGGTATTTTACCAAAGGAACATTGTCCTTCTTCACAGCTATGATCAACGCATTTTCCCCATCGCAATTAATGATGCTATTGATTTCTTCATTCGTCAAAATCAGGAGATCAAGTACTTCGTAATCTTCCTTCAAAACTGCCTGTTCCAGCACCCAAAGCTTTCCACCTGAATTACCGATTTCCTGGTTCGCTCCTTGTTTCAGCAGAAAGCGGGCACATTCATAGTGCTGATAAAAACCGGCATGGCGGAAAGATCCGTTTTCTTTGAAAGGTGCTCCGTGTTCAACTAAATAAGCCAGAATATCGCAAGCACCGTATTCACAGGCAACCAGAACAGGTGAATAAGTTGAACTATTAACGTTCGCACCATGTTCGATCAATGCAACAACCATATTGAAATTCTTTTGCCAAATTGCAGCCTGCAGGGGAGGAATTTTTGTTTCAGGCTCACTATTTCCGGGGAACTCTTTGGATTCCAGCATTTCCAACACCTCTTTCTCATTATTGGAAAAAATCGCATCGTAGAATTTGGAAACCACTTCTTCAGACTGTGACAAAGAGCAAAATGATGGTAAACAGCTCATTAAAATCAGTATTCCTTTTAGCGTAGAAAACTGAATGTGGTTGATCTTATTAAACATACTGTTAAATCCAAATTTACTTTAAGATTACAAAAAATAGTATCCGTATTCCTGCGGATGACCGATTAATGTCTCCCGCGGAGGAGCGCAGATGTTCGCAGAGATTATTATAGTCCATTTACTTTTCGAAAGATATTATCCTTCAAAAAATCGGTATTAAAATTTACTAATATCCCCAATTTTAAATCGGAAAGCTTAAGATAAGTTATTAATTGCTTATGGTGTACCTTATGAATCGCATCCACTGATTTTAACTCTATAATTACTTTATTTTCAACAAGCAGATCAAGTTTATATGCATTCTGCAAAATTAAATCTTTATACCTCAACGGAAGCTCTACCTGAGATTTTACTTTTAGTCCGGTCCTTTCAAGTTCATATTTTATTGCAAATTCATAGGATGATTCTAACAATCCAGGTTCCAATTCTTCATAAACCTCATAGATTGCTCTACGGATTTCATAACTGATTTCGTTTTCGTTCATAACATGAAATTAGAACGATACTTTTTAAAAATCAATCACTTAAACTATTGATTATTAATCACTTTTTCCTTATTTTATATTAAACCTGAAACAGAAAAACCAATTAATATCAAAACCTCTGCGCTCTTCAGCGAACCTCCGCGGGAACTAACCTATCGTATCTCTCCACCGGCCTCAAACCCTTTTTCAGGGATCATGAAGCTTAGTTTTCCTTCTTCATTTTCTGCCATTAAGATCATTCCCTGGGATTCCACACCACGAATTTTGCGCGGAGCCAGGTTCATCAAGACAGCTACCGTTTTTCCAACCACTTCTTCGGGAGTATAATGTTCTGCTATTCCCGAAACAATCGTGCGCGTATCAATTCCTGTATTCACGGTCAACTGCAACAATTTATCTGCTTTCGGAACCCGGATTGCGTCTGTGATCGTTCCCAAACGAATATCCATTTTTGTAAAATCATCAAACGAAGTTTCTTCTTTTTGAGGAGGGAAATTCGTTGCGACCTGTGGCTGTGAGGCATGTAAATATTCCACTTCTTTCGCTACGAACTCGTCATCGATCTTCTGGAACAAAATACTTGGCGCATTCGTTTGATCACCTGCCTGAAGCAAAATGCTTCCTGCTTCGTTCCAAGATTTTGGTTCTGTTCCAACAAATCCACGGATCTTAGCAGCGGTTTCAGGTAAGAAGGGATCCAATACCAAGCCTAAATTCGCAGTAATCTGCAAAGCAATATTCATAATCGTCTCCACACGCTTCGGATCGGTTTTCACCAATTTCCACGGTTCGTTATCTGCCAGATATTTATTCCCGATACGTGCAAGCATCATTGCTTCAGCCTGCGCATCACGTAATTTGTATTGGTAAACCAAGTCTGCAATGCGCTGCGGGATCGCCTTCATATCTGTCAGAACCTGCTGATCTTCTGCTGTCAGTTCACCGCAAACCGGAACCTTTCCTTCGTAATATTTTTGGGTCAATACCAACGCACGATTGATGAAATTCCCGAGAATATCAGCCAATTCGTTGTTCACCCGTGCCTGGTACTCTTTCCAGGTAAATTCGGCATCCTTTGTTTCCGGTGCGATACACGTCAAGGTGTATTTCAGTTCATCGATTTTCTCCGGGTATTTTTCCAAATACTCGTGTAACCACACCGCCCAGTTGCGGGAAGTAGAAAATTTATCTCCTTCCAAATTCAGGAACTCGTAAGCCGGTACGTTGTCCGGTAAAATGAAGCCGCCGTGATCTTTCAACAGGATCGGGAAAATGATCGCATGGAACACAATGTTGTCCTTCCCGATAAAATGTACCAGTTTACGTTCTTCGTTGCACCAGTAATCTTTCCAGTCTTTTCCGTTATCCAATGCCCATTGCTTGGTAGCAGAAATATAGCCGATCGGCGCATCCAGCCACACATACAATACTTTTCCATCAGCACCCGGAAGCGGAACAGGAACTCCCCAATCCAAATCACGTGTCATAGCACGCGGATGCAAACCGCCGTCAATCCAGGACATACACTGACCAACCACCTGGTTTCTCCAGGCTTTCGGATCGTGCTGTTTTTTGCCGTCCAGAATTCCTTCCTTGATCCACGGGCGCAGCCATTCTTCATGTTTGTCCATTGGCAGGAACCAGTGAGAGGTCGTACGTAAAACCGGTGATTTCCCACTCAACGTAGAGATCGGGTTTTTCAGATCCGTTGGACTTAAATCCGAACCGCATTTCTCACATTGATCTCCGTAAGCATTCGGATTTCCGCAATTCGGACATTCACCCGTGATATATCTGTCAGCTAAAAACTGCTGGTATTCTTCGTCGTAATATTGTTCGGTCGTTTCTTCGATAAATTTCCCGTTCTTCTCCAATACTTTGAAGAAATCCTGCGCCGTTTCAATGTGGATCTGCTCGGAAGTGCGATGGAAAATATCAAAAGAGATATTGAACTGTTTGAATGAATCACCGATCATTTTATTGTACTTATCCACGATCTCACGAGGCGTAATTCCTTCCTTCTTAGCACGTAAAGTGATGGCAGCACCGTGCTCATCCGATCCACAGATAAAAGCCACATCGTGTCCGTTGGAGCGCAAAAAACGCACAAAAATATCAGCAGGTAGGTAAACACCGGCAACGTGTCCTAAATGAAGGGGTCCGTTCGCATATGGGAGCGCAGCTGTTACAGTAAATTTCGATTTGTTCATGATACAAAAGTAAAAAATTAACGCTTTGAATTTCCCGCGGAGGAACGCAGAAGAACGCAGAT
>CAMLLB010000003.1 GCA_946480815.1 uncultured Flavobacteriales bacterium
ATTTGTACTCTTCAATCTCACGAAGAAATATCCGGAACTTAAAAATGAATTACGGTTTTGTTTGATCGACCAAATGGACAAATACTCGAAGGATTTTCGAAAGAGAGCGCAGAAAATTTTGATGGAGATAGAGTAAGTATTATTCATCAGGGCAATCATTAATCTTTTATAAACGTCCCGATAGTTATCGGGATAACTAAAAGGTTTACAAAATACAACTTCTTGATTGCTCATCCCAAAATGTAAATGATTTTAATCTTACCTACCTGACCAAATGAACAAATACTCGAAGGATTTTCAAAAAAGAACGGCAAAAATAGTGAAGGAACTGGATGAATGAATCGATTTCCGCTAATTTTAGTAGGACAAATGAAAATGACATGCAAATTACAAAAGCCGAAATCATAACCCTGGAGGATCAACTGCTTGAGGCAATCCGGAAAAGTGACAGTTCCTTTTTAGAGGGAATACTTCACAATGATTTACTGTTCATCGTTCCAAACGGAAGCGTGATTACAAAAGAAATGGATTTGGCATCTCATCGGTCGGGAGAAATGGTAGTGGAAGAAATAAGCTCCACAATCGAACAGATCAATATCATAGATGACGTGGTTGTTGTTACAGTTGTTTACGATACAAAAGGAAGTATGCTGGGAAATCCCATTCAGGGAACGTTCCGTTACATTCGATTCTGGAAGCAGTTTACGGATGGCATGAAAGTAATCGGTGGAAGCTGTGTTCAATTATAAAACACCAACTTGATAATTAACCATTTGCTAATTGATGATTATCAAATTACCCCAAACTCTCCAATTGCTCAAAGATCGGGATCAAAGACTTTCCGTTGTCAGTCAGGTTGTATTCGATATGAAGCGGTTTCTCTTTAATAATGACCTTTTGCAGTAATCCTACTTCTTCCAATTCCTTCAATGCCACAGACAGCGACTGTTTATTCGATCCGTTGATCTGCCGCAGCAAACTGCTGAAACGCAAAGGGCCGTTCGTCGCCAAACGGAAGATTTCCGGTTTCCATTTCCCCGAAAGCATTTTCAATAATGCCGTTGCCGGACATGTCTCGTTTTCTTCTGTGATCTTTTTTGTAGTCATAAAAAACTGACTTATTGTGAGGTGATTTTATTATTCTGACCTTTGTACAAAGGTAAAATAAATTGCACCCGACAACAGACATTCATGAAATTGACGCATCACATTTTACTCGCAGTGCTCACTTTTTGCACTGCCAATTGTAACTCTCAAAATACCAGTACAATGCAAGAAAAAAACAATCCCTTATTGTGCGATATCGAAACCGGTATGTGCGAAATGCCGGGGGATCAAGCCGATTCATTAGCCTCAAATCAATTCAAATCCGTAGTGAAACCCATCAAAGTGATCTATTACACTGATCCGATTTGTTCTTCTTGTTGGGGAATCGAACCGCAACTTAGAAGGTTGAAACTCGAATACGGGAACAGCATCGAAATTGAATACCGTATGGGAGGTTTGCTTCCGGATTGGAGCTACAACAGCGGTGGAATCAGTAAGCCTTCGGATGTGGCACACCACTGGGACGAAGTAAGCGTTTATTATGATATGCCGATCGACGGAGATGTGTGGCTGGAAGATCCCTTGTCGTCTTCTTATCCGCCGTCCATTGCGTTTAAAGCAGCACAACTCCAGGACAAGGAAAAAGCAATTGTGTTCCTGCGCGAGATCCGTGAAATGGTTTTTCTGCAGAAAAAGAATATTACGAAATGGGAATACCTGGAAGCAGCAGCGGAAAAAGCAGGTTTGAACACCGAACAATTCAAAGCGGATTACGATGGGAAAGCAAAAGAATTGTTCAATGAAGACCTGAAGTTGGGGAAAGAATTGGGAGTAAGAGGTTTCCCGACCTTGTTCTTTACAGACAAATCAGGAAAGACCGAAAAAGTATACGGGTCCAAACCATATGCAGCTTATGAACACGCAATCCTGGAATTGCATTCGACTGCTGAAAAGAACTCTTATTCCAAAGACCTGACAACTGTTTTTGCAAAATATCCAACGTTGACGGCAAGAGAATTTTCCGAATTGACAGGAACACCAAGGAATGAAACAGAAAAAATCCTGAACGAATTAACCCAAAAAGGCGAATTGAAAAAATTCACTACAAAGAACGGTTCGATCTGGAGAATAAAAAAATAATATAAAACACAACCCAAATACCCGATGAAAATTCAAACTATACTGATCACGGCTTTGCTTGCCGTTTCAACCTCTTATTGTTTCGGACAAAAAATGACATCCGAAAAACGATTAGACTCTTTATTTACGACACTTGCTGATCAAAACCAATTTAGCGGAAGTGTGCTGATCGCTGAAAAAGGAAAAGTGATCTACAAAGCGGGAAAAGGATATAGCAATGTCCTTTCACAGGAAATCAACAATCCCGAAACGATCTTTGAGCTGGCATCCTGCAGTAAACAATTCACAGGCGTGGGGATTGCCTTGCTTCACAGGGAGAAAAAGCTGAACTATACGGATGATATTACGGTTTATATCCCGGAATTAACCAGTTTTAAAGGAGTAACTATTTACGATCTGTTGCATCATACCAGTGGAGTTCCTGAATTTTTGAATGGTTTTGCACGAAATTGGAAAAACGACCGGATTGCGACCAACAAGGATGTAATTGCATATTATGCCGAAAGAAAAGACACACTCGAATTTGTACCTCACTCGCAACACGATTACTGCAATACCAATTACGTATTGCTGGCAGAGATTATTGAGCGGGTTTCGAAACAAACATTGGATAATTACTTCCAGGAGAAGCTTTTCAAGCCTTTAAAAATGAACAGGACTTTTATCCACAGAAGGAGAGAAGCATCTAAAAAGATAAGCAACTATGCTATTGGATATGTTTGGATTCCGGGATCGTTTGAGAAAGCAACTCAGGACGATCCGCGGGTAGGGCAGAAAATGGTGTATTATATGGATGGTGTTTATGGAGCAGCGAAAGTTAATTCTACTGTTGAAGACCTGTACAAATGGATGAATGCCATCAAAAAGAACAAAATCCTGTCGAAGGAAGAATTTGAAGAAGTCATGGCAATTTCAAAAACCTCACTGGACAAAGAAGTATCTTATGGTTTTGGTTTTGACGTGCGTAAACGGAAGGAGTCCATTTCTTATGGTCATACCGGAAGTTGGGATGGCTACATTAACTTGATTCATTACAATTCAGCGAAGGACCGTACCATTATTATTGTGAACAATTTCAATAATGGGACCTGCCCGTACAACACGATTGAAGAGATCCTGGACAATAAACCGTCGTCCAATGAGTACGTTAAAAAAGTAGAACTGAAGGAAGAAGAGATAAGGCAATTTGTCGGGGAATACATTGACCCGAAAGATTCCACTCAGATACACATCATTTCTTATCTCGAAGGACATTTAGTTTATAATACCGATAAATTGAAATGGGACATGCGTTTCTTTCCTTCATCTGCGAATACATTCCAGGCAATTCGTCAGGGAGGAACGGATGGAGTGATGAAATTTATACTTCAAAGTGATGGAACGATGGGACTGGAAATGAGTCAGTACGGTCGGGCCATTGGAACAGGAATACGAAAAAATTAACCGCCCCTGAATAGTAATTGAGAATGGATAATTTAAAATTGAAAAGTGAATTATAATTCATCTGCTTTGGCAGATTTTATCGAAAGCAGTGCTTTATCTTCTTTTCAATTATCCATTTTACATTTTAAATTTGAAAAGCGATTTGTCCGACTGATACGGATGAGTCGCTTTTTTTGTTTTCCAGGAAGTTAACAGGAACTTTGATAACAATCAATAGCTTATTGACGAATATCATTTTAGAAGCAAGTTCGGTTCTTTTATTTTGATCTTATGACAACAAAAACAGGTTATAACGAATGGAATACAGAAGTGTTACCCTCCCTAATTGGCAATGGATTGTTCTGCTGATTATTCTTGGATATGAATCGGTCGGTTGCTTGTCCGGGGGGCTGCTTCTTATTGCTGCCCCTGACGGAAAATTGATGAATATGCCGGTTAGTATAATGCATGGTGTGTTTTCAGATTTTCTCTTTCCGGGTATGATTCTTTTTGGATTGGGAATCCTGGGTTTAGCGGCTTGGATTGCAGTTTTTCTAAAAAGAAATTCGGATTGGTTGTTAACCGGTCTTACATTAGGAGGTTTGGTTGTCTGGTTCATTGTTGAGATCATAATTATTCAGGAACTTCATTGGCTCCATATAATGTGGGGATTCCCGGTTTTGGCGGGCTTGATATTACTGGTACCCTTAATTGTATTGAGATACCATACAACAAAAGTCATAAAAGCCTTATTGATTTGCGGAATCCTTTCTTCGCTTTGGTATGTTGCGATAAATATATTCGTTCCGGTGTTGTACGACGGATACAGTACGGTTACCCTCACAGTGAGTGAATTGTCAGCCATTGGTGCACCAACCCGAATTACTTGGGTGTTGTTGTGTATGCTGTATCCTTTGCTGTTTGCCGCTTTCGGATGGGGAGTGCTTAAAATGGCAGTTCAAAGCCGGGCACTGCGTGTTACAGGCATTCTGATCATTCTTTACAGTATCATGAATTTTTATTGGCCTCCCATGCATCAACGAGAAGTAATTGCTGCCGGACAGGGAACCCTGACTGATATGCTGCACATCATCTGGGCAATGATTACTGTTGTTTTCATGATGCTGCTAATGGGATTTGGGGCGGTAGCTTTCGGTAAGCGTTTTCGAGTCTTTACGGCTGTGGTATTTATTGTTTTTATCGTATTTGGAATTTTGATTGGCGTGGAATCTCCCGGGATTCGGGGCAATCTTCCAACACCTCATATCGGGATTTGGGAACGTTTCAATATTGGAGCATTCATGCTCTGGATTATTGCCTTTTCAATTGCATTAATTCGTCGCAAAGATCAAGCAGTTTCCGAATAAAAAGTTTAACGGATTGGTTATGCAAAATCAAATGAAACTGACAGTTACTAAAATTGTTCACACCATTATTTGGTTATTTTTCAATGTGGTGATCTTATATATGCTTTATGCTGCTATTACAAATAAACTAGATCATTGGTTATGGATCGGGTACGGACTTTTTGTCCTGGAGGGAATAATCCTGTTTGTGTTTAAATTCTTTTGTCCTTTGACCTTATTGGCCAGGAAATATTCCGATTCCTCAAAAGCCAATTTTGACATCTATCTTCCGCATTGGTTAGTCAAATACAACAAAGTAATATATACATCCATTCTGGAAGTAATTGTTATCATTACATTGGTTCAGCTTCTGAAGTAAGTTCATTTGCTTAAGAAAGGCGTGTTTTAGATTTAATTCTTCACAGTCGCTTTTTTGTTTCATGGGGTGTTAATCTGTATATTTAAACTTGAATTGAAATAAGCTTGAAATAGATGATAAAAAATGCTGTTTTAATTGCAATAGTAACCTGTTCCCTGACAAGTTGCAGCAATTCCGGTAACAGGGAAAACAAAACTCAAACGACAAGCACCAAACAAATGGATCAGGATAGTATAAGCGGATATGCTTCTGTCAATGGATTGAACCTGTATTATGAAATTCATGGAAAAGGAACTCCATTGGTTTTAATACATGGAGGAGGTTCGACACTAGAAACAACTTTCGGACGTGTTTTACATGATTTTGCGAAAACACACCGCGTTATTGCCGTTGAGATGCAGGCACATGGGCATACGGCTGATATTGACAGGCCTTTGAGCTTTCAGCAGGATGCAGATGATATTGCAGCCCTGTTAAAACAGTTGAAAATTGAAAAGGCAAGCATTTTTGGCTTCAGCAATGGAGCGAGTACGACCTTGCAATTTGCGATCCGTCACCCGGAAATGACTGACAAGATCATTGTGGGTTCTACCTTTTACAAAAAGGCCGGAGCTCCTGATTGGTTTTGGGATATGATGGAAAAACCAACATTTGAAGGAATGCCCCAGCAATACAAAGATGCTTTTCTGAAGATCAATCCGGGAGATACGGCCGCACTTTATCGAATGTATGAAAGAGACGCAGCAAGAATGCAATCGTTCCCGGATATTTCAGAAAAAGAAATGAGGTCCATTCAGGCGCCGGCTCTGATAATTATTGGTGACCGGGATGTAACAACACCCGAACATGCATCTGAAATGAAGGAATTAATTGCCAATTCGCAATTGGTGATTATCCCGGGAGGCCATGGTGAGTACATCGGTGAAGTGACAACTCCACAGGATAAAAAACGCATTTCGGAAACGGTTTCTTTGATCAATAAATTTCTAAAATGACCGGTATGAACAAAGAGATCCAAACATACAACCTTTCACAGCAATATGAATATATTCCAATCTGTGACCTGTTGGCAAATGAACTGTGTCGTGGGCTCCCCGAGGCTGAAAACAAGATCTGGCATGCGCATCCGGTTTGGTTTTTGGATGGAAACCCAATTGCAGGATACAGTATTCAAAAACGTGGCGTGCGCCTGATGTTCTGGAGCGGAAAAGATTTTGATGAACCGGGATTGAATGTGGAAGGAGAAAAATTCAAAGATGCATCGGTCTTTTACATAGACCTAAAGTTCGATTGAAAAGCACCACTTTATGGAACAATTAGTCATCAATACGTCGCGTGTATTTTCTTTTACGGTATGTTTTTTTGTTACAAAAAACAAAAAGAATAATGTTTTATTTTTGATCCAAAATTAGCATGGTCTGTTCATTAGATCGATTAAACCTATTTACAAAACCTAAAAAATGAAATACAAAAAACTAAGATCAATCCTAATAATTTTTAGTACGATGAGCGTTAATTTCTGTTTGTCGAATGGACCGATGAAAATGATCAATAAAGGGAATTTCGAAAAGCAGGAAAAAAGTATTCAATTTACGGAGAACAAGGGTCAAATACATGACGAAAATTATCGTCTTAGACCAGACGTCCTTTATAGTGCAAATAGTAAGGGGTTGAATCTTGTTATTAGAAAAAGTGGTGTTTCATACCAGTTAAATAGAATTGACAGTTATAAGGAAAAAGAAAATCCGAAAACGCATGAAAAGGAAAAGTGTATCGACCGAATGACAGTTTATCGGATGGATGTGAACTGGTTGGGAGCTAATCAAAATTTAACACAAAAGAACGATGTTGCCAAAGAAGGATTCTCAAACTATTATTTGGAAAATTGCCCGCAAGGAGTAATGAATGTTAAAAGTTATACTGGTTTTACGTTAGAAAACATTTACAACCGAATTAATTTACATTACTACGAAAAGGCGGGAAATTTGAAATATGATTTTATAATAGCTCCAGGCGGAGATTATAAATCAATTCGCTTGCAGATCGAAGGAGCTGAAATCCGCAAAAAAGCTGATGGGGGAATTCTTTTGAAAACCTCCTTGGGAAATATTGAAGAAGGTGCACCTGTTGTCTATCAAAATGGTAAAGAATTGAAATCAGAATGGGTGGTCAATGAGAATGTTCTGAGTTTTAATATTGAAAATTACAATGCAGCTTATGAACTTATTATTGATCCGGTTACACGCGTTTGGGGAACCTACTATGGTTCAAGTGCCGGAGATTACGGAAACTCTTGCGTTACTGATGCAGCCGGGAATGTCTACATGACTGGTTATTGTGACGAATACAATGGTGGAACAGTCATGTCGACTATTGGTCCGCATCAAACGGTCTTTGGAGGTCTGGAAGATGTTTTTCTTGCAAAATTCAATCCGGATGGGGTGCGGTTATGGGATACTTTTTATGGAGGGAGTGGTCTTGAAAGAGCATTTGGATGTTGTTTTGATTTATCTGGTAGTGTATATGTCGTTGGTTACACCGCAAATACAGATTTTGTAATGGCCACTCCAGGCACACACCAAACAGCAAATGCAGGAAGCTATGATGCGTTTTTGGTAAAATTCAATTCAAATGGAGCGCGCCAGTGGGGGACCTTACGGAGGAATGGAAGCCGATATGGGATATGCATGTTGTGTAGACAATTCCGGAAATATTTATATTTCGGGGGAATCTAATACGCTTTTAGGAACTGGTGTGGCAACTCCTGGATCTCATCAAACAACGTTTGCAGGAGGAAATAAGGATGGTTTTTTGGTAAAGTTCAACTCAAACGGAATTCGTCAGTGGGGTACTTATTACGGAGGGAGTGCAAATGAAGTTGGGAATGCTTGTGTGACGGATGCTTTAGGAAATGTCTATCTCAGTGGAAGTACGATGTCAAATAATGCAATTGCTACAGCCGGTTCGCATCAGGCAACATTTGGAGGAGTTCTTGATGCTTATCTGGTGAAATTTAATACGAATGGTGTTAGACAATGGGGAACTTATTATGGCGGTGGGGCGATAGACGTGAGTGATTTCTCATGCGCCATTGATGCATCCGGCAATATATATCTTGCGGGAGAGACAGAAACTCTTGCCGGAGGAGGTCCTATTATAGCTACTCCCGGAACACATCAAACTACTTACGGAGGACTTGGAGATGGTTTTTTGGTGAAATTTAATTCAAATGGAGTGCGCCAATGGGGAACTTATTATGGCGGGAATTCTGCTGAATATACTTCCGGATGCAGTACGGATGCTTCAGGTAATGTGTATGTTTCCGGGCGCACATATTCGAGCAATGGAAATTCGATTGCAACACCCGGAGCTTTTCAAACAGCATTCGTAGGAGGTGCTTATTGTTCATATGTAATAAAGTTTAATGCTAACGGACTTCGCGAATGGGGTACTTATGTAGGTTCCGTTAATTGGGGAACTGCATGCGCAACTGTTGGGACAGGTACGGTTTACTTAACAGGTTTCACGGGACTCAATACTCCATATGAAATATCAACACCGGGATCATTTCAAAGTACTTTTGGAGGAACTGTAGATGCGTTTCTTGTGAAATTAACAGATTGTCCTTCAACATCAAGTTCACAAAATGTGTCAGCTTGTGACAGTTATACCTGGCCGGTTAATAATATGACCTATACATCCAGCGGTACTTATGTCGCAAGGCTTACCAATTCAACCGGATGTGATTCCCTTGTTATTTTAAATCTTGCAATTAATAACACCATGAGTTCCGTGAGTATAACAGAATGTGACAGCTACACATGGCCGGTAAATAACACAACTTATACTACAAGTGGTATTTATACAGAAACACTGACCAATATGTTAGGTTGTGATTCTGTAATAACTTTGAACCTAACTATTAATAATCCTTCAGATGGCTATTTAAATGTTTTAGAATGTGACAGTTACACCTGGCCTGCGAATAATATGACTTATACTTCAAGTGGAGTTTATACGACAATACTCAGTAATACTTTAGGTTGTGATTCTATTGTTACATTAAACCTGACAATTAAACACCATTCGAACGGTTATCAAATGGTATCTGCCTGCGGTGCCTATACCTGGCCTGCTAACAATGTCACATACAGTGTGAGTGGGACTTATAGTACAATTCTTGTAAATTCCGTAGGATGTGATTCAATCATTGAATTACACTTAGTAATGAATAATTCCTCAAGTGTGATTGATGTAATAGCTTGTAATAATGTTAGTTCTCCCAGTGGGAATTATAATTGGACTAACAGTGGAGTCTACATGGACACTATTCCAAATGCTATTGGATGCGACAGCATTATTACAGTTAATCTGACGGTAAATCATAGTTCAACCTCTTCTGTTTCAATTTCCGCTTGTGATAGCTATACCTGGCCGGTTAACAACATGACTTATTCCAATGGAGGTACATTTTCTGCTATACTTACAAGCAGTTTAGGTTGTGATTCTAGTATTACATTGAATTTGAATTTGGTAGATTCACCGGATACTTCAATTTCAATCAATGGAATAACTCTGATTTCGAATGCTTCGGGAGTAAATTATCAATGGATAGATTGTAATAATGGGAATGGATTGATTTTAGATGCAGTAAACCAATCTTATTCTCCATCAATCAATGGTTTATATGCAGTAGTTATTGATAATGGTATTTGCAAAGATACTTCTGCCTGTATTCCTATAAATACTGTGGGAATAGTCGAGAACTCGCTTACAGAAAATGTAAAGGTTCATCCGAATCCAACGAATGGACTAGTCATTATTCAATTTGATGAATTTCAACAATGGATTGAAATTTCGCTTTATTCGGTTTCAGGACAATTGTTGTCTAATTCCTCTTATTTGAATAGTGATAACATTACCTACGATTTGAGTAGTCATGCAATTGGTCTTTATCTCTTAAAAATAAGTTACGGAGAAAATCAACAAGTTATTTATCTCATGAAAGGCTAATAAGGGAGATTGACCTATGCGAGAAATTAGGAAAAATAAGGCTGACAAATAAGTGATTATTCATTATCTTGTGAAAGTACTTCCAACTTTGAACATGAACAAAGAAATCCAAACATACAACCTCTCACAGCAATATGAATATATTCCAATCTGTGACCTGTTGGCAAATGAACTGTGTCGTGGGCTCCCCGAGGCTGAAAACAAGATCTGGCATGCGCATCCGGTTTGGTTTTTGGATGGAAACCCAATTGCAGGATACAGTATTCAAAAACGTGGCGTGCGCCTGATGTTCTGGAGCGGAAAAGATTTTGATGAACCGGGATTGAATGTGGAAGGAGAAAAATTCAAGGACGCATCGGTCTTTTACAACGACTTGTCGGAAATCAACCTGGAAGACCTGGAGCGCTGGCTGGAAAAGGCACACAACATTCAATGGGATTACAAAAATATTGTAAAACGCAAAGGAAAATTAGAGCGTTTGAAGTAATTATCTACAGTTCTGCCTGAGGTTATTTCTAGTATCCCGTTGATTAGGTAGACTCTGTCTACCTTGGTGAATTAGATAACTTTTAGTCACCGGTTATCTGCGAAATCTGCGTGAAATATTCTATCACCTGGAATTTAGTAGAGAACATTCTCTAATTTTGATTTGTTTTGAGTATTAAAAATCCCGCTATGAATTTGAATAAACACTTGACAGAAAGAATTTCTCATTTAATTGATTTAGCTAACAAAACAATCGCATCAAAATTTCTTAGTAGAGGTGGTGGTACAGAATGGGTAAATGCAGAATTATACAAAGAGTTTGAAACTTCTTCAAAATCCTTCATATTAAACCTTTTTGGTAAAGATCATCCTTATTACACAACATTTACAAAATCATGTAGTGGAGCACATCCTTATACGGTTGAAGTGGCAAGAGGCGTTTTGAACTCAATAAAAACAGAAATTGACAAAGGTTGGTTGGTTGAATTGAAAACACTTGTTTCAGCAGAGATTTTTTCTGATTTCTTGGAAATGGCGAAATACTTTCTTGATGAGGGTTATAAAGATCCAGCTGCTGTAATGTTAGGAAGTATTCTTGAGGAAAATCTTAGGCAATTGGCGCAAAAGAATTCTGTAGATAGTTTATTCGTAAACGCAAGTGGAGATTCAAAACCTAAAAAAGCTGATACTCTAAACGCTGATTTAGCTAAAGCAGGTGTTTATACTATGATTGATCAAAAACAAGTGACAGCTTGGCTCGATATAAGAAACAAGGCAGCACATGGAGAATATAATAAATATGATATCTCCCAAATTGAATTAATGTATCAGGGAATTCTTGGATTTATCTCAAGATTAAATAATTAGTAGTGAAAACGGAAGAAAAAGTATTCATAAGAGAATTCCAGAACGACGATATTGTTTCTTTGACCGAATTAACCAATCAATTGGGCTATGAAACATCCATTGAACAAATGACGGTGCGTATGGAGCGGATTCTGTCTCTGGATACTTATTGGACATTTGTTGCAGTTGTCAATGGACAGGTTGCAGGATATATCGGGCTGAACAAAAACTATTTTTGGGAACAGGACGGATGCTTTATTCGTATCCAGGTCTTAGTGATCAGCAAGGAATATCGGAGAATGGGAATCGGAGAGAAACTCATTGATGCAGCGGAAAGGAAGGCAAAAGAAGTGGATGCCAAATTAATCATCCTGAATAGTGGGAACAAACCGGAACGTGAAGCGGCACATCAGTTCTACCCGCAAATGGGGTTTGAAGCAAAGTCGACAGGCTATATTAAAAATATCTGAATTATGACACAGGAAGAAACAACATACACAGCAATCGGACAAAAGCTGGAAGGAGCGGTGGAAAGCCAAATGTTCGGTAAGCCGTGCTTTAAGATCAACGGGAAGGCTTTTATGAGCTTTTTTGGGAACGAGATCGTTTTTAAATTGAACGGTGATGCGCACAAAGAAGCTTTGAGCCTGGACGGAACACAATTATTTGATCCTTCGGGAAAGAAACGTCCGATGAAAGAGTGGGTACAGGTTCCGTTTGATTATGTGGATAAATGGCCGGAATTCGCCCGGGAAGCATTGAATTACGTGGCCCAAAACAACAAGTGATGAGAAAAGTAATTTTAGACCTGGCTGTTACATTGGATGGATTTATTGAAGGTCCGAACGGAGAGATTGATTGGTGTATCCTGGACGAGGACATGGATTTTGATGGCTTTTTATCCGGTATTGATACGATCTTTTACGGAAGAGTAAGTTATGATTCCTGGGGAAATTATCAGCCGGACTCACATGCGGACGAGACAGAGAAAAAGTTGTGGGAAGCAGTTCACTCCAAAACCAAGGTTGTTTTTACCAGCCAGGACCGACAGGACCAAAGGGCCATTTTTATTCATTCCGATATTGCGGAAAAAGTAGAGAAAATGAAACAGGAAGCGGGAAAAGATATTTGGCTTTACGGAGGTGCAAGCCTGATCAGGACATTCATTCAACTGGGTTTAGTGGATGTTTATCGTATTTCCGTACATCCAACTGTACTGGGGAAAGGAAAACCTTTGTTTGAAGATTTACACGAGCGCATTGAATTGAAATTAATGAAAAGCAATACGTTCAAATCCGGAGTTGTGCAATTGATCTATGAATCCCTAAAATGAATGAACCTTAAAAACACCAAATGATTGACTTCAAACTCATAGAAACAAACCGGCTTCTCCTGAAAGGACTTTATCCGCAGGACATGACGAACATTTTTGAAAATCATTCAAAAGACGAGATCAAAACAATCCTGGGCCATCGTTCCGAAGAAGATTATCAGAAGGAGGAACGTAAATACCGAAACGGCTACGCAAGTTATAACCGTAGTTTTTTGCTGTTTCTATTGGAAGACAAGGCGAGTGGAAAAATTATCGGGCGTTGTGGATTACACAATTGGAACACTGATCATCAACGCGCTGAAATTGGTTATTCGATGGAAGATGAGAGTTTCAAACAACGCGGATTGATGTCGGAAGCAGTAGAGGCGATCATTGATTACGGCTTTAGCAAATTAAAGCTCAACCGGATTGAAGCACTGGTTGCCAGTTACAATATGGCTTCACTGCGATTACTGGAAAAGAACGGATTTGTGCAGGAAGGTGTATTGCGGAACCATTACCTGGTGGATGGAATTTTCGAGGATTCGGTGGTCTTTTCTAAGCTGCAGGAGGAGTTTTTTGAATCAAAATAAGGATTGATAATCCAATAAAACGAAACGGATGTATACAATTGTTCCCTTTGAAGACAAGTACCAGGAATCCATCTTTAGGATGATGGATGAGATTCAGGATGAGTTTGACATTCCGTTCCGAAACCCGAATGGGAAACAGATTTCTGATATCGTGAGTCCGGATGACCTCTTTTGGGTTGCATTGGATGAAAACCGGGTGGTTGGTACAGTCGGCTTGTCGTTGATTAATGATCGCCAGGCTTTTTTGAGACATTTATTTGTGGCAAAAGAAGCCCGGGGAAAAGGACAGGGTGTTTCTCAAGCATTGCTGGACATGGCACTTGGAGCAGCAAAAAACCGGAATTGCGAATCTGTTTACCTCGGAACGATGGAACAATTCAAGGCCGCTCAGAAGTTTTACTTAAAGAATCACTTTAACTGCATTTTCCGGGAAGATTTACCTCCTGAAATGCCTGTAAGTCCAGTGGATACGGTGTTTTATCAGTTAAATATCGTCGGATCAAACTGAAAAAATTGCAAGAAAAAAAGAACAGATAGATTAAAGATTATCACTTATATTTCCGGAACTTACCACTCACTGAAATGACTAGTACTCAATGAAAAATAACTGAGATGGCAGAAAAGAAACCAAAACTGGCAGAGATCAAAACGAAGCCAACTGTTGTGAGCGCGGGAGATTTTATCAATACCGTTGCAGACGAACAAAAGCGTAAAGATTGTTTTGCTTTGATTGAAATGATGAAAAAAGCCACCGGAGAAGAACCGGTGATGTGGGGTGGGTCGATTATTGGTTTTGGAAATATGCGTTATGAAAGTCCGCGTACCGGAAGACTGGTAGATTGGTTCCTGGTTGGTTTTTCTCCACGGAAAGCAAATTTGACCCTGTACATTGGTGCCGGAAGCGAAGCACATGCGGAAGCACTTAAAATACTGGGAAAACACAAGGTCAGTGGTGGTTGTTTGCACATTAACAGATTGGCCGACGTGGATTCGAACGTCCTGCAGGGAATGATCGCTTCTTATTTGAGTCGTAAATAATCGTATACGGACTGATTCCTTGAAAAAAATCTATTGAATCTGCGTGAGAATATACAACACAGAAATAATCACTAATTTTCTCCTGAATTAAACCATTCAGGAAACCGCTATGAAACTAACAACTAGTTGGCTCAATAGAGTAGAAGGGATTGGATTGGTTCTGATCCTGTTTTCATTCTTCGTACAAATCTTCCAGAATAACTCCGAGGAATCATTCAGAGCATCCCAGAATTACCATATCAATAAAAAGCTCGACCATATTTGGATTTGGATTGAGAATAGAGATAAAGGGGTAAAGCCCCCATCATCTGTTACTAAATTAAAATTATTTGATCATGATTGGGAACTGTATTCCAAACAGGCTAAAGAAATGAAAATCTGGGAAAGTAAAATAGAACTGTTTGCCGACATCAGCACCTGGATTTTTGTGATTGGAACCATTCTGGTAATTCTGCCGAAGTTTATTCCGGAAAGGAATGAATGAGAAATATAAAGATGACCTCGGGTTTCTATCTGCCGAACAAATTTGCGCTCGTCCATGTTCATGATATTGTGTTGATAAAAACGTACTGAAAACGATCTTTTTTGGATTGAAAGTGATGAGGGTAGTAATGAAAAGATTTACCTTTGGTGAACTAATATGAACCAATAAATCACTACCCAATTAAATGAATACAAACGAAATTCTACTTTGGGATAAACTAAAAGCGTTCCAATTGGACGATGCACAAGCGTCTTTTCAGTTCTCAGATCGGTTGACAAGAGAAAACGACTGGTCTGCTGCTTATTCCAAAAGAGTGATTGAAGAATACAAGAAATTCCTTTTTCTGTGTTGTATTTCCGAAAACGGAGTAACCCCGTCAGATCAGGTTGATCAGGTTTGGCATCTCCATTTGACATATACACGTTCCTATTGGATAGATCTCTGCCGGGGCACACTTTCCAAAGAGATTCATCACAATCCAACCAAAGGCGGAAGTTCTGAAAAGAAAAAGTTTGACGGGTTTTATTCCGAAACTTTGAAATTATACCTGGAAAAATTTGGAGAAGAAGCACCAGCGGATATTTGGCCCTGTAATGAACAGCGCTTCTCGGATATTCATTTTCAACGGATCAATATCAAGAAGAACTGGGTGATTCGAAAACCACATTTGAGAGGGAAAAATACACTGGTTTTTCTACTATTGTTTCTCTCTCCCTTCCTGATTCAGTCACGATCTCAGGATGGTCCGTGGATGTTTGTAGTAATCTGTACAATTGCTTTTATCCTCTGGACTATCTTTAGCAATACCGGAGGAGGAACTGGTTGTTCAACGGGTGGAGACTCAGGACATACTTTTGATAATCATTCAGGTTGTAACGGACATTCAGGTTGTAGCGGTTGCGGCAGCGGATGTAGTGGGTGTGGAGGTGATTAAAAACAAATCTATGGAAAGAGCTTTAGTTTTTACCTTTACAATAAATAACAAGTAAAGCATGAAAGTCGAATTCAAATTAGTAGAACACAGAAGTGAGGAGTGGAAATCAGCTGTTAGATTGCGTGAAGACATCCTTCGAAAACCATTGGGAAGCTATTTTACGGATGAAGAGCTGGAAGAAGAAAAGAACCACATTCAAATCGTAGGATTACTTGATGGTGAAATAATTGCGACTACCGTGTTGGTCCCTGAAAACCAAGCGATGAAAATGCAGCGGGTAGTAGTGAAAGATGAGCTGCGCAGTTCCGGCATCGGATCTGAAATGATGCAGTTCTGTGAAAAGATTTCTTTGGAGAATGGAAAACATCGTATTTTTTGTCATGCACGGGATACTGCAGTAAAATTTTACCTGAACAACCAATACCTGATCGAAGGAGCATACTTTCCGGAAGATGGAATTCCACACGTTAAAATGGTGAAGGAAATCAATATCCTTTAGGTTTTTCAATGTTCAATTCCGTAAAGACTTTCTCAAAATCAGTCACATGGTAACTGTGCTCTTTAAAGTACATGAAGTCGCTTTTTAATCCGTCTTCCCAGGTATATTCCGGCCGGATATATTTACCTGTATGTGCTTTGTAAATCGCAATGGCGTTTTTGTAATCTTTATTGAACAGGTATACATGAGCCAGGTTTAATTTCGAGTTTAAGTCGTTTGGATACAATTCAACAGCGCGTTTAAAATAGGTGATTGATTCGTCGTATTGTTTGATCTCCATTAAATGCCAGCCAATGTTTGCAAACTCTTCCACAGGCAGGTGAAGGGTATTCGGATCGAGCACTTTGGTCGCATTTGGAAATTCTTTCCCATCAACTTTTCGTGTGTAACCGGTTACGCTACCTTTTTTATCGGTGATGAACTCTTTTACTGCCTGGAATTCACGATTGAAAAAACACGTGCTGGAAGTAAAATACATATCTGCAGAACGGCCATCGGTGTAGAAACGATATATCCCGTCTTTCTTCTCTACCGAAGCCCAATGATCATCAAACAAATAAATTCCCCGGTAGTTTTCAAGGATATTGTCGGGAACAACAATTACTTCTTCCGTGTTCTTCCGTTGTGGTTCACGGTAAAAGTTTTTCCAGTTATATGCTTTTGCAACACTGCTGATTACTTCGTAAAGTAAACTCCCGTCTTCAGTATTGAGGAAAATTACCACACCATAACCTTCATCCAAACTCCCATAGAACTGCCCGCAAAAACCGTCATTTCCTGCTCCGTGTTCAAAATATCTGGCTCCATCTATGTCCAGGATAAAAGTTCCCATTGCGGTCGGGCCATTATTGTAAGGAGTAAGGTGCAGTTTCACCATTTCTTCTGTCAACACCTTTGATTTCCCGCCTTTATATGCCAACTGCAGATCAATGATGTAGTTGCACAGATCGCTGGGGGTCATCCACAATCCGGCTGCTGCCTGTTCCGGGTAAAGGTGGAATTTGTTCAATACGGGAGAACCATCGGGATAATAGGCAGATGAATACTTGCTCAGATCATCAGCTACATTCGGATAAGCATACGAACTATGTGTCATCCCGATTGGTTTCAGCACATTGTCATACATCCACTGATCGTAAGATTGTCCCGTAATATCGGTTAATATGACCTGGGATATCGTAGTTCCTCCACCCGAGTACTGAAACTTCAAGCCAGGTTCAAATTCGCTTCTTACGGCCGGAGTCACAGCCGGGGACTTTCCGTCCAATACCTGGAAAACGCTGGGGATTTCACCGTTGCGATTGTGTCCCGGGAAACCGTGAACCGATAAACCGGCATTGTGACTGAGGATTTCAGCCAAAGTGATCTTTTTTCCTTTGGAAAGGCTATCATAAGGAAACTTCCAGGATTTTAGGTATTGATTGATATCTGCATGTAGGTCAAGCATTCCTTCCTGTGCCAGTTTCAGTATTCCGACAGCATTCAGCGATTTGCTGATGGATCCCGGTTCGAACAGAGTTTCCGTTGTCATCGGTCTTTTCTCCGACTCGTCAGCCCAGCCGTATGCTTTTGCCCAGGCAATTTTGTAATCCTGGATAACTGCGATACTCATTCCCTTTACGTTGTAACGCTTCATTTGTTCTTCGATCGTTCGTGGTTTCTCATTGTTCACGATCACATTTCCGGTGATGTTATTCTCTACTTCCGCTATTTTCTTCAATGTTGCTTCGGAATAAGAGTTTTGAGCAAAAAGGTTTGAGGTAATCAATAAGATCGGAATGAATAAAGCAGTTGTTTTCATAATTCGGATTTGGTTACTGAAGGTAAATGAATTTTGGTTCAGAAGTAACAGATGAAATGTAAAAGAATGTAATTTTTAAAGGAAGATGATTTTTTACACCTGGTTAGAAGTAAGCATTTTAAAGGAGTCCGGGCAACTAATGTGTTGCGTTCATAGTTTGTATAACAGTTGAACGAAAAAGGTTAAAAATTGTAATGAAGGTATGCATAAACAATTGATCGTATGTTTATTCCTGGCTTTTCTTTTGAAAGGAAATGCGCAATTAATTCCTTTCGGATTGGATGTAAGTCCTGAAGGAAAAATCCTGTTTTCTGAATTTCCCCCGAATTACAATGGGAATCTGGATGATACTACTTTTGTACTTTGCAATGGTCATGAATCCATTGTTGATCTTAGAAATGTAAATTATGAATTTCTGACAATCCTGGAAGCTCCGGAAGAACGTTCCACAACGAACCTGGACCCGAGCAGGATATACGATACGACGAATTATGAATCCCATTCAAATGATACTGCAATCTGGATTGTACCGGTTTTTCCGGATCCCGGTTTCACTTTTGAATTAATTGGTTCCGGCACTGTATTGAATCCGGATATGTTTTACGATGAAATGCATGGTTCGGGATTAAATGATTCCATTGGGCGTGTATTGAAGAAAAGAGTAGAACAGTATGCTTATGAATACATGGGAAAAGATGTCCCAGACGTGATAAAGGAACAATTGCAAAAGGAGTTATCCGAAGTCGATTCGATCATTGCTGGGACCTATTTCTATGATTACCTGGTAGACGGCTTTGTTTTCTACACGTATCATGAAGATAAACTGGTCCGTGCGATTGCATACGATTGGAACGGGTGGGTGCAATTTGATAGTTTGACTTACGATTCCAAAGGAAACCTGGTCCGTTTTTCCCGCGAACATATCGGATTAAATACGGATAGATACTGTTTTGAATACAATTCAGATAGCAAACTGGTGGAAATGACCCGTGTCGATTATTATTTGGATGTCCCGGAGAACGAACGAATTCCGCAGGTATGGAAATACGGTTACAGTAAAGATGGGGTTATTAACCGTCGTTCTGAATTACAAGCCGATGGTACCTGGCTGAGCTGTTCTTTTCAAAAGGAACCATTCCTGCCGACCGAAAAATAAGAACGCTGTAAAACAAAAGTTCCACAGCGCTCTTTGATGCGTCTGATTCAGAATTATCGGATTTCACATTCACGTGTATAATCTCCGTAAATGTCTGTTCCGGTTTCTTCCAGATCATTGCATTTCTTTTCTGCGCGGACACGTGAATCTTTGAACGAATAGTAGCCATCTCTGGAACTGTTTCTATTCCCGTCGCTGTCCGTTCTGACTTTCGTGCATTCGCAGGTATAATCTTTCTTGCAGGATGTCAGCGCGAACCCTGACAACATGATTACTGCTAAAATTACGCTTTTCATAATCGTCGTTTTAGGATGTTTCTAAATATGAAGAACTTACCTTGTAAATTCCTTACCTAAGCAGATCAATAATTTACATAATTCCGGATTGTTCTCCAAGGATTTAAACAAATATTAAGCGTTTTTAACAGTGTTCATTTCCTGGTCTAGATATCACATTCTCTGGTGTAGCTTCCAAGGATGTCTGTACCCGATTCTTCCAGGTCATTGCAACGGTCTTCAGCACGTGCACGCGAATCTTTGAATGTATACGTTCCATCGGAAGTGGTAACTGTACTACCATCATCGTCTGTACGGATCTTTCTGCACTCGCAGGTATAATCTTTTTTGCAGGAAGCCAGTGTAAAACCTGACAACACGATTACTGCTAAAACTACTCTTTTCATACTCATTTTTTTAAGGTGTTTCTAGAATGGTGCTCCCAGGGGAACAACTAGAAGCAAAGATGATGGATTATACGAGCGAATCCGTTACAGAATCTTTCTGAAAACTTACAAGTTTTATAGATTTTGAAAGTGGGAATTATGTAAGCCTTTTCAATAATTACGCAACAAACTCTGTATTTTCTTTATCAAATTTACCTGAAAGGATCAATGGGATAAACAGAAGGTGAAGCATCTCGGAATACAAAGATGTGAACTGGAATCCAATATATAAGTTGTGATTGGAGATCCGGAATCGTTTACGGAACGGATCAGTGCGGTAGGTAAGAAAAGGTGTATCAGGCAACTGTTTGATACACCTTTTCGATTGATGAAACTCTGGAGAAAATGCATATTCCTTACTACCGGAATATGGCATAAAATCCTTACGGATGCAATAGAGCTCAAAACAGTGATTTAGTTCGTGACGAATTTTCTGAAAAAAATAATTGTAAAATCAAGATGGATTTATTTACTTTGTTTTTCAAAGTACTTTTTTTAAATTTAAATTGACAACATGAAAAACAAAAGATTAATCATTATTCTTTCGGTAGTCGGAGTGCTATTGTTGATTCCATTCGTTGCCATGCAGTTTACAGATGAGGTAAAGTGGTCGGGATTTGATTTCCTGGTAATGGGAATTTTATTACTTGGAACGGGTTTGCTTTGTGAATTGATCCTTAGGAAAGTAACAAACAGAAATAACAGGATCATTCTTTGTATAGTAGTTCTCGGAGTTTTGGTGCTTACCTGGATGGAATTGGCGGTTGGGATCTTCGGAACCCCGTTTGCCGGATCATAAACAAATGAAGGTGTCATTTTGAATGAGAATCTTATTTTTATGGAATAAGGAAACTCCATTTAAAATGATTGAAACTGCAAAACGATTAGAAGAACTGTTGAAAACGGGACAAACTTATTTGAGTCGGGCTTCCGGATCAGATTTAAAATACAAATCACTGCCTGGAAAATGGTCCAAACAGGAAATTTTGGGGCATTTGATCGACTCGGGAATCAATAACCTGCAACGTTTTACCGAAATTCAATCTGCTGAAAGACCGTTCAAGGTTCGAAAGTACAAACAGGATGACCTGGTGATAGCAAATGCATATCAGGATGCCGATATGAGTGAATTGCTTCCATTGTGGCTTGCATTGAATAAAAGGATCCTGAAAGTAATGGAGAAGCAAACACAAGCTGCATTGAATTACCGGATCGAACTTCCCGACGGACAACTTTCCGACCTGAGATTTCTAATGACCGACTACGTGGACCACTTGGAATACCATTTGAAGCAGATCATGAATTGAGGAATGGTTTTTACAACTTGAATCCGGTAGTTGTTTTAAAAAACATAAATACCTATTTTAGGTAGTATGAAAGTCCATACAACAAATTATTTTGATACGTTTATTGCCATTGCGGACGATTGTCCTCTGGCACACGGAGAAATACCCCCGGTGAAAAAGGATGCTAAAACAGTTGCAAACATGCAGTTCGAACTGATTAGCAAAAATCCGTATAAATACACTTCGGATGAGGTATTGTTCCAGGTTTTCGCAGATAAGAACGATTTAACCGAAAGTGAATACGAGGAAGCGAGAGCACAGTTCTTTTCGAAAGGACAAGCATGTCTGCGTGCTTCACCGCTTACAAAACGTTATGGTTGGGGAATTCATTTCGATAGTGAGGGGAAAATGGCCTTGTACAGCTCGGAAAGCCAGGAATACAAACGCTTCATTGAAGACGAAACACTGAAAGTTGTGAAGGCGATGAAATCAAGCAGGTAGGTCCGGGAGATGCAGTTATTCAATACATGGAGATCCGATCCCGGAAAACTGTTCCTTGCTGATGGTTTGGGAGCATGTATGACAGTCTTATTAATAGCGGGAATCCTGATGCCTTTTCAGAAAATGGTTGGGATGCCGCGATTTGTCCTTGGAATATTTCTTCTTTTAGGGTGTACTTTGGCGCTCTATTCCTTTTCCTGTTTCTTCTTCCTGAAAAATAACCGGCGTTTTTTCCTGAAGATAATTGCTTTGGCCAACACATTGTATGCCGCATTGACAGCCTTCTTTGTGATTTTCTATTTTGAGAAGCTGACTATTTTTGGATTGGGTTATTTCGTAATTGAATTGGTCATTATCCTCGGATTGGTATTTTTGGAAATGAAACTGGCTTATAAATCCCCGACAAATGAAAAAGCACTTTAAAATAGTTCTCTTAATGTTATCCGGAATACTGATTTCCTGTTCCGATAAAAACGAAACGAATTTAAAGGCCAGTGAGCATGAGTTTATTCAAGACCTGGGAATTTTAGGGCCCAAAGAAGAAATTCAATTGTTTGAAAACAACGACGGATGGAAAGATGTGACCAAATCCGGGAATTTTATTACCAACAGGAGAATTGCCGCTTATTGGATCGAAGACGGTGAGAAGAACGTTCATTCGGCTTTTTTTGAGAATGAAATTGATTCCATGTCCCTGGCCGACAATCACACAGCATTGACATATGCGTCTTATGTCACGATTTACAAAACAGATGGAACCTTGTTTAAGGTGTATGTGGATGCCGACAGTGCACGCGTGCACGAGTTTTTCAATAAAGCCCGATCGAATTGGGAAAGTTTGAGGAGGAATAAGTGAAATGGATTAATTTAGAGAAAATGCCTCAAGTATTACATATATTTAAAAAACATGCCGTAATTCTGAAACCGGACTATACTCCTGATTTTAGGAAGTCATTTTTTGAATGGGAAAATCAACTAACATCTCGTTTGGGAATTATTAAGGATGGGCAACTTTTGCTGGCAAATGAATATAAAGAATTGATTAATGTTTCCAGAACAGGTACTGTTATTATACAGGATATAATTGGTTATTCAGGATCCAATAAAATGGATTATTTACAGGATCTAAAAAAAATGAATTTTCCCGAATGGTATATCAGGGATTGGCTGAAACGATTCCCTGAAATAATCACTTTCAATAAAGAAGATCGGGTGCAGTATTTCGGGCCATTTTCAATTAACCTACAGAATAAAGAACTTTTTCTAAAAGATAGTTACAAATTGTGTGTGTTAGAAATAGGTCAATCGATTCGGATAAGATTGAATGCTAAATCCGATTTTACAGCTTCGAGCGGAAAACAGCGAACCTATTATGAATCTGATTATATTATTCAATTTTTGGGAGAGGTAGATTCTATCGAATTCGTTTCTGATAAAACACTTGAAATTCAACGAGAAATTCCGTGGAAAACGGCAAAGGCAATAGATTTACGAAAAGCCTATTATTAAGTATACGATGCAAGAATTGAAACTGAATGCCAACAGATTAACCCTGAAAGAACTGAATCTGGGTGATCTGGATAACATTCACTTACTTCTTTCCTTACCTGAAACGGATGAGTTCAACACGATGGGGATTCCGGAGAATATTGAATTTACGGAACGTTTGCTGGCTGACTGGCTGGGAATCCGCGAATTAGTCCCCCGAACGAAATACGTGTTCAAGATAGAAGATACAGAGAGCAATTTTATCGGGCTGATCGGATTGAACATGGGGAAACCCAACTACCTGACGGGTGAGGTTTGGTACAAGCTTCACAAAGATTTCTGGAATCGGGGATACGGAACAGAAGCTTTGAAACGCTTACTGGAATTTTGCTTTTCAGACCTGAAATTGCACCGGATTGAAGCCGGTTGTGCTGTTGAGAATTACGGATCGATCCGTGTCCTTGAAAAAGCAGGAATGATCCGGGAAGGCCGGAAAAGAAAGAAATTACCGATTCGCGGAGAGTGGGTGGATAACTACTTTTATGCTATTTTGGAAGAAGATTTTCAATAAAGTCGAAAAAAAATAATTGATTGTGTCCAATTCGGAAAAAGTGAATCGTCATTCAGATATAAACAACTAAAAAAAGAAAAGATGAAAGAATTTTTGATGATTTTCAGAAATGAGTTTAAACCGGATTTTAAACCGACAGCAGAACAGATACAGGCAAGTATCAAGCAATGGCAGGATTGGATCGGTGGAATTGCTGCACAGGGAAAATTTGCCGGAACGAACCGTTTAAGTTCTGAAGGAGCAAAAGTAATGAGACCAAATAATGTGGTTACTGATGGCCCGTATGCAGAGTTGAAAGAAATCGTTGGTGGTTACCTGATGGTGAATGCGGAAGATTTTGACCAGGCTTTAAAATTAGCAGAAGGTTGTCCAATTTTCGGAATGGGAGGAAATGTGGAAGTAAGAGAAGTGATTCCTATGTCTATTTGATGATTGAAGATCAGCTGATTTCACAATTGTATAAAACAGAGTACAGGAAGATTGTTTCTGTACTCTGTAAGTTATTTGGGATTGCCCATGTTGAAATTGCCGAAGACATCAGTAACGACACCTTTCTGCTTGCATCCGAAACCTGGAAACTGAAAGGACTTCCAGAAAACCCAACAGCCTGGTTGTATACCGTGGCGAAAAATAAAACAAAAGATTACCTTAAACGACATCAAAACTTCACAGAGAAAATCAGCGTTGACCTGAGAAAAAATCAGGCTGATTTTGAATCGCTGGAGGTAGATCTATCCCCTGAAAATATTTCGGATAGCCAGTTGCAGATGATTTTTGCAGTTTGTAACCCGGTCATTTCAACAGAAGCTCAAATTGGTTTGGCTTTGCGCATTTTATGTGGATTCGGGATCAATGAAATTGCAGATGCTTTTCTAACGAACAAAGAAACCATCAACAAACGGCTTTTTAGAGCAAAAGAAACACTCCGAAGGGAAAACATTCCGATCCGATTTCCTTCGGAACAGGAAATTCCCAGACGTTTGGAAACGGTTCTGACCACCTTGTATCTATTGTTTAACGAAGGATATTATTCTTCGAACCAGGAAAACAGTATTCACAAAGAATTTTGTCTGGAAGCCATGCGCTTAACCTATTTGTTACTGGAAAATGAATCCACGAATCAACCCATTGTCAATGCATTGATGTCCTTGATGTGTTTCCAGGCATCCCGTTTGGAAGCAAGGACAAGTGAATCCGGTGAGCATATTTTGTACGACGAACAAGACAAGGATCTGTGGAATGATGAATTGATCTCTAAAGGGAATTATTTCCTGATAGCAAGCGCAAAAGGCCAGGAAATATCGAAATATCATCTGGAAGCTTCCATTGCATACTGGCATTCAACCAAAACGGTAAATGCCGATAAATGGGAAAACATTTTACAGCTGTATAACAAGTTGCTGCAAATCGATTATTCACCGGTAGTTGCACTGAACAGAACGTATGCTTTATCGATGACTGCCGGAAAAGAAGCAGCTTTGAAAGAAGCTGAAAAACTGGAACTGAAAGACAACCATTTGTACTTTTCGCTGTTGGGAAATCTGTATACGGATCTCGACAATCAAAAGGCGATCATGCATTATGAAAAGGCATATTCTCTTACTCCTAAAAGTTCAGATAAATTGGTGTTGAGTAAGCTTTTGGATAAGATGAAAGACGGGTAAAGTATTAAAAATACTATATTCGTTATGAGTTGATTTTTTTGTCCAAATAATTTAAAATGATTTCACCCCATTTCAAAATATTAGTATTGGGTATTATTTTGGTAAGCTGTAGAGAAAATATAGATACTGAATCTATTCATTCTCAATCAGTAATGAAACCAATTATTACGGAAGAAGAAGGTGTTGAAATTCTCTTTGAAGTAAACACGAGTGATCCTGAATATTTGAAATCTTTTCCTGATGGAATTATACCATGGATTTCCATTGAAAATGCAGATAAAGAAGTTGATAGATTAATTGGAAAAGATGAAATTGTTGTAAGGGAAAATGTTATAGATGTTACTTTCGATTACCCAATTCATAATCCGGTTACTTTTGAATTGAAATCAAATAAAAAATCAGGATTTACAAAGTCAGAATTAATTCTGAAAATTAGTGACCAATATAAACGCATTTATAAAGAAGAAGAAACTTCTGCAAAAGAAAAGACAATTCCTATTGGTAAACGTGAAGGTCCCAATAGAAATGAAACAGATGGCAAATATGGTATTTGGGGACATGATTTAATAGATTTGGATTTATCTGAGATTATTGTTCATAAAAGACGAGGTAGTAAGCCGAGACTTGAATTATATATTGAATCATGAGAAACCTGCTTTTACTAATTTTATTTTTAAATTCTTTAATTGTTTCGGCACAAGGAAAAATGGAGATCACCCACCTGGAAGTTTCTCAATTACCAAAATCCATTACTTATTCGGGCCAAATCAAAAACGCAGTTCGCTGGACGGACCAAATGGGAGATAATATTGTCATTACTGCTGAAACCGGAGACATGGAAAGCAAGCCCGGACTTTATGAAGATTACAGGGAAGCGGCTCTCTATGCTTATCATTTTATAGTTGATGGGGACAGTATTCGTCAAACCTGGAGAGTATATGATTTCATCAAAGAATGTCCGGTGGATATCGAAGCAAACTTCATCAAAAACACTTTTCAGATTACGGATTTGAATAACGATGGAGCAGCAGAAATCTGGTTAATGTATATTGTTACATGTACAAGTGATGTAAGCCCGGTGGAAATGAAAATCATCATGTATCAGGGCTCTCAGAAATACGCCATGCGGGGCCATACAAAAGTGGAAGCTTCAAAAGGAGAATTTATGGGTGGAGATTACAAATTTGATAAAGCCTTTAACGAAGCTCCATCTGAATTCCGGGATTTTGCGAAGAAATTGTGGAAAGCACATATTATGGAAAGATGGTATTAAAGATCTTCAAAAACGATTTCTCCAAACAAGCAGGTATCTATGTAAAATAGCATTAATTTAGCCGCTTCAAATGATCAACACAGTTTCACCAAATGGATTTCGAAAAAAAATACCCAATCACCCAAAGACCAAATGAATACTTATTAGTTCAATGGACTCGTGGCTACAAGCACGTGGATCTCTACTTTAACAATCAACTCATCGGTTCGGTTCAGGGAGCAGCAAAATTATTGAAAGGTATTTCAATTCCGTCCGATTTGGGAACAATCAAATTGAAATTATCTGAAAAACCAGTTACATTGGACGTGATCGTAGATGGATATCACAGTCCGGTAAATGTTTCACATCCGGTTAAGGAACTGAAAAGAACAAGCACCTATTTCTGGATCATTTCTTCTTTTGCCATCATTGCCGGTGCAATTGAAGTGGGGATTTTTTCCGAATGGTCCGAAGCAGCAACTGTTGTGTCTGGATTAAATCTCGTTGTTTTTGCACTTTATATCGTAAGTGCTCTCATGGTTGGCCGTGGAAAACCGTGGGCTTATTATTTGGGATTCGCTGTTTTCACTTTCTGTACATTGGTTTCTTTGCTTGCATTATTGGGAGGAATGGTCTGGGGATTTTTACTCTACATCTTTATGGCCATCCGAATAGGTGGAATGGTGATTTTGATACTGAACATGAAAACCTCAAATGCTGCTGTCAGACATTTGAAGTACAAGGAGCCGATAATTGAAGATCTGCTCGACTCGAAAGTTTAGAAACCGAAGGATGAAAAATAAAAATCCGGTTAAGAATACGAATCCGAAATGGATTTGGCTGATCGTTTCGGCTTTTATATTCATTATCCTTCAACTCTTTTGGGTATTGAACTCTTATTACATGTTGGAATCCAAAAAGATTCTTTGGTGGATGTTGACTTACTTTTCACTTCCCTGTTTGATAGGATCTTTTTTGATCCTTAAAAAGTTCAATTGGTTATTGTTCTATTCCTATCTTGAAAACTACCGGGAAGAAAACCTAAGAAAACCGGACCGGTTTAGAAACAAACTTACGAGCTATGCCTTAATTGTATTGATGGCTTCCTTTTTCACTTACGATACAATTATTCAAACCAACGATTGGTTCGGATCTTCGAAACACGAACGATTTAACCAGGTTTTAAAAAAGGTAGAAGCCGTTCAACATGGTGGATCAAATAGAAGGAGATTTATTGGAGGAAGAGGTAATACATATGAAACTTCGGATATCTATCTGTTTTACAAAGGAAAACAGGCGGTAATAAGTTCCAATAAAGTTTGGCATGTTGGCGATACATTGGATGTAACTTTAAATACAGGTGGTTTTTGGGGAGTCCTGTACGCGAAGAGATTATATTGATGTTAAAACTTAGTTTTATTTAACGCAATAAAGTTGCATTAAATTACTGAAAGTGTACATTTGCAATACAAACAAACTTTCAGCAACATGACAAACAAGATTTACGACGCAATTATTATCGGGGGAAGTTATTCCGGGCTTGCAGCAGGAATGGCCCTGGGAAGAGCATTGAGAACGGTTCTCATTATCGACAGCGGGAAACCATGTAACGCACAAACTCCGCATTCGCACAATTTCATTACACATGACGGCGAAACACCACATGCAATAGCTTCTAAAGCACGCGAACAGGTGGCGCAGTACAAAACGATTGAGTTCTATTCCGGATTGGCAATTGTTGCTGAAAAGACTGATGCAGGATTCACCATTACTACGGAGAATGGAGAAGTTTTTACTGCAAAGAAATTGGTTTTCGCTACCGGAGTTAAAGACCTGATGCCTGCAATAAAAGGAAGTGCAGCCTGTTGGGGAATTTCACTGATCCATTGCCCGTATTGTCATGGATATGAAGTTCGAAATGAAAATACGGGAATCCTGGCAAATGGAGAAGTGGCGTTTGAGTTTTCAAAGCTGATCAACAACTGGACAAAGGAATTGACCGTGTTTACCAATGGAAAATCCACTTTAACAACAGAACAAACCGCTAAACTGAAAGTGCATGGAATTGCGGTGAATGAGCGTGAGATCGATTCATTTGAGCACATAGATGGCTGCCTGGAACAAGTTCATTTCAAAGATGGAAGTTCAATCAGGCTAAAGGTGATGTACGCGAAACTTCCTTTTGTTCAACATTCGGATTTACCTGAGAAATTGGGATGTGAGATCACAGAATCGGGGTTCATTCAAACAGATGTGTTCCAGAAAACAAGTGTTGACGGAGTATATGCCTGCGGGGACAATGTGACTCAAATGCGTTCTGTTGCAAATGCAGTTGCTGCAGGAACATTGACCGGTGCGATGCTGAATAAGGAATTGGTTGACGAAGCTTTCTGAAGTTACCGGATTTAGTTGTTTTTTGTCAATGTTACGTATCTTCGTTTCAGGTAATAAAAATGAATCGATCCATAGAAATCCGGCAATTTTACAAGCCTGTTCAACCAACAGTAGGACGGTCTTCGGCAAATGTGTCTTATACCGAGTTTTTACCTGATGCCTGTCTCCAGGAGATGATTTATTGTTACTGGCAGCTAAAAACAGACCAGCCTTTGACAGAACAGTTCAATTACCGGGTTGTAGCAGACGGTTGTATCGACATTTTCTTTGAACTCAATCGTCCGGAAGATAGCTATGTAATGGGATTTTGCAAGAAGTTTACCGAATTTCCCCTCGAAAACGGCTTTCATTATATCGGGATCCGTTTCTTTCCGACCATGTTTCCGCAACTCTTTAAAATCAATGCGAGGGAACTCAGTAATCGCTTTGAGCATTTGGAGAATGTCATACCGCTTGTTTCGAACTTCATCAAGAACAATCTGCATCATTCACAAACGATGGACGAGATAAGGTTTTTGTTTGACCGTTATTTTTCAGAAATAGTGAAAACAGGGAGTTTTAACCCGGATCACAGGTTGTATGGTGCATTGCAATTGATTTTGAAAAAACAGGGAATCATAAATATTGAAACAGAGCTTCAAACCGGGATCAGTTCCAGGCAGCTGCGCAGATTATTTGATTTTTATATTGGTGATACACCAAAAACCTTTAGCCAGGTAGTTCGTTTTCAGGCTATTTTGGGTTCGAAACCTTCTTCACAAAGTTTGCGGAAAAATAAATTATTCTTCGATGCGGGGTATTACGATCAGGCTCATTTTATCAAAGAATTCAGGAATTTTTATGGTGTTACGCCAAGTAAGGCATTTGGCAGGTGATTCTGTCCGATTTTTACAATGTTGAAGAGCCGCTATTTCCGACTTTTGTTTCAATAAAAAGAATTCAGGATGAAAAAAGCAGCACTATTAATAGGAGGACTTTGTTTCGCACTTATAAGTCTTTCACAAAATAATTCAACATACAAAATGCAAAATACCATGAAATTGAATGCAGGAATAGTAACAGCAAAAATAGCAGATACAAAGGCTTTTTACACAACGGTTTTAGGCTTTGGAGTAACTTTCGAGAACGAATTCTATCTTTTGCTCCATACACCCGATCAACAAGCGGAGATTAGTTTTTTACTTCCGGATCACCCAAGTCAACAGCCTTTATTTCATAAACCTTTTTCGGGGGAAGGGATGTATCTGACTATTGAGGTAGAGGACGTTGATAAATACTACCAGGAATTAAAAGCGAAAAACGTCGAGATAAAAATCGAATTGCGTGACGAACCCTGGGGAGACAGGCATTTTGCGATCCAGGACCCGAACGGGATCGGAATTGACATCGTAGAATATGCACCGCAAGAAAACGGGGAGTGAAAGCCAAAAGAATTGAAAAGCCGGAATAAACATTTATTCCGGCGCACAAATCACATGACCGAATTCCTGCTGTACCTTCCTTTGTATTCAACAGGCGACATTCCTGTAAATTTCCGGAAAACTTCACGAAAAGCTTTCACATCCGAATATCCAACCTCGTACATGATCTCGCTCACAGTTTTGCGGCTTGTTTCCAGTGATTTTTTGGCAGATTCGACCTTTATGCGCTGAAGGTATTCAATCGGTGTGTTACCGGTTGCTTTGATAAATCTGCGGTCAAAATTCCTTCTGCCGACTGAAAACCGGGAAGACAATTCTTCCATGGAAATCTTTTCACGGAAGTTTTGTTCAAGATATGTTTGAACTTCTTTTACAACTTCATCATCGTGCTGTTTTTGTCCCCTGAACATGGTGAATACGGATTGGCTTTTTCTGTCCGGTTCTATTTGAAATATTTTGGAACAGTAAATTGCTGTTTGCCGGTCGAAGTACTTTTCGATCAGATAAATGATCAGGTTGAGAAACGAATAGGCCCCACCGTTGGTGTAGATTCCCTGTTCATAGGTAATCAGTTGATCGGTCTGTAGGTTTACTTTTGGAAATCGGTTCCTGAAATCTTCAGCAGCACTCCAATGGGTAGAGCAACTTTTTCCGTCCAACATACCCGAAGCCGCCAATAAAAAAGCTCCGGTGCAGATACTTGCGATTTCGGCACCCTGTTTATACTTTTTCTCAAGCCAGGGAACAAGTGCTTCATTCAACGAAAGAGCAGCCGGGTAATTGTGGTTCAATGAAGGAATAATGATCAGGTCCGTTTTTGAGATCTTCGAAATGGAAGTATGTGGTTTTACGGAAAACAAACCTTCATAAAAATCCACCTGATCTGAGAGTCCTGCAAGTTGGATCTCGAAGACATTTTCATTGTTTTTTTCTTTCCAAAGGGCATTTGCTCTTGAAAAAAGTTTGTATGTACCAACAATGCTGCTTAAATTGTTTTCGCCTTCCGGAACGAAGATAGTCAAATGCTTCATGGAACTTTTTTACAAAAGTATGGAAACAACATGTCCAAATCAACCCGCTAGATTGTCTTTTTTACACCTTTTTGATTCCGGATATGGACCATACATTTGTCAGAGATAAATAACAAATTAAAAAGAACAAATGAATACAACACAAACAGCGGTAAAAATGATTTTGGACAGGTGGGAAGCATCAGTTCATAATTGCGATGTACTTCTCAAAGATTTGTCGGATGATCAATTACAAAAAGAGACTTCCCCGGGAAGGAACAGAGGGGTTTATTTATTGGGACATTTGATAGCTGTCCACGATCATATGATTTCTTTATTGAATTTTGGTGAGAGGCAATATCCTGAATTAGTTAAGGCTTTTATTGAATCGCCTGATAAAACAGTAAGTGAAATTCCTTCCGCGCAGGAGCTACGTTCAATGTGGAATAAACAAGTCGCTTACCTGAAGGAACAAATGGACCGTTTAACAGCGGAGGATTGGTTTGAAAGACACACTGCAGTTTCCGAAGAAGACTTTGAGAAAGAACCGCATCGGAATAAATTGAATATTATTCTGACAAGAACAACACATCTGGCCTACCACACCGGACAATTAATTTATTTAAAGTAGGAAACAACATGACAACAACAGATTTTACATTTACCCTGGAGACGGAGCAAAGTCCGGAACATGTTTTTAAAGTGATCAGGGATGTGCGTTCCTGGTGGTCGGGACTCTATGGAGAATCATTTACCGGAGACACTAAAGACCTACACGATGAATTCAGTTTTTGGGCAGGTGAGGGGGCTCATTATTCCAAACAAAAACTGATTGAAGTAGTTCCGAACAAAAAAGTGGTTTGGCTCATAACCGAAAGCGAGTTGACTTTTATTGAACAAACCGATGAATGGGTTGGTACCAAAGTGATTTTTGAAATTTCGGAGAAAAACGGGAAAACCGAATTGGTGTTTACGCATCAGGGTTTAACTCCGGAAATTGAATGTTACAATTCATGTGCACCTGGATGGAGCATGTATTTACAGGATAAATTACTACCGCTCATTAGTTAGGCAAGAGCGAATTCGGAATCAGTAGTGGTGAAAAATTTTTCGTCACTACTGATTTAATATTTAATTTCACCGCATAGATCAAACAATACCAAATGAATAATTTCATCAACGAATTCATGGAATTCCTTTTTGGAAAGCGCTTGAAGTTAGTACTGTTAATACTAGGGGTATTGGCATTTTGTGCTTATTTAAACCATGTTACTCAATTCGGGTATGCAATTGTCTCAGCAGGTTTGGTATTCAGTGCTGTTTACCTGGCAGTGAATGAGAGACATTGAATTCATCAGTTGTTTCCGCTTCTCACTTGTAATCCTTCAAAATTGTGAATTGATCTTACATATCCGCCAAAGTTCAGAAATGAAGGTTTATTGATCGGTTTCCTCACTAATTTTAATATCTTAGGTTCCGAAAACAAGTAAAATACTGGTTGTGCCTATGATAAAACCTGAATTATTAAAAGAGATTGTCCAGTGGGATGTTAAATCCTGGTCCAAAGCACTTGCTTTTTGGGAGAAAAATGTTGATTGGAGTAAAGTAGAGAATGGACTTGAACTTGGCGGTCGGGAAGGAGGGCTTTCTCTTTGGCTTGCTTTAAAAGGAAAACACACTATTTGTTCTGATTTGTCGGACACAAAAGGAACAGCAGAAAAATTACATATAAAACACCAGGTTACAGCTTTTATAAGTTATGAAGATATTGATGCATCTGCCATTCCATATGAAAATCATTTCGACGTGATCGTATTCAAATCAATCATTGGCGGGATAGGTCGGAATGACAATCTTGAAGTTCAAAAAAAGGTTTTCAAGGAAATTTACAAAGCATTGAAACCTGGAGGTAAATTATTGTTTGCGGAAAATCTGGTTGGTTCCCCGATTCACCAGAAACTTAGAAAACGTTATGTAAATTGGGGAAGTACCTGGCGTTACATTTCCATTGATGAACTGAAAATGTTCCTGAGTGATTTTTCCAGCTATGAACTGAAAACAACCGGATTCCTTGGTACGCTTGGCAGAAGTGAGGGACAACGAAATTTTTTAGCCGCTACGGATGGATTGTTTTGGAACCATGTCAGTCCTGCAAATTGGAAATATATCGCTTACGGAGTCGCTCAGAAATAGCGAATTCAGGTATGCGATTGTATCAGCAGGTTTGGTATTCAGCGCTGTATGCTTGTCAGTAAATGAGAGAGATTGAATCCATCATTTTGTTTTCACATCTCATTCTGATTCTCATTCTGTTTCTGATTCTCATTCTGTTTTCTCTATCTTTGCTTTCAGGGATGAAAATGCTACAAAAACTGTTCGGCTCATATAAACTCATTTTACTTTACGGGGTTTCGCTCGCAGGCCTGCTCTTCCTGATGCGCTGGCTTGAGTTCCGCTTGTTGTTGATCAGTCATGCAACCGAATTCTATGTTGCAATCATTGCCATCTTATTTATGGGATTGGGTATCTGGCTGGCGAAACAACTGACAAAACCCAAAACCGTTTTGGTTGAAAAGACGGTATATGTTTCGCCTTCTTCCGAAAACTTTGAACGCAATGAAAAGGCAGTGGAAGAACTGGGGATCAGCAAACGCGAATTGGAAGTCCTTGAATTAATCGCACAAGGGTTCAGTAACAACGAAATTGCAGAGCGCTTGTTCGTCTCTTTGAACACGATTAAAACACACAGCTCCAACTTGTTTGAAAAACTGGAAGTTAACAGGAGAACGCAGGCAGTGGAAGCAGCAAAACGTTTGGGAATTATTCCATTGTAAGAAGTAAAATCACCCGAAAGTATGAGCCCGGAAACCGTGTAAAACCTCACTTTTGTCGAAATATTAAAATTAAAAACATGAGAAAAAATGTACTGGTTTTTGGAACAATTTCAGGGGTGATAAGTGTCCTTTGGTTCCTGTTTGCAATGGCCTTTTTAAGCTTCGAAACACACATGGAGCTTGGAATGGTCCTGGGATATGCGTCGATGTTCATTGCAAATATTTTTTTGGTAGTTGGAGTAAAGAATTACCGGGATAAATACAATGGTGGTGTTATCTCATTCGGGAAAGCATTCAAAGTGGGAATTTTGATCGCCTTACTCGCCTCAACGGTTTATGTGCTGACCTGGCTTATTTATGATTATGCAACCGGTTCCAGCTTTATAAACGTGTATGCAGAATCCATTCACAATCAATTGGTGGAAAGTGGTGCAAGTGCAGCTGCAATTGCAGCGAGTGATGCTGAAATGAAGGAGTTTATGGTGATGTACCAAAATCCTTTGTTTAAGGCGGCAATGACCTATATGGAGATTCTTCCGATGGGAATCTTGTTTACCTTGATTACTGCGCTGGTGATGAAACGAAAAGTACCTAAAACAGCTTGATTTTTGGTGTAAACTATCTGAAATTCTTGCTACTTTGGTGCATTCATTTTTAAGCTCTGATGGTCAAACAAATCCTTATAAAACGATTCCGGATTTTATTCCTGGTATTCCTGTTTTTCATAACAATACAGAAGAGTTTTTCCCAGGTTTCCGATAAAACGGAAGATCTGAAGACTCAGTTGGAAGACCTGACCAAAAAATACAAGGCAACAGTTGGGATCGGATTGATCCATTTGGAAACAGGAGATACTTTAGCAATAAATAATGCATTGCGTTATCCGATGCAAAGTGTTTATAAATTTCCATTGGCTCTTGCCGTATTGGACCAGGTAGACAAAGGTGAATTGAAACTGGATCAGTTGTATCGTGTAACAAAGAAAGATTTACTGGATGAGACCTGGAGTCCTTTAAAGAAAAAATATCCGGATGGAGCAGTTGATCTGACATTGGCAGAATTACTGGATTATTCTGTTTCGAAAAGTGATAACATTGCTTGTGATATCCTTTTCAAGTTGGCAAAAGGAACGGAACGGGTGAATAAGTACATTCATAAAATTGGTATCAGTGGAATGGAGATTGCTGCTACGGAACACGAAATGCGTGCCAATTGGAAGATCCAATATTCGAATTGGAGCACTCCCATGCAAATGTCACGATTGCTGGAAGGTTTGTTCCTGAAGAAGTACTTATCAGATTCCAGTAATACTTTTCTGATGAAGTTAATGATCGAATCATCGAATGATCCTGCGAGAATAAAAGCCTTGCTTCCGGAAGGGACAATTGTTGCCCATAAAACCGGAACTTCTGATACACGTGGAAAGATAACGGATGCCTGCAATGATGTGGGCATCCTATTTCTCCCGGATGGGACACACCTGGCTTTATCCGTTTTTGTGTGTAAATCAGAAGAAAATTATGACGATACCCGGAAGCTGATCGCAGAGATTGCCAAAGCGGTCTTTGATGTTTATTCAGGCTTGCAATCACCGGAACCCAAAAACTAAAGAATCATGTCAAAACAAGCTGCAGCCGGACGTATGTTCCAGGACATCAATTTTACTGTAAAGAGTGCCAAAGGAAAGAAACTCGAACAACTGATTGGAGTGGAGCTTCGCGAAAATCCGGATAGCGGACCGGTTTTGGTTTACATCAAAATGCAGGGAACCAGCTGGTCTCAATACTTCCTGGATGTGTGTTTTGGCGTTTGGGAGAATTGGGGTGAAATTGATACGGACGATGATTCGTATACATACCCTGATTACACCGAAAAATACGGAGTAAAAGACTTAACCATTAAAGCAGCATACTGCAAGGACAATGAAATTACCCTGGAATTTGAAACAGGAGAAAAATTGGTACTGAAATACAAAGATCCGGATGATTGGGACGGAGATACGGAGATGATAAAATTATAGGTACATCTCACCAATAAGAGACTGGTTCAAAAACTACTTGGATGCCGGTTTAATCTTGGTAACATTTGGTGTCGGATTGTACGAAGGATCGTTCAGTTTTTGATACAATTCGTCCGTAAACTTTGCAGGATCAATTTCCAAAGCTGAATACAAGCGGTTCATCCAAAATAAAGAAGGACATCTTTCTCCTCTTTCGTAACTGGAGATGTTTTGGGCATTTACATTCATACGCGAAGCCAATTCTTCCTGGGTGATTCCTTTTTCCTCCCTAACCCGTTTAATTTCTCTTCCCAGAATATGATTGAATGACTTGGTACTCATAATTGACAAAGTCGAAATATTTAACATTTTGACTGTAACACGATTGTGTTTATTTGCTAGATTTACCAAAATAGAACCAGTTTATTCAATTGATCAGAATTGTATATAGAAGTCTAATTTTCACTCGAGAGATGTCCCAAAATTAGGACATAAATAGAACCACAGATATCGAAAGAAACGAAGTCTCTCAATCGAAAGTGTACTTTTTATAATTGTATCAGGAAAATAAGGCTGTTAACAACAAACCATTCGAAGCTGAAAACATGAAAAATAAAAAGTTGATAATCACACAGTTAACAAGTTACGAAAAAGCGTACGAAGAAACAAAAGATTTCGAGGAATTCAAAACAAACATCTACAATACAATTCTGGATATTGAAAATATCACCCCGGTTAGTCCATTCTATTCTTCTTATCTCTTCCATACCAAATTGGATTGCGAGAATATGGACCGAATGAATGCAACAAACTTGTTAAACTCTTTGAGAACCTTTCTCGACGGTTTGGAAGTTCGTTAATTTCCTGGCTCGTTGACGATTCTGATGAATGAATACCCATTTGAGGATTGATAAATCAAAAAAGACGTAATTCCGCAATATTACGTCACCTACTTTAAATAATTCTATCTAAATAATTGAAAATGAGTATGATAAAAATGATTTAAAACGCATTATTCTCATTTCAACAAAGGAATTTGTAATTTTCAAATTGATTTTGAAGAATATATGAAGCACTTACTCTTTTTGTTGATACCGTTTGCTGCCACAGCTCAATTTAAACCGGTCGATTACGTGAATCCCTTAATGGGAACCGATTCCAAAATGGAACTTTCCAATGGAAATACGTATCCTGCAATAGGTTTGCCCTGGGGAATGAACCTGTGGACTCCGCAAACAAATGTGATGGGTGACGGTTGGGCGTATCAATATAGTGCTGATAAACTACGTGGATTCAAACAAACACACCAGCCTTCTCCGTGGATGAATGATTACGGCCAGTTTGCCATTATGCCCGGAAGTGGAAAAGTGGTCTTCGATCAAAATGAACGCGCCAGTTGGTTTTCACATAAAGCAGAAGTTTCAAAACCACATTACTACCGTGTTTACCTGGCAGACTGTGATGTAACAACCGAAATTACCCCGACAGAACGCGCGGCGATTTTCCGCTTTACATTTCCAAAAAACGACAGTTCCTTTATTGTGATTGATGCCCTGGATCGTGGCTCCTATGTAAAAGTATTTCCCAAAGAACGGAAGATCGTTGGTTATACGAAACGTTATGCACGAGGAAAACTCACCAATTTCAAAAATTACTTTGTGATTTACCTGGATCGCGATATTGAATTCTATTCCCTTGCTTCGGATGGAAAACTGATTGGGAAAAAGGAAGAATCCGCTTCGAACCATTCCGGAATGGTAGTAGGATTTAAGACAGGAAAAGGAGAACAGGTCCAATTGAAAGTAGCTTCTTCCTTTATTTCTCAGGAACAGGCCGAATTGAATTTGCAGCGTGAAGTTGGAACCAGCGATTTCGACGCCATACGTAATATTGCGGAATTACGTTGGAACCAAACTTTAGGTAAGATCGAGGTTTCCGGCGGAACAGAAGAGCAAATGCGGACCTTTTATTCCTGTTTATACCGGACACTGTTCTTCCCGAACAAATTGTATGAAATCGATGCGGAAGGAAAAGAGGTGCATTGGAGTCCTTACAATGGGAAGATCCTTCCGGGAAAGATGTTTGGTGGGACGGGTTTTTGGGACACGTTCCGCGCCTTGTATCCTTTATTGAATTTGGTATACCCGGAGATAAACAAAGAAATGCAGGAAGGATTGGTGAATGATTACCTGGAAGGAGGCTTTCTTCCGGAATGGTCCAGTCCGGGATTTGCAGACATCATGATCGGGAATAATTCGGCTTCCATCGTTTCGGATGCATATATAAAAGGATTACGCGGTTATGATGTTGACAAACTATATGAGGCATTGCTTCATGGAGCGAACAATGAAGGTCCGATGAGTGCGGTTGGCCGTTTTGGAGTTGAGTACTATAACAAACTCGGATACGTTCCTTACGATGTAAAGATCAATGAAAATGCAGCAAGGACATTGGAATACGCCTACGATGATTTTGCAATTTACCAGCTGGCGAAATCATTGAAACGTCCGCAGGCGGAAATCGATTTGTATGCTGCACGTTGTCAGAATTACCGCAACTTATTTGATCCTTCAACCGGACTGATGCGCGGGAAAAATGCAGATGGCACTTTCCAATCACCTTTTAATCCGTTTAAATGGGGCGATGCATTTACTGAAGGAAACAGCTGGCATTATACCTGGTCAGTTTTTCATGACGTCCAGGGTTTAATTGATTTAATGGGAGGGAAAGAGCGTTTTGTTTCAAAACTGGATTCTGTTTTTAGTCTTCCACCGATCTATGATGATAGTTATTATGGAGGAATGATCCATGAGATCAAAGAAATGCAGATTGCGAATATGGGACAATACGCGCATGGAAATCAACCGATCCAGCACATGATCTATTTATTCAATTATGCTGGTGATTTCCCCAAAACCCAATATTGGGTCAGGGAAGTACTCGATCGGCTCTATAAACCAACACCAGACGGGTATTGCGGAGATGAAGACAACGGTCAAACTTCTGCCTGGTACATTTTTTCATCCCTGGGATTTTATCCGGTTTGTCCGGCAACGGATGAATATGTTTTGGGAGCTCCGCTGTTTAAAAAAGCGATCATTCATTTGCAGGGAGGAAAACAGATTGTCCTGAATGCTCCGGAGAATTCAGCAGAGAATAAATACATCTCTTCTATCCGGATGAACACAAAAGCGTATTCGAAATTGTTCCTGAGGCACTCCGAGTTGGTAAAAGGAGCTGTTTTGGAATTTAAAATGACTTCAACACCTGCTTTGGACCGTAAATTTGTTGCCGGAGACTTCCCATATTCGTTTACGAATGAAAAGAATGCAGTGAAAAAGTAATGAACAATTGAAATTGCTTCTTGTGGGAAGCTAACTGGAAGTTTTGCTAATTTTATGATAGTTAACTTCATCACCTTTTAAACTTTTAAACTTTTGAACCCTTTGAACTCGCTCTATGTATACTGAATTTGTAAATCCGACCCGGTCAGCACTCAGTTTTTCACGCAACCAGATCATTGTTTACCTTGTTTGGAGCTCAATCGTTGTTTGTACCTATTATTTTTCCAAATGGGAATTAATCTCCATCCCTTTTTTGCCCGTTTCATTAATCGGTACGGCACTGGCTTTCTTTTTAGGTTTTAAAAGCAATGCTTCCTATGATCGCTTGTATGAAGCAAGAAAGAACTATGGAAGTATCGTAAACGATAGCCGTTCATGGGCAGTCATGCTGAATGCATACATCACGAATCATTCAAATAAGGAAATCAGTAAGGAAGAAATTCAACAGATAAAGGAAGAGTTGACCAACCGTCACATTGCCTGGATGTATGCACATAAATTTTACCTGCGTCACAAACGCCAACCCTGGGAACGGGATGCCGATTTTCACAATCAGCACAGGGAAAGATTACAGGGAGAATTCAATATTGATACTGATTTGGAACAAAATCTGTTGCGCTTTTTAACTCCGAGGGAAGTAAGTGGAATTGTGCGTTCCGCAAATCCTGCAACTCAATTGTTGAACAACCAGGGAAAGCGATTGGCAGAACTTCGCGAAGCAAATATTATTGAGGATTTCAGGTTGTTTGAGTTGCAGAACCAGATCAATAAACTGTTGGAAGACCAGGGGAAAAATGAACGCATCAAGAATTTCCCATATCCATTGCAATTTTCCTTTATGCTTCGGATTTCCCTGCGAATCTTTAGTTTATTACTTCCTTTTGCATTGATCACGGAATTGAATAAGCAAGGAGAGTATTTTTTATGGTTGGCCATTCCATTTTCTGCCATTATCAACTGGATTTTTTACTTTTCGGAAAGGAATAGCGAGTATTCGGAAAATCCGTTCCAGGGATTGATATACGATGTTCCTATGACCAATATTACACGGGCAATCGAAATTGATATGCTCCAGGCAATCGGAGCAGAAAATATTCCGGAACCCGTAACCGCGAAAAACGGTGTTTTAATGTAAAATCATGATACGAACCTATTTGACTTATTCCCGTGATCTGGGAGATTTTAAATTCGACCTGATACATTTAAGCAGGAAAGGCCTCACTGGATTGAGATTGATTAACAAGGGAAAAACCACGGAAGAATTCATAGCGCGAATAGAAGAGATTTTGTTGTTCAGCGAAACGAATGAATTAAACCTGGAAATTTTGGTTGATTTACCTGGCGAGAAAGCGTTTATCGGAAATATTGGGAAGGGAATCCAAATTGAAAAAGGAAAAAGCTACAATCTGTGCGAAGAGAATCAGTTGAATACTTCGAATGAAATTCCCACCAGTGGTTTCATTGTTCAATTGGAACACACCGAAATTCAGCCGGGAGATATTGTTTCCATTGCTGACGGAGAAGTTGAAATGGAGATCCATTCCATAAATGGGAAATCCGTTCGCTGCCAGGCATTGAATTCCTACTTTTTAACTTCGAACCGCTCTTTTACGGTTAAAGGAAACAAATTACCGGTGAGGCCGGTTTCCGGTCACGATTCTATCCTGTTAAACCAACTCCTGTTATCAGGGCTTGCTAATAAGGTAAAGATTCTTGTTTCGTTTGTGACAGAAGTTTCTCACGTAAAGCAAGTAAAGAAACTTTCCCCGGATTTTCATGTGGTTTCCAAGATTGAAAATATCATTTCTCCGAATGATCTGAAGCAAATTATCCAGGTATCGGATAGTGTGATGCTGGGAAGAGGAGATCTTACAAGCACCAGTAAAATGAGTGAAGTTTTTCCTTTCCAAAAAAGGGTGATTGATGGTTGTAAAGCATTCAGGAAAGAATTGATACTTGCTACAGGACTTTTTGCTGATTTGAAGAACAGCGGAAGACCTAGTATTTCAGATTTGATGGACTTTGGTTTCTTACGAAGCAGGGAGGTCAATGCATTTTTAATTGCAGGCTCCAATGCGAATCAGTTTCCGTTTGAAACTTTAAACCTGATTGCAAATTTTGAGAAAATGTAGAACACTTGATAGATAACGAATATGGAATGGAAATGAGTATTTCAAAACAATTGGCCAAACATTTGAGAGATGTTCACTTCGGTGGAAACTGGACGGTAACAGATTTGAAAAAGACCTTATCGGATGTGAAATGGGGAGATGCACTGACGCAGATTTATTCACTGAATTCGATCGCTGCGCTTACTTTTCACATGACCTATTATGTGGATGTGCTGATCATTGTTCTGGAAGAAAACAAACTTACCGGGAAAGATGAACTCAGTTGGATGCTTCCACCGATCCGTTCACAACAGGAGTGGGAACAGGTGCAGGAACAAATTTGGGAACGTGCTGAAAGAGCGGCCATGCTGATCGAACAATTACCGGACGAACAATTAACCAGGGATTTCATCGATCCGAAATATGGGACCACTTATCGGAATATTGCCGGAATCGTAGAACATATGCATTATCACCTGGGACAAATAGTTATCATCAAAAAGTTGCTGGTTCAATAGGAAACAAAGTCAATAATCGTATTTTTAGACTTACAATTGAACTCATGAACAAGGTAAATGAAACGGCTTCTTTCAGTGCGGTAATTGACATCATCGGGATCAATCCGTTTGTGTTTGTCCCTGAAACAATTTTGAAGGATTTGTTCCATGAATTCGGAAAAGATAAAGGACCTATTCCGGTAAAAGGGACCATAAACGGAAAAGCCTATCAGCAAACACTCGTGCGCTTTGCAGGTGAGTGGCGCTTGTATATCAATACGAAAATGCTTTCGAAATCTCCGGAAAGGATCGGTGAAAAAGTGGAAGTAAGTATTGAAGTAGATTCTTCGGACCGTACCATTCATCCGCATCCAAAACTAGCGAAAGCCTTAAAAGAGAATAAACAGGCAAATGCTGTTTTTGAAAGCCTGGCGCCATCTCTTCAAAACGAAATCGTGCGCTATATTGCGAATCTGAAAACAGAGGCAAGTGTTGAACGGAATGTCGTTAAAGCAATCGATTTCCTTTTGGGAAAAGAACGCTTTATTGGCCGTGAAGGATTAAAGACTAATGAATGAAAACTGCCTGTCAGTTCGAGTCCCGGAAATCCGGGATATCGAGAACAAAGGCAGGAATTAAATAGTATGGTTATGGCAAAAACAAAAACTGCGGAAACAACCAAAGACGTAAACGAATTCATCCTGGAGTTTACAGATTCGGAGCAAAAAAGAAAAGACAGTTATGAATTGATCCGATTGATGGAAAAAGTTTCCGGTTTCAAGGCAAAAATGTGGGGACCAAGCATCATTGGTTTTGGCTCAGTTCATTACAAATATGCCAGTGGTCATGAAGGAGATATGCCTTTATTGGGATTTTCACCCCGGAAAGCGGCAATTTCCTTATATGTTTCCACCGGTGAGCCCGGACAGGAAGACTTGATCAATGACCTGGGGAAATTCACAATGGGAAAAGCTTGTATCTATGTCAAGAAACTGTCAGATATCAATCAGGAAAACCTGGTGAAATTGATGAAAAACACCATGGCTCTTACGAAAGCAAAGTACGGATGATGTAAATAAAATTGATTAGAAATGAAACAGGAAAAAACACCAGTTGTGGAAGCTCAAATGAAAATCCGGAAACCAATTTCCGATGTTTTCAATGCGTTCATTGATCCCGAGATCACTACGAAATTTTGGTTTACCAAATCAAGCGGAAAGCTGGAAGTAGGAAAAACAGTGACCTGGGAATGGGAAATGTACAATATTTCAACACCGGTGCTAACGAAAGAAATTAGTATAAATAAACGGATTTCGACAGAATGGGGAGATCCGGCTACTACAGTCGATTATGAATTTCAATCACTTGCTGATGGTTCAACATACCTGGTAATCAAGAATTATGGATTCGCTTTGGAAGGAGACGATCTGATCGCAATGATCAAGGACAGCACCGGAGGCTTTACCACAGTAATCGATGGATTGAAAGCCTGGTTGGAACATGGAATTCAATTAAACCTGATCGCAGACAAATTTCCGGCAGAAGTTATGAAAAAATAATTGCGAATTGCGTCCCGATAGCTATCGGGATACGAATTTTCATGTCATGTCGTTCCGATAGCTATCGGAATTCCGCTTGTGTTCTCGATAAATCCCGACTGAAACGTCGGGACACTCGAACTGACAAGCGGAAGTATCGAGACAGACATGAATTAAACTTTTTGAACATTTTATTAGGAATTAGGAATTAGGTCCCGATAGCTATCGGGATAGGAATTACCATTTATTAACTCCCGTTTTTTTGTATCCGTACCCCGTTTCCCTAACTTGAAGAATAATACTAAAATTTTCAGTTATGGAATTCAAAAAGTTACTTTCAATTGTTTCACTTGGGTTTGCTTCGATGGCTTATTCCCAGGTAACTCAACAAGTCGGGACCACCACTGTCTATATTGATACTTTATCGGATGAAGTGTCCATTCCATGGGAAATCAAAGTGCAAGGAGAAGATTATCTCTGGGTAACAGAGCGGGCAGGAATTGTAAGCAGAATTGACCTGGTTACCGGAGTTAAGGATACCTTATTGGATTTGACGGCTGATGTTCACACTGTTGGAGAGAGTGGCTTGCTTGGTATGGCGCTCCATCCGGATTTCCCGGTGATAGCTGAAGTATTCATGGTTTATACTTATGGGCCTGAGGACGGACAAGGTTATTTTAAAGAACGTTTGGTAAAATATACGTTTGACAGTCTTGCCCTGGTTAATCCGGATACCCTGATTGAAAATATATTGGCTTATGGAAATCACGATGGTTCACGTTTGCACTTTCTTCCGGATAAAACCCTGTTAATGTCTACCGGTGAATGTTCGATAAGTCAGTTGTCTCAGGATTCTTCTTCACTTTCAGGAAAATACCTGCGGGTGAATACAGACGGGTCAATTCCTGCAGATAACCCGATTCCCGGCTCTTATGTCTATACAATGGGACACCGGAATTCACAGGGAATTTGTGCACTCCCAAATGGGAAATTGATAATTTCGGAACACGGACCGAGCACGGATGATGAACTTTCGGTTCTTGAGCCTGGTAAAAATTACGGTTGGCCCCTGATTCACGGTTTTTGTGATGAGACCTTTGAAGACACACCTTGTGCAACAGGTTTGTATCAGGAACCAATCCACGCATGGACACCAACGATTGCTACTTCTGACCTGGTTTATTACCAGAATCCGCTATTTCCGGAATGGGATAACCGGGTGCTGATGGTGACTTTGAACGGACAGCGTATCGTTGCATTACAATTGAATGTACAAGGAACAGCGGTTACAGATGAAGATCAATATTTCCAAGGACTTTTTGGTCGTTTGAGAGACATTGCGATCGGTCCGAATAAAGAGATTTATATTGCAACAAATTCAGGTTCTAACCCTATTCTCAGATTAGTTCCTTCCAATCCATTGAGTGTGTCAGAATTCGAAAGCCAGCGGCCATTAATATTTCCCAATCCGGCAGAAACTTACATTCAACTCGCAAACAACAAGGCTGCAGAGCAGGTTTCAATCCTCGATTTGAATGGAAAAACCGTATTGGAATTGAAAAACGTAGAAAGTGGGGATCAGATCGATATTACCAAACTGGCTACCGGAACGTATTCGGTTGAAGTGAAATTTGTTGGAAACGATCAGATTCAGCGGTCAAAATTGATGAAATAAAAAACCTATGCATTCAATATTTGCTTACTTTCAGTTCAGAATTTGAATAGGAAGTAATGGATATTGAAGCAATAAGAAGTATCTGTCAGAGTTTTCCGGGAGTAACGGAAGATGTGAAATGGGGACACGACCTGGTGTTTTCCGTTGGATTGAAAATGTTTTGTGTTGTTGGACTGGATGAAACACCGGTTTCTGCTTCCTTCAAGGTGAAAGATGAAGAATTCGAAGAAATGGCGAATCGTCCTGGATTTAAGCCGGCACCGTATGTAGCCAAATACAAATGGGTACTGATCGATGATATTACCCGCATGAAGCGATCAGAGTGGGAATCCTATTTGAACCAATCGTACGAATTGGTTAAAGCGAAACTTCCGGCAAAAATCCGGAAAGAACTGGATATTAAGCTGTAATGATGTTCGTGTAAAAAGGCTGAAATTGGTTCTTTAAAATTTTTCTTGAACCCTTAAACCAATTAAAATCCCTATACCATGAAAAAACACTGGCTTTTCAATTATCTTTATTAAACTTAAAATAAGAACCATGAATCGAAAAAAAATCATCGCTGTATCTGCATTTTTAGTTAACGCCCTTTTAATTCAGGCACAAACACTTGTTGTTCAGGTAAAACCTGTTGGTTCCAAAACCTGGGGATATGCAGGAATTGATGGAGAATTGATTATTCCGGCAAACTATGATAAGACCTATCCATTCAGTTCGAACGGATTAGCGATTACTTATAATTCGAAAGAACGTCAGCATCATTTCATTGACTTGAAAAACAAAGTACTGGAAACAGAAGAACCCACGTTTAAGATTAAGGAAGTGTTTGGATTCGGTGTCAGAGGATTTCAAAATGACTTGCTCCCGGTTCAGATCGGTTCGAAATGGGGATATATGAATTCTGCCGGGAAAATGGCAATTCCAGCGCTTTATGATGATGCAAATGATTTCGGCGGAGGCTTTGCAGCAGTAAAGAAAGGAACACAATTCATGATCGTGGATACGGAAGGAAAAGAAACCCCGGTTGCAGTTCCGGTACTGGATGTACGTGATTTTTCCGAAGGGCTGGCACCGGCAAGGACCATGGACAAGAAATTTGGTTTTATTAATCCGAAAGGAGAATTCGTAATACCTGCTGAATTTGAATCCGTTGGATATTTTACAAATGGCCTGGCTTGGGCTAAAACGCTCGAAAAGAAAGTAGGATATATTGATAAAACAGGAAAGTGGGTGATTGATGCGAAATTTGATGCGGCAAAAGATTTCGACGAAAAAAGCGGATTGGCCTTGGTTCGTACCGGTGAACAATGGTTTTATGTAAATGCCGAAGGAGAAACCTTAAAAGTAACGGATACGGAATCCTGGGGGAATTTTTCCGAAGGATTGGCAGAAGGTAAAAAAGGAATTTTGAAAGGATTTTACGATGCGAAGGGTGAATGGGTAATTGAACCTCAATTTCAAGATGTGAGGGATTTTCAGAATGGTTATGCGGCTGCAAAATACAATGATAAATGGGGAATAATCGACAAAACAGGAAACTGGAAGATTGAACCGCAGTTTGAGTCAATCAAAGATGTTATGATCGTTAAGTAGGAACTTATGAGGATATTGTCCGGTTTATTTTTTGTTTTAATCCTTGCAGCCTGTTCTAACCCGGAAAAGGAGACCAATACCGGAAAAGATCCGGGTGAAGATGCTGTTAACGAAGAAAAACCACCGCAAATTGAAAAAGATTCCATTGCTATTTTTAATTGGGAATCTGAATTGTGTACACACAAGAGTAAGTTTAATGCACGTCTTTATACAGAAGAAGAATTGAGAGGAACACTTAAACTGCTGAATATGGTTGGGAGTTTAATGCTTTCGGAAGTCAATACAACAGCTTTTGAACCTTCGCAAATTGAAGACTTAAGTAGTTTGAAAGAACTGGATGTGGCATACCAAAAGAAGAAAAAGGCACTTCAAGACCTGAAAATTGTCAATGATCCTTTTTGGAAAGGAATAAAAAAAGCGATGCTTCAGGAAATGAAAGATGAATATGACCTGACTCGGATAGGGATGCAAGCCTATACCAATCCGGCTGTTTTGAAAGGAAACCGCTTTTCGAATGTCTGTCCGGATATTGTAACAGCATTAAACAGCAAAGATACTTCATTAGTGATGACAGCCTGGAGAAAACTGGTTGTAGAACAATCCAAGTCCAATGGTTCCCCGGAAAATGTAATGAGACAATTTGAAGAAGAATCCAATGCCCCGGACTGGTTATTGTATGCACGGGTTCAATTGATTACTTTTGGCTGGCACAACAAGGTAAACAGAACACTCCCGAATACCGTTCACGATGAGAAGTTGAATAACAAATTCGATCGTTTGTTCCAGGAAACACATTCGGAATGTGACGAATGCTAATGAATTTAAAGTGTTTTCAATACGCGAATCACTTCTTTACGATCGGGATAAGAGATTCTTAAAAAATAAGTTCCGGATGTTAGATGACTCATATCAATAACCAATTTATCGGAATCAATGGAAGGATATGTACCAACTCTTCTTCCCTGGTTATCGACCAATTCGGCAGATTTAAGTGTCGTCTGTTCTGTCGTAAATAAAACCGTCAGATTTCCCATCGTTGGATTCGGATAAATAGTTGTTTCGCTTACCTGTGCTCCGGTAGTTTCAGGATCACAGACAAAATTTTCCAACTCGGTAGCAGAGCTTCTGTAGATCGTATTTGAAACAGTATTGGTAACTATTGCAGGATTGAAATCGAAATAAATTTCGGCATGATTGGAGATCGGAGTGTTATTCGGAAGTGCTAATGCCTGGTTCAAAGCAACCTCGAAAACAAGATATCCGTGACTTAAGGGTTCATTGGTATTGCTGTCGATCAAATGTATTTCATCAAAATGGAACTTCAGGGTGTTGTTTGCCTGTACTTCTGTCCAGCACGGATGGCTTTTTGCAATAATTTTTACCGAACGGATATCGAGGTTGGGATTCAGTTGATCTACGACATTAATATTGATAGCTTCTGAATTCCCGGTATTTTGAAAACGGATTTGATAAGTCAGTTTTTGGTCAACATTAATGTAACCTTCATCACACTTTCCAATTGGATAAACTTTTTTGTCATTCGGATCAAAACCATTCACTACAGGGAAAAGATAAGAGGCCTGGTTATTGGAAGAATCAAAATCATTTTGCAAAGGTGTAATTTCTGTTTGGAAAGATACAGAATCGCCGATTTGAGCATTCACTGAAGTCAGGAATTTAATGTGTGGAGTAAAATGAGAAGAATCCGCTGTCCAATTCTGGAAGTTCCAAATCAGGGTATTTCCATTAACCGTGGAAGGATTGGGTGTGGCTGTAACAAAAGAAACCAGGGAGTTGTCGTACGTTAGTTTTAATTGTCCCGAAACAGGCACGCATCCGTCGTTAAATGCATTTACCACATAAGTGCTGTTAAACCCAGGTCTGAATTCACCTGGAATGCTGAATGATCTCAGGTCGAAATTGTTTTGCGGATTTCCACTGATGAGAATGCTTGCTGTTTTACTGTCTCCATAAACATCAGTTACGGTGCAAGAGTAAATTCCCGGACTTGAAAAAGTTGCCACCGAATCAGTAATTGCAGGAACCGTATTCCACAAATAGGAGTAAGGTGGTGTTCCTGAATAACCTATAGCCTGAGCCTGGCCTGGAGTGGCACACGAAATATCTTCAACATCCTGGAATGTGAGTTTGATGAAAGGAATGTAAGACACATCGTTGAGTACCCTTGCAATGTTGTTGGAAAAAATACTGCCATATTGATTGAAAAATCCACCTATTACGATCTGACCATGCTGCTGCAAGCTGATTGAATAGATACCGGAGCCATAAATAACAGAATTATTGTTCATGATTTGGCTTTGGAAAGAATTATCGTTGCCTAGGTCCGGATTCAAACGGTTTAAAGAATACTCTGTACCCACAAGTATTTTGCCGTTAGGAAGAAAAGCGATTGATTTTGCTGCAACACTTGAAGTAGCCAGGTGCACTCCGTGCGGATTATATTTCTTTAAAGGACCTGTGTAATACTGGTTATATAAGTTGGACGAGTAAATGTTGTCTTCGTTATCTACGGAAAGTGAAACCGTTGCTTCAAACGCATTAAAAACAGTATCAAGTGTTCCATCGTTATTTAATCGATGGATACCATAAAAATCTTTACTTGCCACTAAAATTTTGTTGGTCGATTGGATTTCCAATAATTCAGCTTCCTGAAGAGTACTAAAAGAAGGATAAAAGTAACCGTCTAAAAGGCCATTTTCAAAGAATCGAATAACCTCTGCTCGAAGACTGGAATTGGCATCTACATATGCAAACTTTCCAACAGCGACTAAACCACCATCTGATTGTAATTTAATAGAGTTAACCCAACTTACAGCCCCGTTTGCAGTTATAAAAGAAGCTCCAGGATCGTAGGATTCATCTACTGAACCGTCTTCATTCAATCGTACAAGGGAGTTTCTGCTGAATCCATTAAAATGTTTAAATTTGCCGGCAAGGATTATTTTCCCGTCGTATTGAACTGCAATTGATCGAACTTCATCATCTGCTCCTGTTCCTGTATTGAAACTGCTATCAAGAGTTCCATCTTCGTTCAGTCTCACAAATCTCCCATTAACTTTATTGTCATACATGGTGAAGTTTCCTCCGGCCAATATGCGGTTATTTTGGTCGATAGCCGTGCAAAAGACTTTGTTGTTACAGCCAGTAAACGGAAGAAAATTATAATCCAACGTTGCATCGGGATTGATACGCACCAGGTCTTTGACCAAAACGCCATTGTATTCGTCAAACTGTCCGCCGCAAATTACGCTTCCATCGCTTAAAACATCCAGACATAAAACCGCATATTCTGCCGGGGTTTGTGAATCAACATTAAATGCATTGCTAACAGGGAAACTTGGATCATAAACTCCATCCGGGTTTACTTTAACAAGAAATCTTGGTGATTGGACCTGACCGGTATAACTTAAAAAGTCTCCTCCCATATAAAAGGAATCATCCGGCAAAACTTTCAGACAACGTCTGTGAAAAGGGAATGTTGCGGTACCTCCTATAAAAGTAGTATCAATACTTCCATCGCTGTTTAAGCGCATAAGCCCCCCGAAAGATTGACCATTAAAATTTTGAAAATTACCACATGCCAGTATTTTTCCGGAAGATTGAAATTCAATGTCGAAAATAAAGGAAGATGAAGTGATGCTATTCCCTGCCTGAAAACTGGAATCAAAATCTCCATTTGCCGTTAGTCTGCAAATATCGAATGCTGTATTCCCCTGACAGCCGGTAAAATATCCGGCAACAATCAATTTCCCATCCGGCTGAATCAATATCTTATGAATATTGCCATCAACACCATTCAGATTAAAGCTCGGGTCAATATCTCCATTTGGTAAAAGTCTGACAATTCCGTTGCAGGTCACTCCGTTATAGGAAGTAAAACTTCCCGATACAAGGATTTTCTGGTCTGGTTGCACAGCCACACCTTTTATGTCGTAACTGGAACTAATATTACTGTAAAATCCGGTTCCGGAATCAAATCCGGAAGCTATTTGACCGATTGAATCCACTAAAGCAATTCCATTAGCACCGGTTCCGTTTACCTGGCTAAAAGTTCCTGTTATGAGGATTCGGTTACCAGAAAGAAATTCAAAATTCCCTACATAGGTACCCTGGATTGTTGTTTCGAAGGTTTTGTCCCAACTTCCATTACTGTTCAGACGAATGATTCGATTCGCAGTTACTGAGTTGTAGGTGGTGAAGTTTCCACCTACCAGTATTTTTCCGTTAGGTTGGGCTTTCACAGCTATGACAGATTCAACATTTGCCCAAGATAGGTCGTTATCAGTAAATCCGTTGCCAAAATTTTGGATTCTCCATTGGTTAAAAGTCGTGTCCGGAAGTCCAGCCTGACCAAAAGAGGTTCCTGCTGAAACAAAAAAAAGTATTTGGAGAAAGAGTTTCATGTGTAAGTCACTAGTTGATTCCGCGAAATTAGATAAATTCAGTTAAAACTGTGTGGTTTGAACGTTAAATTCTTGCTCAAATATCAGGTAATTGCTAACTTAACTCGTCTTAGAACCCAAATTCACACAGATGCGCAGATCCTTAAGTGTCATTGTAATTACGCTCTTATCCTTCGGGATCTACTTCTTTCTATCCCGGGCTTATTTCTCTGAACTTCGGCATTGGATCAACGGATTTATCCCGAATTTGGGAATCAGTCACATTATTGTCTACTTAATTGTTTCTCTGCCGGTCGTCCTGGGAGCTTCGATCATCAATGAATTTAAACGGTGCCAAACAACATTGGGACTAAAGCGTTCGATTGTCAAAGGTGTTTTCTTCCCGTTTCTTTGCACAATCCCGATGTTTATCGGTTTTGCGTTTTGTTTCCCTGTCAACACGGACCTGACGAGTGATCAAATCTTAATTACAGGAGTAGCAGCGGCTTTTTTTGAAGAATTTATTTTTCGTGGTTTTCTATTTGGCCAGATCTTCCGTTTTACCAAATTAGGATTCATTCCGGCTATTTTGCTCGGTGCCGCTTTATTTGCAGCAATGCACCTGTACCAGAGTAATGATTTGGCTACGCTGACCGGTGTTTTTTTAACCACTTTCATGGGAGCCGTACTTTTCGCGTGGTTGTTTGCAGAATGGAATTACAATCTATGGATTCCGATTTTTCTGCATTTCTTTATGAATCTGGCCTGGATGCTTTTCTCCGTTTCTGAGAATGCTTTTGGTGGGTTTTATGCAAATATCTTCCGGATACTCACGATTGCCCTGGCGATTCTCCTCACACTGCTTTATAAAAGAAAAAAACAGCTTCCATTGGTTATTAACAAAGGGACTATTTGGATGAAAAACCGGAATTAAATGCTAATATTGTTGCTTGCGTTTCACTGAGAAATATCGAATTTTCAGGAAAAGCAATTTGGAAACCAACTAAATAGCTAATATTAAGAAATTGACCCCGAAGAAAACTGAACCAATTATCCAAATGATTAAATTGTTGTAGTATGAAAAATTACCTGATCGTTTTACTGGTTTTTATAGCGAAGATTAGTTTTTCGCAAGGAGCAAACCACTTTTATCAAACCTCAGACAAAGAATACGCATTTACGTTTGAGGATGGTGTATGTAAGTTGTACGGACTTTCCTCTTATGATAACCTGGTTTACCGGGAATGGGAATTGGGACAAGTGCATAAAGAGCAAGGCCAATCCGATAGTTTAGGAATTCTCTTTTCGAACGGTCAATATGCCATTTCATACGATTACAAGTACTTCCGGGTATGTAAGTTGAAGAACGGGAAGGTGAAGGATCGCCATACGTTTGTTGCAAAGAGATTGGAAAATCCTTCCAGGATCTATGAAGCAATCAACCATGCTTATTGGGATTCACTTTACTGGAAAACAATAGAAAGAATCGCAAGCAGTTATCCGCTTTTTAGAGAATACCGTTACCGTTTATATCAACCGGGCGATCAGTTTATATGGGAATCAATGACCTTTAAACAAGAAGCTCCTGAAACGTTTGAAATACTCGCAACTGAACGGAACAAGCTGTTAATTGATAGCTTGACAGATACAAACAATCAGTTGGTTTCCCTGAATGATTCTGTTGAAAAAAATATCCATACGCTGACAGTGGATGAATTGAAGTTGAATTTAATGAGCCGCCCGATACATGTAAATGCTTATGATGAATACCAGGAGCGCATGCTGGAATCCGTTGCAAAAAACCGCCCGGATCTCTTTTTTGACTTGGCTGAAATCTTGCCGGAAGAAAAAAAGTACCTGTTTGACCAAATCTACTTTCCCGATGCCGTAAAATCATTAAAGCGATTCGATACGGATGCTCCGATTAAAAAGGAATTCGTGAGATACCATCGCAGAGAACGCTTAAAAATGGTATTGATAACTACAGGCGCGGGTCTGCTTGAAGCAGGAGTTATCGGAGGAGCAATTACCGGAATTGTTTACTGGATAAGAAAGTAATTGCAAAATGCCTAGAAGCTAAACGGAATTTTTTACCTTCGGTTCCTATGAGTGTAATGAATCAATTAGCAAGTGCTCTTGGGAGAAGAGATGAAGTTCCGAACCAGGAATTGGCAGTTAAAATAGCGTCTTCAAAAGACAAGCAAGGAGTAAAAGAATTGGTGGAAAACTTGCAGGCAAAGAGCAAAGATATTCAGAACGATTGCATTAAGGTTTTGTATGAGATCGGAGCCATTGAACCAAAATTAATCTCCGAATATGCACCCGAGCTTCTTGCTTTGCTGAAACACAAGAACAACCGTCTGCAATGGGGTGGAATGGCTGCTTTGGACAATATTACCCAGGAAAAACCGGATTTTATCTACGAATCAGTTCCTGCAATTTTAGACGCGGTTTCCAAAGGTTCGGTGATTACGATGGACGGTGCGATCAATATTTTTATCAAACTATGCGGCATCCCGAAATACGCTGAGAATGCGTTTGTGGTATTATTGGAAGTGATGCAAAAAGCTCCGACCAATCAATTGCCTATGTATGCCGAACGTGCCATGCCGGTTGTAAACACTCAAAACAAAACACGCTTCATTTCCATTTTGAGCAATCGTCTGAATGAAATCGAAAAAGAATCCAAACGCAAACGAGTGGAAAAGGTTATTTCGAAAGTTCAAAAGTGATACAGGAGGCTGAGCGTAGTCGAAGCCTCGTATATCAGAACCTCACAAAAATTGTTTAAAAAGTGAAGTTTCAAACATTCTGTTCTAACTTAATAGAACTCAAAAACAGATGTTATGGAAACGACTTTATGGCAGCCGAGGCTGGAAAATGAGTTAGTACTTCTACGTCCGTTGGAACACTCAGATTACGAAGAATTGTACCAGGCAGCTTCAGATCCGTTGATCTGGGAGCAGCATCCGGCATATAACAGACACGAACGCGAAGAATTCGATTCCTTTTTCGGAGAATCGATCGCTTCCGGGAAAAGCTTCGTGATCATCGATAAAAAAACAAACAAAATCATTGGCAGCACACGTTATTACGATTACGATCCGGAGGATTCATCTATTAAGATCGGATTTACTTTCCTGGATCGCGCGCATTGGGGTGGAAGCTACAATTTTGCCAAAAAACAATTGCTGATAGATTATGCTTTTCAATACGTTGACAAAGTTATCTTCGAAATCGCCGAAGAAAATATCCGTTCACAGAAGGGAAATTCCCGTTTCGGATTGGAAGAAACAGGACATTTTATGAAGGAGATCAAAGGGAAGACATATCCATATATTACCTATCAGTTGACTCCGGAAGCATGGGCACTGGCCAAACGCATGCGAGCGTAATTTTTTTTGAGTTATTTCTTCTTAGAAATTAAAGCATAATTGTTTTTGTTTTTTTCCAAAGATTCGTTTTTCATTTTTTGATAGTATTCAATGGAATTATCAATATATTGGCGCGGACTACCAGAAGTTATTTTATATAAATTATTTAATATCGCTATTCGTTCATCAATGTTTTTGGTAACAAGAAGAGTATGCATAGTAGCTCCGTATTTCATTTTGACTTTATCAAAGCGCAGGTTTCTAGTTATTGGTATGGGATCACCTATTTTGTTTATTTGATTTTCACAATTGTGATCTAGAACGACTTCAACCATGTGCAAATCTTCATGCAATAAGTAGGCATCTATAATCGGTTGTCCGAAGAAAAGTGAATTGTGAAAATCAACGGTTATTTCTCCGAAGGAAATAGCGCCCTTTATAGCAATTCCGTGACCTAATGCTTCATTTAAAATCCAAAATGAATCAAGTAATATTTTAACCAAGTCCTCTTTTGTATCACCTCTCGAGAAAAAAATAATTGAATCTGAAAAGGTTACCGATTTTGTCTGATCTTTTTTCGGTTTAATTTCAATGTCTTTGAAATCATCATGATTAAAATCCATTTCTTCCAGTACCTTTATTTCTTCTTTTAGTTTATAAAGTTTTTCGAGTATATCATTATGGCTAGATTTCATAACCATATCCTTAAAACCCAATATATCAAAGAATGCAACGAATCGACTAGCAGTGGTAACTTTATCCCAGCTCATAGTAGTAAATTAAATATTAATACGACCAAAATACTCAAAAATCAAATGTGAAATAGTTCATCAACACTTCACATCGTTCTTTTGAGATGATCTCCTAATTCGTAATTAGAATTTTATTTTTTCTTTATCCTTTTACTTATACTTTTGAGTTTAGATTTTGCTCATTTGAAATACACAAAAACCAGTCATATTTCCCTTTTCAAACAGTTTGTTTTAAATTGTTCCCTGGTGCTATCTGTAGCGGGAATATGTTATTATTTCAATTACCTGATCGATTATGAAGTTGTTGCATTGATCCTGTTGATGACTGTTTCTATCTCGGCAATGATTTTCAATATCTGGCCGGTTTTGCTGGGGGCAACGTTGAGTGCATTTATCTGGAATTTCTTTTTCATCGACCCGGTCTATACCTTTCATATCAGCGATGCCGGAGACTTTCTAACCTTCCTGATGTATTTCGTGATTGCTTTTATCAATGCAGCATTGACTTTTCAGATCCGGAAAGCAGAGCAAAAAGCACGAGACAAAGAAGAGAAAGAAAAGGAAGTGAGGTTGTATAATACGTTGTTTAATTCCCTTTCACATGAATTAAAAACGCCTCTGTCCACGATCCTTGGTTCAGTTGATATTCTGAAAGAAAATAGGGATAAACTAAATGCCGGACAGCAATTGGAACTACTTCAGGAAATTGATAAATCCGGTCTTCGATTGAAACGGCAGGTAGAAAATCTGTTAAATATGAGCCGCCTGGAAAATGGTATGTTGCAGTTGAAACTGGATTGGGTGGATATGAATGAACTCATGCATCAATTGATCCAACGTTTCAGAGAATTTTCAGATTATCCGATCTCTTATAGTTCAAACGATGAGCTGCCACTCATGAAACTGGATTCGGGGTTGTTGGAAACAGTACTGGATAATCTGGTTTACAATGCCATTCAGCAAACTTCCAATCACAAACCGGTAGAAATAACCGTTCAGTACGGGAATAACTATTGTACGATCCAAATTTCAGATTCAGGACCAGGATTTCCGGAAGAATCCCTTCCATCTGTTTTTGATAAATTTTATCGTTTACCGGAATCGAAAGCAGGCGGGACCGGTCTTGGGTTATCGATCGTGAAAGGTTTTGTTGAAGCGCACCGTGGAAAAGTAGAAGTAAAAAACAGGCCGCAAGGTGGAGCGCAATTTAGCATACATTTGCCGGTAGAAGTTTCTTTCATGTACAATCTGAACAATGAATAAGGCAGAAATACTGGTAATTGATGACGAACCTCAAATTCGTAAATTGCTCGAGATCACACTTGAAAGCAACGATTATAAAGTCATCCTGGCCGAAACTGCGAAAGAAGGAATTCTAAAAGCTGCCAATCATCCACCCGAACTAATCATTCTCGACCTGGGACTTCCCGACAAAAGTGGTCATGAAGTCATCAAAGAATTAAGAGTCTGGTACAACAAGGCATTGATTGTGCTTTCGGTCCAGGATTCCGAAGAAGATATTGTGAAAGCTTTGGATGACGGTGCTACGGATTACTTGACCAAACCTTTCCGGAATGCAGAATTATTGGCACGGATCCGTTCTGCTATTCGAAGAAATCACAATTCGAGTACGAAAACCGTTTTGGAATTAAGGGATTTGGAATTGGATATTCCCGGAAGGATTCTAAAGAAAAGCGGGGAAGTTGTCAAGCTGACGTCAACTGAGTTCAATCTTATGACCTTGTTTTTCAAGAACGAAGGAAGAGTTCTGACCCATCAGTTTATTTTGAAAGAAGTTTGGGGAGTTGGTTATCAAACCGAAACACAATATTTGCGCGTGTTTATCAACACCTTACGGAAGAAGATCGAGGATGATCCCAATCACCCGAAATTCATTATTACTCAAAGCAGAGTGGGGTATCGTTTTTCTTAAATTATCAATTATCAGCGATCTAATTATCAAGTGAATTTCCACCTTGATAATTTTACAATTCATAATTGTCTTTATTCTTTCTTTATAAATCACGAGTGATCTTTAATATTTCCCCAAGGTCTAAGCCCCCAACTTTGAAGCGTCAAATAATGACACTTGAAAAGATTACGAATAAATGAAAATGTTAATTCTTGCAGGTCTTCTGATTGCCTTTAACTTATCCGCACAATCGAATTCCGATTCAATCGTTCCATCCAAACAAAAAGGAGAACCGTTCAATAATGCCGATATGAGCTGGGCGAATGGAAGTGATCGTCGAACGTCCAATATCTGGAAAAACATGAAATACTTTACTCCCAGTGTTTTGATAGATGTAAATTATACTTATTCGTTCAATAACCCGAATGACAACACGGTAGTGGGATCGACAGCTTTGGCCCGTAATAACGAATTTCAACTTTCGGCACTTCATTTTGGTGGCGATCTGGAGTACAAAGGAGCTCGGGCGCGTTTCATGACACAATTCGGTACCCGCTCGACAGTTATTCCAAGGAATGATTACAGTCCGTATAAAGGTCAGTACCAGCTGGCGAATATTTACCGCTACATCAGTGAAGCGTATGCCGGCTATCACATCAACCGATTATACGGGATCAACATCGATGCCGGGTTATTTATGTCTTACATTGGTTTGAATTCATTTTACCAGGCAGAAAACTGGGAATACCAGGCTTCGTTCACTTCGGACAATACTCCTTGGTTTTTTAACGGGCTGCGGGTTCAAATTCACCCGACAAAACATTTGAAAGTAGAGGCATGGCTCATCAATGGCTGGCAAAGTTATGGTCGATTCAATTCCATGCCCGGATTTGGCGGAAACCTGACTTGGATTCCGAATGATAAATTGAAATTACTCACAAATGATTATTATGGAACGGACGCTGCCGGAATCAAAGAGCGTAAACGCTTTCACAGTGACAACAGTTTGTTGTATAAATACCTGGACAAGCCAAATTCAAAAGGAATTTCCAGAATGGCCTTCTCATTAACTGCCGATTTTGGTTTTGAAAAAGGAGGTGGAGTAAACGGGTTCAAGAACGGAGACAGTGCTGCAGGACCGGCACAGTATTTTGCAAGCGCGATGTTTTACAATCGGATCTGGTTTTTCAAAAACAAGTTTGCGTGGACCATTGGAGGAGGAGTAATGACGAATCCGGGACGTTACCTGGTGTTGTACCCGACAGGACAGGCTAGTCCGCTTCCAAACCCAAACAATCCGACACAAACCGAAGGTGCTTTTCCATTTTCTGCCAATCCCGGAGATCCGTTTAAAGGATGGGATTGTTCAACAAACATTGATTTCATGCCCAATCAAAGCATTACTTTTCGGGTAGAGTTTGTTTACCGCGCATCCAGTGTTCCATATTTTGCAGGAAAAGGTGGCGTAACTTCACAGACCGGTTATGTAACAACGCCTCTGGATCCCAATTGGCGACCTGATTTGGTGAAAAGTGAGAGCCGGATCATCTTTGCGCTCCTGTTCCGGATATAAGTGTCGATTTTTACGACCACCAAGCTCACGTGGTTACCTATAATAGAGTATCTCCCGGAGCTTTATCCCCTGCTGGTTTCCTTCATGAAACCAACTACAAAATTTAACGCATTCTGATTTGCATGCACCCTATCATTCTGTAATTTTAGTGCATGAAAAAAATCAAATATTCCGTCCTGGATTTATCCATGATTACCAAGGATGGCAACGCAGCAACAGCAATTAAAAGAACAGTAGATTTAGCACAAAAAGCAGAAGAATTAGGATATGAACGGGTTTGGCTGGCAGAGCACCACAATATGGAATATATTGCAAGTTCGGCAACTTCCGTCCTGATCGGACATGTAGCTTCACAAACGAAAAGTATCCGTATTGGTTCCGGAGGAATTATGCTTCCCAATCATGCACCATTGGCAATTGCGGAACAGTTCGGGACACTTGAAACCTTGTATCCTTCACGCATTGATCTGGGATTGGGAAGGGCTCCCGGAACAGATCAACAAACAGCAATGGCCTTACGCAGGGGAGATTTGAACACGGCGTACCAGTTTCCAAATGATGTTGTTGCACTTCAAACTTATTTTAGTGAAAACAACAAAACAGCTTCGGTACGGGCATTTCCGGGTGAAGGATTGAATATTCCGATCTGGATCTTAGGTTCAAGTACGGACAGCGCTTATTTGGCAGCTGAAATGGGATTGCCTTATGCATTTGCCTCGCACTTTGCACCTAAGCAATTCAAAATTGCCCTGCAGATTTACCGCAATAACTTCCGGCCTTCTCAATACCTGGATAAACCCTATGTTCTGGCTTGTGTAAATGGAATTGCGGCGGATACAAATGAAGAAGCCGAATTATTGTCGATGAGCTTGTACCAGCTTTTTTCAGGGATTTTGACCAATGCAAGAAAACCCTTGTCTCCACCAATTCCCGGATTGTTGGAATCGTGGCCGCAGGAATTATTGGATGCAGTTGCAGGAATGACGGCTTGTACCTTTGTAGGAGATAAGGACACGTTGATTGAAAAATTCAGTCACTTTATTGAAGAACATGGCGTGGATGAACTGATGATCGCCGGAAATATTTTCGATAATGAAAAGCGTCTGAAATCTTACAGTATTCTGGCAGAGGTTTTTAACGCGATTAATCTTTCGTAATTAAAGCGTTTCAAAAATCTTTTGAAAACAGGAGAATGAGGATTTTATTCGTGACCTGCTCGTTAATTCGATGGAATTGATTAAGTTCATGTTCTCAAAACAAACCGGCAATTTAATGGAAACTGGACCTATTAACGAACAAGCAAACTTATTACACTTAGAGGCAAGAGAAGCAGGACAAGCAGGAAACTATCCGCTGGCAATCGAAAAGTTACTGGAAGCTATGAAAATAGAACCTCTTTGGGCTTATCCGGTATATGATCTTGCATTCACGTACTTATTGGTTGGTGATTTTGATAATGCGTTGAAATACTACCAGGAAACAGATAGCCTGGAACCGGATGGTTTTTTCACGACAAAAATAGCCATTTACACCCTGGAAGGGGAAAAAGCAGGTATATTTCCCGAAGGCCTGTATACTTTTTATATGCAGATCGAGTGGACGGATGAACCTGAAAAAAAGTACCATATCGCGAAACAGATCGTAGACAATGTTCCTGCCTTTGCTCCGGCATGGAAAGAAATTGCTTACCTGCAAACAGATCCGGAAGAGCGTTTATATTCGATTGAACAGGGACTTGCCGGAAATCCGGACCGTGAAACAAAAGGAATTTTACTTTTGAATAAAGCCATGATCTTTAGCGAAAGAGGCGATAAGGAGACTGCTAAAAAACTGCTTTCGGAAATTATTGAATCCCAGGAAACGACCATTTCCAATAGTGCGATAGCGAAAGTGGCTTTGAAGTCAATCAAAGACAACTAATTATTAGCTGTTAGGATTAAAAGTTACCCTGGTAAAGGAAGGATAAGTGTACTCTTATCCTCTATGAGGTATTATTTGTATCAGAATTAATGAAATTGTTAATAATTGATCTTCCAATTGTTCATTCCGTTAAGACCTTGAATTAAAACAATTTGTCAGCCAACCATTCATTTAAAGCTTCGTTTTCATAATAAGCTATAATACTTGTACTTATGAAAAGATTAATCCTATTCATTTCTTTGACATCATGCCTTGCATTCGGTCAAAATACCCAATTGATTTCCCAGGAAACCTACAATCAGATGAAGATGAACGGAACGTTGGACCCTTCCGTAAATTATCAGTTGACTTCAAATACGCAGAATCCGGTGGTACATTACTCGGGTTCCCAGGAAAAAAATGGTGTTTGTAACTGTATGGTCCCGCTTGATAGTACATTCATTCAGGCAATGCTGCCAAATGATGATTACTATTCAAACCTGATCACGCTTCCGTTTACCTTTGATTTTTATGGAAATACATATAATTCATTGTATATCAATAATAACGGAAATATTTCTTTTCAGTACCAATACAGTACATTCACGGCAAACCCGTTCCCCGATTCGACTTACAATATGATTGCACCTTTCTGGGGTGATGTGGATACGCGTGATTCAACATTCATGGGAAATATCGGGAATGTTTGGTACAAAATGACTCCAAATGCGCTGGTAGTTGTTTGGGATCATGTAGGTTACTTTAATACGCACGGAGACAAAACAAATACGTTCCAGTTGATCATTTCGGATGGGACAGATCCGTTGATTCCGATTGGAAATAACGTTTCTTTCTGTTATGAGGATATGCAATGGACAACAGGTGATGCTTCTGGCGGAATTGCAGGTTACGGAGGAGTTCCGGCCACCGTGGGGGTAAACTACGGAAATGGAATAGACTATTTCCAGGTAGGACGATTTGACCAGCCGGGGACCGGTTTTGACGGGCCATATAACAATTCGGATCAGATTGATTTCCTCGACAATATGGAAATGTACTTCAATGTTGCAGGAGCAAGTTCTTCCAATACACCTCCAATGGTAATTGCAGCAGGAATCTGTGATACAATCGATGTGTATTCGGGAGATACTCTGAAGTCTATTCATACGGCTGATTTTACGGTAATGGTTGCAACTCCTGAAATCAATCAGACATTACAGGTTGATGTAACCTGTCCGGCATATCCAAATGCAATTACAGTAACACAAACACCGATTGGAAATGAGTTTGTAACGGTAGATATTACCTTTGATGCAACTTTGGTTCCTCCGGGAATGTACAACGTGATCATTACTGCAACGGACAATGGAACACCGGTAGCGACAACAACGAAATCCATTCCGATTCATGTTCAGAGCCAGTCTTTAGGTTTGGAAGAATTTGACAATACGTTCTCTATTTATCCGAATCCGGCTTTCGATAAGTTGAACATTCAATTGAACAATGGAAAACAGGCAGTGGTTGAATTGGTTGACTTACTTGGAAACAAGGTGTATTCAAGTGAAATCGGATCAACTAAAACAATTGATGTAGCTCATCTGAATGCAGGGATCTATTTGGTGAAAGTAACCATGGATGGCCAGATTTCAAGCACACGTTTCGTTAAGAACTAATCTTTTCAAATAAAAACAGCAGGGGCGCGATTAATCGCGCCCCTGCTGTTTTATAACCAATTCCACAATACCCAGACGTTCTATTCGTTATAGTAAAACAGAATCCTCCAATTCGGAATTATGTTTAATAACCTGTTCATAAACTTTCCTAAAACTTTTCGCGACGCTTCTGATTTTCGCTAATTTTATAGGAACACAACGATAGCGTATGTTTGACTGGGAAGACGATAACGACAATTTTGAAAACCACCTGAACGATGATTTGGCACGCTTTGAATCACAATTGGAGACTAACTCGGTAGGTTTTTTTGACAGTGATCGTTTGGAAGCGATCATTGATCATTATCTGATGAACGGTAATTATTCCAAAGGAGAATTAGCCGCTGAAGTCGGAACACAGCAATATCCTTTCAATACCTTGTTTCAGATCAGAAGAGCACAAGCAATGTCCGGTTTGGGAAAATTGAAAGAAGCCCTGGAATTATTGGATGCTGCAGAGCAAATCGACTCCGAATCAATGGAGCTTTATCTTACGAAAGCAACTATTTTCAGTCAGCTGAGAGATAGCAAAAGAGCTGTAAACTTTTTCCGCCGTGCACTTGAATTGGCAGATCGTGAAGAAAAAGATGAGATCTTCCTTGATTTAGCGACTGAGCTGGAGCAATTAAAAGATTTTAAAGGGGCAGTAGAAGTGCTCGAAGAAGCGATGCGTTCCAATCCAAAGAACGAGGGCGCCCTCTATGAATTGGCGTTCTGTTTTGATCAGTTGGGGAATAATGCCCGCGCAATTCAAACTTACAGAAGATTTTTAGATGATAATCCGTATTCATTTACGGCTTGGTATAACCTTGGGAATACCTACTCGAAAGAAGAAAAATTCAACGATGCCATTACAGCTTACGAATATTGTGTAGCAATTAACGACCGTTTTTCTCCTGCTTATTTTAACATGGGAAATGCGCAGTTAACGATCGAACAATACAAAGAGTCCATTGAATCTTTTGAACGATGCATTGAAATTGACGGAGATGATCCGTTAACCTATTGCTATTTAGGTGAGGCAAATGAGCAATTGAACAACTTAACACTTGCCTGGGATTTTTATCAAAAAGCATTGTCCATGTCTCCGACATTGGCAGAAGCGTGGCTCGGATTGGGAATTGTGAAAGATTTACAGGGTCAGCCGAAAGAAAGCCTTCATTACATTGAAAGAGCATTGGAATTGGAGCCGAATATGGACGGATACTATCATGTATATGCCGGGGCGCTTGAAAATGCAGAACTTTTACCGGAAGCAGAAGAAGCTTATCTGGCTTGCCTGACTCTGGACCCCGCAAATGAAGATTGCTTTTTTGATTATGTCGATTTCTTATTGGAACACCGTGTTGGTGAGGCAAGGACTTTTGTTGAGAATTACATCATTAAACACCAATTGTTCTTCTCCATTCTTCCGGTTATTTACCTGAATTGGGTTTCCGGAAATGAGGAAGGCGCTAAGTTAGTGCTAGTTGAGTCTTTGAATAAAGATCCTGAAAAAACAAAAGAAGTTTTTATTCGCTATCCTGAATTGGCAGATGTTCAGGAATTAGTAAATTTGACACGCTCATAGAGTGTTAGTTTGACATGTGTCGATAGTACCAATTTATCAAAAAATGAATTTTAGTTTACCGCATATTCCGGAACGTACAAAACAACCGCGTAAAAATGGAATTACCATGATGATGGATAAAGGCTTGAGTTTGAACGAAGTTGAAAACTTTATTCAGGCGAACGGCCATTTGACAGACATCGTGAAATTTGGTTTCGGGACCGCATTTGTTACCAATGACCTGGAAGAAAAACTCAAATTATATCGTTCTGCAGGATTGAGACCTTATTTTGGAGGGACACTTTTCGAAGCTTTCCACGCGCGTGGACGTTTTGAGGATTACTTGCGTTTATTGGATAAGTATGATTTGGATCTGGCAGAAATTTCAGATGGTTCCATTATTATAAATCATGATGAAAAGTTGGAATTGATCCGGCGTTTGGCAAAAACAAGAACAGTGCTTTCTGAGGTAGGCTCAAAAGATTCCGGGATTTTGATCAGTCCGGGAAGATGGATCAAAATGATGAGTTCCGAATTGGAAGCAGGCTCATGGAAAGTTATTGCTGAAGGTCGTGAAGCTGGGAATGTGGGGGTTTTCCGTCCGAATGGAACTGCACATACCATGTTGATCAATAAGATCATTGCGAAAGTAAAGCCGGAGGATATCCTGTGGGAAGCTCCGCAAAAAAATCAGCAGGTTTGGTTTATTAAACTCTTCGGAGCGAATGTAAACCTTGGAAATATTGCGCCGAATGAAGTGATTCCTTTGGAATGCCTTCGTTTGGGATTGCGTGGAGATACTTTCTTTGAATTCCTCCCGGAAGATTACGCGCAGCGCTTAAAACAAGTGGACTCTGACGATCCTGAAGAGGAAGAAGAAGCATAATGTTTCAGGCCCGGAATGTATTGAATGGACATGCAGGACCGATTTACTCGGCCTCCTGGGACGGGCATTTTTTGTACACTTCATCCGGGGATAAATATGTGACTCGTTGGGACCTGGCTTCGGGCTTACAGGACTCTTCCTTTACAGTAAAGCTGGAACATGCAGCATATACATTAAAAGCAGGAAATCAATTTTGTTTCATTGGCTGTACTGACGGTACATTATTGGGAATCAATACCGAGACCAAAAAGATTGTATGGGAACATAATTTCTTTGGGAACGCATGGTTTTCTCTGTTAATCGATCCGGCCCGAAACTGGCTGCTGGCAGGTGATTCCGAAGGTAATCTGCTCGTACTGGAGCTGGAGACAGGAAAGCGGGTGTTACATCTTCCGTTGGCAGCAGGAAAAATCCGTGCAATCAATATCGCTGACAGTACCTGTTTTGTTAGTACACAGCTGATCGGTGTTTTGGTCTTTTCATGTGAAAACTGGAACGAATTGGCAGCATGGGAACCAAATGAATTGGGAAGTAATGTTCTTTACCCGGATCTTCAAAAAAATGAGATCATTACCGGCGGAAGAGATGCACATATTGTGATCAGTAACACCAATTACGAAGTTTTAAAACGGATTCCTGCCCACTACCAAACAATTTACGGATTGATTCGGATTGGAGATCAGTTTGTTACGGCTTCCCTTGATAAAACTATCAAAGTTTGGAATTCCGACTTCTCGAAAGTAGAGCAGCGCATTGACCTGAAACAGGGCGGGCACAATCGTTCCGTGAATGGAATCGTATTCATCAATGGCAATACATTTGTAAGTTATGGCGACGATAAGAAAATTATTATTTGGAAAAAAGACCCCGTAATTTCATGGTCCGATAATTGATTCTGAGAAAGTTATTTTGTACATTAGTGTCATTATGGACAACGATTTTAATTCTCTCTATCCGCCAAAACCTTTTTTGGAAAAGGAACCTGTCAAACAAGGACACATTGCTGTAACGGTATTCTCTTTAATGCTTTTTGTCCTGAGCTTCCTGGTATTTTTTGATAACCAGTTTGTTTTCCTGATAGAGTTGGTCGCTGTTTTGATCTTGCACGAAGGCGGACACTACTTGTTCATGAAATTATACCGATACGAAAATGTCCGGATGCTGTTTCTTCCTTTGATGGGAGCTTTTGTTCATGGACATAAAGAATCCTATCGTCAAAGAGAAAGTCTAATGGTGGTGCTTGCAGGCCCAATTCCCGGAATTATTGTTGGTGTTGCTCTTTGGTTGTTGGGTTTTCAATACGAAATCCATTGGATGGTCGAATCGGCAATGATCCTTTTTGCAGTCAATATTTTGAATCTGCTTCCGATCCTTCCTTTAGATGGCGGCCGCATGTTAAGTATTCTGTTCTTTGAACGGATTGAATTGTTCCAGGTTATTTTTTCCTTTATTTCTTCATTGGCCTTAATTGCAATTGGTTATTTCCTGGAGTTCTATATCATTTTGATATTTGGATTTTTGATGGGATTCCAGGTTCGCAGTCTGCACCGGCGCTATTTGATCCATAAAGGATTGAAAGAAGACGATGTAAACTTTAATTCGACCTATGATAATCTTTCTGATCGGTCCTACCATTTTGTGAAAAATCATGTACTTGAAAACACACCTGGACTTCGCCGTTTTGTTGAGAATATGGAAAGTGAGGATACGAAAACGGTGGTAGCCAATGAAGTAAAGAACATGTTGGTTCCGCCAATGGTTCAGGATGTGAATGTATTTCAGAAAGTGATCGTAATCATCGCCTGGATTTTGGCTATTTTTGGTCCCATTTACTTAATGTGGAGTAAAGGAGTTTTTAAAGCAATGTATGTTTAAGGTTGGGCAGAAAGTTTCTTTTTTATACGAAAAAGGCGATGGGATTATTTTGAGTTTGGAGAAGAACCGGGCACAGGTCACGGATGATTCCGGATTTGATCGCTGGTTTCCTTTAAACGAATTGGTTTTTATTCATTCGGAAAAATATGCGGATGACGAAATAACGATCTCTAAAGAAGATCTGGAACCTGAAACGACCTTTCGCGTCATACAGGAACGAACAGGAGTGAAGAAACCCCGGACCATTTGGGAAATCGACCTGCACATCGAAGAAATCCTGGAATCTACACAAGGCATGTCAAATACAGAAATTTTGCTGAAGCAAATGGCTGAATTCCGTGCAACTTTCAAGAAAGCCAAAAATCAATCCATTCATAAATTGGTAGTGATCCATGGAGTAGGAGAAGGAGTGCTCAAAAATGAGATTCGTACTTATTTAGCACAGCAAGACCAAATTGAAGTCTATGATGCGGATTTCCTGGAATATGGAAAAGGTGCAACTGCCATTGAGTTTCACCCGAATTGGTAAATCTCTATGAAAGAAAATCCAATTGATGATTTAAACTCGATACATCCCACCATTCAGAAAAGCAAAAGTGATCCGGTTGTTAAAGTGATTGCGCGCTCTCTTTTTTTCATTGTATTTGTATTCAGCCTACTTTGTTTTAAAGACCTTGTATTGTTAATTGCTCAATACTTTTCTTTCCGTACAAAATACGTGATTGGATTTGACCTGCATTCCTTTGTGGCAGCACTTTCGATTTCAAGTATTGCGATCACTGCTTTTTATGTATGGAAAAAAAGATTTCAGCAAAGTGGATTTGTTCCTTATTTATTGCTGCTGGGAGGAATGCTTTGTCTGTCAATCTTGATTTGTCTGCTGGGTTTTGAATTGGCGTTTTCATTGCCGAACTCATTAAAAAATGCCAATCCCTTTTTACCAACTTACGCAGTATTTCCACCTTTTAGATTCTATTTCGATTTATTGTTTGTTCTTGCAGCAGTACTACCTTTTCTAATACTTCAGATCATCATTAGAAAAAAAACAATTAAATAGTAAATTCGCAATTCGCAATTCGCAATTCGCAATTCGCAATTCGCAATTATTTTCATCTTACTTACACAAACAGTATGTAGAATCTTCCGTTCCGAAAGTAAATGCTCCCTGGTGTTCCCAAAAGATAAATTTTCCGTCTTTTGAAACATATTTTACACCACTTGCTGCACGGACTTGTTTCATGTCGTATTCTCCATTTAGTTTGGGGCTTTTGACTTGAACAGTGATCTTATTTGTACTGTCGCTGTTGGTAATGGTGGTGCTTTCCGTAAAAATAACTTTGAAATCATTGTCACAAGTGAACTCCATATTCCGGTTCTTTTTCATGACAGTGTTTCCGGTGCATGCTCCCAGAACAAATACGAATGTAATTCCTGAAATAAAGTATTTCATAGTGCGATTTTAAGCAATTTACAAAAAATCAAGGAATCTGTTTGATCATAATGTAATCGTCCATCACGTACCCATTACCGATATCCAGATCTTCTTCATGATCCACTGCAAATCAGTGTTTTTGATAGAAGCCAACTGCGTTATTTTGTTTATTGACATTGAGGTGAAGCCTGGTGTTTCCCTGTTTTTTTGCTTCTCTTTCAACCTGGTCTATTAATATTTTCCCCAACCCGGAACCTTGTGTCTCAGGAAGAATGTACAATTTATGGATGCGGGTAAATCCGGCTTCCGGATATTCATGTTCTATTCCACAAAAGCCCACTACTTTCCCGTTTTCTTCTGCCAGCCAGAATGCCTGATTGGGATCTGTGATTGCTGCTTCAATTTTGGATTCGCTGTACATCAGATCGAGCATATAGCGGATTTGTTCCGGAGAAATAATTCCGGCGTAAGAAATGGGCCAGGTAAGTTCTGCAACTTCCCGGATAAATGGGATATCTGATTTTTTAGCTAAACGGAGAGTAATCATGTTAAATATCTTTTCCGAAGGAATACATGTCGTTGTGATTAAATTCGATGTTGTCTTTTACATTTTTGATCGTTTTGACCAATCCAAAAATGAATTCATCCGTATGAAGATTTAACCATTTGAAGCTTGCTTCTTCACCTTCTACTGCCATGGCTGCATGGTATAGGAATTCAAAACCGTGAACCTGCAGCCAGTGTTGTGCGCTCTCGTTTCCTTCAGCAGCATTTACGAAAGCCATTAGATGCGGATATCCGTTTGCAAGCAACCAATCCCTGGCTTCCTGTTTCAGGTTAAGTGCCTGGTTTAAAAAAAAGATTTCCTGGTACCCGTTATCGTATAGGAATTTCTCCAATTCTTTGTGTCCTTCCAATGCTTTGATCCAGGCAAGAATAATTTTGGTCGGATAGTTAAACTCAGCAAAGGCAATATCTGCTTTTTTGACTTCCACCTTTTTTTTGTCTTCCAAAGGCTCTTTTCCAAATATGCGCTTAAACCAATTCATTTGACAGCCGGAACATGATAGAACATGTAGGATACTAAGATAGCAATAATTATCCCGATTACATCGACAATTAAGCCTACACCGGCAGCATAGCGTGTATTCTTTATTTTCACTGATCCGAAATAAACGGCCAGGATATAAAATGTTGTTTCAGTTCCACCTTGCATGGTAGCGGCTATTTTTGCTGCAAAAGTATCCACACCTTTTACGGTTGCAGTGGTGTTCGACTCGATGATACTTTGTAGCATTGCTCTACCACCTGATCCGCTGAATGGTTTAATCAATCCAACAGGAAGTGCTTCTACGAATTCAGTATGCACCATTCCGATCCATTCAAAGAACCAGACAATTCCGAACAAGAGTGCATCCAGAGATCCGGATGCCCTGAATAAACCAATGGCACACAAAATTGCTATGACATAGGGAACAATGGTAATTGCAACCTGGAAACCTTCTTTTGCTCCTTCAATAAATTCTTCGTAGACCACGACTTTTTTTCGAATGGCCAGGATCAGGAATAAAATAATGATCGAAAAGAGAATTCCATTCCCCATAATATTGGAAATATTCTCAGTGTATTGCGGAAAATACCAGGAAGAAATAAGCAGGGAAGAAACAAAGCCCAATCCCCCAAGGAAATAAGCAATCACTACCGGATCGATTAATTTAATCCGTTGTTTTATGGCAACAATGACCAACGCAAAAAAAGCAGAAAGAAAGGTAGTAATAAGAATCGGAAGAAAAACCTCTGTTGTATTATCCGATAAGTACTTGGAACGCATTGCCAGAACGCTTACAGGAATGATGGTCAAACCTGCAGTATTCAGAGCAAGGAACATGATTTGTGCATTTGAAGCGGTTTCTTTATCAGTATTCAATTCCTGCATTTCTTGCATGGCTTTTAGTCCAAGTGGTGTGGCTGCATTATCCAATCCCAGCATGTTTGCACTGAAATTCATCATGATAGAACCTGCTGCAGGATGATTTTTGGGAATCTCCGGAAAAATGCGGACAAACAAGGGGGAAATTAATTTGGAAAGCCACTGGATAGCGCCACCTTTTTCACCGATTCGCATGAATCCAAGCCAAAAACACAAGGCACCGGTCAGTCCAAGAGATATTTCAAATCCTGATTTTGCAGAATCAAACAACGCTTCCATCATGCGTTTGTAGATATCCAAGTCTTGCCAGAATATCAGCTTACTTGTCCCAACCAAAAAGGCAATCAGGAAAAAGCCGATCCATATTCGATTAAATAACATGAATCAAAAATCGGAAATTATTGTACTTCTATTTCGAATGCTGTTCACAAATATGAACAAAGTTTTCAAGAATGATGACTCCGTGATTTCCGGACACTTCCGGGTGAAACTGAACTCCGTAAAGTGGCAGTGATTGATGCATCATCCCTTCATTCACAGTAGCATCAGAGACTGCTACATGAATAAAATCTTTCGGAATACTGATTGCCTCACAATGGTCTTCCATCAATTCGATTTCAACAGGAAGTTTGTCGAAAAGCGGGCAATCGGCAATGACTTCAATAATCTGCCAGTCGCGGTCTTCCCGTTGCCTGTTTGAAAGTGCACCGAATGTTAGTCCCAGCATCTGATGCCCGAAACAAATTCCCAGAACCGGCAGTGTTTCTGTCTTGAGCCACTCAAATTGCTTCAAATAAGGTTCTGTATCTACTTCCGTAATCAGGATAGGGGCCCCGGAGATCACAAAACCGAGGGCATCGTTGTGCAGTTCTCTTTGAAATTCAAAAAGAGGAACAACACGTGTATCCATGAATTCATAAATGATGGATTCAATGAGCGGTGTTTTCGAACTTCCACAATCTATAATGACAATCATAAGTCTATTTGACCAACTCCCTGACGAATAATTTCCGTATTTCCGTTTGTGCAATCCACAATGGTCGATGCGTCCAGTTTTCCGGGCCCGCCATCAATGATCACGGCAACTTCATCATCGTAACGTTCATAAATAGAAGCAGGATCAACAAAGTAATCCATGAGTTCATCTTCCGAATCGTGAAGAGAAGTAACGGCCATTGGGTTCCCCAGTTTTTCTACTAATGCCTGTACAATTTTATTATCCGGAATACGGATCCCAATTTCTTTTTTACTGGAATCAAACAATTTGGAAACCTCGTTTGTGGCATCCAGAATGAAGGTGAAAGGACCCGGTAAATAGTGTTTCAGGAGACGAAAAGTGTTTCGGTCCAATTGCTTTACATATTCTGATACCTGGCTCAGATCCGAACAGATGATGGAAAAGTTTGCTTTTGACAACTTCACATCTTTCCATCGTGCGAGTTCTGCCAATCCTTTTTTATTCATCACATCACACGCCACAGCATAGACTGCATCAGTTGGAATAATGATAATTCCTCCTTTTTTTAACTCATCAACAACTTGTTGGATGAGGCGGTCGTCTATATTGTGCGGATTAATTTCTATGAACATCTTTGAATGATTTATCAATCTAAATTTAGTGAAATTCGGCAATAATGAAGTTACATAAATCGCATTTCTATTATTGGAACACCTTTGTGGTTGAAAATGTAAAAACGCTTGCGCTAAAGCTTCAGCGAAGGCGCATGGAGAATTGAAAAGTTTTTGACTTTCCGGCTTTTCATTCCGATAGCTATCGGAATTACATTCTCAATGTTCAATTAAAAGGTATCTTTGCACAAAATAAACACCATGAAATTTCTGACATTCATTTTCATTGCAGTTCTAACATTGAATTCACAAGCTCAATTGGATCGAAAAGCCATTTACAATGCGCTGGCAAGTGAATCGAAAGAAGTTGTTCAAAAACAACTGGACGCGGTTCAAGGCATGAAGGAATCCTCTGAAGTGAAGGCATTCAAAGGGGCCTTGCAAATGAAATCGTCTCAATTCCAAAAAACTGCAAAAGATAAGATGAGTTTATTCAATGCAGGTAAAAAAATACTGGAGTCGGAGATCAAATCGAATGATGCAAATGTGGAATACCGCTTTTTGCGTTTGCTGATCCAGGAAAATGCACCGAAACAGTTGAAATATAATGGAAACATTGAGGAAGATGTATTGGCGATTGTTTCCGGTTACAGCAAATTGAAAGAATCGACTAAAACTGCGATTGAGTCGTACGCAAAGAAATCTGCTTCACTGAAAGGGCTCTTATAATTCCTAATTACGAATTCCTAATTACGAATTCCGACTTCCGAATTGATGGAATTTTGTATAGAATTCACAAATTCGCTTGTTAACAAATTTGCGAACAGATTTAGTGTTAATTGATTGACTATTAGAGTTTTGTAATTGTAAAATTCCGAAAAAAGCAGGGACAAGTTGGAGAATTGAAAATGTAGAAGGACTGATCCTCTTTTTCAATTCTCCATTATAAAACTTTCAATTATTGTACATCTGCCTTCACTTTCACCACAGTAATTCGTGGATTTGTATTTGCAGTTATTGTAATTGTTTTTTCACTGACACCTTTTCCGCTGGGTTTGAATCCAACTTCAATTTTGTCGGACTTCCCGGGAGCGATCGGACCTTCCGGTTTACTTGGTGTTGTACATCCGCAACTTGCCTTTACATCAGAAAGTACCAAAGGTTTATCACCGGTATTTGTTACCGTAAACGTACAATGATTTTCTACTCCTTCAGCCACTTTTCCGAAATCGTGGATTTCTTTGTCGATTGTCATCGTGGTAGTAGATGCCGCCTCAATGCGTTGCTGTTCTTTTAATTCCTTTAAAGCTTGTTCATTTGCTTTGATCGTTTCAGGATCATCGGCAACTTCCATTACCAATTCTGCTGATTTATCTGTCTTTTCCGCAGTATCCGAACAAGCGCTTAATGTTCCGCCTAAGAGCAAAAGGCCAATAAAGAAACTTCTCTTTTTCATGTTAGTTTAATGCCAGTTTTTGTTTGTCGTATTCATTTGATTCAAGCAATTGAATTGCTTTTTGAAGAATCTCATTTTTTTGATTGTAAATCATATAAAAAGCTTCAATCCCGTATAGATCATTAGCAATTGTTGCTTTCAATCTCAATTCCATAATATTTTTACTGATCTTGTACTGATCCTCTTTGAACTCAAAATCTTTGTTTTCCTTCTTGACATAAGCAAAGAATTCATCCATCAATTTTTGGTCGACCTTAAAATTAGCAATGAACTGTTCTACTGTTTCATATTTTTTATTCAATTCTTCCCTGTTTTTATCAACATAGGTCAGAGGAAAGCTGGTAAATGCACCATTTTGGACCGTGTTGCGATACAAGTCTGTAATTTCGGAAGTATCGATGGGCACAAAGAAGTCCGGCATTATTCCGCCACCGCCATAAACAGCTCTTTTGGTAACACGTGTTTGAAATTTCAAGGAATCCGGGAGTTTGATACTGTCAATATGAGAAAACTCACCATGCATAAAACGGCGCATGTATTCATTTTTGTAGTCATCGATGTTTTCGTAGGAACGTTGAATAAAACGTCCGGAAGGAGTGAAGTATCGTGCAATTGTCAAACGCATTTGAGAACCATCGGAAAGGTCAATCGGACGTTGCACCAATCCTTTTCCATAACTTCTGCGGCCAACAATCAAACCACGGTCCCAATCCTGGATCGCACCGGAAAGAATTTCGGAAGCAGAAGCAGAGTTGTCATCGATCAATACGATGACTTTTCCTTTTTCCCACGAACCGCTTCTTCCGGCACTTAAGTCCTGGCGAGGTTGTGCACGGCCCTCAGAATACACGATTAGCTTATTGTCAGACAGAAACTCATCAGCGATCAATTGCGCTGCGTAAAGTAATCCACCACCGTTGCCTTGCAAGTCAAGCACCAGGCTTTCCATTCCCTGGGCTTTCAGTTTGTCCAATCCTTTTTTAATCTCATCGTGTGAACTGCGCGAGAAAGAAGTTAATTTCAGGTAACCGATCTTCGGACTGACCATATAGGCACAATCTACTGAGTTTACAGGGACTTTATCTCTTGTAATGACATAATTGATAGGTTTCCTTTGAGCTTTGCGCATGATATCTACCCGTACTTTCGTCCCGACTTCACCCAATAATTTCTCACGGACCTGGTTGTTCTTTAACCCGATTCCCGCAACACTTTGACCGTCAATAGCAACAATTTTGTCACCTGCACGAATACCCAGTTTTTCAGACGGTCCGCCAACAATCGTTTCTACGACCATTAAGGTATCTTTCAAGATCTGGAAACGCACCCCGATTCCGACAAAACTTCCATCAATGGCAACATTTGCTGCATCTACTTCATCCTTTGGAATATACACCGTATGCGGGTCGAGTTTTTCGAGCATAGCAATTATTGCGGCATCCATCAACTCTTTATCGTTTACAGGATCCACATATAATTTGTCTACATAGGTAAAAATTTCATCTAAACGCTGACCGTTGGTAGGTGATTTTGGTTCGGCAGGGACCTTTTGAGCGGAAGATGTAAATGAGTTGATACTTAATCCAAGGATCAACAAAACGCCACAGTATTTCATACAATTTTCTTAAGAATACTAATATAAGGATAAAACGTTCAATCAACTTGTTCGATACAGTCGAAGTTGACGATTCGTGTTAAAAAATCAGAAAACAAAACCAGAATGATAATTCCCGCAGAGGAACGCAGAAGAGCGCAGAGGTATTGTATGATTTAATCTCTGCCTTTGCCAGAGCTCTTTATTTTTCTCGCGGATTATGCAGATGATAATTCCCGCAGAGGAACGCATAAGAGCGCAGAGGGTGTTGTATGATTTAATCTCCGGTTTTGCCAGAGTTCTTTATTTTTCTCGAGGATTATGCAGATGATAATTCCTGCAGAGGAACGCAGAAGAGCGCAGAAGGTGTTGTATGATTTAATCTCCAGCTTTGCCAGAGTTCTTTATTTTTCTCGTGGATTGCGCAGATGATAATTCCTGCAAAGGAACGCAGAAGAGCGCAGAGGATGTTGTATGATTTAATCTCCGGCTTTGCCAGAGCTTTTTATTTTCCTCGTGGATTGCGCAGATTTTAAGGTTGGTGATATTACCGAACTTCGCTAGCTCAGTTAAATGAGACACTTTCATCATTCCCGCTCTCATTTTCCCGGCCGTGATTGATTGCTCCTGATTATCAACAATTGGCTGTTGGTCTTTTATTCATCCAACAAAGAAGTGCTTTTTGTAATTTTAAAACGTACAGACAGATATGAAACAGTTGAAAAGAATCTTCTTATTGACCGCCCTTATTTTTGTTTCACTTACTTCTTTTGGGCAGGTAAAAGCTTTGGACAAGCTGGAAGTCCTATACGATCAGGGGCATTACAAAATGGTGTTGCGCAAAGCGAATCGTTTGCTGGACCAACCGGATTATGACTATTCGTTTAAACCTGAATTCTATAAAAGTTTGGCACTTTTTCAATTGGCAGATAAAGGGTTGTGGGGTGAATTTCACCCGAAAGCATTACAGGAAGCAAGGGAGTTGTTCAGCCAGGTATTGGCCTCACCGGATGGGATCAAAGTATTTAATACACATTTGAATCACGTTTCTCAGCTAAAACGCGACCTGGTACAAAAAGCGTTGGCATATAAAGCAGAAGGAAAACAAGCTAAATATGATGAGATCCAACAGATCTTATTCGGATTATTTGACCGTATTCCCGATCTGGATGTTCCGGGAGAAATTCATCCTCCTGTTGTGGATGCACCTGAAATCAAAGAAACTGCTGCAACTGCGGAAGAACGTGAGAGAATCGTGAAACATGCAAAAAAATACGTCGGTGTTCCATATAAATGGGCCGGAACAGATGCTAATGGCTTTGATTGCAGTGGATTTACAAGCTTCGTAATGAAAGAATTCAAAGTGACATTAAGCAGAAGGGCAGAAGATCAATACAATGCCTCTACGAAAGTGAAACAAAAGAATGCGCAAAAAGGAGATTTGGTCTTTTTCAATAACGGGTCAGGAATTTCTCACGTAGGAATTATTGTTTCAGCAAAAGGAGAACCGTTAACGATGATCCATGCCAGTTCAAGTAAAGGGGTGATCATTACAAATATTGAAGATTCCGAATATTGGCTGAAGCGCTTGTATGCGATCGGGACTTACGTAAAAGGTGAATGATTTAGAGCCACAAAGCGCACAAAGAGCACGAAGGATATTTTATTCACTGTGTAGTCAAGAACACAAGGTATTATGACATTTTGAAAACTTAACAGGATAGATAAACAGCGAAGCTGTGACTCGAATAAATAATCTTTGTGTCCCTCGTGTTCTTAGTGGTAAATCATGCAGCGAGGCTGTCCATAACAGGTGATAAAATTTATACTTGTTCTTTGTTCGGATTAAAGAGGAAAATGTTCATCAGAACAATCAGGCCTGAAACAATGGCGCTGATAAATCCGATATTCATTAAGTACGGCGACTTGTCTATGAACAGGAATGCAATCAGACTGAGGACAAGCAAAACCAACAGCAGCCACTTGGAAAACACTCTTTTTTGTATGAAGCGATTGTTCAGGTCCAATAGATAAACATGGGTTGCAGCCAGTAAGAACAACATATTGAATTTCCAGATCTGAGCGATCTCAATCAGCGAAAATAAAAAGGAAAGAAGTAACAGGACCTGGATAATGAGCAGCGAAATATTGATCAGGCGGAAAGTTCCCGAGCTTATTCTGCTGACGGTTAAAAATTGAAAGAACAGGAAGAGGCAAGTGATGAAGAAAGGAAGTACTTTTGTCAGTTTCCAGGAAAACTCACTCCATCCTAAAAAAAGCAAGATCATAAGTGCCAAAAACACCCATGCCAATAATGCGGGCCATTTAGCTCTCATGTGAAGGTTTTATATATTTTACAGCAAATACGCAGACATCATCGACCTGATCTACGTCGTGTTTCCACATATCAAAGGTGCGTTGTATTTCTTTGTATTGATCATTCATGTCCATTTGATAGATCGTTGCAAGCAATGCTTTAAACGGCCTGGATTTAAATTTTTTCAAACGATCTCCGCCAAACTGGTCTACATATCCGTCCGTGTACAAATAAACACAATCTCCATGTTCCAATTGGAACTCTTCAACCGTGAACGGTTTTGCATCGATAAACTGACCAATTGGCTGTTTGTTCGGTTTTAACTCAATGATTTCTCCATTGCGGATAATGACACATTCGTTATTGGCTCCTGAGAACTTTAAAAGTCCGGTTTGCTGATCGATGGAACACAGGGCAATATCCATTCCGTCTTTTACGTCTGACTGACCTTCGGCCCGGAACGCATCAATTACAATTTCACGCAGTTTGTTGAGAATGTCGTTTGGTTCCGTCAGTTTGAATTCATTGATAGCACGCAATAAGCCGTTGTTACCTACAATACTTACCAATGCGCCCGGAACACCATGACCGGTACAGTCTACGGCAGAGAAAATCACTTTCCCCTGAACTTCCCTTGCCCAGTAAAAATCTCCGGAGACAATGTCTTTCGGACGATAGAACACAAAATGTTGTCTGAATAATTCATTCAAACGGGAAGTTGTAGGAAGAATGGTTGACTGAATACGTTTTGCATAATGAATACTATCCAAAATATCCATTGTTTTCGCTGTAATCTCTTCTTTTTGAATTTCCAGCTGATGATTTTGTTCTGCAATTTCTTTTGTACGCTGCTGAACAATTTCCTCCAGTTTTTGATTTTGTCTTTTTACACGTTGTGTAGATAATTGAACAACAAAATAGATTAGGAATATTACAAGAATAACATAGAGGATGTACGCCCAAACGGTTCTGTACCATGGAGGCTGAACGATAATTTCATACGTCAGAATTTCACTTTCAATTCCATAAGCCGATTTTGCCTTTACTTTAAATGTGTATGTTCCTTCAGGGATTTTTTCAAAGTTGGCAAAGTTCAGAGGCGACCATTGTGACCATTGATCGCTAAAACCTTCTAATTTATAACTGAATGTTGTTGGTCCTAAACAAGAGAAGGAATTGGCATGAAAGATCAGTTTGAATGAGTTCTGCGAATAGCTCAATCCTTCCAGTTTCTTACTTTTTGATACGTCATACAGGAAGCTTTTCCCGTTTACTTCCAGGCGATCAATCCGGACTTTAAACGGATTGCGATTTTTGCGGATGGCATCTAAATTCAGTACGAATAAGCCGTCATTTGCACCGATCCATACTTCATTTGTCAACGGATTTTTTTCTACCGCGAAAACCAATCCGGCATTTTTCAGACCGGTCAGTGGCCAGGCAGTCCATTCCCATTCCGTACCGCGCTTTTCAAACCATCCGAAGATATTCTCGAACTTCCCGTCTTTTTTATCCTGGTATATGACTACCCAAAGTTGTTCGTCATTGACATTGATAATGCGGTGAATGGTATTTTTGTAATTCCGGGTCCTGAACACTTTCGATGGTTCAAACGGATCGATTCTGCCTGTTTTTTCATTGTAAACAAACATTCCGTTTGCAGTACCTACAAAAAGCTGATTTTTGAATTCCTCTACATAGAAGTTATTGTTTTGATCCTCTTTGCTCAAACTTGGAATGGTTACCGTTTTAAATTTCTTTGTAGCTAAATCATAAATCCCGACACCTTTTGATCGGATACTGAAGAAAACTTTGTTGTGGAGATAAGCCAAACTTACCGTTTCTCCGCCGGCATCTCCAACCAATTCTTCGTATTCCCACTTTCCATTCGGGAGTAACTTCAATTTCGCCAAACCACCTTCCAGTGTCAGGTAAATGGAATTGGGATCTTTCGGGTTTTTCTCGAAAGCAATGGCATATTGATACGATGCTGAAATGTGTTTTGCCGAAGCAGTATTCAGATCGAAAACCCCATTGTAACCGATGATCATGGATTTATTTCCTTCACGAGTCTTAATGGTTTCAATGTCAAAAATGATCTCGTTCAGTGACCCGAATGGCTTGAGTTTTGTGCCGGATTCGGTTTTTAAAGGCGATATAATTCCGTTGTGTGTCCCAATGAGTGGAATTCCGGAATTGAAATCAATGGTCTCGATTTGTGAAGTAACCCCTTCATTCTTATGGAAATAGGAGAGGGGAGAACCGGTTTCAATAAACTGGATCCCATTTCCAAGACACAGCCATAAGTTGAAGTCATTATCAAAAAAGGATTGATTGATTGTTAAGTTTGCCAGATCGTCATCGAGGTTATACTCACGGATTATTTTCCCGGAAAGATCCCCAATTACCAATCCGTCATTTTCAGTGCTTACGAGCAGGTAATCACCGGCTTTTGTAACGGTATTTACAAAATACTTACTCAGGCACGGAAATTTGGAACGGGGAACAGAATCCCAGCGTTGCGAATTTGTGGTGGAATTGCTGACACTGAATACTTTGCTTCGTGCATCAACGACATACCAGATATTATCTATTTGGAAACTTCCACGGATATTTTTAATGTGAACAGAAAGCGGGAGCTTGATTTCCTTCAGTTTCGAATTCACTACATCGTAGTACAAATAATTTTCTCTCCGGGATTTGAATTCCGCCTTGGATTGAAAAGTTAGTAAAACGCCATTGAGTACCCGGCAGGATGTTTTGCATTCCAACTCCCGGAAATTGGCAGGAAGCTGAAGCTGGGTGGCTTTTCCGTTCTTTAAAACATACAGTCCTTTTTCAGCGGCAAAAAGAATGGAATTATCTCCCAATTCAAAAATATTCCATACCTGCCCGATATTGTTTTTCAGTCCACCATAAAAAACAGGGTAATATACCAATTCTCCTTTACTTGAATAATCCAGGTAGCCGAAGTTGTTGTCTCGCCCCACATATACGCGGTCATCAGAAGCCAGGTATAGTTTGGAGACATACGTTTCCGTACAGTTTTCCTGGATCGTTTTTTTTGTTTTTTCAGAGTCGGTTTTGATTTTGGACCATTCTATTCCGTTGAAGCAAAGAATATCCTGTCTGTTACCGAAAAGAACATTTCCATTGGCAGATTGCAAACCTGTCCAGATCTGACCGGCACTGCCATAATCGTTAATTGAAAAATGCTTGGTATTAATTCGTCCTTGTAATGTAATGTTCTGAGCAGGGGAAAGCACCGCAAATTGAACAGCAAATAGAATTAATAAAAGTAGCCCTTTGTTTTTCAACATCTCTTTCCGTTATACGATACGAATATATAAATAAAAAAACACCTGAAGCCTATTTTTCTTCAGGTGTTTCCCTCACTGTTTGAAGTGAAATATCAGTAGTTTAACTTTCTGCTTTTTTGGGTTGCGCAAACCAGATTCCACAGGGCTCTCGCTCCAACATTTGCATCCCAATCGCCTTCTTTTCCGGGAGCGACTTCGTTCAGATCAAAACCGATGATTTTTCTTCCAGATTCCACGAGTTGGAAAAACAAATAATTGATCTGCTCCAGTTCAAATCCACCCACTACAGGAGTTCCCGTATTCGGGCAAAGTGAAGGTAAAAGTCCGTCAATGTCAAAAGAGATGTACACACGGTCAGGCAATTCGTTGATGATCATTGAAACCTGTTCTTTCCAGGTTTGACCTTCAAACTGGCCTTTTTTCAGATCCCAGTCGTAAAATGTCTTTACACGTGGGTCTGAATCCGAGAGCTGGACTTCCGAATACGCAATATCGCGAATTCCGACCTGGACCAATTTCTGTAAGTTATTACAAGATTGCAGTACGTTGTACATGATACTCGCATGTGATTGCTGGAAACCTTCGTATGCTTCCCGCAGATCCGCATGCGCATCAATTTGAAGAATTCCAAAGGGTTGCCCCTGATCATTTAAAGCTTCCATTAAACCCAAGGGAGTACTGTGTTCACCACCAAGGACTGCGACAATCCTATTCTCAGCGAGTAATTTTGTTGCACGTTCTTTCAGGTTGTTTTTAAGCAAATCCGAAGTTGCATTGACCTTTTCCAATACTTCATTGAACGGACTGTTTTCATCCAATTCCCCGCCTTCTTCCAGGAAGCCGATGTACTGAACGGTGTCGATACACATCTGGTCATTGATCTGCTTCATTTCTGCGGAAATCGGAGTCATGAAAACTTGTGTGTTCCACGCTTCCGGCAATTGCGGATGATAAAAGTCCAACTGGGTACTCGCATCCAGGATCGCTTTCGGTCCGTCACTGGTCCCTTTCCCGTAAGATGCGGTTGCATCCCATGGAACGGGAATGATCACGATGTCGGCATTTTGCTCTTCCACCGGAAAACCAAAAATGTTCCCGTTTGCAATTCCGACTCCGTTTGGATCAAATTTCTTTGAATTATCCATTAATCAGATTTTTCACGAAATTAGGTAAAGCGAAACTTGCTTTATGAATATCTGAATTGTAGTACTTCAATCCTTTAGCGCTTACAAAGTTTTCAATTTCGGTTTCATTTGAAATTGCTTTAGGCTGAGCACTTCCTTTTAATCCGTATTGGAAACTCCACATTCCAGTTGGGTATGTAGGAACAAAGAATAAAGATACCGGAGCATTTTCTTTTCCGAAAATATGTTGAAGCGTAATGTTCAATTCTGTAAATGCCTGCTCGTTGAATTTAGGAGATTCTCCCTGAGCAACCAGGATTCCTCCCGGTTTCAAAATACGGTGACAATTTCTATAGAATTCTACAGAGAACAATCCTTCTGCAGGTCCTACAGGATCAGAGCCATCTACGATAACCAGGTCGAATTCTTCGTTTGCAGCTTCTTTTGCAAAAGCAATTCCATCACCTACAATCAGGTTCAATTTCGGATGGTCAAATGAAGCGGCAATGGAAGGTAAATGCTCTTTACATGCTTTAATAACTTCTCCGTCGATTTCCACCATCGTTACTTTTTCAACACCTTCATGGCGTAAAAACTCGCGAACAGTTCCCCCGTCACCACCACCGATAACCAGGATGTTTTTTGCATTTCCATGGGTAAACATAGCCGGGTGAGAGATCATTTCATGGTAATGGAACTCATCTTTCTCAGTCGTCATGAACATATCGTCCAAAGTCAGTAACTTACCGTATTTCGGGGATTCCAGGATACGCACGCGCTGGAAGGGAGATTGAACATCAAAGAATACCTCTCCGGTATAACGCAATGACAAAGCTTGGTTGTCGTCTTTATCCGTAAACCATACATTTCTGGTATACATTTCAGGATTGGACCACTCGCTTGCTTTTTGGCGCATGGAAGAAATATCGAAGTCATTTCTGGTTAATAACTGAACTGCCCCGCGCTTCATTTCTAAAGCAGAATAGTTCTTGGCACCAAAACATTCTTTCAGATAATCAAATGAAATCCAGGCATCCATCTCTCCGCAAGTGAACAAATCCACTGCAGCATAACCATATTCCGGCCATGTATGAATTGCCAAATGGCTTTCTTGAATTACCACTACACCGGAAACTCCATAGGGAGAAAAATGGTGGAATGTAGAATTAATCACAGTTGCACCTGCTTTCAAAGCCGCGTCTACCATGTCGCGCTCGATAGAAGATACATCATTCATAATGTGCGGATCGCACCCCATAAACTCAACCAGAATATGGTTCCCCAATGCATTACTCATTAGCTATTCAGTATAAATTATAAAAACGAGCGCAAAGGTACTGGTTTTAGATGGTTTAGATGCGAATAATTTGAAAAAATAATACTGGGTTAATTCCTAATTATGAATTACGTCCCGATAGCTATCGGGATACGAATTGGTGGATTGGTTGTTGGGTAAGTGTTTATTTATGTGGTTGTCAGTTTTGTGGAGTCTTTAGTTTTGGTGAGTTGTGTGAGGGAAGAATAATTCTTGATTTAGGAAATCAGATTCGGATTGGCATGACGTAATATTGCGTTATTACGTCAGAAATGCAGTAACGATAAAATGGGGTGTTTCGAATGGTGGAAATTGACGAAATGCTTGTTTTTAGAAGGTAATATGCAGTATGAACCGGAAGCTCACGCTAACGTTATAATTTTTTGAACCACTCTTCGATTTGTCTGATGATGCTGTCTGTCTTTTCCAAATGCGGATGATGACCGCATCCTGGAATGATTATTCCTTTCCGGTTTTTATGTTCCGAAACGATGGAATTGACTTGTTCTACCGTTCCATACTGGTCATTTTTACCTTGCATTGCCAGAACCGGTTGTGAAAATGAATTGATTTCATTACGAATATCCCAACTTTTGAACGAGGGATTCAGCCAGGTATTTGCCCATGCATAAAAGAGGTCTTTGGTCTTTTCTCCATGAATGCGGTACAAACCATCCAGTTTTCCCGCTTCAAATGCTTCAATTGCGGGGTGAATTCCTGCCAACGTTTCATCTTCCACAAAGGTATGTGCAGCCATTGTTGCAAGCGCTTGCAGGTTCTTTATGGTTCTGGAGGCTAAGATCAAAGCGATACTTCCACCGTCACTATGACCGATTAAGATGATTTTCTGATCCGGATTCAGTACTTCTTTCAGAACTTCCTGTGTTTCATCTGCGTACTGATGGAGGTAACGGATGTCGCGTATTTCGGATAAGGGGCCGGATTTTCCATGACCGCTTCGTTCAATAACGATTCCGGGCAGGTCTAATGAATTGCATAATTCCGAAGGAAAGCTTTTCCATTGCACAATGCTTCCTAAAGCCTCATGCAGAAATACCAAAACGGGTTTGGATCCACTCAGCAGGTTCGTATTGATCCATTGGATATTGATTTCTTTTATTCCTAAACGAATGATTTTTTCCATATGGTAAAGTTCAATAGTTGAAAAATGTTCAAAAGTTTAAAGCGAATTATGCCAATTCGGTTCGTTTATATAGCTCTTTTTTGAATCTGTTGAACCGTTTAAACTCTTTGAACTCTTGAACTTGTCAGATCACTAAAAAGAAAAACCACCAGCCGCATGACTAATGGTTTTTCCGAAATGATGATGATTTATTCGACTAGTTCTTTACGCGTTCTACGTAAACACCTGTTCGTGTATCTACTTTAATGATTTCACCCATATCGATGAAAAGCGGAACTTTTACTTCAGCACCTGTTGCGATAGTTGCAGCTTTCATAGAGTTTGTAGCAGTATCTCCTTTAACTCCCGGTTCTGTGTAAGTTACTTCAGAAATCAAGTACATGGGTAATTCAACTACTAATGGAACTTCATCGTTTGCATCATACAAGATGTTACAAACCATTCCCTCCAATAAGAACGCAGGTTTTTCGATCATTTTTGCAGGAATCGTAACTTGCTCAAATGTTTCATTATTCATGAAAATGAAATCCTGATCTTCCTGGTACAAGTATTGATATTCACGGTTTTCAACACGAACGATCTCAATCTTGTGTCCTGCAGAAAATGTATTGTCAATTACTTTTCCAGTTTCAATGATTCGCATTTTTGTACGTACGAAAGCTGGACCTTTTCCAGGTTTTACATGCTGGAATTCAATAATCTGACTGATTTTATCATTGAATTTGATACACAATCCGTTGCGGATATCTGCTGTAGTTGCCATGCCTCTTTTTTATTGTTTTCGGGCGCAAATATAACCAAAATTTCATGGAAAGGTTATTAAAGTTAATGTGTTGAATGAAAATAGAGTATAAGTTTTTGCCAGAAATATATGTGAAATCGAGCAGATTAAATTATTTGGCACGCAGAATTATATAGATTCGCAGATATTCTAAAATTGGGTTTACCAGAATCCTAAAATTAACGTTTCCTAAGACAATCTGCTAGGATAGCTCAAATAATTCGATTACTTTTGTTGTCATTATGACGGTTTTACCTTTATTTCTAAGTGATGTCGGCGGTTCGGAGATCGTTTTGATCTTACTGGTTATATTGATGTTTTTCGGTTCAAAGAGCATTCCGGGAATTGCACGCACCATGGGTAAAACGATGCACCAAATCCGACAGGCTTCACAAGATGTTCAAAACGAGATAAAGAAATCGACAGGTGACGTGAAGGCTGATTTTGATCTTCAGAAAATGGTTCGTGAAACAACTGACATCATTGAAAAACCACTTTTGGAAGAATCGGTGAAAATGGACCAGATCATTCAAACTCCGACTCAATTCTCTAAACCTTTTGGTATGCCGAATCCTTCATCACCGGCTGTTTCTGTACCGGATGACGGTCCAACATTGGATCAACCGGTAGAGGAACCGAATAAAGATTTGGCGCAGGAATAAAAGGCACTTCGACTACGCTCAGCGACCTTTTATTTGTACTCAATCCTAATCCTTAACGGTGACTGAGCGGAGTCGAAGGCAACATTATTAGCTTGTCATTTGAAACACCAGATCCTGGTAAACCTGTGCGTTTCCTTTTTGGATGTATTCGATTTCATCCAGGCCGCCCATCGCCAGGATAGGGACAAAGGTAAACACTTCGTTTTTCTCAATTTTTCCATATTGATTTATCGCTTTTTTGAACAGGTCTTCCCTAAGCCATAACTTTCGTTCTACTACATTTGGCAAAAAATCGTCCAGGAATTCTTCCATGCTCCAAACCAGGGTTTCTATTTTACGGTATTGAATATCAACCAGGCAAACGTCTTCGTCATCTTCTGTCAATTTCCTGAAATAGAACAGTTCCCCAAAGCCCGAAATCGCGAAAGGAACGTAATTAGGAACTTCTCTTCCGAGCCAGGTCCATAAATTGTCTTCAAAATCTGCTGGATTGATGAATTCAATCAGTCCGTCGTTGTATTTTCCAAGTCCGCTGGTTTTCCATACCTCAATCAATGATTCCGGAACTTTGTTTTTATATCGTTCAAGTGTTTCTGCCGCTGCAGGAATGCAACCTGCAGCGGGTTTGAATTCTTTTTTAAAATTTTCAAGCATATTTTAAAATTGAAAATGGGCAATTGAAAATGTCAAAAGTTGGATTTTGCTTCGGGGTTTGATTCAATCTTTTAAATTGATACATTTTCAATTCTCAATTGATTAATCTTCATCCTCGTAAGTCACTTCCTTCAATTTGAAATCTTTCCGGATCTCAGGGTGCGAGATCTCTCCGCCGGAATTTCCTACTTCTTTTGCAAAGTAAGCTGCAATAACCCCAACTATCAATACAATAATTGAAGCAGGCATAGCCATGGATTTTTTCTTGAATTCCAGGAAAAGTGCGATAAGGGATAAAGCCATAATTCCCCACATGATCGGCATGAGTTCTTCTGCGTGTTCTTCGTGGATATGGATCAATGTTTCAGTTTCTTCTCCGTTTTCCAATGTTTGCTGAATAGCTTCGGGGCAATCCTGTGAAATAGTACGTTGTTCAACTGCTTCTTCTACAAAATGTTCGGCTCCTTCACCGGTTGCATCTGAAATTTGTGCTGTAATTCCGGCTATAACAAAGAGTAATAATCCTACACGTCTGGTTACGGAAGATTTTGCAAGGATTCCGATCAGGAGAACAATGATCCCGAAAATCAATCCGATAATTGGAAAATGGTTGATAATTAAGTGCGAATGTGCTGCGTTCATAATAGTTTAATTTGGGTCGAAAATACAAGAATAAAATTAAAATCTGACTTACAATTCCGTTGAAACACATGGATTTTTTAATCGTTCAAAATGTGAGCAAGCCTTTCACCTACTAATGAGCCGATTGCAACACCCATTCCTCCAAGACGAACTCCAACTGCAGTATTTGGATTGATCTTTTCAATGATCGGACCCTTTTCAGTGCCAACTCCCATTGTTCCGGACCATCGGTAATCAATGGTGAAACCCGTATCCGGGAGAATGTTTTCCGTTAAAAGGTTTTCCAGTGCGTTCTGGATTAATTCCGTTTGATCTAATTCAAATGTGTTTTCGGCCTTAAAGTCCAGGTTTCTGCCGCCACCAAACAGAATTCGGTTTCCGACATGCCTGAAATAATAATAACCTTTATCCAAATGGAATGTTCCTTTTGCCCGGAGGTCTTTGATTTCCGAAGTAACCAAAACCTGCGCTCTTGCGGGTTCTACAGCTAATTGCGGAAGCAGTTTTTTTGCAAAACCGTTAATGGTGATCCCTGCTTTTTTCGATCTGATTTCTCCGTAATTCGTTTCGATGACTACTTCGTTCGAATCTGGATAAATCGCCGTCACTTCAATTCCGTTGAGTACGATGATGTGGTTTTTTGCAAGCTCCCGTTGGGTTGCCAGGAGTAATTTCCCGGTGTCGATTGCACCTTCCAGCCGGTTGAAATAACCACCTTCAAAGCCTTTGAACCCGAATTTTCCGTTTACATTTTTCTCAAATGAATAACAGTCTTTCTTACCACAAATAAATTCGATCTGCTGGTTTAAATAATCCAGTTTCGGATGATAAACTGCTAAATCTTCTTCGTTTGTGATCAGGTCGTAAGAACCACAGTTTTCGTAGTTTAAATCTTCTTTTGAAAAGCGTTGGAGCAAGCGCTCCAGGCCTTCATAACGCAATTTTACTGTATTCCAAACGCGTTCTTCCGAAACGTAAGCCAAATCGTCCAGCAGTTCGGTTACACTGCCGAAACATGCAAATCCTGCGTTCTTTGTACTGGCTCCTAGTGGCAGATAGCTGCGCTCCAAAATCACGATTTTCGCATCCGGATTTTGTCTTCTGAGTTCCAATGCACAGGCCGAACCAACGATGCCACTTCCAACTATCAGAAAATCAATATCTTCCAAAAGCGTAACTTTTTCCCAAAAACTGAGTTGTTTAAATTGAATCATGGCAGCGAAAATGAACTTTTTTACCGATATTTGTATGAATAAGTTGAACTAATTTAAACCAAAATTAATTTCGGTTGTACTGCGACTAGAATAAACTAAAAACATGAGAGTGAAACTCCTTATTTTAATTTCCTTTTTCTTTCTGACCAACCTGGTTTTTGGACAGGCTAAAGTACCGTTTGAAGTTCGTACCTTAAACAAGGCTACCGGTAAAAAGGAAGCCGGTGTTGTTGTTAAAGTGCTTGAAGGAAGTACGGCAACTCAAACATTTACAAGTGATGCATCGGGATCTGTTGTTGTGCAGCTCGACCCCAAGAAAAAATATAAGATCGAAGTTTCCAAAGGAGGAAAAGTTACACGTTATTTCAATGTGGACCTGAAAAATGTGGACCCGGAATTAACCCAGGGCACGAAACTTCCGTCCGGGAGTATTAACATGTCTTTGTTTGATCAGGTACCGGGAGTTGATTATTCTTATGTAACCGGTAACCCTGCTACAGAATTCTATTATGATCCTACTGTTTCTTCCGATGAAATCGTTTTTGATGAAGTACTTGCCAATAAAATGATTGCGAAAGTTGATAAGATCTTAAAAGATGCAGAGGGTGCTCAAAAACAAGGAGAAGCGAACTACAATTCCATTATCAAGCAGGCAGATGCATTATTCGCAGCTAAGAAGTATGAAGAAGCGCTAACGCAATATGAGGCTGCAGTTAAGATTAAAGGGAAAGAAACCGAAAAGCATCCGAACGACCGATTGATCGAAATTGACGGAATCCTGAAAGCCGCAAAATCTGCCAACCTTGCAAATGCCCAGCTGGATAGTGAATACAAAGCATTGATCACTGCTGCTGATGGATTGAGGGATCAAAAGAAATATGAAGAAGCGATCAAGCGTTATCAGGAAGCTTTGGCTAAAAAGCAGGAGCAGTACCCGAAAGACGAGATCGAAAAATGTGAATTAGCAATTGAAACTGCCAAGAAAGACGAAGAGAATAAAGCAAAATACGATGCTGCAATGAAAGCTGGAGATGGATTCTATGCCCAAAAAAGCTGGATGGCGGCTCGTGACAAGTATAAGGAGGCTTTGAAGATCAAACCCGGGGATGCTGCTGCGACATCAAAGTTGGCTGATTTGGAAGGAAAGTTGAATGCTCAAAAATCAGAACAGGAGAAGAAACAAAAATACAACGATGCAGTTGCTGCAGGTGATGCATTGATGGGCGAAGAGAAATGGAGCGAAGCTGTTGCCAAATACAACGAAGCCCTGACATTTGAACCATCGTCAGCTTATGCAAAAGGTAAAATTGACGAAGCAAAAGTAAAATTGGATGAGATTGCAAAAGCAAACGCTTTGAAAGAACAGATCACCAAATTGCTTGCCGAAGGGAATACCGCATTGACAGCAAAACAATACCCGGGAGCGAAAGCGAAGTTCGAACAGGTATTGACACTCGACAAAGAAAATGCAGAGGCAACTGCGAAAATTGCAGAAATCAACAAGCAGCTGGAATTTGAAAAAGCAAATGCCGAGAAAATTGCGAAAGCAAAACAATTGGTGACAGAAGGTGATGCCTTGGATAAAGCAACAAAATATGCAGATGCAAAAGCGAAATACCAGGCAGCTCTTGAGTTAATTCCGGATGCTGCGGTCCAAGCTAAGATTGATGCAGTTGATGCAAAAATCCTTGCAGAAGGGAAGAAGGCAGAACAAAAGGCAAAATTCGATCAAGCTATTTTGGATGGTGATGCAGCATTGGCAGCGTCTAATTTTGAAGTTGCCAAAAAGAAATACGAAGAAGCACAATTGCTGGATGCTACATCGCAGGTTCCAAAGCAAAAATTGATTGAACTTGGTAAAAAAGAAGCGTTGGCAAATGCTGAAAAGGATAAGAACCAAAAATACCAGGAAGCATTTAATGCAGGAACAGCGGCATTGGGATCAAAAGATTATACTGCTGCGAAGGAAAAGTTCCTTTTAGCTACAACGATCGATAATACGAAAAAAGAGGCGAAAGATAAATTAGCGGAAGTTGAAAAGATCTTAGCTGATAATGCACAGGCAGCTGCTCAGAAGGAAAAGTACGCAGCAACTTTAAAAGCGGGGAACGACTTGCTTGATCAAAATAAATTAGCGGAAGCAAAAAAGAAATTTGAAGAAGCTTCTGTCCTGGACCCATCTCAATCGGAGCCGAAGGAAAAGATCAAAGAAGTAGAGGCGCTAATTGCTAAAGCGGATAAAGAAAAACAGATCACGCAATTACTGGCTGATGGTGCGGTAGCATTATCCAAAAAGGATTTGAACGGAGCAAAAGGAAAGTACCAGCAAGTACTTACTATGGATCCTGCAAATAGCACGGCATCTGAAAAAATGACTGAGATCCTGAAGTTGGAAAACGATCAGGCCAGTGAAGCACAAAAACAGGCTGCTTTTGATAAATTGAAGGGGGAAGGAATGGCATTCCAAAACCAAAATCTATATGCAGAAGCGAAGCAAAAGTATATACAGGCAAAAGCAATCAAACCGGATGAAGAGATAGAAAAGGCAATTGCCTGGTGTGATAAGAAAATTGCAGAAGAATTAAAAGATGCTGAGCTTAACAAGAAATACAATGCTGTTTTAGCAGAAGCAAAAGAGTTGGAAGCAGCTAAGAAATACGATGAAGCAATTGTTAAATACGGAGAAGCTTTGGCTGTAAAGAGCAACGAGCAGGAACCTAAAAACCGTATTGAAGCAATTAAAGCCTTGAAAGCCCAGAATGCAGAACAGCAGAAAGTGGAAGAAGAATACCTGGCTGCTATTAAGAAAGGCGACGATTTGGTACTTGCCAAAAAATACCCGGAAGCAATTCAATCATATAATAAGGCACTGGTGTTAAAACCATATGAAAAACTTCCGGTTGAAAAGGCGGACGCTGCAAAGAAATTAGCTGAGCAGGAAACCAGTGATGGCGATCAGGCTTATCAGAAGATCATTGACGTTGGTAACAAAGCTTTCGATGAAAAGAACTACAACAAAGCAAAAGAGATGTTTAATCGTGCAGTGAACTTCAGACCTGCAGACGCTTATCCGAAACAAAAATTAGAGCAAATTGCAAATCTTGAAAAAGAAGAGAAATTAGCTCAGGACCAGCAAAACCAATTTGCTAAAAAAATGGCTGAAGCAGAAGCTTTAGCAAAAGCAAACAAACTGGAAGAAGCAATTACTGCATACAAAGCAGCGAAAACGATCAAACCGGATGATCTGACTCCGGATCAGAAAATTGCAGAGCTTCAGAATTTGCTGGCAAACAAAGTGGATCCTGCTGTGGAAGAGCAAAAATTGTACGAGGCAGCAATGTCGAGAGGAAACAATGCTGCATTCAGTAAAGATTATAACGGTGCAATTTCCCAGTATGAAGAAGCATTAAGACACAAGGCAAAAGATCAGACTGCCGTAAATAAAATTGCAGAAATGCGCCAGATCCTGGACGATCTTGCAAAAGAAAACGCAGCAAACAAAGAGCTTCAGGGCTTGGTTGCAGCAGCTGATAAAGAGTTTAATGATAGCAAGTGGTCTGCAGCAAAATCCGCTTACGATAATATCCTTACAAAATTCCCTTCGAACGCATATGCATACGAACAATCGAAGAAATGTGAGCTTAAATTGAGAGAAGAAGCGGATGCTGATAAGGAACGTGTTTACCGAAACATTATTAAAGGGGCGGATGACAAGTTTAACGATAAGAACTATGCAAAGGCAAAAGAATTGTATGAGCGGGCGGTTACGCAAAGGCCATCTGATCCATATCCTCAACAACGATTAAGAGAGATTAAGAATCTGACTAGTCAGCCTGTGGCAAGCAAAACAACACCTGAGCCAAAAACAAATACGATTGAGTTAAAGAGTCTTGGTGAAGAGACGGATAATTCATTAATCGAAGGAGCTGCCAGGCTGCAGAAATCGTCGGAAACACGGAAGAGCAGAAAAACCAGTAAGATGGTTGAGAAACTTCGCGGTACGACTGATAAAAGCGATGAGTTAAGTGCCAAACAAAATAACCGGGCTTTGTCTACTGACAGTATTTTCGGGGAGATCAGAATTGATAACAGTATCCGAAACGAAGCGGCGAATGCAAAAGTTCAGAACAATGTAGATGCAATGGATCAGAAAGCGGATCAATTGACTAAGAGTAAAGAAGAGTACAGTACGATCAACCAGTTGAATATTGTTAATCAAAAAGAACAATTGGAGGCGGCAACGCAGGCTGTCATTGTTTCAAACAGTGCATTGGAAGGTGCTGCAATCGATAATAATGAGGTTATTAAAAAGGCAAATACAAACTTAAGTAATACCGGAGTTGAGATGAATAATGAAACGTATGCTGATATTACAAAGAATGACGCAACGTTTACCGAGATTCGAATTAACCAGGAGAAGAATGCAATCGATGACTTTGAGCAGCGTTTAGCAGAAGAAAAGAAAGTGAAGGACGCTACTGTTAAACAAGCGGACCTGATGCTTAAAAATTCGAATCAGGCAGCGGAAAGAACAGTAGAAACAAAAGAAGTTTTAAAAGAGGTAGAAAATAATATTAGTGTTAAAACCACAGCAGACAAAGAGCTTTCCCTTAACAACGAAGAAAAGATGAAGGAGATCGGAAAAGTTCAGGCAGATCAGAAACTCAACAGGGATAAGGCACACGTTGAAAATACGCAGCGTTTTGCGGATAAAGCCAGTGAAACTTCAAAAGTGGTTGCTGAAGCAGAAGCTAGCAGAGTGGAAGCACATAGAGGTAATATCGAGATTGTTGAAAATAAGCGGGATAAAAAAACGGAAATCGACCGGGCTGATTACAACAAGACTTATTTAAAGAATATTGAAAATAAGAAAATCCTGGATGAAAAGATGATGGAAGTTGGGAAGAGAGAAGAGCTTCCTTCTATCGCCGCAGCAGAGAATAAAAAGAACTTTATTGAAATTCAGAACGCAAATAACCAATCGCAATCCGAGCAGCAAAAAATGAACGACAATAAAATTGTGGAGAATAAAAGCAAGATTACAACTGTTCAAAAACAGGTTCAGGATGAGGGCGGTCAGAATGACCATTCAACTGAGAATGATGCATCGATCAAGAATTTAGTTAAGGAAATGGGGGCTACAAGCAAGCTTATGTCAGAAAAAAGCGATGAAAGAACTATATCGACTAAGAAAACGATTGATGAAATTGAATCAAAACAACCTGAAAAAACGACTATCGGAGCTTATGATGTCGATTTGACAAAGTATAAAGAAGGCGTTAACCAGGAACAATTTGATCAGTTAGGTCCAGATGGTTTGGTTTCTGCTATCGTAACAAGACGTGTAGTGGTAACAGATGGAAAAGCAAATATCTATCTGAGAACACAAACAATGAGTATTGTGACTTATTCGAAAAATGGGCAACCGTGTACAGAATTGGTTTGGCAACGTGAGACACAGGATGCGAAGCTGAAACGGAATTATTAAGAACATATATAATTATGAACACGTAGGGGCGGAAAATTTTCCGCCCCTACGTGTTTTTTGTTGGTTCCATTCCACTAATTTCGATTCAAATCAAATACTTGTTTTATGAATGTTCATTTTATTGCGATCGGAGGAAGCGCAATGCATAATTTAGCAATTGCTTTATCCCGGAAAGGAGCAAAGGTAACCGGTTCCGATGATGAAATATTTGAACCTTCAAGGACCCGATTGGAAAAGCAGGGAATCTTACCGGATTCAATCGGTTGGTTTCCTGAAAAAATCACTACGGACCTGGATGCCGTTATTTTGGGGATGCACGCAAGGGAAGATAATCCGGAGCTTTTAAAAGCAAAGGAATTGAATATTCCAATCTATTCTTACCCTGAATACCTTTATGAACAAAGTAAAAACAAATACCGTATCGTGATTGGCGGAAGCCATGGAAAAACTACCATTACTTCGATGCTGCTTCACGTAGTGAATGAATTGGGACTGAATGTGGATTACATGGTTGGTGCACAATTGGAAGGTTATGATTGTATGGTAAAACTTTCGGAAGAAGCTGAATTCATGATCCTGGAAGGAGATGAGTATTTGAGTTCACCGATTGACCGGCGTCCGAAATTCCATTTGTATAAACCAAATACGGCATTAATCAGCGGGATTGCCTGGGATCATATCAATGTGTTTCCTACCTGGGAGAATTATATTGATCAATTCAGGAAATTCTGCGAGGTAATCGAACCGGGAGGAAAACTGATTTATAACGTAGAAGATCCGACCTTAAAAAGCCTGGGAGAAGAGTTTAAAGGGAAATTGGAAACAAAGCCTTATCAAACACCTGAATACCGGGTTACAGATACCGGAACGGTTATGACACATGAAGGAAAAGAATATGAATTACAGATCTTTGGAGCTCATAACCTTCAAAATCTGGTTGGAGCAATGCGTTTAGCTGAATCGATGCGTATTTCCAATCACGATTTCCTGCATGCGATCAGAACATTTAAAGGAGCAGGGAAGAGATTGCAAAAAGTAGTGGAACACGATTCATTTACCATGTTCAAGGATTTTGCACATTCACCCTCCAAATTGAAAGCGACAACATCTGCGGTAAAAGAACAATATCCTGCCCGGAACGTCGTTGCCTGTATGGAACTGCATACCTTTTCTTCATTAAGGAAAGAATTTTTACCGTTATACGACGGAGCAATGGATGCTGCGGATGAAGCATTGGTTTATTTCAGTCCTGCTGTTGTTGCACACAAGAAACTGGAAGCTTTGACTGTTGAACAGGTTCAGGCTGCTTTTGGAGGAAAAGTGAAAGTGGTCAATAATACACAGGAGGTCCTGGACTTCATACGAGCAAAGAATTGGAACAATTCGGTTCTATTGATGATGTCTTCCGGGAATTTTGATGGAATTGATTACGAAAAGTTGGGTGAGGAGTTGATGAAATAAATAAGCAATACTTTTTTTATCTATCAATTGAATTGAAACAGTAGAGGCGGAAAATTTTCCGCCTCTACTGTTTTTCCGCATATTAAGCGGATTATTTATGAATTGCAAAAGAAAAAGCTGCTATTTGGGTTGTTTGAACAGAACGCGGCGGTAAATAACTGTCAGCACCAATGCATTGATTACGGAAAGCATCAACATGCCCAATAAAGAAATAGTCATAACCGTACTTGCCTGATACCAGGGGCGAATACTTTCTGCAGATTTTTCCAGGATTTCTTCTTTTGAATACGCTTCGAATTCCGGTCTTTCCGCTTTGAATTTTTTCAATTCCTCCGGATTATCAACCATTTTCTCCATGGATTCCTGAATCACCGCAATTTGGTTCTCATTGTAAGACGGATCAATTTTAGCATAGTATAAATAGATCAATCCTCCAACAACCAGGGTGTAAATCATACCGATCCCGAGAATGGATTTGATATCTCCCAATGCCGTACTTTCGCTTCTGTTTTCTTTTCTTTTTTCAACAATACTTCCGATAGACATTGCAAGAAGTAAGCAAAGGATATTCCACATTACCTGGATAGGGTACTTTTCGGGAGTCTGAAGTACCTGAAAATAAAAGAAGCAGTATTTCCCTAAAAACCAAATACCTGCAAACAGTAATGCAATTTTTGTTGATGTACGCATGGGTGATGAAAGAAAAAAATCCTCTCGGCAAAGCTGAGAGGATTTGAAATTTATGAATTCATTGATACTAAAAACTCTTCGTTGGAACGTGTATTCTCCATGTGTCCTTTTACGAACTCCATAGCTTCCACCGGGTTCATATCTGCAATAAACTTGCGTAATAACCAGATTCTCTGAAGTACATCTTTTCCTACCAAAAGATCTTCACGTCTTGTTCCGGATGCAAGGATATCGATAGCAGGATAAATTCTTCTGTTCGAGATCTTGCGATCCAACTGAAGTTCCATGTTACCGGTTCCTTTAAATTCTTCGAAGATTACTTCGTCCATTTTGGAACCTGTTTCTGTTAATGCAGTTGCAAGAATAGAAAGGGAACCACCGTTTTCAATTTTACGGGCAGAACCGAAGAAACGTTTTGGTTTATGCAGTGCGTTTGCATCCACACCACCGGAAAGTACTTTTCCTGAAGCCGGAGAAACGGTATTGTAGGCACGAGCTAAACGGGTGATGGAATCCAAAAGGATACATACATCATGACCACATTCAACCATGCGTTTTGCTTTTTCCAATACGATATTGGCAACTTTTACGTGACGGTCAGCAGGTTCATCAAATGTAGAAGCAACAACTTCCGCTTTTACACTTCGTGCCATATCAGTAACCTCTTCCGGACGCTCGTCGATCAATAATACGATCAAATAAACTTCCGGATGATTTGCAGCAATTGCATTGGCCACATCCTTCAATAGCATGGTTTTACCGGTTTTCGGCTGAGCCACGATCATTCCACGCTGACCTTTTCCGATCGGTGCAAACAAATCCATTACACGCGTTGACATGGATTCGTCTTTGTGACCGGTTAATTTGAACTTTTCATCCGGGAAAAGAGGTGTCAGGTATTCAAAAGGAACACGATCGCGGATATATCCCGGATCTCTTCCATTGATAGAATCTACTTTTACAAGCGGAAAGAATTTTTCACCTTCTCTTGGCGGACGGATCGTTCCTCTGACTGTATCTCCGGTTTTTAAACCGAATAATTTGATTTGGCTTTGAGAAACGTATACGTCATCCGGAGAAGGTAAGTAGTTATAATCAGAAGAACGTAAGAACCCGTAACCATCCTGGATTACTTCCAAAACACCTTCAGCAGTTACAATCCCAACCAAGTCGTAAGCTTCTTCATCTACTTTTCCTTCTTGTTGGGATTGGTTTTGATGTTGCGGACGGTTTTGTTGATTTCCAGGGTTGTTTTGATTGCGCTGATTGTTGTTATTCTGGCGTTGTTGATTTCCCTGGTTATTATTGCGCTCCTGGTTTTGAGAATTATTTTGATTATTCTGATTTTGAGGAGCGTTCTGATTATTTTGGTTTTCGCCTTGAGCATTTTGGTTCTGCTGGCGGTTTTGATTTTGATTTCGCTGATTCTGCTGATTCTGATTTTGAGGCTTTTTATTCATTAAGCGCTCAAAAGGTTTTGGTTTATCAGCTGTTTTATTTTCTTCAGTGCCGGGTTCTGTTTTTGGAGTCTCTTCAGTTCCAACAGGAGTTTCTGTTTTGATTTCTGCCGGAGCAGTTTCAGAGACAGTAATTCGTTTGCGCTTTTCCTTCGGAGCGTTTGGAGCTTCCTCTTTTGCTTCTGTGGTTTCTGCTTTTGGAGCTTCAGTAGAAAATAAATCAGCAGCCGGGGCATCCGCTTTTGGTTCAGTAGCTTTCTTTGCTTTTGATTTAGCCGGAGCCTTTTCGGTTTCAGTAGTTGTAGTGCTCGCCGAATTCGCCTGGATTTGCTCGATCAATTCATTTTTCTTGAATGATTCCACTTTCTTAACACCAAGAGATTTAGCAATTTCCCTTAATTCTGGTAATAACTTACCGTCTAAGTCTTTATTATTCATATAAAATTTTGGACTAGTTGTTTTGTATTCGAATGAATACTTGCGAAAAGCAATGTGATTTTAATAACGATGATGCAATATTACAAATATTCCTTAGACGAGCACTATCTATTCACTTTTTTTCGAAAAAAAAACCATTTTGTTTTCACCATTATCCTGTTAAATTTGTGCTCACAGCAAAAATCGGTTCAAAATCCCCTTATGAAAAACAATAAAACACTCATAATCCGCAGCCTGATCATTTTATTCTATGTGCTTCTTGTAGTCATTAAGATCACAAATAAATGGGTTGATCCGATGACTTTAATTGCTCCCGGAACAATTATGGCTGGTTGTATAGGTGGATGGTTTTTGTTTAAAACACGAAAGAATCTCCTGTACTATATCGGGATCTACCTCGCAGCAGCATTGTTGTTTTATGTAGAACGCCTGGGAGGAAATGTCCTTTTTAATGTGGGACATATTATTAAGTTCTTACTTATTGGGATGCTGATTGCGTACGCGATGCATAGCAAGAAACTTTCTTTATGGATCTTCTCATCAATGATTATCGGTGTGGAATTTGGGTTGGACTTCCCGGAATTCTCTCTCGAATTGAAACGTTTTGGAGATATTTTCCTGCGTTTGATTAAAACGCTGGTTGCTCCATTGCTATTTTCAACGTTGGTTGTAGGAATTGCAGGACATGGAAGTTTGAAACAGGTCGGACGTATCGGCTTGAAAAGCATCATTTATTTTGAGGTTGTGACCACTTTTGCGCTTTTCCTGGGGTTGGCAGCGATTAATATTTCGCAAGCAGGAAAGGGAGTGCAGCAAGTGGAAGTGACTGAAAAAATGAAGGAGAAATCAGCTGATTTGCTGGCACAACTGGAAAAGCCGAAAGATCATTTAGTGGATATTTTCCCGGAGAACTTTGCGAAATCCATTGTGGAGAACCAGGTACTTCAGATTGTGGTTTTTTCCCTGATCTTTGCGATAGCTTTGAGTTTGGTACAAAACCTGAAACACAAGGAAACGATGCTGAATTGGATGGAAAGCCTTTCTGAGGTGATGTTCAAATTTACAGACCTGGTAATGTATGTAGCGCCACTCGCTGTTTTTGGATCTATTGCCTACACGGTAGCAAATTCAGGGACCGAAGTTTTGGGGAACCTCATGAAGCTGGTGGCAACGCTTTATGTTACGCTCATTATATTTGTTCTTGTTGTACTGCTTCCGATTGCTTTGTTATCAAGAGTTCCTATCAGAAGTTTCCTGAAAGCTATAACCGAACCTATATCCATTGCGTTTGCTACTGCAAGTAGTGAAGCTGCTTTGCCAAAAGCATTGGAAAACATGGAACAATTCGGTGTTCCTAAAAAAATAGTAGGATTCGTGATCCCTACAGGATATTCCTTCAATCTGGACGGAACAACTCTTTATCTTTCGATGGCCACTGTTTTCGTAGCTCAGATGAGCGGAGTTGATTTAACGATCGGTCAGCAGATTGCCATTTGTTTAACGTTGATGTTAACCAGTAAAGGTGTTGCAGGAGTGAGAGGAGCTTCCTTCGTGATTTTGACCACCACTTTAATGGATTACAAACATTTGGGGATCAGTGTGGAAAAAGCAGGGATCATTCTTGGAATTGATGCGCTGATGGATATGGCACGTACTTCTGTCAATGTATTGGGTAACTGCCTGGCATCCGCAGTTATTGCCAAAAGTGAGGGAGAATTGGTATTGACAAAAAACGACGGATAACCCAAATTATCCGTCGTTTCAATTTTTTTGGCACCTACACTTCTCAGCATAAGCTTTGGTTAAGGTTCTATTGATGCGCTTTACAACCGTGGAACTGCATTTTTAAATCCTCAGCCGAAGCCATTTGACCCTCTGTTTCTTCTTCGGCGATATAGTCCTTAGAGGAAAGCGAAGAAACAGTCTGATCAGGTGCTTCTGATTCAGTAGAACAGGATTGTAACCCGGTAATAGTGAATAGTGAGAAGCAAAATATTTTTAACCTCATAATCATGGATCGAAGATAAGGGAATCGACTTTTTAACCCAAGACGAATTGAGTTTCTTGCCATTTTCGTCGGGTAAAATGCTTGTTTCGTCGATTGTTACAAGGTGCTTAAAGTGATGCTTTAAATCCTATTTCAACTTATGCTTTAAGTGCATTCCGGTGTAGTTATTTTTGACCTGGACCAATTCTTCCGGAGTCCCCGTGAACTCAATGTTTCCGCCATTTATACCACCTTCCGGGCCGATATCAATGATCCAATCTGCAGCTTTAATAACGTCCATATTATGCTCTATTACGATAATGGAATGCCCGTCATCTACCAATCGGTTGAATGCGATCAATAATTTTTCAATATCGTAGAAATGCAAGCCGGTTGTAGGTTCGTCAAAAATGAAGAGCGTTTTATTGCTTTTTTGCGCGCCTTTGATCAGGAAAGATGCCAGTTTCACACGTTGTGCCTCACCACCGCTTAATGAACTGCTGGATTGTCCCATTTGAAGGTAACCCAAACCAACATCTTCAAGCGGTTGAATTTTCTGAACGATTTTCTCTTCCAGCTTGTCTTTTCCTTCTTTGAAAAATGCCAGGGCAGAAGAGATATCCATATTCAGGATGTCGGAAATATTTTTGTCTCGGTAAAGGACTTCCAAAGCTTCCTGCCTGTAACGGCTTCCGCCACAGGATTCACAAACTAGGTGTACATCGGCCATAAACTGCATGCTCACAGTTACAACTCCTTCACCTTCACACATTTCACAACGGCCACCTTCTACGTTGAATGAAAAGAATCCGGGTTTGTAACCGTTGTGTTTTGCTGCATTTTGTTTTGCAAACAATTCCCGGATATCGTCAAATGCTTTTACATAAGTTACCGGGTTGCTCCGGGAAGATTTTCCGATCGGGTTTTGATCGATCAATTCGATTTCTGCAATGCTGGAAAGATCTCCTTCAATGCGTTTTACATTTCCCTGGTGGTCTCCGTATTGGCCTAAATGTTTGCGAATACCCGGGTAAAGGATCTCTTTCACCAAAGTGGATTTACCGGAACCGCTTACACCCGTAACAGCCACAATGCGGTTCAAGGGGAAGTCGACCGAAACATTCTTCAGGTTGTGTTCCCTGGCGCCGATGATCGAAATTTTATTCTTTCCGTTCCTGCGTTTTTTTGGAACCGGGATTTCGCGAACTCCGGTTAAGTATTGAGTTGTAAGGCTTGTATTGTTCTTTTTCAGCGCATCGAATTTTCCCTGGAAAACCACTTCGCCACCAAATTTCCCTGCTGCAGGGCCAATGTCAATGATTTCGTCCGCATGAAGCATCATGTCTTCTTCGTGTTCTACGACAATTACTGTATTCCCGATATCACGCAGTTTTTTCAGTACTCCGATTAAACGTTCCGTATCCCGCGGATGTAAACCGATACTTGGCTCATCCAGGATATACATAGAGCCAACCAGGCTACTTCCCAATGATGTTGCAAGATTTATTCGCTGAGATTCTCCTCCGGAAAGTGTATTTGCAGCCCTGTTAAGCGTTAGGTAACCTAATCCGACTTGAGTCAGGAAAGAAAGACGCTGTGTAATTTCAGGTAAAATGCGGTTCGTAATCTTCAATTCCAATGGATCTACTTCCAGGTTCTCGAAAAACTTCAAGGCATTCTCGATCGGCATTAGTACCAATTCCTTGATACTGATCCCACCGACTTTCACATAATTGGCGTCTTCTCTTAAGCGGGTTCCGTGACATTCCGGGCAAAGCGTTTTTCCCCTGTAACGGGAAAGTAACACGCGGTATTGAATTTTATAGGATTGACTTTCCACGAATTTAAAGAAACCGTTAATTCCTGCGAAATGGCTGTTTCCATTCCAAAGTACCTCTAATTGTTCTTCGGTCAATTCTTCCACCGGACGGTGGATCGGGAAATCGAATTTACGTGCGTTTCGAACCAACTCCTGTAAGTATTCACCCATGACTTCGCCTTTCCATGGAACAACAGCTCCTTCGTACACACTTAAACTTGTGTCAGGAATAACCAGGTTCGGGTCGATCCCGATGATAGAACCGTAACCTTCACAGGTTTTACATGCCCCGAACGGATTGTTGAACGTGAACAGGTGAGGAGAGGGCTCGACGAAAGTCATATTATCCAATTCAAACCGATTGGAAAATGTCCGTTCTTCCATGCTTCCCATATGTATCACAGAGCAATCTCCATGACCTTCCATGAAAGCCAGTTGAATGGAATCACCCAATCGACCCGAAAAATCTGTGTCCATCTCTTGTGTTACGATCCGGTCTATCACGATTTGAATTGAATCTGAAAGTTTCAGATCTTTTTCCTTCAGATCTTCCAGCTGTTTCAGTTCGTGGTTGTGCATGATACGCACGTAACCTTGTTCCTTCAATAATTTCAGTGTTTTCTCAATGCCGTATTTTTCAAGCGAAGGAAATGGAGCTGTAATCAGTAAGCGAATATCGTGCTCTAAACTTGCGATGTAATTGATAACATCCGTAACAGAGTCTTTTTTGACTTCATTTCCTGAAACAGGAGAGAAGGTGCGACCGATACGGGCGAATAATATTTTAAGATAATCGTAGATTTCGGTCGTTGTCCCAACGGTTGATCTTGGATTATTGGTAATGACTTTTTGCTGGATAGCAATCGCAGGGGCAATTCCCTTGATGAAATCCGTTTCGGGTTTGTCTAATTTCCCCAGGAATTGGCGTGCATAAGAAGACAGACTTTCAATGTATCGTCTTTGTCCTTCTGCGTAAAGTGTATCAAATGCCAAGGAAGATTTCCCGGAACCGGACAGTCCTGTAATAACAGTGAGCTTACCGTGTTCGATCTTAACTTCCAGATTTTTAAGGTTATTGACGCGTGCACCTTTGATGTGAATGTATCTTTCAGACATACTACAAATTTCGGGAATAATTACGAATTGGGAATGCCGAATTGCGAATTAAAATCACAATTTTTCGGTCTTTTCGATTAGCCTTGATTAGTAACAAGCAGCTATCAATTTGTAATTCGTATCCGGACAGCTATCGGGAGGTAATTTGTAATTATTTTAAGCTTTTTTTTGATTTTATATTGAAAAGTTCTATCTTTCCAAAAATAATTCATAGAGCCTATAGAAAGAATTCTACTTTAAACTGTTAAAAAACAACTGGTTACACCTTAAGAGTAGAGTTATGGCTATGAAATTTCTAGACGATCAAGTCCTTATTCATTATTATTTAGAAGGAAACGAACAAGCTTTTGAAGTTTTGTTGATGCGTCATAAAGACAAAATATACCGTTCGATTTATCATAAAATCCGTGAGCGTGAAATCGCGGAAGATATTTTCCAGGAAACATTTGTAAAAATTATCCAAACATTGAAGTTGGGGAATTACAATGAAGAAGGGAAGTTTTTACCTTGGGCTATGCGCATCGCACAAAACCTGGTGATCGATTACTTTCGTAAGCACGGAAGAATGAAGCTGGTAAGTGAGCGTAATGCGAAAAGTGAGGATTTTACTATCTTTTCTATCCTGAAAATGGAAGAATTGAATATTGAACAAAGCATTTCCAAAACAGAATTGGAGAAACAAATGATCGAACTGATCCAATACTTACCGGAAAGTCAGAAAGAGATCATTGAAAAACGCATTTTCCAGGACTTATCGTTCAAGGATATCGCTGAAATGGAAAACATTTCTATCAATACGGCATTGGGAAGAATGCGTTATGCATTGATTAATTTGAGGAAGTTGATCGAGAAACATCAGTTAGTTACGGATCTCGATTAATTGTTAGCTACCACAATAAAATAGGAATCCTCTTGGTTAAGCCGAGAGGATTTTTTTGACCGTATTAATTACCATGGTAAATTCTGGATAAGCTTACACTTATCCCTAAGAGTTGAAATCCTTTACTGATGGGAGAAACCCATTTTTAGAATGAAGAATTTACAGGTTGAAATTTTATACTTATAAGTAAAAAACGCTTCAGATAGAAATACCAAACCCCTGAACTTGATTCCAGGAGTTTTGGTTCTATTCCTAATTTTATTCAGCCGGCTGGAACAACCCGCTGATCGCAATGCGGTTCCAGGCATTGATCGTTGTAATCGCCATAATAACCTGAGCGAGATAATTCGCATCAAACGTTTCGCTTGCTTCTTTGTACAAGTCCGAAGGAATTCCTTCCTGGCTGATCAGCGTCACGGCTTCCGTCAGTGCCAAAATGATACGTTCTTCTTTGGTATATAATTCATTGACTTCTTTCCATGCATTTAAAAGAACAATACGTTGAACTGTTTCACCGTATTTCATAGCTTCTTTTGTGTGCATGTCGATACAATAAGTGCAGCCATTGATCTGTGAAGCACGTATTTTGATTAATTCCTGGTGTGTTTTTGTTAAAGCACTTTTCTCAATGTAACCTTGTAAACCGTACATTGCTTTTGTTGCTCCCGGTTCTGTCTCCATAATGTTGATTCTCTTTTCCATTTTGTTTGTCTTTTTTATTTATGGAACAAAGTTCAGTAACTAAAAACGGGAAAAACTTAAACCAGATTAATAAATGAATTAACGGATTAGAATTTACTCACATCATTCCGATATAGTGGAATATTATCGAAGTTTCACTTTCTCTTTTTTCTTAATTCACTTAAATATTCGGGAGTGAGTCCGAGGAAAGAAGCAAGCAGGTATTGCGGAACACGTTGTACGAATTGGGGATAAGAATTGTAAAAATGAAAAAAGTAATCTTCTTTGGAAAGCGTATATAAATATTTAAGTCGCATTTGATAGGCTGCAAAAGCACGCTGATAAACAAAGCGGAAATACCGCTCCATGATCGGGAAATCGCGGTAGAGTTTTTCCAGGGATTGTGAATCAATTGTTAGAATTTCTGAATTTTCAACGGCTTGGATACTGAATAGTGCTTCTGTTTGAAACTCGAAAGCCCTGTTATCCGAAAGCCACCAGGTTTCCAGGGCAAATTCTGTTGTTACTTCTACACCTTTTTCGTTGATCAGAAATTTTCGGAGACATCCGGTCAATACAAAATATTGATAACGGCAAATCTTTCCTTCCTGTTGAAGGATTTCCTTTTTCGAAACCCGGATTATTTTGAAATAGCTCAGGATTGCATCAAACTCTTCGTCTGAAACAGAGATGAATTTTTGAAGATGTTGTTTGAAGATGTGAGACATGGATTAGTGTTTTGCCTTTTTCTTATCCTGTTTTCTGCCTTTGTAATTTTTCCGGGCAAGTTTGTAAGTGTGTTTCAACGCTTTTTTACCAGGTATTATTCTTTGATGACCCGGAATGACCCATTTCACTTTGGGATATTTCTTTATCAGGTTCTTCGCTGCAATTGGCCACATACCGATATTGGCATCAGAAAGATTTCCCAGATCTTCGGCTTCAACGGATTTGATGAAGCAACCACCCACAAGGATTTTGTCTTTTGGGAAATAAACTACGATATTATCGGAAGTATGTCCTGCTCCCGGATAATAAGTTTCAAAAACCGTATTTCCCACCTGAAATGTTGTGTCGCCCTCAAAAGTGTATTGAGCTTGTGGAAAATTATTTTCCCGGCATAGATTCTTTGTCGCGTAAGTGCTGTAAGTGGCAATTCCCTTTTTTCTGTAATAATCTAATCCGGCGCTCCGGTCTTCGTGCCAATGCGTGGAAATAACCAACAACACTTTTTTATGGAACTTCAGGTCAATGGAATCCAATAAGGGCTGAAACTGAGTGGTGTCCCACGGTGTATCTATCATGATTACACCATTGGAAGTAATTTTCAAAAGCCCATGAGCTGAAATGCGTACGTCTTTATAAGTCTGGTAAGTGGTAAAAACGTATGAACTATCCGAAAGTTTTGTAAAATCAAGCTGTGCATTTAACCCGGAGGATAGCAAATAAACCACTGAGAAAAGAAACGTTTTCATGAATATAAACTTACGGATTTATCTCATTCGATTCATGCGTTTTTCTCTATTTTCTTGGAGTTTAATCGCTATATAGTTTATAACAGGTTGTTCATTTAAAGCTTCCAGTTGGCTTATAAAAGCCTTGGCAATTTTGTAATCCTGGAATTCAAAAATAATTATATCCTGGTTTGTAGGGTTGTCATAAGTCAGATCATAGGTAATAGATCTGGCAATTTCTCCGGACCTTCCATAATAGGTTGGAGTTCCAACATTGCTAAACGTATTTCTTGCATAAGCGCGTTCAACTGATATTCGTAATTCGAATTTTTCCGGATTGATCAATTGTACCCAATTTCCCCATTTATTTCCGAACAATGACTTGTATTTTCTGTATTGATGTGTTATGGGGTTGTAGTCCAATCCTGTTTCAGTCAGACTCAGTATCACCACAATTCCAATCAACAAGATGGCAAGTGGAAAGAGAAAGAAGAAACTAATCAAAGCTGCAATACCACAAAATACAGCAGGAAAAATATAAACAAGCGTTCGTCCTTCGTTGACGGTAATTAAAGATTTGGAAGTTTTTGTCATTTAAGATTAAAAATTGAAGGGTGAAAATTAGTTGAAAGTTTGGTTGGTGGAATGGAATTGGGATTTTTTTGGAAAATGAAAGTTATTTCGACTGATTTTGTAAACCATTTAGTTAATTCGTTACAAAAAATATGATGCTGAAATGCGTCTCAAAACAAAAGGCCCTTCATTTTGAAGAGCCTTTGTACTAAATAATAAAACTAGCTTAAACAGTCACTTTCGGAGCTGCAGCCAGAATATCTGTTGATGTTTCTGCCGCATACTGTTCAAAGTTCTTAACGAACTGATCAGCTAAATGGTTGGCAGTTTTATCATATGCTGCTTTATCTGCCCAGGTTTCACGCGGATTTAAAATCTCACTTGGAACTTCCGGACAAGAAGTTGGGAAAGACAACTCGAATACAGGCAATGTTTCGTAAACAGTGTTATCCAGTTTCCCTGTTAACGCCGCAGTGATCATTGCACGTGTGTAAGACAATTTCATTCTGCTTCCAACACCGTAAGAACCACCTGACCAACCTGTGTTGATCAACCAAACTTTAATGTCTGTTCCCTGTAATTTCTCACCCAATAATTTTGCGTATTTCGCAGGGTGAAGTGGCAAGAACGCTTTTCCGAAACAAGCGGAGAATGTAGTTGTCGGTTCTGTAATACCAACCTCAGTTCCTGCAACCTTTGCTGTATATCCTGACATGAAGTGGTACATCGCCTGCTCATTCGTTAAACGAGAGATCGGAGGCAATACACCGAATGCGTCAGCAGTAAGGAAGAAAATATTTTTTGGACCTGATCCGATAGAAGGAGTCATGATATTATCAATGAAATCAATCGGGTAGGAAACACGTGTGTTTTCTGTAATAGAACCATCTGTGTAATCAGGAGTTGAAGTTCCTTCGTGGAAACCAATGTTCTCCAAAATTGCTCCAAATTTGATTGCGTCGTAAATTTGCGGTTCTTTCTCTTTGGAAAGATCGATCGTTTTTGCGTAGCAACCTCCTTCGAAGTTGAAAACAGTATTGTCTGACCAACCATGCTCATCATCACCGATCAAACGACGGTTTGGATCAGATGATAAGGTTGTTTTTCCGGTTCCGGACAAACCAAAGAAAATAGCAGTGTCATTATTTTCTCCAACGTTTGCAGAACAGTGCATGGAAAGTACGTTTTTCTCATGTGGCAATACGTAGTTCAACACGGAGAAAATACCTTTTTTGATCTCACCTGTGTATCCTGTACCACCAATGATGATCATTTTACGAGTGAAATTCAAAATTGCGAAATTCGACTGGCGTGTTCCATCAATTGCCGGATCAGCTTTGAATCCCGGAGCACAAACAATGTTCCATTCAGCATCAAAGTTTTCGATCTCTGCATCTGTCGGACGCAAAAACATGTTGTATGCAAACATATTTGACCAAGGGAATTCAGTTGTCACACGGATGTTCATTCTGAATTTGTCGTCAGCACAAGCATATGAATCACGTACATATACATCTTTACCGATCAAATAAGACTTCATGCGGTTGTATAACGCATCAAATTGTTCTGTAGAAACAGGAATGTTCACATCACCCCACCATACACTGTCCTCAGTTTTAGCGTCGCGAACAACAAAACGATCCTTCGGAGATCTACCAGTGAATTCACCTGTTTCAATCGCGATCGCTCCTGTGTCTGTTAAAACACCCTGACCACCGATAATAGTGTCTTCTACCAGTTCTGCTGGCGTTAAATTCCAAAATACGTTACCGAGATTTTCTAATCCGATAGTTGCTTTTAAATCGGCGTTTTTTCCTCGTTTACCAAATTCATTCATAAAATGTCTTTTTGTTTTGCCCTTGAGCCTTCGCTGTCCTTGCTATGCTGAAACTTTGCGAAAGCGTTACGGCTAACTTATTTCGCTGCAAAAGTACATGGATTCGTCAAAAATTCACCCTTTTTTTAGTATAAATATTAACAGAAGAAGAACAAATACTTTTGTTAAACCTGTTTAACGTGTTGATTTACTTGTTATTGCTTTGGTTTTAAGGTTAATAACTTGTTAACCCGAAACAGAGTAATTGATAATTGAAAATGTAAAAATTAAAAAGAGGAAAATTTCCTATAGCAGATCTATCTTAAACAAAATCGAGAGCAGTTTTAAATGCTATAACTTTTCAATTGATCCATTCTCCATTTTCAATTATTTGACAAGGTTCCAGTCTTTTGCGATCTGATAGGTGCTGAAAAAATCACCGTCTTTGGCGTGCTTGGAAAGTTCTCCTCCCTGGTTAATTGCCGGTCCCGGATCGATCATCAGGTAATGTCCCCATTTGTTGGCTTTGTAAAGAATGATGACCGGACGACCTTTTGCATCTTTATATTCGGTGCGCATGATGGTTGGAGTATTCACTCCGGCAGCAACCTGTTTCTGTGATTCAGAAGTGACTTTAAAAGCTGTTTTCCATTGCTTTACCAATACTTCCCCGTTTCCGTATTGAACAACCTTGTCATCAGTTCCGTGAATGACGATCAACTGCGGGAATTCACCTTTGTAAAGCGAATCCTGGGAGTATAAACGTTGACGCAGAATGGTGTCATTGAACATCGTTGGTTGTTTCATTTCTGAGAATGATTTCATCGGTGAATCAACCTGTTTATAAGCTGTTCCGGCTAAAACGGCACCTGATTCAATGCTGGCCGGATAACAGGCCATGTAATTTACACTCATTGCAGCACCGGCACTCACTCCATAAATAAAGATCTTCGATGTGTCAATGGAATAATGGGAAACGGTGTATCTTACCATTTCATGGATGCTTGCAATTTCTCCTTTGTCCTTCTCCTGGTCGTCTTTCAAAAACCAATTGAAGCATTTGATCATATTGTTTGCTGCTTTCTGCTCAGGGTAAAGGACAAAGAAATTCAATGAATCTGCCAATTTGTTCCAACCCGACCCAGTTGAGATTTCTGCAGCATCCTGGTTACATCCATGGAGCACGATTACCAATGGGATTTTTTTAGTTGGCTTCTTCAAAGGTTCGTGAATAAACGCGTTCAAATTTCCCGGATTTTTGGTGATTTCCAAAGTGATATCTGTTAATTGAGCATTCCCCGAAAAAGAGAGAAGCAGTAGCGAGAGGATAAATGGTGTTTTCAAATTACCTGGTATTTTTTCATGATGAATGTAGCACTTTTATTCTGACAAATTCCATCCCGAAGTTTGTAATCAAAAAATAAATCGTTGTCTTTTATTTCTACTTCGAAGCATTTGTTACTTAAATAAGCCGGATGTGATTTAGTGGTTTCGCACACTTCCAAATCGTGTGTCGCAATCATTCCGATTGCTTTCAGGCGAACCATTTGCGCTACAATTCCGATCGTACCGTTTTGCTTGTCGTCTGAATTTGTTCCGCGCAGGATCTCGTCCAGTAAAACAAATGCCGGTCCCTGGTTCAGATTATCAATAACCAGTTTCAAGCGTTTTACTTCGGAAAAGAAATAAGAAGTGCTTTCTTCCAATGAATCGCTTAAACGCATGGAAACCAATAAGGGAATAGGATAGAACCGCGCGCTTTTGGCAGGAATGACTGAACCTGCATTCGAAAGGATTACAGCAATTCCGAGTGTTCTTAGAAAGGTACTTTTCCCCGACATATTTGACCCGGTAAGAATAACGAAACGTTCCCCGTCAAATGAAATGGAATTACACACGCGTTTGGTTTTAGAGATCAAGGGATGGCCTAATTCTTCAAAAGAAATTTGATCTGTGTCCAGGTTCGGGAAGCAGTATTCCGGATTGTTGACTTTGAAATTACTGAAAGAAAGAATACTTTCAAGTTCTGCGATCTGTTCGATCCATTGACTGATGGATTCCCGGTGATTTTTCTTCCATTTTGCCAGTTGTCTGAAAATATGAACATGGAATTGAATAGTTCCGTTCAGCAGGAAAACAGCCATTCCGTTGTTGACACTATCCATATTCCCGTAAATTATGGAGGCTTCTTTTAATAGAGCACTCGCAGCCTGGTTTTTGGAATAGACCTTTGAATGAATTTCCTTGAGCCTGGTTGATTTCCATTCCCGGTTTTCAACTAACTGAAGCATTTGGCTGTAAGCCAAAAGTGCAGAGCCGATCCGCTCCGTTTTCCCGATCTCGTTTCGGATCTTTCCTGCCACGGCGCCGAACAGCAACATGTTTATTACGTACAAAATTACACCCACGTTAAACCAGTAAACTTGCCCAGTTTGCCACAATAGGATCATACTTGTTAATCCCAAAGCAGGGAAAATAAATGCCAGGATACTTGAAACGATCGAGAGCGATTGTTTGGAGTCTTGCCAATGTTCGATATATGTGCGAATTTCCTTACTGTCTTTCCCCAGTTTTGCATACACCTGGAAAGCTTGTCGCCACTCCAGGTCTTCAGCTACTTCCGCAATTGCCTGCTGGGAATCGTGCAGTTCTTTTTGACTTTGGGTTTGAAGCAGGGAACGGGCCAGTTTTTCACTTCCGATAACGGTTGATGTCCGGTTTAAATGCTCAAACAACGAGTGCGGACCAAAGAGATCAATATCAAAGGAATAAGGATGCCTGGTGTCCAGGAATTCCTTTCCATCTTCGTAATAAGCTGCAGATTCTTTTAGAAAACGGTCCTCAGATTCGTTCAGCCATTGATAAGCAGAAGCAACCTGGAGTTTTCGTTTGACTTTAAAATGATAATTAACCAAAAAACCAAACAGGGCAAGGAAAATAATTCCGCCAATCAAAAAAAGAATCCCGTTTGGAGTTCTGGAAAAATAAAAGCACGTACCGGAAATCAGCAGGGCAATTAATCTCGACCATCCAATTAACTGAAGCTGTTTATTTATTTGATTAACAGATTCTTTATAAGATTTGGCTCTTTCCGAATAATGAGGAATCATAATGTGGCCATTTTTTTCAATTCATCAACAGCCTGGCGGATGTTTTTCCAGACTTCACTGATATTCGCATCCATCATATAACAAGGTGCTGTGATAATTTTATTCGTCGAATCAATATGGATTTCTCTTATGGTTTTATAAGCGGTTGTTGCACCGGTTTTTTCCAATCCCTGAGAAAATGCTTCAATGTCATAAGGAGAAGATTCTGTTGTTGTTCCCAGTGTCAACGAAGGGTGAATATCCGAATCTTCCAATGCTTTTGCCAAAACTACCGGGCTTACGCACAATGCTGCAATCGGTTTGCCAATATTTATGAGATTGACAAGCAGCAATTTCACTTCCGGTAAAATAGTACCTTCAGGACCTTCAAATGCCCATTTGGTAAAATTCTTTGCACTACCGAATCCTCCCGGAATAATCAATCCGTCGATGTCAGCAGGTTGAATATCCTGGATAGGAACAATGTTTCCACGCGCAATTCGTGCAGCTTCAACAAGCATGTTCCGCGATTCATTCATCGGTTCTCCTGTAAGGTGGTTAATTACATGAAACTGATCTGCATTCACACCGATGCAGGTGTAAGTATCTCCCGATTCGGAGACTGCGAGCATACTCAATACGGCTTCCTGGATTTCAGCTCCATCATAGACTCCGGAGCCCGAAAGTAAAATTCCAAAATTCATTTTGTTCTAATATTTATGATCAATTAAAGGTTCTAAACTTTGCAGTTCAAAAGTTTCCAAACTATTCGGAGCTTTAGCTCACAACCATACCCTGCAAAAACGCTTGGTGCACTTCGGTTCAATAATTTTTTCAATAAACCTTGCGCTCCTTGTCTTCTTTGTGGTTCAAAAAATAAAGGTCTTATCCTGCGAAGAATACTTTTCTTCAAAAATACAATTCTCCCGCTATTCCGTATCTTTGTTTCTATGGACAAACCAATAATATTTTACGATGGTGATTGCGGTTTTTGTAATAAGACCGTTCAATTTGTTCTAAATCATGAAAAAAACTCCGAAATTCATTTTTGTGCACTGCAAAGCGATTTTGCAAAAGCCTTTTTTGAGAAGTTGGGGATTCACGAAATAGACCTGTCGACTTTTTACTTTTGGGATGGCAAGAAACTCCACAGCCGGTCAACTGCTGCTTTAAAGGTTTTGAGTTATTTACGCTTTCCATATACTTTGGGTAAAATCGGCTGGATTTGTCCGGGATTCATCAGAGATTATATCTATAACCAAATTGCGAAACGGAGAATGCGATTGGCACCTTCTTTTTGTGCACTTCCAACCCCGTCACAGGCTGTCCGGTTTTTGTCCCAAAAAACGATTTAATTTTCACTTTCTATCAGGAAGTATCAAATAAAACCAGATGTTAAAATATGAATCGTTTTTGTGTAAACTCTTGTTAATATCATTCTGAAATTAGGAGTTGTGAAGGAAATTCTTTCCTTATTTTTGTCTTATGAGAATATCTGCTTCGATTTATTCGGATAAGAAACGCGAACTGTCGGAAACAATCAGGGATTTGGCCGCTCATCATGTAGATTTATTGCATGTTGACTGTAATGATGATCCTTCCGTTTTTGAAGATATCAGCAAAATCAGGACCTGGTGTAATATTCCAATCGATTTGCATATTATAACGAAAAATCCGTCAAGCTATTTTGACCTGCTTCGTGCAGTTCCTGTAGAATACGTGACTTTTCAACTGGAAGATCTGGAAGAGGAATTACTGATACCGTCTGATATAAAAGGGAAGAAAGGCCTGGCAATTATTACACCGACTCCCATTGAAACCTTTGACAGATACAGTAATTTCGACTTTATTTTGATCATGGCAACGATCCCGGGGCAAAGTGGCGGTGTTTTTGATGCGGTCAATTTTAAGAAGATCCGTGATTTTCAAAAGAAATATCCATCGAAATCCGTTCATGTGGATGGCGGGGTAAACGGAGAAGTTTCCTTTATTTTAAGAAATATGGGAGTGCACACCTCCGTTTCAGGGTCTTATTTATTCAATGCGCCAAGTGTTGGTCATGCCTTGATGGATTTGACCAAACGCAATGTGGATTCTCAATTCCTGGTCAAGGACTTCATGATCCCGTTGACAGAATCGCCTTCCATCGGTGAGAATGCTTCGGTTTCGGAAGTTTTGAACGCGATCGAAGACGGAAAGCTGGGCTTTACCTTAGTGGTGGATGAAACAGCTAATTTAAGAGGTTTGATTTCCAATGCGGATATCCGGAAGAGTTTGATCCGTACCCATGGAAACCTGAATAACGAATCTATCGCTGAAATCATGAATTCCAAACCTTTGGTTATTCAGGAAACAGCAACAGTCAACGACTTACTACAACAAATTAAAAAATACACCTTCCCGATTCTTTATTTACCGGTTGTAGACCAAAATAATAAGGCAAAAGGGATCTTAACATTCGTAAACCTGATTAAAGGGGAAATATGATCATTCATTTAAAAGATTCAGTAAGTTCAACTGATGCAGCTAAATTGGCTGCAGAAAACAAAGCCTTTCACCTGGTTTCACAGGGTGTAAATGTCTTGGTGACCGGTTCCGGTGTGAAGGAAGTACCTGCGGCATTGGAATCAGTAACGGAGGCACATTGGGTATTTCCAAATGACATGCAATTGGCTTCACGGAATTACCGTTCCGAAACACGTGAAGTAAAAATCGGAAATGTGACTATTGGAGGAAAAACGGGGAATACACTCTTGATTTCAGGACCTTGTTCCGTTGAATCTGAAGAGCAAATCCGTCAATCTTCCGAATTATTGAAATCACTGGGATTAACGTCTCTTCGTGGTGGCTGTTATAAACCAAGAACAAGTCCGTACAGTTTCCAGGGAATGGGATTGGAAGGCTTGAAGTTGCTTGCAAAAATGCGGGAAGAATATGGTTTCACCGTTGTAACGGAAGCACGCGATGCAACACATATCGATGAGATTATTGAGCATGCTGATGTAATCCAGGTTGGAGCAAAAGCAATGTATGATCAGGGAATTTTGCGTGCCTGTGCAAAAACACAGAAAGCTGTTTTGATCAAACGCGGTTTCGGGACAACGTTGCAGGAATTTGTTCAGGCTGCTGAGTTCGTGCTTTCCGGTGGAAATGAGAACGTGGTTTTGTGTGAAAGAGGAATTCGCACGTTTGAAACTGGAACGCGCTTTACTTTGGACTTGTGTGGAGTGGAGTGGTTAAAACATTACACAAATCTACCGGTTATTTTGGATCCAAGCCACGCTATGGGTTATGCTTATGGCGTTGCCGGATTGTCAAGAGCGTGTGTGGCTTTGGGAGTTGATGGCTTATTGGTGGAAGTTCACCCTAATCCGAAAGTTGCCAAGTCAGATGCTTCTCAGCAATTGAACCATGAAGAGTTCAAACAATTGTTACAAACACTCAATCCGATCGCTTCAAGCGTTGGATATAAACTGGTTTAGTCTTGTTTTTAGAACAAAATATAAAAGGCCTTTGCGCAAAGTTCGGCGTTGATTTTTATCAAATGCTGAAGGATTTTGACGTAGATGGAGTAACTGAATTGTCTATCCTCGATTTGGAAGCAATTGCAGAAGAATACGAAGTGGATTTCTATTCCCTGTTATTCAAACCGTTATTTGTTTTTGACCATTTGAAGGCCAAAATTGAGCGAATCAAATTACTGATTTTGGATGTGGATGGTGTTATGACGGATGCCGGGATGTATTATACCGAATCGGGAGACCAGTTCAAGAAATATAATTCCAAAGATGGAATGGGCATTATGAAAGCTCAGGAAAAAGGATTGCTTTGCGGAATTATTTCTTCTGCGTTTACGGATAAGATGGTTCTTTACAGAGCTGAAACATTGAGAATCAACCACGTGTATGTTGGCCGTGATCAGAAAATTACGATTCTGAAACAATGGTGTGAGGAATTATCCATTACTTTGAATGAAGTAGCAATTATTGGTGATGATATCAATGATTTGTCAATCATGCGCGAAGTAGGATTAAGTGCATGTCCGAAAGATGCTGTTCAGGAAGTCAAGAAAGAAGTAGATATTGTATTAACAAAAGATGGCGGTACGGGGGTCGTAAGAGAATTTATCGATAATTTTCTCCTTCCGGAACCAATAAAAGAATTTTAAAATAACATGAATCAAGTGAAGTTAGGCATTATCCGTGAGGGAAAAGTGCCGCCTGATAAGCGGGTTCCACTTACACCAAAGCAATGCAAGTTGGTTGAAATGAAATTTCCACAGGTGAAAGTATTTGTTCAGGAAAGTGAGATCCGTGCATTCAAGGATGAAGAATACGTTGCTGAAGGGATTGAATTGGTGAAAGATTTGTCGGATTGTGATATTATTATGGGGGTGAAAGAAGTAAATATTCCCGATTTGATCCCCGGAAAAAAATTCCTATTCTTTTCACATACCATAAAAAAACAACCCTATAACAGGAATTTGCTTCGTGCAATTTTGGATAAGAAGATTCAATTGATTGATTACGAAGTCCTGAAATCAAAAGAAAATAAGCGCATCATCGGTTTTGGACGTTATGCCGGAATTGTTGGGGCTTACAATGGAATTCGTGCTTACGGAGAAAAAACAAACACGTTTCATTTGAAACCGGCAAACGAATGTTCAGGCAGAAAAGAAATGGAAGACGAATTACATAAAGTTTCTTTCCCGGAAAACATGAAACTGGTTTTAACAGGTTTTGGACGAGTTGGTTACGGAGCGCGTGAGATCATGGACTTGTTACCTTTTACGGAAGTAAGCCCGGAGGAATTTCTGAGCGAAAAATTCGATACTCCTGTGTTTACCCATTTGGAAATCGAAGATTACTACAAGCGCAAAGACGGGAAGCCGTTTAGCAAGCAGGAATTCTATACGACACCGGAGATTTACGAATCCAGTTTCAAACGATATTCTGAAGTGGCTGATATCTATGTCGCATGTCACTTCTGGAGCAGCAAATCACCCTATATATTGACACAAGAAGATTTAAAGTCGGAAAAAAATAAAATCCAGGTGATTGCAGACGTTTCCTGCGATATCCAGGGGCCGATTGCGTCAACGATTCGTTCTTCCAAAATTGCAGATCCTTTCTATGGTTACGACCCGAAAACAGGGCAGGAATGCGACTGGAAACAAGATGGGGCTATTATGGTGATGGCTGTAGATAATTTACCGTGCGAATTACCTAAAGACGCTTCGGAAGATTTTGGAAATGAATTGATCAAATCTGTCTTTCCGCATTTATTCGGTGATGATCCGGACAATATTATCGGAAGAGGTTCTGAAACAGATCTGAACGGAAATTTGACTTCTTATTTTGCATATCTCAATGATTATGTAAATCAGGTGACAGCTTAAAAACCGGCTATGACAATACAGAAAGGCGACAAGAAAATAATCAGGGGATGGGTGATGTATGACTGGGCAAATTCAGTATACAACCTGGTGATCTCATCTGCGATCTTCCCGATTTTCTATGACAATGTAACGACGAATCATTTTAAAGGAACTCACGGTTATGCACTGGATGAAAGTTTACCGGAAGGTGTAAATGTTACTGTTGATTTCTTTGGATGGGAATTGTCTAACTCAGCGCTGATGAGTTTCGTTCTTTCTGCATCGTTTCTGTGTGTCTCATTCTTTTCTCCTTTTTTATCAGGTATTGCCGATTATCTGGGTAATAAGAAACGGTTTTTACAGTTTTTCTGTTACCTCGGAGCATTTTCCTGTATGACGCTTTACTTCTTTGATCCGGCTAAAATTGAACTGGGATTGACCAGTTTATTTTTCGCAAGTATCGGATTCTGGAACAGCCTGGTATTTTACAATGCTTATTTGCCGGAAATTGCAGAACCAAAAGATCACGATAAAATTTCAGCACGTGGTTTCTCGATGGGATACTTCGGATCGATGTTGTTATTGATCATTTGTTTGGTGTTGATTCAAACAAAGACGCTTGAGGCAAAATGGTGTTTTGTTTTGGTAGGAATCTGGTGGTTATTCTTCTCGCAGTTTACTTACCGTATTCTTCCGAATTCTTCCAAAAAAGAAGTAAAAGAAGATGGATACATCTGGAAAGGGTTCCGGGAATTAAGACATGTCTTTTTTGAGTTCAGACAAACGGTTCGTTTAAAGAAATACCTGGCGGCATTTTTCTTCTTCAATACAGGAGTACAAACCGTCATGCTAATGGCTACGTTCTTCGCTAAAAAAGAAATTTCCTGGCCAATAAAAGATGGAAAACCGGATGATAGTGGGTTGATTATTGCTATTTTGCTTATCCAGTTATTGGGAGCAGGGGGAGCTTTTTTAATGTCGCGTCTTTCAAGAAGTATTGGAAATATCCGAACACTGGGAATTTCTATAGTGATCTGGATAGGCATTTGCTGTGCGGCATTTGTTATAAAAACTCCTGTTCAGTTTTATGCACTGGCTGCAACAGTTGGTTTGGTTATGGGTGGTGTTCAGGCAATGGCGCGATCTACCTATTCTAAATTTTTACCGGAAACGGAAGATCATGCAAGTTACTTCTCATTTTACGATGCAACAGAGAAAATTGGTATTGTAACCGGAACGTTGTTCTTTGGTGTGATGGAGATTATTTTCAATGATATGCGGTTTTCTGTTGTATCCGTTGCATTTTTCTTTGTTGTTGGTTTATTGATGCTATTCCGCATTCCTAAGCATGAGCGCAAAGACCTGGAAGGAGTTTACGAATAACAATTAATCAATTATTGAGAGGTGTGTAATTTCACCATTTGTACTTACAGCGGTGAAAAAGAGATTATCCACGGAAATGTGGATTTGTTGAAGTGATTTAATGTCAGTTCGAGTTTTCTCTCACCTTATTCTCGATACATCCCGACGAAAATGTCGGGATACTCGAATTGACGTGGGAGAAAGTGTCGAGAACTGTATTAAATCATAAAATAAGAAGGATTTACCACGAATATGTGAATTTGTTGAAGTAAATCAATACCCATAGGCCACATAAAACACATAGTTTTTATTTAACTATTAAATCGATTCTTAATTCAGCAAGGCAAAATAAAGGAATTACACTATGTGAACTTGTTGCTATGCGGTAAAAAAAAGACCGGTATCTCTACCAGTCTTTCCATTATCAATGAGCTTCTTCTTCCGGGTCAGGAGGGAAGATCTTCTCCGGATTCTTAATGTTCTGCATGCGATCAATAAAATCTTCCAATTGAGAAATTGTCAATTGTTTCGCAATAATTTTCTTGTCTTTATCCAATACGAAGATTCGTGGAGTTGCATAAATATCATAGGTGTCGTGATAATTCAATGCGTCCAGGGTCGTGTATTTCGGGATGAATTGTCTTGGATCTGCAGTTGCATCTTCAAACAATTTCTTGGTTAAACCGACATTGATGAATTCGAGCTTGTTATCACGAATGAACTTCTTCCATTTTTCGAAATCTTCTCCGGTTGCTTTTCCAACTGCGAAGATCTCTACGTTACGTGCTTTGAATTTCTTTTCGTACAAAGTCTGTAGTTTCGGAGTTGTTTTCTTACAGTGACCACATTCCGGATCCCAGAAGTAAAGAATGGTGTAATCACTTTTCAGGCTGTAGAAGTCCTTCCAGTTTACATCTGTTGTATCACGTAAACTGATATTCGGAGGACGAACACCCTGAACCAGGTTCATTTTAACTTTATTCTCGTCACACAATTCCTTCAGTTTCTCTTTGTCTTTCATCCAATATGCGATTGAATTTCCCTCCGCATCATTTTGACAGTAGTAACGGTTTACCATGTAAACATATACTTTGTCCATTCCCATGATGTTTGACTTCGCATATGTATTCGTGACATAATCCACAGCGTATTTGAATGTTTCCGATTTCTTGTCCAATTGATCACAGAAAGGGAAAGCAAAAGTCAAAACCGTATCAGGATGCTGGATCAACATGTTCTTGCTAAAGAAGTATTCCATTTTCGAACCGAAAACCGGGGTGTTTACCAAGCGATCGTCCTTCAAATCAATATTGTCCCAGTAATGTTTGCGGTAATATTCGTAACGGAAGTTTTCATTGATCACTTTTCCGTTTGCATCTTTCGGTGCTTCAGGAACCACAACATCCATAGACATTTTAATAATCTTGGAAACCAATTTCGTCGGGTTTTCTTTTTGCAGGTTATTTTGGTAAGCAGCAACCAACTTGGAAACAGAGTCCATTTGTTCTCCCAGACGTTTGTATTGCGGGTCGCCGTCTTTGAATGTTTTGCGCTTATCTGAATATCCGGTTGCAACTTTTCGTTGTTCCTGTAAGTAATTGATATATGCAACAAACACTTTGTTCTCTTCTGATTTCTTTACTTTCATGTTCGAAACGAAATCGGGACCTTTTGTCTCAATATTGATTTCTTCATTGTTGTAAATCACTTCGAAATATTTTTGTCCGGGCATCAATAAAGCGATGATCCCGGGTTTCAGGTCTTTTTTTGCTGTGAATTCAACGACTCCACCTTTCATTTCGGCAGTGTCGGCATAAAACAGCTTAGAACCATAATATTTTGTCAGGAAAACTGTTGTGTCTTTCGCTCCGTCTACTTTGAAGCGCAATTTTTGACTGAATCCAAAAGTTGATACAAGCAGCAAGGCAATTACTAGAAGTTGTTTCATGTTTGAGTTTTTATTTTTTATCATGACGTAGCAAATTTAATAAAGTCATTGGTTTAACAGAAAATTAACCATTGTTCTGTTCGTAAATTCCCTTGCGGGCACTCAGGTATGAAGCCAGTGCAAATAAGGAATAGGCGAAAACCAATGCAAGGATGCTAAGCAGACTTAAATTGGTGTCGATATATAATCCTCCTGACTCAAATACCGAATCTAAAATTAGCTTAAATCCGATGAAAGTAATGAGGCTGAGAATCCCAATTATTCCAAAAACTTTCGAAAAATAGACGAAGAAATTCTTTACCAGCGTGTTAGGGTGATGACCCAAACGCATGAGTGTTCGGACTTCGTATAAATTTTTACTCAACAACAATTGTAAGTATTGGATTAAAACCAATCCTGATAAGAAAACTGCAATGATTGAGATACCCAATACGACCAGGATCAGGGTTCCGACCATACTTTTTAAACGTCCAACAATTACTTGTGCATTTTTGGACTCCAGGTGTTTTTCTTTCAGCATTTGTTCTACCAGCCCGAATTCGTTTTCTTTTCCTGAAATCATGATCTGTGTGATCTTCTGTTCCGCATCCGGTGCAAAACGATTGTTTGCCCAATTCATGAAACTTTGTGGTACCAACACGGAAGGGACTTCGTTCGTGAAACCGATAATCCGGCACGAAATGTATTCCTTCATGGTGTCATTCATCAATGCAAATTTGAATTTGATATCCATTGCCAGTTCATCACTGACTTGAGGAATTCCTGCAGAACTCATATAGGTATTCAACATTACCAGGAAATCACGGGGCATGATCATGGGAACAAGCGTGTCACCTTCTTTCCAGTGCCATTTATCCGATTTGACATCTAAAAAGTCCTGGTCAACGGTTTGAATGAAAATGTTTCCTCTGAACCGCGGAACTGCAGGATCTGCTGTTTCAATGGAGACGGTGAAGTTGTTTGCTTCTACCGGTTTTACATCCAAAATGAACGGTTCCTTTTTTATTTGTTCAATCTCACTCAAAGAGAAATCGGTTTTAGCGATGTTCAATGTACTGAAATTGGATACTTTCTTTTGAACAATGATGGTGTTCGGTCCCAATATTTCTGCACCTTTTCCAAAATCATTGACTTTGATCAGGTAATGAATGGAAGTGATCAAAAAAGTCATTCCCAAAAAAGCTCCGATAACGGCAATCACCAATTGACGTTTATCCTGGTATTGAAATAATAACTTGCGTAACATGGCTCAGAGCTTTAATTCGTAATCGTAAGAGAAACGGTTGTCGTCATCCAGAGAGGTCAGAACAAAACCTGCTTTTTGCCTGTTGCATTCCGCATCAATCATAGCAAGACAGCGCAAACTATTGCGCTCATCCAGATGAGAAAAGGGTTCGTCGAGGACCAGCCAATTGAATGGCTGACATAATGAACGGACAATTGCTACACGCTGCTGTTGACCCATAGATAACAATCCGCATGGATCATTCCATTTATGGTCAATTTCCAGCTCGGTCAACATAGCTTTTATTTCAGACTCTGTTTTGAAATCAGTCAATTGATTTTTCAGGTGTAAGTTCTCGGCAACGGTCAACTTGTGGAAAAGCTGCAAGTCCTGGAATACGGTTGAGATTTTACGTTGGCGGATCTCCACCCATTCATCCACCGAAAAAGTTTTTATATCACGCCCATCGTAGAGAATGGTCCCGTCATAATCTTTCCGGATCCCGAATACTGTCATGGAAAAAGTGGATTTTCCTTTTCCGGAAGATGCATTCAGGAGGATCTTTTTGCCGGATTCAAGTTGTGCGCTGTTTCCCCAGATACTGTCACTGCCATGTTGAATGGATGCGAGCGGGAAGGGCATAACCTGATTAAATTGAATGTTCATCTTAGCTAGTTTTCGATCTCAATTTCAAATATCATTCCAAGATTACAAGATATTACTTTTCAACTATTTGAAGAATTTCTTTGCACATTTCATCGGTAGGTTTTGCATCCAGCCAAATCGTTTCCGGATGTTTTTTGAACCAGGTCATTTGCCGCTTGGCGTAATTCCGTGTGTGTTGCTTGATTTTTGAAATACAGGTTTCCAAATCGGTTTCACCGTCCAGATAATCGAACACTTCCTTGTACCCAACCGTCTGAAGTGCTGTCAGGCTGCGGTATTGTGCAACGCTTTTTACTTCTTCGATCAAGCCGGCTTCGATCATTTGATCTACGCGTAAATTGATCCGTTCGTATAATAGTTCTCTCGGGTGATTGATCACAAAGCGAATAACCTGGAAAGGCCGCTTCGGAAGCTCATTTTTTCGCCAGTTACTAAAAGGAAGATTGGTCAGGCGAATAACCTCCAGGGCTCTCAGGATGCGCATGGGATTTTGCTTGTCAACCTGCTGATAAAATTCCGGATCCTTTTCGCTCAATTCCTGCAATAAGGGCTCAATTCCTGTTTCTTCCAGTTCTTTTCTCAAAACAGTTTGAATACCCGCATCGGTGGGAATCGAATCAAGCCCGATGCAGAATGCGTCAATAAACATTCCGGAACCGCCAACCAGGATTAATTTCGGATAATGTGCCAGTTTTCCCTGGATTAATTCCATTGCTTCCGCTTCATACTGAGCAGCACTTACAGGAGTTGAAATGGGATGTGAATCAATGAAGTAATGAGGGATTCCCTGCATTTCTTCCATCGTAGGTTTTGCCGTACCGATTGCCAATTCCTTATAGAATTGCCGCGAATCTGCAGAAAGGACTACCGTATTCCAGGTTTTTGCCAGGGCAACGGCAAGTGAAGTTTTTCCACTGGCTGTCGGGCCTTCAATAACAATCAGTTGTTGCATGCGCAAAGGTATAATTTCTCAATGAGATCAGCGCTTAACAAGTGTTTTGTATGTTTCGTATCTGGCGGTAATTCCCCGAACATAACGGATACAAATATTTCCGCGGAAAGCACCGCTTTTAACCACTTCATCAGTGTAATAAGCATGTTTTCCCAGGTTCATGACCATCGTTTCCACGTTGTCGGCCCATATATGCGGATTCAAACCTTTCTTTTCAGCGAGTCGCTGAGCATCCAGGATATGTCCGGCTCCTGCATTGTAACTTGCAAGGATAAATTTATTCCGCTCTTCTTCGTCTTTAATCCTTGTCCAGAGTTTGGTAATACGGCTCAAATATTTGTATCCGCCCTGGATTTGGACTTCAGGAGTTGAAGTGGGGTAAACGCCGAATTTCGGACCTGTTCCCGGCATGAACTGCATCAAACCATAAGCACCACCAAAAGCACGTGCATTCGGGTTGAATTTACTCTCATGGAAAATCAATGCAGCTACCAAACGCCAGTCAATATTGTATTTTTCACCTTCTGCTTTCAAAATGGCATCATATGGAGAAATACTTCCTCTTCTTGATTTGAAGTTGCTTTCCACGCCCAATGAACTGTTGATCTGTTCGAAGTATTTTCGTTTAATGTAGGAGAATGCTTCCCTGTTCATGAACCTGGAGAGCCAGGTATTCAGTCGTTTTTGAAGAATAGGGGATTTTTTGTTCAGTCCGAATGCAATATTTTGCTTGAATGAGATCGGGAGACTAACGTCCAGGTTATCGTAAAAGCGTTCGTTTATTTCTGCGACATTGCGTTCTGCAACCGTGTAATCGATTACTCCGTTTGAAACCTGTTCGATCAATTCTTCCACACCTTCCTGTGCCTGTGTAGGACGAATCATGATTGTGTCACCGATTTCATCCTGTAAATGAAGCAGGCGGGTATAATAACTGGAACGTTCCCAGACTACTACTTTTTTATTGCCCAATTGAATCGGATCTGTGATGAAGGTCACTTTTTGATCTTTCGTTTCAGGAGTTAATTTCCGTTGGACCAATACCTGGTTTGTTTGAAGGAAAGGAGTAGAGAAGTTGATTTCAGACCTTCTTTCACGTGTTACGGTATAATTACATGCTATAATATCACCTTCGCCACGATTTAGCATCGCATTGATCTCATCCAGGTTATTGACAATCTTCACATCCAGCTTCACACCTAATTCTTCCGCAAACTCTTTCAGGATCTCGTATTCAAATCCCATTTTTTTGCCTTTATAAATAAAGAAAGATGTGGAACTGTTTTCTGCTAAAACAACCAGGCTGCCGCGTTTGTAGATTCCGGGTAAATCAAAATTATGAGTATCCAGTGGTTTCTTTCTCGAATCTATTTTTTCCGACGAACAGGAAGCCATGATCAGACACCCGATTAGGAAGAAAAGACAAGAAAGACCCGTTTTGGTTTGCGGCATAATAAATCAAACTTACGAACAAATTACGAGAAAAAAGCCGAATTCTTCCCCATTAAATATTCATTTGCATCACGCATATATTCATGAAAGCAACTAGTAATTTCGTTTTCAAAGTGCTGAAACACTGTGTGTCCGTTTGTTAAGGCATTCTCAAATGAAAGTTTATTGCTCACTCCCTGACACATTCTGTAAAGGCCTTCTTCGGTATGATAATGACTGATCCAGTTGCGCTCAATCAATAAATCCATAAAATGTCTGAAGTCTGCCGGATAAGGTTCGTTTGATAAATCAATTTGTGAATAAAAGTTTTGTAAAAACTCGGGGAGTTTGACCGGATGGTATTGGTCCCAGTTCTTTGCCAGTAAATGATCAAAATAAATATCGATGGCTATAGGAGCTACTTTCGGTAATTGTCCACGAATGGTGTGGATCAGGTGAATGACTTCGTAATGGTGATCAATGAAATCATCAATCCTCCGATGAAGCAATACGCCTTTTTGAATATGTTCCGGGTATTCCAGGTATTTTTTTCCCTTTACAAAATCACCGAACAGGTTAGCAACTGCCAATTGCGGATCGTTATTGGAAAAATAGATGTGCCCGAGGTAATTCATGGTGTTAAGTTAAACAAATTATCAATTGTTACTCATCCGAATGGCCAATGATTGTTTCCGAACAACATCTCGTAAATCGTAGCATAGATGACCCAAAGCTTGATTGGATAACAGCATAAATAAAGGGCGATTCCAAGGGATTTGTAGGTTTTATTTTCCGGTTCTGCTTCGTGCTTTTTGAAGAAATACATGGAGGTGAAATAGGGGACCAATGAGGTTACTATACTGATTAAAGCTATTCCGGCCAGAACAATATTACTGATATGCGTATTTGCATACAATAGAGATATCGCTGTAATTACTAAAAGAACTGCGATTACAATGAGGTAAGCCAAACGAAGTTTTTTTCTCATTTCCAGGTTTCCTTTCTGATCTCATAAATGAAATTCAACTTCGGAGCTTCTCCGAAATAGGCTACGTCTTCTTCGCCGATCTTTTCAGCTCCCAGTCGGCCAATGGCTATTTGAGAACGGATATTCACAGCACCGATATGGAATTGAACCCGGGATACGAATCGGAAAATATAATCCAGCATGAGTTTCTTTACCTGTGGATTGATCCCCTTTCCCCAGGAAGAAGTGCCATAGAAAGTATAACCAATGAGTATTGCATTTTCAGCTTCATTGTAATCATAGTAACGGGTACATCCGATTAGTTCACCGGTTGTTTTATCAACGATTTTGAAAGCTCCTTTACTTTGTATTGCTCCGTTGAAGAAGTTTTGAAATACTTCGCGTTTCCATCGGTCCTTATTCGGATGTTGTTCCCAAATCTTTGGGTCTGACGCAACAGAATACATTGCTTCGAAATCACTTTCCAGAAGCGGGTAGAGGATGATTTGTTCGTTTTCTAAAACTGGCTGAATGCTGAAGTTCATGGTTTAAAGTGGTTTTTATTGAATGCTTTTCAAGCAAAGCAGCGACTTACGGAGTAATGAAACTGAATAGAAGAGATCCATTTCCCTCATTACTCCGTCGGTCGCGAAAGGTTATTTCATTGAGTGTAAGGCGATACGATTTCCTTCGGTGTCAATAAAATGAGCCATAAATCCGTTTTCTCCAATAGAGGTCTTTGGTAATACAATTTTTCCACCCGCAGATTCCACTTTATTTAAGCTTGAACTCAGATCTTCTCCACCGTTCAGGTAAACAATTGTTCCTTTGTCGGACGGTACAAAACCTTCTCCTTGTGCAAGTCCACCGCCTACACCGCTTTGCATATCACTTGGAAACATGCCGTACTTTCCTTCGGGAAAAGGGATTTCCATAATTTCTGCTCCTAAAATCGTTTCGTAAAACTTTTTTGCTCTCGTGAAATCTGTTACCGGGATTTCAAACCAATTAATTGCGTTCTTCATCGTCTATTTTTTTTAGTTAAACCCAAATATTTATTGTTGCTGGTCTTCCTATTTCAATCTGTTCCGATTTTCTGATCTCAGCTTTAAGAGGTAGAAGGTACGTATTTAATTTTGTGGAGAACCAAATTGCAGTTTTCCACTGGGTTTCTCCAATTTTCACCGTTACTTTCAGCCGTCCCCAACCTTCTTCTTCTGACTTCAGATAAGTTCTGATCTCTTTTGCCAGCTCTACAGGTAAAGATACAAAATGCCAGGCACCCGGACCATCATATAACCAGGGTTTTGCATCAAATTCATATTTTATCCCCTGATGCCCCACTTTAATTTTTGTGTAATACCTTTTCAAAAGCTTTCCGGGCGGAACCGCGAAAGAACACTTCTCCACAATAGACGTAATTCAGTTTGGCTAAAATGTGCAGCATTGCCAGGTTGTCAAAGTTCGTGTCGACCTTGATGCTAAACACATTTGAATCCAAAGCCAGTTCTTCAATGAGCTTAAATAAATGTGTTGCTATTCCTTTCCCGATCACATCATTAGAGGTTGCAACGCGGTGTATCACTACATATTCACCGTTTGTTAACCATTTTCCCTGAATGTCAGTGTAAGCAGGTTCAATATCGAAAATGATGGCGGCATAAGCTATGATTTGTTCGTTATCAACGAGTACATATGCAGAATCGCTTGCTAAATCATTGCGAATGCTTTGCTCATTGGGATAACCGTCCTGCCATTGTTCGCTTCCGTCAGCTTTTCTCCGCGCGATGGCTTGTTGAAGGATTTCCCAGATTGCGGGGATTTCGGAAGAAGTTGCTTTACGTAAGTGCATAAATCGAATTTGCCATTTGGGGATATGGTAATATTACCACATTACCTCAATTTTAATTTTTAAATAAAATAACTTGTCTATTTACCTCAATACAAAAAACTGTGATTCTTCCCGTAATACAACATCTGTTCGATAAATCCTTGTTTGTTCTCCAACTTGATGTCCTTGATTTTGCCTTCATGATTCATCACCGGCACAAAGATCGGGTAGACAAATCCATTATAAGGAGCAATGTTCAGTGGTTTTACGCGTCTCAGGACTTCAGCGTGTGCTTTTTTGTCTACTTTCACTCCGTAAGTTTCAACCAATGCTTTTCCAGCCTTGTAATCTCCTTCCGATTTGATACGTTGGATCTCTCTCAGCAATTCTCCGAAAAGTGCGCGTAGTTTATTGTAATCTTTGATGTCGTAATAGGTTTTTCCATTGCGAACAATTTTCTCAATTACTTTCTCTTTCTGACCTTTTTCAAATACCCAGGCACTAACCAATTGGCGATTCTGCATGTGTTCTTCCTCTACATTTTGTCCCATTTCCAAACGCTGCAGCTGTGTGAGTAAACCGTTCCGGATGTAACCGTCATACTCTGCTTTACCGACTTCCAATGTTTCGATCAAACCTAAATCGACCATTTTCTGGTCCATGATGAAGTATAATCCGACCAGATCTGCACGTGCCTCTTCCAGTGTAGATGCGTAATTCAGTAAGGTCTCGGAAGGTTGCCCGACTCCTTTGTTAATCTGTCCGCTGGCATGTCCAACCACTTCATGTAATGCTGTGTGCATTTTTCCTGCAATTGCTCCATACTTGTTAGCCCGGTCAATTTCTTCCTGGTCATTTGCGAATTCCTCCGTTAAAGCAGGTCCGCCGGCTTTGTTGTAAGCTTCAATGATATTTCCGAGTGAAACGGATTTGGAGCCATGAATTTCACGGATCCAGTTGTTATTCGGAAGGTTTACACCAATCGGAGTAGAAGGGGCAGCATCTCCGGATTCACTGGCAACTTCAACTACCTTGTAGGAAACACCGACTACTTTCTTTTTCTTGTGTTCCGGCATTAAGGGCGAATTGTCTTCGAACCACTGTGCATTTCTTGCTACGGTTGCCATACGCTTCGAAGCTTCAAAATCATTGATCTGAACGATGGATTCGTAATTTGCACGTTTCCCAAGAGCGTCGCCATAAGTTTCGATGAATCCGTTGATGTAATCAATATCGCCTTTTGTGGCGGTTGACCAAAGTACGTTGTACTCGTCCCATTTCTTCAGGCTGCCCGTTTTGTAATATTCGATCAGTACTTTCAACGCTTTTGCCTGTTGGTCGTTTTCAGCCACTTTCACAGCTTTTCTTAACCAGAAAATGATCTGATCGATTGCCAATCCATATTTTCCTTTGCTTTTCCAAACATCTTCATGCAACTTGCCGTTTTTGAGAATCAGAGTTGAATTCAAGCCCAGTTCGATTGGCTCAGGGTCGTTTAGGTCCTGCTTTTTTGCATAGTATTCTTCAACCATTTTTTGAGTTACACCTTTGCCATAGAAGTTATTTGCAGAAGCAACGATCATATCTACATTCGGATCTTTTACCTTGCGTTTCTTTTCCAGTTTCGGATCAAAGATCGCATCCAGTGCTTCAGGACTTAAATTGTGTTCAACTGCAACCATGAGTTTGTGCAGGTAGGCGAGGCTGAACTTCGGTTGGATTTTGTCCATACTGTAATGATGGTGAATCCCATTTGAAAAGAATATCTGCTTACTCCATTCATCGAATTTCTTCCATTCGGACGTGGTCCTGTCACCTTCATATTTTTCATGAATTGCCTCCAGGGTTTTGCGAATCTCCAGGTTAAAGCGATTGTTTTGATCGTAATTGATATCCCTTCCTGCCAATCCGGCCTGGGACAGATAATACACCAGCTCTTTTTGCTTTAAGGAAAGTTTGTTCCAGCTCGGGACTTCAAAACGGAGGATTTGAACATCTGCAAATCGTTCAACGGTCGTCTCCATTGGCCCTGTATTTTCTCCTGTTGATTCTTCATTGCTTCCGCAGGCAGCAGAAAGCGCCAGAAGGGAAGTGAAAGCGATCATATTCTGTATTTTCATATCATTCGGTTATGTGATTTGAAGTTACTCAATTTTTAGAATTAGAATTGAAAATGTATCATTGAAAAGGAGAAAGCATTGTTTTCGATTCAAACAAGCATTCGCGTAATTTCCTCTTTTTAAATTCTCAATTATACATTTTCAATTTGCTTAGTCATGCGAAACATAACACTCTCCGGCTGTGATTGCAACGGGAACGCGATTTTCCACAGGAACGATCGGGCAGGAGTAACGGTCCGAATAAGCACAATAAGGATGATAGGAAGTGTTGAAGTCGAGTCTTACTTTTTTAGCTTTCTTACTGAAATAACAATCCATGTATTTGCCTGCGCCATAAGTGGAAATTCCCGTTGTACCATCTTTAAACGGAACGAAATAATAGTTTTTGTATTCTTTCTTTCCTGCAAGGTCCAGATTCTGATAGACATTCAATTTACATAATGTATCGTTAATCCTGAAGGAAAGCGTACCCATCTTCCGGTAATAAACAGTGCGTTCTTTCGACATGGGCATGACAAAGGCCGGTCCCACTTCTTTTACAAAATCAGCCTCAACAATGAAGGATGTGTTTATAGGGAAAAAGCAAATTTCAGGATGGATTTTGCGTTCTTCTTCATTCAATACTTTTGAAAGAAATTCTTTTTCATGCACTTCACGTTCGTGCGTCAAACTGTCTGCATAATTACTTTGTGCCGATGAAATACCTGAAACAAGGGTAAATAAAAAGAATAAACACTTTTTCATCTGCTTCCGAATAATGAACTTCCGACACGGATCATGGTACTTCCTTCTTCAATCGCCAGGTTGTAATCACCGCTCATTCCCATGGAAAGCACTTTGAAATCGGGATTGTACTTAAAATAATTGCTTTTCAGGATTGCGAAATAATTGTGCAGGTTCCGGAATTCATCACGGATTTGTTCTTCATCTTCAACAAAACTTGCCATCCCCATTAATCCGACAATCGAAACATGGTCCATTTCCACAAATTCCCGGCTTTGTAAAATCTCTTCTGCTTCTTCAAATGACAAGCCGAATTTGGTTTCTTCCTGCGCAATATGGAATTGCAGTAAACAGGGAATAACACGGTTGTTCTTTTTACCTTCTTTGTTGATTTCCTGTAACAGCTTAAAACTGTCAACAGAATGGATCAGTGAAACGAAAGGAGCAATGTATTTGACTTTATTACTTTGTAAATGACCGATCAAATGCCATTCAATATCTTTCGGAAGCAGCTCCCATTTATCAACCAATTCCTGGACCTTATTCTCACCAAAAACACGCTGTCCGGCATCATAGGCTTCCTGGATAAGTGATGCAGGTTTTGTTTTTGAAACAGCCACCAAAACCACATCCTGCGGGATTTCTTCTTTTAGTAAATGGATTCTATCTGCTAAAGACATGTTTATTCGTTGATATTATAAATTGTCAGTCCGCTGCGCATTTTGGGTTCAACCCATGTTGATTTAGGAGGCATAATTCCTCCCTGATCTGCAACTTCTTTAACTTCATTAATGGATGCAGGATACAAAAGGAATCCAACTTTAAAGTCGTCCTTTTTTACCAGGTCAACTACTTTTTTCAATTCTTTTGTTCCGGGAATAAAATCAATTTCCTTACTGGTTTTCAAGTCTTCGATTCCCAAAATCGGATTCAGGATGTAATCCGTCAAGATTTGAGCATCCAATTGTTTCACTACATCTGTTACTTCCGTAATACTCTTTTTTGCTTTGAAGGAGTAAGCCTCTTTACCAAGTAAACATACAATTTCGTGTCGTTCAAGCGGTCTGCGTGCTTTTTTCAGTTCTTCAATTTCGAAATACTCAGAACATGCTTTCAGGAAGTTTTTAGATGAAAGCCCATTCAAATGTTTTACCAAACGCTGGAACTCCAGGATTTCCAGTTTCTGTTCATCGATCAGGTAGGCCAGGAAGAAATCGTGATTCGGAAATTGAGGCTGTTTATTTTTGATGATTGTATCTTTCAGGCGGGCAGAAGAGGCTGAACGGTGATGTCCGTCTGCAATATAAAGTTCTTTCAACGAAGCATAAATGGAGATCAGTTTTGCGTCTTTTTCAGCATTGATTACCCACAATTCATGTTTGATCTTATCAGTTGTAGAAAACTCGTACTCCGGGCGTGCTTTTGTGACTTTATCCAGGTATTTATCCAATTCAGGCAAATGCTTATGTGCCAGAAGTACCGGTTCTGCATTAAATCCTGTAATGTTCAGATAATTCGTAAACATAGATTCACGGGATGTGATTGTTGCCTCGTGTTTTTTGATCAGATCATGTTTGTATTCTTCGACACTTACTCCGGCAATTACCCCGGTAAACTGATGCGTACCTTTCGTTTGTCTGTAAATGTAAAATGACGCTTCCGGATCCTGGATCAAAATTCCCTGATCAACAAACGAATCGAAGCGTTCTTTTACTGCTTCAAAACGCTCCACGGAATTTGCTTTCGATTGGTGTTCTTTGTCTCCTTCCGGGTGAATGATGTGCAGGAAAGTATAAGGGTTTTCGTCCAGTTTTGCACGCAGAATATGCTTGCGATAAGCAGCCAATGGTCTTGTTGAGACCAATTGTGCTTTATCTCTCGTTGGACGAATTGCCTTAAAGGGGTGTATTACAGACATTTACTTTATTTATCTTAAGCAGGAACTTGAACTCCGAACTGTTTAACGATCAAATCAGCCAATTCCAAACCAATGCGGTCCTGAGCTTCGTTTGTTGCCGCCCCGATATGCGGAGTAGTTCCGATTTTTTCGTTGTTCAATAAATCTGCTCTTGGATTCGGTTCGTTTTCAAATACGTCTAATCCGGCATAAGCTACCTTACCTGCTGCAAGTGCTTCCAGTAGATCCGATTCATTGACAACTCCACCACGTGCAGTGTTTACCAATACAACACCTTTCTTCATCAGGTCGAATTCTGCTTTTCTGATCACAGCAGAACCGTCTGCTTGTTTCGGTATGTGAAGTGAAATAAAATCTGCTTCTTTCAGTGCGCTGTTCAGGTCACTTGTTGATTTCAGGGAAACTTTTACTTCTCCAAGTCCCTGAATTTCCAATGGAATGTCAGCAACAATGTCGTGATTATTTACTGCAATGACTTTCATTCCGCATCCAAGGGCGTAGCTTGCCAACGATTGGCCAATGCGTCCAAATCCTACAATCGCAATCGTTTTTCCACGTAATTCGATCCCTTTACCGTATTTCTTTTTCAATGCGGAGAAATCACCTGTTTCCATTTGCTTAAAGGAATCGTGTAGTGAACGCGCTCCGGCAAATAAATGTCCCATAACCAATTCAGCAACGGATTGGGAGGAAGAGGCCGGTGTATTGATAACTGTTAGTCCTTTTTCACGGGCATAAGCCACATCGATATTATCCATTCCAACACCCCCACGACCAAGTAATTTGAGTCCCGGACAAGAGTCAATCACAACTTTTCTGATGGTTGTAGCACTTCTCACCAGAATGATCTCAATGTTGTTTGCATTTACATAGGAGATCAGGTCGTCCTGGTTTACTTTATCTGTAATGACTGTATAACCGGCTTTTTCAAGAGCAATCTTTCCTTCGTTCGAGATTCCGTCGTTTGCTAATATTTTCATTTTTTATTTCTTTTTTGTCCTAAATCAGAAGGGGTTTTCAATAGTTCATTCGTTCTATATTCCTCGGCTTTTCTGTCTTTCCGCACAGAGCCTCAGTCTTTCCGCCGCGGCGCACTATCGCTGGCTCTTATCCGTGTTTTTTAGAGAAATCGTTCATTACATCAACCAATACCTGAACGCTTTCCAATTCAAGTGCGTTGTACATGGAAGCTCTGTATCCGCCAACACTTCTGTGTCCGTTCAAACCAATAATTCCGGCTGCTTTCCATGCTGCATCGAATTCGTCTTTCAATGCGTCGTTTGTCAGCAGGAAGTTTACATTCATTTCCGAACGGTCTTCCACCGCTGCAGTTCCTTTAAATAATGGATTCGCATCGATTTCGGAATAGATCAATTTCGCTTTTGCCTGGTTTTTCAGGGCCATTTTTGCAACGCCACCGTTTGCCAATAAATCCTGTAGGTTCAGCATCGCTACATATACGGAAAAAACTGGAGGAGTATTGTACATAGAATCCTTTTCAGCATGTAATTTGAGATCCAGGTAGCTTGGCATGAATGGAGAAGTGGATTTCCCGAGAATGTCCTTCTTTACAATATATAAAGTAGCTCCCGCAGGCCCTAAGTTTTTCTGCGCACCTGCATAGATTAAATCAAAATCAGAAACGTTGATTTCTTTGGAGAAAATATCCGAAGACATATCGCAAACCAAAGGCAAATCCGTTTTCGGGAACTCTTTAAATTGTGTTCCGAAGATGGTATTGTTTGACGTGAAATGGATGTAATCCGCATCTGTAGGAATTTGCAGGTTTTTAGGAATGTAGCTGAAATTTTTGTCTTCCGAAGAAGCAAATACATTGACATCAACCCCAACTTTTTTCGCTTCTTTGATCGCTCCGGAAGCCCAGGTCCCTGTGTTGATATATCCCGCTTTCTTTGTGGAGCGCATCATGTTTAAAGCTGCGATCGTAAATCCAAGTGTAGCTCCGCCTTGTAAATAAAGCACTTCGTAATCATCCGAAATGTTCAATGCTTTTTTCACCAGTTCACGGGCATCGTGCATTACAGCTTCATAATCTTTACTTCTGTGTGAAACTTCAAGAATAGATAATCCATTGAAATCCAATACAGCATCTGCAGCTTTTTTAAATACGTCTTGCGGAAGAATACATGGTCCTGCGCCAAAGTTGTGTTTTTTCATTTTGTGTTTTTTGCATCCTGACATTCATCGTCAGGATTGATTTCTTGCTCTTTATTTGGAAGTACACAAATTTCGAGATTTTTGGACTAAAAGAGAAGTGTTTTTAATTAAAATATTTACAAAAAAAGCCCCGCCGAATGGCAGAGCTTTTCATATGTTGAAGGATTATTCATTCGATTATTCTTCAGTTTTCTTTGTTGTTTTTGCAGCCGGTTTTTTAGCGGCAGGTTTTTTCTCTGCTGCCGGTTTTGCCGCAGTTTTTGCTACAGGCTTCTTAGCCGCTACTTTTTTCTCACTTGCTGATGCATCTGCCGCAGCAGATTTTTTAGCAGCTGCCGGTTTAGCACTTGTAGTTGCTTTTTTTCTTTTACGGGTATTACCATAGGATCCGTTTGTACGTTTTCCTTTTGCCGTCTTGATATCACCTTTTCCCATAATAGTTTTCTGTTTTTTTAGTTCGAAAAGTCATACAAATATAACGTTCTCTTTGACTTAGGAAGTAAAAAAAATGGAAAATGTAAAAACGCTTGCGCTAATCGCATGTCGCCAGTAGCTCTTCGCCTTCGTGAAGCCACTTCGGCAGAGCAAGGTTAGCGATGGCACAAGCTTTAGCAAAGGCGCATTGAAAATACAGTTAATTATTCTGCTAACCGTTTTTCAAGCTCTCTTCTCACTACATCTCCATTCCGCATATAGCGTTGGCACCATTTCAATTTAATATCGGTTTGATCTTCATCATTTAATTTCCAGTCAATGTCGGATTCGATCAAACGCTGTCTCAAAGCTTGTAATGTAAGTGCAACTGAAACAGAAACGTTGAAACTTTCTGTAAAACCAACCATGGGGATTGCGACCTTGTAATCTGCAACTTCACGGATCTTATCTGAAATTCCTTCCCATTCGGTTCCGAAGGAAAGTGCTACAGGTTGGTTTAAAGGCAAATCGAAAATAGAAAGTTCCGCATCCGGGGTCAAAGCCGCAATTTTATATCCTTTTGCTTTTAGTTTGGCAACTGCATCCAATAATGGTGCAGGACCTTCATTGTAATTAAACAAGTCGACCCATCTTCCGGCACCACGGGCAATATCGCGTTGTACTTTGTATTGGTTTTTACTTTCAACTACGTGTAACTCCTGGATCCCGAAACAATCACAACTTCTTAATACAGCACTGGCATTATGTTCCTGGAAAATTTCTTCCAGCAGGACTGTTAAATATCGTGTGCGCTTAGAAGCTATCTCTTCGAATAATTGTCCTTTGACTTCAGGGATAAGTTCATAAAATGCTTGAAGCAATTCGTTTTTCATGGGGCAAAGCTAGTGATTATCGGAGAAATGAATAGAATTTAGCTATATATCTAAATAGCTATATCGGAACATAGCTATATATCGATGAACTGTTTGATTCCTAAAAAAGAAAAACACCCCGATCTTTATAGAATGCGAGGTGTTTTCTTCGTAAATTAAGAAATCCTATTTGTTGTTACCAATTATTTTTCAATTCTGTTTCAGATTCGTCCGCCACAAAGCCAAGGGCCCGAACCTCTTTTTTTTTGCGCAATTGTAAATAAGGTGAACGACTCTTAGAATGCTTTTCAAATCTTTTACTTCAATACTTTTACTGTTTTGGACCAACCGCTTTCTCCTGCAATCCTGACAAAATAAATTCCACATGGAAGTGCTTCCAGTTGGTTTAACCGTGTCTCAAAATGCGTTTTGTTCTGTGTTTGTTCCGACTCAATGTCAATTTTACGTCCGAAAGCATCTTCCAGTGTGATCGTTACTTCGTCTGAAGCTGTATTATCCCATGATACGCTGATTTGATCTGTGAACGGTACCGGACTCACCTGAATGCTATTAATTAAGTTTTCATTCATTGATGCAGTTTGGTTGTTGACAATGGTCCTTAACAGCTCACGAACCACCGGGATCAGCATCCAGGAGTTTTTATTATTGTCATTAGTGAAAACCGTAATACTTTGATCCAGTTCCGGGAAATACCAGGATGACGCATGGTAAGCCAGGTCGCCACCATGACCATAAGCTTCATATCCAAGAAAGCCATTGGTTTTATGCATTAATCCCAAACCATATCGTTCGATATTTCCTCCGGTAGTAATGGTTGTTTTGGCTTCCGCCATCATTGAAGGGGAAAGCAGGTCTCCGCGCATATAGGTCCGCATCCATTTAGTGCAGTCAGTTGGAGTGGAGAAGTAACCTCCCGCGGCTCCTGCAGTGGAATTAAGCGACATATAGCTCATGTAAAAACTGTTGGCATCGTCCAAAATGCCATCACCTGTAATATCCAGCCATATATGGGCTACCGGAGCGTTCAGAGCTTCAAAAGCCGGAATAAAAAAGGTGTTTAATCCTAAAGGATCGAAGAATCGATTACGTAATTCGGTGTAAAATTGGTTTCCGCTTGCTTCCCGAATGATCATCCCCAACAGGAAATAATTTGTATTGCAATACGACCAGGAAGCTCCGGGTGAAAAGAGTGGAGGAGAAATGAAACGGTCGATCAATTCTTCCGGTGTCCAGATCCTTGACATATCTGCCAATAAAGAATCCTGGTGATGTGGATGGTTCAATACATCATAAATTCCACTGGTGTGATTCAATAACTGACGGATCGTGATGTTTGTATCGATATATGGCATAGCCGGAAGCCATTCATGTAAACTGTCATCCAGGTTCAGAGTTCCTTCGTCTGCCAATTGAAGGATACACGCAGAAGTAATTGTTTTTGCAACACTTCCGATCAAATAAGCGTCATCCGTGGTGACATCATTCGAAATAGAAGACACGCCATTCGCATGTGCCCAAACCGAACCGTCGGAAACCTGGACAGCTGCACTTAATGATTTTGCTCCGAGAACTGTTCGCATACTGTCGAGCGTGTGTTGCAACTCCGTATCCAGTGCGGCTGATACCTGGGCCTTTACCGGAGCCGCATGAAAAAGCAGTGGAAGCATGAAACCTAAAAAGTAGAATACTCTCATAAACCTGATTTTAATCGTTATGAGTTAAAACTACTGAGACCCGCACCGTTTCATTTGTCGAAAACTGCTATTTTTATAATTACGAATTAAAATATAGAATCATTTGAATTCGCAATTCGCAATTCGGAATTAATTAGTGTTCACCCGTTGTTTCTCCGAATCAGAAGCTCCCGACTGGCGTGCATTCAATGCTTTTCCTTTACTGAACCGGTATGAGAAGCTCATTGTCAAAACACGTGTATCCAGTTTACTTAGCCAATTTGCTTTCGAATTTGCAATGTTTCGGATGTCTCCACCAGGCTGATTGGTGTAAAAAATATCAGAAAGATTCAATTTAACAGTTCCCTGGTCTTTTAGGATTTTGTAAGCCAACCCGGCTCTGATCGATCCAACCGGAATGGTCAGGAATTGACCGGACAGAATACGTGTTTGATAAAATCCGGCAAGATCTGCCGAGAATTTCGGTGTAATGGTAAATCGGAAAGCCGGGCCGGCATACCAATACCAGCGATTTTCGACCAAAGGCTGGTTATAGATGGAAGTGTTATAACCAATGTTCTTTAATTCGGAGTAATATTGAATAGTCCACCATTTGGTGAGGTTAAATTCACCGCTGACACTGATCCCATAGTCTGTTTGATTACCGTAATTGCCGGGCCTGCTGTAATAAATCGTGTTTACCTGTTCATTTGTTTCGTTAATCAGGTTGTGGACAATGCTGTAATTTGCGGTAATTGAAAAGGCATTTTTATAGGAATAAGTCAACTCGAAATTATACGAGAATGTTGGTTTTAAGTAAGGATTTCCTGCATAATAGGTATATGCATCCATCGGGTAGGTAAACGGATTCATATCCTGGTAGTTCGGATAATCAATTCTCCTGCCGAAGGACAGAACAAATTGATGGTTCTTCAAACTGTCTGCAGCATATGAAAAATAAGCGGTCGGGAACAAACTGTTGTACATTCGTGTAAAACTTGAATCACTCACTAAGGGGTTTCCCAATTGGTGTCCATTCATTTGAATGCTTTCAAAACGCAAACCTAATTGCATGCCGAATTTTCCCCATTCCTGTGCGTAATTTGCATATGCGGCATTGTTATTTTCCTTGTATAAAAAGCGATTGGAAAAAGTATAATTCGGAACGTTCGAACCGTTGACCACATCGTAAAAATCAGCAGTATTATCTGTGTTCACAAAAGCCGTCTTTATTCCGAATTCCAGTCGATTGTTGTTTTTTAGCGGATTTACATAATCAATCTTCGCCGTTTTGATATCAATGTCGGCAGGCAGGGAGGAGTATAGATTCAGAGTACTGACAGGAACTCCATCAGGTGTTCTGACTTTATTGTCCAGTGTTTGTTCCTGATCGGAGGTATAGCGGATATAATCCGCGTTGATGGAAAGCTCTTTTCCTAAACTGTCAATTTTTAAGGTGTAATTGATATTTGCACTTCCATTGTACCATGTGTTTTTTGATGAAGTGTAAGCCGATACCAGGGCCGAGACAGAATTATCAGCTGCTAAAATTTGTGCCTGACTATCGTGGGTAATCCTGGAAGGATTGTAAAAACCGGAAAAAACGACTCCGATTGTGGATTTTTTGCTGAGATACCAATCCATTCCAATCTTTGCAGATCTTCCGCCGTTTTGCCTTTTAATGTATGATCGCTGTAAAAAAGAGGAACTGGATTGACCTTCGGATGTATAGTAGTAACGATTAATGGTCAAATCCTGGTAGGAATTGTTTTGGCTCCAGCCGAGCGTGGAAAATAAATTGATCTTGTTCACACGGTAATTAAAATTAAACGAGTTGTTGGAGCGTAAATACCTTCCTTGTCCGTAACTCAGTGTAATTCCACCGTTGAAACCTCTTTCTTTCAACTTTTTCAAAACAATATTAATAATCCCGGCATTTCCCGAAGCGTCATACCTGGCCGGCGGATTGGTCATAATTTCGATGGAAGCAACGGAGTTTGAAGGCAGGGACCGCAAATACCCGGCAAGATCTTCCTGTGACATGTAGGTTGATTTGTTATCAATAAAAACCTGGACTCCGGCTTTTCCCTTCAGGGAAATATTTCCATTGAAGTCAACGGTGATGCCGGGAGCCTTCTCCAATAAATCCAAAACAGTAGTTCCTGAACTTCCAACCAATGCGTCCGGGTTTACAACTACCCGGTCAATTTTGCGTTCTATGAATGGTTTTTTCACAGAGACTACAACATCTTCCAGTTTGGTAACCGCGGCACTTAAAACAATTTCTGGTAATTCAATTCTTGATGAGTCTGTAGGGATATCAAAAGCTGAACCTGTGAATTTTTGATAATCGATCTGGTCTATGATAATCAGAAAGCGCCCTGTTTTTGCAATCTCAATCTCAAAGTTTCCCAAGGAATCACTGATGGCTGCTTTCACCAGGGATGAATCAGCTGAATTACATAACCTCACAACTGGTGGGGATTGTGGGTCAATACCTTTGATTTTTCCTGTCACTATTGCATGTTGAGCTGAAATGGATTGGAAAGATTGCAGGACGAGAAAGAACAGGAGCAAGATGGTGTAGCTGAAGTTTTTGTTGGTCATAGGGTCGTTTAAATAGAACTGTTGTACAAAGATGTTCTATTCCATGAAAAGTGCATGTAAAAAAATGCTAATTTGTGTAAACGTATTTATCTGTGTGTTGAATGGTTCGGGAGAATAGATGCTGCATATTGTTTTGGTGATACTCCGGTATGTTTTTTAAACGCTTTGCTGAATGTGAAAATGTCTGAAAATCCGGATGCGATAGCTGTATCAAGAACTGAATGTTCTGCTTTCAGTAAAAGTGAGGCATTTTGTAACCTCCTGGAAAGGATGTATTGATATGGGGTAAATCCTGTCATCTGTTTGAATAAACGGAAGAAATGATATTCAGACATACCGGCTGTTCGGGCAATTTGTTCAATGGTCAGTGTTTCGGTGAAACTCGCATCAACAAACTCTTTTCCTTTTAATACACGCCTGCAAAGGTCTCGCTGTGTTTCTGCTTTTACTGTTGTTATGGATTGAAGCTGACTGAAAACACTAATTTGATCGTTTACCAGGCTTTCAGCAAGCTGATAAAATAATTCCCGATCAATCTGATCATTGGAAAATAAATTGTTGTTTACGCATTCGCTGATCTGTTGAAGTTTTCTTCCCAGGGTGGTGTAGGGAGCCTGATATTGGTTCTCCAGGAAATATTCCGTGTAAAAGAAGTTGGAAAGACCGGGATCGGAAAAAGGAGTGTCAGGTTCCCGGTGGGTTGCGATCACTTCAGCAATCAATTCATTGGAAATATTCAGGCACATTCCTTTTACATAGGTGTCGCTGTCAATCACTACTGTACCTTCCTTTTCTCCGTTCATTAGAAGATAGGAACCGGAAGTAATGGTGTATGATTTGCCGTTTATGGTATAGCGCTCGATCCCGTCACGTACAAATTTGATAGCAAAACAATTTGAAATCCTTGTAGCATGTTCAAAATCTTTTAATGCAGAAAGATTGAAGACATTTCCGGTATGGTCAACACGAACAATCATTTGACCGTTAGAGTAGAGAGAAGGATCGTCGTTAATCGTCATAGCACCAGTGTCTGAGTACCAATATATTCAAAATTGAAAGAGCAGGAAACAGAACGGAAGAGCTATCTCCTGAAGTGTATTGATCAATGAAGGAAGTGTAGTAAATCGGAATTGAATTTCGGAAGGCAGTTTTGCTTACTTTTCTGCCCTGGCAAAAAGTAAGAGGCAAAAAAAAATCCCTCCATCGGTTGACGGAAGGATTTTTTCTCTAAAGAATATCGTTTCTTAGTTAACTGCACTAGATAACTCAGCGCCAGACTTGAAACGTACTACGTTCTTAGCTGCGATTTTGATTTCTTTTCCAGTTTGTGGGTTACGACCAGTTCTAGCTTCACGCTTAGAAACTGAGAAAGAACCGAATCCTACTAAAGAAATACGGTCTCCTTTTTTCAATGCTCCAGCTGTAGCACTTACAAATGCATCCAATGCTTTCTTTGCATCAGCTTTAGACAATCCTGCTTCAGAAGCAATCGCATCAATTAATTCTGCTTTGTTCATAGTTTGGTTTTTTTTGAATGATTTCTAATAATTAACACAACAAAAATATATGAATATGCTTCTCTACCAAGGCCAAACACTAAAAAGCGTCCATTTTGTTGATAAATAAACGCATTTGTTGATAAGCACCCCTGTTTTTCGGGGTTTTCCGACTAATTTATCAATTTGATCGATAAAATTTAGTCGAAAAAAATGCTCCAATCAGCCGGATTATTCCCGACCAACCATTCTTTTGCGGTCATTTTTTTCTTTCCTTCTACCTGGAATTCCAAAATTTCAAGTCTTTTTTTGTGCGTGTCAACGAATAATTGGGTCTTGGAGGAAGATAAATGAATCGACCCTGATCCGTTTTGATCGCTTACAGATGTTTTAAAAACTTTCACATTCTTTAATTCTCCCTTTGAATTCTTCCAGGTTGTCCAGGCAGCAGGATATGGATTCAGGCCGCGAACCAGATTATGGATCACTTCCGGATTTGCATTCCAGTCAATTTGGGTATTGTCCTTAAATAATTTCGGAGCGGGACGCATAGAAGTGCCAAGTTCAGATTGCGGGATCGGATTGACTTCATTTGCTGCAATCCTGTTCAATGTCTCTACAACCAGTTTTCCACCCACATCAATCATCCGGTCGTGTAATTCTCCGGCACTTTCATTTTCAGAGATGTTCATTTCGGTTTGACCGATGACATTCCCGGTATCAATGGCTTCATCAATAAAGAAAGTACTCACCCCGGTTTTTGTATCACCGTTTATAATTGCCCAGTTGATCGGTGCAGCACCGCGATAATCGGGTAGAAGGGAAGCGTGCAGATTGAACGTTCCATGTTTCGGCATTTTCCAAACTTCTGTCGGAAGCATTCGAAAAGCGACTACTACAAATACATCTGCTTTCAGGGCTTCCAATTGACTTAGAAACTCCGGATCTTTCAATTTTAAAGGCTGAAGGACCGGGATCTGGTTTTCAACAGCAAATTGTTTCACCGGGCTTTCATGCATTAGTTGACCTCTTCCTGCCGGTTTGTCTGCAACGGTGACAATTCCTGCCAGGTTCATTCCTGCAGCTTGAATAGCTTTTAAAATTCCAACTGAAAAATGGGGAGTCCCCATAAAAACGATGCGTAAATTATTCATATGCAATTTTATCCTTTAATTCGATTTATCCATTTTAAATAAGCGAAGGAACTTAATCCCATCGTAATGAAATAAACATATTCAACCAGCCACACCCATTGAATAGGCCAGTTCCATACTTTAATGAAAAGGTAGGAAGAAATAATGTACAGGCATGTCGACAAACATTCTACCGCAAAAGTGAAGCGTGTTTTTCCAATTCCACTGATAGTTTGAAAATAAACACTGCTGAATCCGTAAATTAAAATGGAGCCGCTGACTATACGGAGGATCTGTGCGCTTTTTTCGACATGTTCCGGATGATCTGAAACCAAACGGATCAATGCTTCGGGATAAAATATGGATCCGTGAAATGTAAGTAACAAAAAACAAACCGTTAAAAACTGGATTCTCTTTTGAATCACCGGAATCTGATCAAATTGTTTTGCACCGAAGTATTGTGCAATGTAAGTTTTGGTTGCAGCGGCAAATCCCCAGATCGGAATGAAGGCCAGGAAATAGATGTAGCGAATGTTCAGTGAAACAGTGAGGTTGTCACCTCCCATTTGTTCAATCCAGATAAAGAAGATCGTCCAAATTGATAGCGCAACGATTCCCTGAAAGAGTAAAGGAATTCCTATTTTGAGATTTTCTTTCAGTTGAAATTTGGAAGTGAAGTTCTTTTTCCAAATGGGATATTGTTTTCTCAGTTTCCCACCGATCAACGTAGATAAGAGGAAGAGCATTGCTAAAAATTCCGCACTGGTTGAAGCAATCGCTGCGCCTTCCAATCCCAAACGTGGGAATGGGCCAATTCCAAATACCAGGAAATAATCCAAAATGATATTTGAAACTGCGGCAATTAAAGATGCAATCAATACGAGTGTTGTTTTCCCGACCGCTAAATAGGAAGCCTGGATACTGATTGTAATGGTGACTGCCCAGAACGAATAGCTTCTGATCTCCAGGAAGGATTGTTCCGCTTTGGCCAGCTGGCTGTTCGTAACCAAAGAACTCATCAGTGAGGGCATGCAAAACTGTACCAGTAGTGTTAATACGATGGCTGCTATAAACAGAATAATAAAGTTAGACTGGAAAACAGCAGCAAATCCTCTTGAATTCTTTTCCCCGACTTTTTGTGCCATGGCAATTTGAGCTCCGTCACCAAGTCCCAAAAACACCATATACATGGTAATGTACCATAATCCTGCACTTCCGGAAGCATCATAGGCCAGTTTGCTGAAGCGGCTTAAAAAAGCGGCGTCAGTAATGGAAATGACGGATTGAATGAATCCGCTGAGCATCATTGGAAGAGCAACTGTCAGAATGCTCTTATATCGTATATCTAGCATTAAATGATCTGTAAAAGCAGTCCTTTTAAATATTCTCCTTCCGGATGAAAGGCATTAATCGGGTGATCTGCAGGTTGATGCAATTGTTCCAGGATTTTAACGGTTCTTCCGGATTCAATAGCTGCCGCAATAATCGTATTGGTAAACAATTGCTTGTCCACTACCTGGGAACAGCTGTAAGTCATTAACAATCCTCCCGGACGAATGTGCTGAATTGCCATTGCATTCAGGCGTTTGTATCCCTGAACGGCCTGATGCCTTTTGTCACGATGTTTTGCAAACGCAGGTGGGTCCAGAATAATGATGTCGTATTCTTCTCCTGTTTCACGAATGAAATTCATCGCATCGGCAACAATGGATTGGTGATTTTTAAATCCGTTCAATTCAATATTCGCATCGGTTAGTTCGATCGCTTTTTTAGAACTGTCCAGGGAGTGAACTTCTTTTGCGCCTTGCTTTAAAGCAGCCAAACTGAAACCGCCGGAATAACAAAAGGTGTTCAGGATCTTGCATCCTTCGGCATATTTAGCCAATAACGCCCTGTTTTCACGCTGATCAATAAAGAATCCGGTTTTTTGACCTGTAATCCAATCCAATTGGTATTTCACACCATTCTCTAAAGCGATATGAGGTGTTTCGCAAGTTCCATGCAAATAACCGTCTTCAACCGGCACACGGCCAGGAAGTGTTTCTTTCGATTTATTGTAAATAGCTTTCAGATCGCTGCCTAAAGCATGGATCAATGCGTTTTTGATCAGATCAATCTGCAGGTACATCCCCAAACTGTGACACTGAATTACAGCAACTCCGCCGTAATAATCGATTACTAATCCGGGCAATTCATCACCTTCACCGTGTACCAATCTGCAGATCGAGTTATCTTCTCGGAACAGGTGCAGTTTCTTGCGCAAATCAACTGCGTCTGAAATACGTTTATTGAAAAAGTCCTGGTCAATCAACTCCTTGTTGAAAGTGAGGATACGGACAGCAATAGAGCCATGTTGAAAGTGTCCTTTTGCAATTTCATTGTTCCGTGAATCTAAAACAGCCACTACTTCACCGTCCTCAATCGTTTTTGGCATCTCTTTCAAAGCACCGGAAAAAATCCACGGATGTCTTCTTTCCATAGATTGCGTTTTGTGGGGAAGTAATTGAACACTGGAGTACATAAACTGAAATTTGGTGCAAAGATAGTATTAATTAATGCCGAATTGCGAATGGCGAATGGCGAATTGGAAGTAGTTTTTGAAAAATCAATTCTCAGCTTTGCAAAGCGAAATGTCGTATTCCTATCTGTTAAAAACATCCGTAACGCATAGGTTAAGCATGGATACAGTATAGGTAGAGTATGGATAGAGTATGAGTAGTGTATGAAATGTTATGGATTTAACAACGGTTTTACTGGGGTACAGCTCCCTTTTCAGGCTTTTTTTTACTGTTTATTGCAAAATAATCTTGTAATCCTAAATAACCTTAGAGTTGGTGAGCGTCACGCTCGTGCTCCTAGATTTCTATTAATTGAACAATTCATGATTGATAATTAATTCGCGATTCGGAATTCAAAATTCGCAATTCAACTTATCTTTGTTAAAAAAGCAAGATGTCGTACTCAATTCAAGTGTTTCTAAAAAATAATTCTTTTTCAGAAGAGTATGCTCAGGAGAAGCATGAAGGAAAAGATTCTCCTGAAAATATCCGCTATGAATGGGAGGATGAATTTCGCCTGACCGACCCTTCTGATGTGTTGGAAATAGTGCGTGATCAACCTTTTGTTCTGGCTGGTGAAATCGGAGAAGGAAAAGCTTTTCATTACGAGATCCACGATGTGATCCAATTTATTTTTCATGGAGAAAATGGAGCAACACCGATTGTGTTTTCTGAAAAGTGCCTGGATGAATATATCATCGATCACGACCACAAAAAACTGAAAGTCTATTTAAATGATGACGAAGTGGTGGAGAACCCGGTTCCGGGAGTTTACATCGTACTGAGTGCTTTTCCAAAGGAATTACGGAATTAATGCTTTCAATCAGACAAGTTCATTTTTCATACAGCGAGCAGAAAAACGTTTTACACGGCATTTCTATCGATTTAAAGCCCGGTGAAATTTTCGGTGTCGTTGGTGCAAGCGGTGGTGGCAAATCAACCCTTTTAAAGATTGTTGCAGGACTTTTGGATGCTTCCGGGGGAACTGTTTATTGGAGTGATGAACGCGTTTTAGGACCGAGTGAACGATTGATCCCCGGCCATCCTGAAATCCAATTGGTAAACCAGGACTTCAATCTGGACTTATTCCACACGGTGAGAGAAAATATTCTCGTGAAAATACTGCATCTGCATGAAAAAGACCGCGACCGGTTTTGTGACGAATTACTTGATCTGGTAGAATTAAATGAAGTTGCATCGCAGCAAGCCCGCTATTTGTCGGGTGGAGAGCAGCAACGTTTGGCTATTGCCAGAGCGTTGGCCCTGGAGTCTGAAGTATTGCTTTTGGATGAGCCATTCTCGCATTTAGATGCTCATTTGAGAGTTAAAATTGGCGCATACATTAAACAATTGGTTGAAGTGAGAAATACCTTGTGTATTTTAGTTTCTCATGAAGGAGATGAAGTGATGCAGTGGTGTGAAAAAATAGCTTTCCTGGATAAAGGTAAATTCAGTAGGGTGGATACACCGCAAGCCTTTTATTTTAATCCTTCAAGTTTCAATGAAGGCGCTTATTTCGGAGAATTAAATGAATTGAAACAAGGGAAAAATAAAATTTTATTTAGACCTTGTGAATACAAAATCGTTAAAACTGACGGAATTGAAGTTGAATTTGTGAATGCTGTTTTTTTCGGTGCATATTGGAAATCATTTTTTAAAGCCGGTAACAAACAGACCATCATATTGTATGCAAATAAACCGCTAAAAAAAGTAAAACGTATTGAGCTCAAGAGTAAAAATACCAAAGCTTAGCTGGAAAGAAGTTTGGACGATGTTCAAACGCACTTTCATGGAATTCTTCCAGGAGAATTCATTTTTTCATGGTGCTGCATTGGCCTATTATGCGGTTTTTGCCATTATTCCGATTATTTACCTGGCAGTTATCAGCTTTGGAAAGATCATGGGACAAGAGGAAATCCTGCGTTTAATTAAAGTATTACTTGAAGAACAGGTCGGATTAAAAGACAGCTCCGGAATTTTAGCGTTCCTGTCGGAAGTTCATTTTGAAAAAAGCAGCATCATTCTCAATATCATCGGGATCATAGCACTGATGTTTTCAAGTTCCGGGCTGATTTCTTCTCTAAGAATGAGTATCAATGAATTTTACGATATCCAGGTCAAAATTGATGACCGGAAAACCCAGATCTTTTACACCATTTTTACCAAACTGGTTTCCGTTTTCATGCTCGCGGTTTTTGGGGTTTCTATTGTGTTGCTTTATACAGGGGAAACTATTTTCATGTCAATCAGTGGAGAGCTCTACGATTCTTTTCATTTGAAACAGCAGTGGGTTATGAGCGGATTGGAGCACCTGGTTGCAATCGGGATCAATACCATTTTGTTTGCACTGGTTTATAAATTCCTGCATGATGGAAAAGTCGTTTGGAAACTTGCGCTTTCAGGAGGCTTGCTCACTTCTGTCCTGTTGTATGTCGGGCAGATCGGGTTGAAATTTTACCTCACAAATTTCTTCTTTGGAAGCCAAATGGGGATTGCCGGGACCCTATTGATCTTCCTTGCCTGGATGTACTATTCTTCTCAAATTATTTTCCTTGGAGCAAAATTCATCAAGGTTTATTCCGAATTGATCGGGCGGCCGATCATATTTGAGGTTCACGTCCTGCTTCAGAATATGCAAAAGCGGAGGAAAGGGTAACAAACTATATGAAGACTTTATCAACGACTATCTATAAATCAGCTTCCATTCTCCTGATATTGTTTTTATTAGTGGCTTGTGTTCCAAATTCTAAAAAGATAGAAGATTTGGTGGAGTTCAATGAATATCAGGAAGTGGTTGACCGGTACGAGCGAATACTTCAAAAAGCGTGCAAAGAAAGCCCTGTAAAGCTCAAATTGATCGCAATTAGCGGGGACAAACCATCTCACTACCTCATTAGTTTGTCTGTTGTTAAGACGACATCAGAATCTATATGGATCGAGCCATTAATGCGCTTTCAGAATTTACTGAAGCAAGACAAATTGCGCTATTATCAAATTCAACTATCCGTAGGAGGAGAATACCCTTATTTTTTTGAGGAGACAAACCTGGATTCTTATGCGAAAGCACTGTACTTGTTCCGGACGAATCTAAAACAAATTGAAGCAAAACAATTTGCGAAACTAATAGAGAATGCGAGCAATAGCGTTCATCAGAAAGCAGTGGAAGATTTATTTGATTTTGTTTCTATTAGATCATATACTGATTATAAACTGATTTACTACGGTAATTTAAGTCAATTGATTGAAGAAACAGATGATATTAGTTTTAGAATCAAAACAACTAAGGGATCGTTTTTGCATTTTAACTACCGTGTGGAAGGAGAGCCTTACCTGACTTCCATTGATTTGTTACAGCACTAACATTCACGGATTCTATTTTTTTTTCATTAAAATCTGATTAGATTAAAAAATAGTCATATATTTGATTAAAATTTGATCATCATGAAGTTAGGGAACAATTTAAAATTGATTCGCAAAAGCAAAAAGAAATCACAGGAAGAGGTTGCTTCTGACCTGGGTTTGACCCGAAGCAGTTATTCCGGTTATGAAAATGAAATTGCGGAACCCGGAATTGAAACACTGATTGCATTAAGCCAGTATTATGCTGTTCCGATTGATGATTTATTAACCAAGGATTTCTCAGCCTTTACTGAAAGCGACTGGACGACGATCAGTTCCGGTTTGTATGCGGATATCAACGGCAAAAACCTGCGTGTTTTGACTTCCCTGGTCGATTCGGAAGACAATGAAATGATCGAATTGATCCCACAGCAAGCGAGAGCGGGTTACACAACCGGTTATGCCGATCCGGATTATTTGAAGGTTTTACCGACATTCAGCTTGCCTTTTTTATCCAAAAACAGGAAATACCGTTCCTTTCCAATTATGGGAGACTCCATGCCTCCTGTTGATGAAGGTTCATTCGTTGTAGCTGAATACATTCAGAATTGGGGGGGTGTGAGAAACGGAACTCCGTGTATCGTTGTAACCAAAGACGATGGGATCGTATTTAAGATTGTAAATAATTTTATTGAAACGCAGCAATCGTTTGAATTGTGTTCTACCAATCCCTTGTATTTGCCTTACTACGTAAATGTGAACGAAATTGTGGAAATGTGGAAATTTGTCAACTATATTTCTCCGAGTTTACCCGAAATGCGTATAGATGATTCCCTGCTAACGAAAAGTATCCAGGATTTACAACGTGAAATTATTGATTTGAAACGAACGGTTACCGGGGGAGCGAAAAACGTTGCTCACTAAAAACGATCCGCTCTTCGTTGATTAATTCCCGCAGTGTGTTTTTGATCTTGGCTGAAAAGGACGCGTCGAATTGAGCGATAATTTCAGCTAAACTCATTGCCTTCTTTTCCAGCAGTGCAATGAGTTCCAATTCCAATCGCGGATGTTTTTCCAATAGGTTTTGTTCCAGGCAGTAATCGCATTTTCCACAAGGGGTGCTTTTTTGTCCGAAATATGAAATGATAAACTGAGGCCTGCAATGCTTTTCTTCAATGAATCGCTTCATGACATTCATTCGTTCCAAAGCCCGTTCTTTTCTGAAATGGTAAACTTCCGGTTTTAATTCTACATAATCATCCGGGAAACGTTCGTGAAGAAAAGTAACCATTGGAAGATCTGTTCGCCAGGTAATATCAATAATTCCGTGCTCTTCCAAATACTTTAATTGTCGTTCCAATTCTGACGCAGAGATCTTCAATCGTTGACAAACCTCTGTTTCATCCAATTCACAAAACGAATCAAATACTTCGCTGTGATTTCTGCAAACCCAGGTAATCAAAGGGTCCAGCACGGGATTCTTCAATTGAAAACCGTATAAATGCGTATTGTCAATACTGATCTTGATCCGTGAACCTTTCAATCCCTGCTCTGAAAAAAGGATGCTTCCGTTCATTTCCAGTAATTTAAAAGCCGGATAAACTTCCATCATATTCAGGTTGAATTTCTTTACGAAATCATTGAATTGTAACACATAAGATTCGTGTTCACCCGAGCCAATTGCGATCTTTAAGTAATTACACAGGGCCCTGTAAATCAATTTGATTTTATCTGTACTCGGAAATTGTGCCAATACGCGTTCCGCAATTTCGTTGATATCAGCCGGTTCAATAAATGCGAAAGTCCGGGATTCATTCCCGTCACGACCCGCTCTTCCGGCTTCCTGGAAATAGGATTCCGGGTTGTTCGGAATTTCATAATGAGCTACAAAACGCACATTGGGTTTGTCAATTCCCATTCCAAAAGCATTGGTGGCAACCATTATCGGTGTTTTTTCCGAAAGCCAATTCGATAAAGCAAGGCTTCGTTCTTTGGAATTCATTCCGCCATGATACATGTTTGCCTTGATATTTCTTGCCTGGAGATAAATCATGACATCTTTTACACTTTTACGTGTCTGACAATAAATGATCCCCACATCCCCCGGATTTTTATGGATCCATTTCGTAATTGCATCCAGTTTGTTTGAAACGTGGTAAACCTCATAACTCACATTCGTCCGTTCAAAGGAAGCTTCAAACAATTCGGGGTTCTTTAAGTTCAAATGGGTTGCAATGTCTTCTTTTACCTTTGGAGTAGCTGTTGCCGTTACTGCCATGATCGGAACTTCCGGGTGGAATTCCCTCAATTTTGCCACTTCAACGTATGCCGGCCTGAAATCATGTCCCCATTCAGAGATACAATGTGCTTCATCAACAACAAATAAACCGATTTCCATCTGTTTCACCCGCTCTTGGAATAAACGGGTCTGAATGCGCTCCGGAGAAATGTATAAGAAATCTAAACCACCAAACTTGGCATTGTCCAGTAAAATATCGATCTCACGAAACGAAAGCCCGCTGGTCAGGGCTTTTGCACGAATCCCTCTTTTTTGCAGCTGATTCACCTGGTCCTCCATTAAAGCAATCAAAGGCGAAACCACGATTGTTATCCCTTCGCGAGCTATTCCCGGAACCTGGAAACAAATAGATTTTCCACCGCCAGTGGGTAAAAGCGCAATAACATCTTTTCCATAAATTGCGGCATCAATAATCTCTTCCTGCAAAGGCCGGAATTGAGAATAACCCCAATATTTGGAAAGAATTTCTTCGCTTTTTTTTGACATTAGTTTATCAATTGCTTGTTTGATTGTGTTTCTAATAGCACTGAATACTTATGCTGATCGCGTGTCGCCAGTAGCTTTAGCGATGGCACAAGCTATAGCATAGGCGCAGCGGAGTCGAAGTGCAAAATTACTGTTTCAATTGAATCAGTTTGCTGTAATATTCCGGTTTTATCAAATCTTTCAATTCGGAATAGGGGATTACCGACCATTCCGGGTCCAGGCATGGAGCTTTGTAATGAGGAAATGAGGGTAATAATCTCACTCCGGACCCGGTAAACACAAAGTTACAATCAGCAGTCCATAACTCCTGGTTGTTATATTCACATTCCATGTCATCATCAACCATATCGCCTTCAAAATATCCGGGATTCTCTTTAGCTAAGCAGGCAAAAACGCGTTCTTCAAATGCTGCTTCTTTTCCCGGGATTAAATATTCGCCTGACTCGATCTTTTTATGAGTGTTTAAGTTGTAATTGATTCCGTAACTGCTTTCTTCCGGGTGTGCTCCACCACAATAGTAAGCTGTAAAAACAGAAAAGCATAGCAAATCGTTGGAAATCGTAATATTCGAAGCATCGAAGCTGTAATCGGAACCGAAAGCAGAATTGGAAGCGCACTCCAGGCTCGTCAAAAACTCCGAAAGATGTAAATACTCCAAATAAAAATTGGCATCTTTTTGCTTTTCAGCCACCAATCCGGAATCAATCCGAAACAAGCTGATACCTGTTAGAACTTCTTTAAATTGGCGAATCTTCACCTTGTTGACCATTCTCGGCAAACCATCTTCCTTCAATTTGAAAAGTCCAACTTTCACTTTGGTTAAATCATTGGTTGAAGAAGTTTCCTTTTTGAAATATGGATTCGAGCATTTCGGGCTATTCAATTCTTTGGGAGTGAGTGCGGCTAACTTCAATGGGGTTGATTTCCCCTTGTGTGTCCATGTTCCTTCGAGAACTTTATTGGGCCATTTGAACTTAAAAACCTCCGGATTTTCGGGTGTTTCGCCATAAACATCTTTGGAAGTCAAGGTAATAAACCCCGATTTATAGCTCCCGGATAAAGGAATATTAATCAGCTTGTTTTTGTAAAAGTAATATCCTTCAGTACTGTTTCCTTCCAGTGTAAATTGGAGGTAAATAGGGTATTTTCCAATTGTTCCGCTCAATGAATGTGTTTGGCTGTAAATCTTACCGGGGTAAGCCATGAAAAGAAAAAATGAAAGCAGTAGTTTTCCCTTTGAAAAGGATTGAAATGAAAGTGTTGTAAGTTTTGGCATTTTCGTTTGATTACATTAAAAATCCATGTTGTTACAAATATTGGAATTACTTCCGATATCTTCATGGAATCGTCAACTAATTTCGGTATATTCGCATAACTATTAGTCGTTATGATATTACAAGACAACATTAAAGTTACTCTTACTCAAGAGTCTAAACTAAGTGCTGTTGATTGGAATAACTTACCGTTTGGTAAAGTGTTTTCCGATCACATGCTGATCATGGATTACAAAGATGGCGCATGGCAGGATCCTGAGATTATGCCTTTCGGACCGCTTTCCATGCATCCGGCTACGTCTGTGATCCATTACGGGCAATCAATTTTTGAAGGATTGAAAGCTTATCGAATGGACAGCGGAGAAGTAGCCATCTTCAGACCGGATATGAACGCAAAACGCTTCGAAGAATCTTGTGCACGCATGTGTATGCCGGTTATTCCTGAAGAGGTATTCGTTGAACTGACACGCAAATTCGTTGAAATCGAAAGTAACTGGATCCCAAATAAAGAAGGGTATTCGTTGTATTTGAGACCTTTCTTGTTTGGAACTGATGAATACATCGGTATCCGGCCTTCTGACACGTACCGTTTTGTAATTTTCGCATGTCCTGTTGGAGCTTATTATAGTGAGCCGGTGAATGTGAAAATTGAAGAATTTTACACCAGAGCGTCAGTAGGTGGAGTAGGAAGAGCAAAAACTGCAGGTAATTATGCGGCAGCTTTGTATCCTGCGAAATTGGGACAAATGAAAGGGTATCACCAATTGGTTTGGACGGATGGAAAATCACATGAGTACATTGAGGAATCTGGTACGATGAATGTGATGTTTGTAATTGATGGGAAATTGATTACACCTTCTGAAGAGAGCGATACGATTTTGAGAGGTATTACCAAGCGTTCCGTTATTGAAGTTGCAAATTTATGGGGAATGCCCGTTGAGGAACGTAAAGTTTCTGTTGCAGAAGTTGTCCAGGCTCATAGAGAAGGACGTTTAACAGAAGCTTTTGGTGCCGGAACAGCCGCAACTATTGCGCATATTGCTAAAATCGGTTACCGGGATGAAGATTTGATCCTTCCTCCGATCGAGACACGCACATTCTCATTAAAAGTACATGCTTACCTGGATGATCTGAAAGCAGGAAAAGTAGAAGACAGTTTTGGCTGGCTATTGAAATTATAAAAACAAACAGCAGGGGCGGAAGATTTTCCGCCCCTGCTGTTTTCATAACATCCCAATTGTTTTATGGAAAAATGAATGTTCCTGCATCTCTAAGAAAATTAACAGTCATGAAGCCGATTTTACACCTTGTTTTTCTGATTTTACTTTCATCCAATGCATTTAGTCAGACTACCGTTCGGATTATTACCAAAGACAGGAGTAACGGAGATCCCGTTTCCAGGGTTTACATTCGTCAATACCAGGGTGATTCATTAATTAGTTCTCAATATACTTCCTTAAAAGGGATTGCCTGTTTCCAGGTTTCGACAACGGAACTGACCAATTTTGAATTGGAACACATTGCATTTAATCCGCTTGAAAAAATACCTGCCAAAGTATTTTCCGGGAAACCTTCCGATACCTTGACCATTCAGGTCCGGATGTACTATTTCAAAGAGCGCTTGATTGATGAAGTGGTTATTAAACCGATTGGTGTTCCGGATACCGTTTTCGAATCAGGGCGTGTTTCCGTAACGGATTTTGAATTTATGCCGGATAATAATCTATTACTCCTGACGTATCCGAAAAATTTGAAGAAAGGGACCGAATTGGTTCTTTACGATGGATTTAATTTATTGGGAGAAATTCCACTACCGGAAAAAGGGCAGGAGCTGATCCGGGATTATCGTGGAAATCCTCATGTGTTAACAGATAAGAACGTCTATGGGATTAACCAAAAGAACCGGCAGATCCAGATAGCACAAATTGAGAAGAACTACTACATGACATACATTGCTCCGATTGTAGATACTGCTTTTACCAAGTATTATTTTTCAAATTTCA
>CAMLLB010000004.1 GCA_946480815.1 uncultured Flavobacteriales bacterium
AATTGCAGATAATTTCCTGATTTGGAATTCCGGGACCTTGAATGATTACCCCGATATTTGCGCAATTAAGGCTATTTATGGTCGCTTCATTGCAACTTGGATTCGGTGCATACTGGTAAGCTTCCCCATTGTTATTTACAAAGGGATTTGTAGTTGTTACGGCAGATCCGGAACCTCCATTCAAAGGCAAGGCATAATATCCGTTAACTGCAGAATTATTGCAGTAAATTTTTGTTTGAAGGGTATGCAAACCACTATTTCCAGGTGTATTGCCAATAATTGCAATTTCATAATCAAATCGAACATTGTAATTGTAACCCCATGGACAATCGGTAGTGCTTACCACTATAGATTTGGGACATATGGATACAGAAACCGAATATCCGGCATTTGAATTGATGATGCATTGTGCATTTGTCTGAATAGATATAACTAGGAAAAATAGGGTGGTTAGACAGCTTAGCTGAACTAATCTGGTACTCTTACGCATGAATGAAATCTTAAAAAAAGGTGCAAAAGTACTCTTATTCTCAAGGTATTGTATTTTCAACTCTTCATTTCAAACTAATTTTCACATTAATACTACTTGACATACTTATATATAACAAAAAAATGGAATTTTCACAAAAAGAAAACCAAATAAATCAACACTTCATGCCTCGGAATTTACTTGTAATTCGAATCTGATTGACCGCAAGTTTTACAACCTTTCTTGCCTCTCAGTATCAATGAGAAAAAACTGAAATGAAACCTTTTCTATTCCTATTTCTTATTTTCATTATTCCTGCAATCGGTTTTTCCCAGCAATGGGGAAATTGCACTGTCTCACAGTTTACCAATGAAGCAAACGATGTTGAGATCAATAATAACCAGGAATCTTACACTGCCGGATATATTACCGGTGAAACTGCATTCAATAGTTCAACGATTGTACCATTTGCTCAGGGAAACGGAGACATTTACATTGCCAAATACAGTCCTGCAGGCACATTAATTTGGGAAAGGACTTTTGGAGGGAATTATTCTGACCGGGCGATTGATCTGGCGATTGGTCCGGATCAACATATTATTGTGACAGGTCAATTTTTTGGAACTGTAAATTTTGGAAGTTTCACACTAAGTTCCTCCGCCAATTCAAAAGATATCTTCATTGTAAAACTGGATCCTGCCGGTAACGTTTTATGGGCACGAAAAGAAGGTGGAGATCTTGCTGAAAATGCTTATGGAATAGCCGTAGACCATCAAAATAAGGTTATCCTGACCGGACAATTCCAGGGAATGTCCATGATCGGAAACAATACTTTTACAAGTGCAATTGATCCGAATACGAACCAACCTTCATTTGATTTTTTTGTATCAAAATACGATTCCAACGGAACACCGCTTTGGTCCTTAAATGGTTCTGCGGAATATGAAGATCGTGGACTGGCAGTTGCCATAGATGCTCAAAATAACATCTTCTTTACCGGTCAATTCTCCAAAGATTTGACATTTGCCGGCAATGCATACCTCAACCTTGGGTATAACATCGGTTTTCTCTGCAAATTAAATCCATCCGGGCAAATACAGTTTTTCAATCAACTAAAAGCCGGGATGACCAATCCTTACGACCTGGAAGTCAACAGTGATCATGAAGTAGTCATTACCGGAGATTTCCTTGGAAACATGAACTATTACGATGCAACAGGAATGCATCCGATTCAAAACGCATTCGACAAACAAATTTTCGTTCTGAAAACAACTAACAGCGGAAATTATATCTGGAACTATACTTTGGGATCCAACAACGAAATTTCTGCCCGTTCTGTTTCCATGGACCCACATAAGGACATTTTTGTGACCGGTTATTTCAAATGTGATTTATCCCAAATCCAGGATACGGCAAAAACCATATTCAATTCTGTTGGGTTTAAAGACCCCTATTTGCTTAAATTAACAAACACAGGGCAACTTGAGTACATCAAACATTTTGGAGGAAAAATGGATGATGAGGGTCATGGTGTGGCTGTTCGTGAGAACGACAAGCCGTTGATCTGTGGGAGCTTTACAAAGAACTTGAATTTTTCTTACAGTTTAAATCCCGTTGGTACCATCAATAACTCAAATTATGGGTTAATTGCACATCCCAGCGAACCTCATGTTTTCTTAGCAGGTGATTCAACCCGCAACTCGTTCCTGGTTAATTATGTGAATCACGATTACCAGACCCTGAATTATTATTACAACAATCCTACAGATTCTTTGATTGGTTACATTACAGATGATAATTACGTTGTTCCTGAACCGGATACCGTTCGTTTCTGCGAATATGGTTATATCTTTTACAACACGCTTACCTGGACTGATTACGGCCCCAGTTATTCTTTCCTGTGGAACACAGGCTCAACTTATCAAGGAATGGGAATAACGACAACCGGGAATTACTGGGTAAATGTGAAACGGGATGATGAATGCGCTATGGATATCGATAGCATATACGCCATTTCAGATCCTATTCCACTTTTACCCAACCTGACAGATAACTATGGAATAAACTCCAATCAACCACCTTCTTACAACGATTACCATTTCTGTTATCCGGACAGCTTAACGATCAATTATACCAATATCCAGACCGGGACCATATTAACCACCATTCAACCGGATGGTACAATCCTTAATGGAGCGGGGCCGTTTAATATTCATCTGGGTGGTCATTACAGTGTTCATGTTTCTAACCAATATTGTTTCAGTTCAGATGAGTTTTATATCTCGTACGACGAAATCATTCCTTTTGACACCATGGACCTGGATATTGTCATGAATACCACTATTCCAACCGGAGATTCCATTACTGTTTGTTTGGGAGATGAAGTTTGTTTTGCAGGAATCGATCTATTGACCAATCCGCAAGCTCTTTTTGATCTGGACCTACCCCACCCGGTTTATTCTGCAGAATGGACTATTTCGGGTCAATCCAGCGGAAACTTAACGAAATTAAAAACCTGTTTTGAGCCACAGACAAGCGGTTGGTATACCGTTAACCTGGATGTAATTATCGGTTATCACAATTTATGCGGGATCGATACTGTTCCCTACAGTGCTTCGAAAATGTTCTACATTACAGTAAATCCTGTACCAACCTGGTTGGGAAATATTTCCGGAGACAACCTGCTTTGTGAAAACGGATCTGTTTTTTTGGTTGTTAACAACCCAACAACTAATTTTTCCTGGACAGGCCCAGGAATTATCTGGAACAACGGAAACGACAGTATTGAAGTCAATACGCCCGGAACTTACTCCTATTCAGGAACCATTACTAATTCTTATGGCTGTTCTGAGGACTTCGGTGTCTCTCATTACATTACGCTAAAAACTGCCCCAGCAATTTTCTCCATCCCTGCCGATGCCATTATTTGCCCATACGATTCGGTTCTGATGTCAATTCCAGCTAATTACCAATCTTATGCATGGATCGGTCCGGAAGGCGACAGTCTTTCGAACACGAACCAATGCTATGGAGAAGATCTTGGCTTTTATTATTGTCATGTAGTTGACAATGAAGGTTGTCATTTAACTTCTCCGCCATATGAATTAAGAGAATATACCACTCCAAGCATTACAGTTATGCCTGATGAGTATTTGTGCCCGGCTGAAGAAATAGACATCCAACTGGCCTATTCCGGAACCCCGCTATTCAGTTGGGCCCCGATCAATTCAACACAGGATCACATCACAGTTAACTCCCCTGGAGTTTATTCTGTCCAAATCACTCAATGCGGGTTCACGATAACTGACAGCATTGAAATCATCGACGGATCATTCAGTGTAAATATTAGTATTACAGATTCCACCTTGTGCTATCAGGATACGATTATCATCCTGGGGACACCTGCCAATTTGAATTATGAATGGAATAACGGACAGACTTCCGGAGGATTTTATCCTGTTTCTCAGCCCGGGACTTACTATGCAACCGCAACCAATGAATATGGTTGTGTTGTTCAAACCAATTCAGTTTCAATTAGTTTACCGGGTGAGTCAATACCACCGATCATTCAATCGCAAACTGTTTGTGCCGGTTCAAATGTGGTAATTGCTTCCACTTCGCCCTATACTATGAATTGGTACTCTTCTATTGATACAACCTTGATTACAAGTGGAAATCAATTTTTGCTTACAAACTTACTAACTGATACTTCCTTCATTATAGCTTATGAATCGACCGTATGTCCGCCCGCATACGGAACCGTGAGTGTTGAGTTGGTGGACAGCCTGGGCCATTACGAAATAAGCGGTGACTCAATTCTTTGTCAACAGGAAGATGGATTCTTCTCTGTGAATACGAGTACAGAAACTGTAAGCTGGCAAAACGGACCCATCCTTTACGGAACCAGTTCACAGGTAACCATTCCCTTCAGTGCTTTAAATACCAATCCTTTGATTTCTGTACAAATTTCCAATCAATGTTACAGCACTTCAATTATTGACAGCGTGCTTATTATTCAAACAACTCAAATTGAATTGGTCAATGATACAATTACACTTTGTTATTACGATACCGACATCGCTGAAATCAGCACACCAATGATTGATTCCCTTACCTGGAATTCCAATTTAGATACTGTTACAACAGATATTTTCGACTTGAACGGTTCCAACAACTATGGCTTGGTTACTGTTTCCGGACAAGATCAATTCGGTTGTCCCACAAACGTTGCCCAATTGACCGTGATCACATCCAACTTTAATACTTCCATCAACCTGGATTTTTCAAATTATTGCCAGGGTGATTCGGGCTCAATTACTGTTAATACGAATGCCGATAGTATTCTCTGGACTACACCTTTCGGGACCTTTAATGAAGACACTCTGAACATTACGGTCGATTCCTTTCATTCCGGAACGTACACCATTGAATATTGGGATGCACTTGGCTGCCGTTACCAGGACTCTGTATTTATTCCATTATTCCTGATGCCAAACCTGAATATCCTGCCTGATTCAATTTTTTGCCTGAATGATGTATACACCTTCTATTTCCCAAATGATACGAATACATATCAATGGACAACCTATGGAAACAGTACCAGCATTCCGATCTTATTTGATCAGGAACTGATCTTAACAGCAACCACACCAAATGGTTGTACTGCTTCCGATACTTTAATCGTTCATACTGTTAATTGTGAAGATGAATTACCGAATATCATTACACCGAACGGAGACGGAAATAACGAGTACTTTGTTATTGATGACGCTTATTCTCAGCTCAACAATACACTGGTAATTTTAAACCGTTACGGAAATATTCTTTATCAAAAGAATGGTTATAAGAATGATTTTTCCGGCGAGAATTTAACTGACGGGGTTTATTTCTTTATATACTATCCGAACGGAATAAAAGAATTGAATAATTTCAGAAGCGGGTTTCTACATATACTGGGCAAATAAACTTGGATTACAGGCAGTGATCCCTTATATTTATATGAATTCCCATTCATATGAAAACTCTTTCAATACTGTTGCTGATTCTTTTCCCGGTTGGAATTCAATCATGCAAAAAGAAAATAGCGGAACTTGAATACAAGGACCGCGGGACATTGATCGAATCAAGTAATAACGGACATATTCCTATGGGGGAAATTGCCGGGAAGCTCGATTTTTCCACCACCAATGTCATAGAGAATGGCGTCACCTACTATACGATTAAGTACCGCACCATCTACCAGGGAAAGCAGATTGATTCACGCGGGCTGCTTCTTATTCCTGACAACATGGATACAACTTACCTGATCGCTTATTTCCATGGAACAACCATTCCGGTAAATCTGAGTGCCTTTTACCAGTCGAAAATGGAAACACCATCCAATTATAACGGAGGCTCGAAAGATTTCAATGAAACGCGGAACATTGCCCTTGCCTGGGCATCCAATGGGTTTGCTGTCTTTATCCCGGACTATATCGGTTTTGGCATAACAAAAGAAAAAGAACATCCGTACCTTGCGTATGAAGAACTGTTCAAAGCCAATATCGACGGACTTTTGGCTGTAAAAGAATTTTTTTCGCAACAGGGAATTTCTTATGATAACCGGCTTTTCCTGTCCGGTTGGTCGCAAGGTGCCGGTGCCAGTTTGTCTGCTCACAAATTCATCCAGGAACAATATGCTTCCGAATTTACGGTTGTTGCGAGTTCCGGACTAGCGGGCCCATATAACTTCAAAGGATTTATTTTTAAAATCCTTGAAAAAAAGGACGAGGAGCTTCTCATCAACAACATCTTCTCGTGGGGACTGTATAGCCTGAACAAATTCAGTCCGGAACTGAAACGGCCAACAGACCAGCTGTATTCTTATCCGGTTTACGACCAGTATGCGGCCATATTTCCTCCTTCAAAAATTCCCTCACAAACGCTTCGGGAGTATTTCCTGAATCACATCATAGACGGTTCGGATGTGGTCATGAACCAGGTATTGCAAAAAAACACCTTCAGCCATGGCTGGAATCCTGTTGGACAGGTCTTTCTTCATCATGGGGATGCCGATGAATTCGTGTATTACTCCAATTCCGTAGATGCACTGAACGGATTAGGCGGAGCAGGAAACGTAACACTCTATACTTACCTGGGCGGTACACATATTTCCATAGTGCCGGGCTACATGGCAAACACTTTAAATGATTTCAACACATTAAAATAAAATGATGAAAGGCCTGATCTTTACACTGCTCATTTGGATATACGGATACCCGATGCTACTTGCACAAAACACCTTGCGCCCGAACATCTATTATCAGAACATGCATTATTACAATACTGCTGCCGGAAATGAAGACACCGCTTATCATGCGTCTTTTGCAGCATATGCAAAATACAAATACGTTCCAACGGATCATGACGACGATAATGACAACAGTGTTTGGGTAAAGCCGGTTAATCTATACTTCAATCATATCTATAACCTTGACAGAAAAAATGCTGTCAATGTGTCCTACATCTTTGACGGATACTCTTTCTACAACCGGAATATCGTATACCTCGGTTATACACGTACATTCCGATGGAAAAAATCGAACAGGCTCGATCTGGGAGCGCGTGCGGTACTCAATTTCAATGCCATGAACTGGGAAAATCTGGGTCAAATTGCCGATCGCCCGTCTTCCAAACTTACATTCAACGCAGACCTGGATTTCGGGATCCAATACCGTTACCGCGGCTGGACTATCGGTGCATCTGCAAAAAATCTCTTTGCCAGTTCCGTGAAGGAAGACGGTTTGGACCTGATCAAAGACCAGCGGGAATTTTACGGCAACCTGTCTTACAACTTCCTGCTTTTTAAGGGAAAAGCAGAGCTTGCTCCCTTCTTCCTGTTTTACCGTGAACGGAACATCAACCTCGATGCCGGACTGAATCTCGGACTTTTCCAAAAAGTACATATTGCTTATGCTTTCCGTCTGCTGGAACTGCGAAATATCTTTTCCATCCGTGGGAATATTCTGGGTCATTTCCAGGTTGGCGCCGCTTTCGATTATTCGATCCTGTATAGTGATTACAACATGGATTTACTTCTTGCCTATCGGTTCTGACAACAAAAAAACACCTGTTTTGAATTACTTTGTGATTCTTATAACAAAGTGAATTGTTTCGTCTTATTTTTTGTGATTTGACTTGTTTTCTGAACAAAACACGTTTTTTGTTGAATCTGGAATCCTTATCTTTCCGAAGATTAATAAATAAAACGACCTCTCCCATTTTATTATCCTCTTGTTTCCAAAACTAACGGATTTAATAACAGAAGGTTGAGAAGCAATTATTTCAAGTTACATACCGAAAATCACGTATTCACCGGAAAAACTCTTTTTTGTCCGTCCAACTTTTTATTGCTTTTCTCGTCTTATTCTGTAAAACACCTATTGCCATGAAGCTAATCCTCATTATTTGCTCACTTTGCTTTTCCGTATCGGTCTTACCGCTATGGTCTCAAACCTGGGGTGCAAGTACCTTTAGCCAAACAACAAACGAAGCTGCTGATATCGAAGTAACCGGTTTGAACGAATCTTATGTTGCCGGTTATTTTTCCGGACAAACATCTTTTGGCCCCACGACATCACTTTCAGGCACCCAGGGAAATACAGATGCTTATGTTGCGAAGTATTCTGCATCGGGAGCTATTATTTGGATCAAACAATTCGGTGGATTGGCAGCTGACAGAGCAATAGACCTTGCGGTTGGGCCCGACCAAAACATCGTAGTTACAGGCCAGTTTTTCGGAAGTGTCACCTTTGGAAGCACAACACTGGTTTCAAGCTCCAACTCAAAAGACATTTTCATTGTCAAACTGGATCCTTCAGGAAATGTACTTTGGGCCAGAAAAGAAGGCGGAAGCTCTGCAGACAATGCTTATAAACTTACAATCGATAATTTAAATAACATCATCTTAACCGGTGAATATCAGGGAACTGCAACAATCGGAGCAAATACGTTTACAAGTACAATTGATGTGGGTACAGGGTTACCTTCATTTGATCTGTTTATTGCGAAATATACTTCTGCAGGAACACCTGTTTGGTCGTTAAGCGGTTATGCCGATATGGATGATCGCGGGCTTTCCGTTGCCGTTGATGCCTCCAATAACATCTTTTTTACCGGACAGTTTTCCAACACGCTGAATTTTGCCTCGAATACATACGTGAACAATGGAATAAACGTCGGTTTTCTCTGCAAACTCAATCCGAGCGGACAAACGCAGTTTTTTCATCTGATGAAAGCCGGTTATGTTCTGCCTTACGATGTAGAAGTAAACGGGAATAACGAGCCGGTCGTTGTTGGAGATTTCCTGGGGAACATGCTTTATTATGACCAGAACGGAAGCAACAGTATCCAGAATCCGTATGATAAACAAATCTTTGTTTTGAAAACAGCCAATACAGGGCAGTATGTCTGGAATCAAACGCTGGGATCAGAGAACGAGCTTTCTGCAAGAGCACTTTCCATCGATCCCGGCAACAATATTTTCGTGACAGGTTATTTTAAATGTGATCTTTCACAAATTCAAGACAGCACAGAAACCTTATTCAATTCGGTTGGATTTAAGGACCCTTATCTTTTAAAGGTTTCCAATGGCGGTTCGCGTACATACATCAAACAATTCGGCAGTAAACTGGATGACGAAGGAAAAGGTGTTGCTGTCAAACTGGTCGACAAACCCTTGCTTTGCGGAAGTTATACGGCCGATTTGAATTTTATTCCGGGAGCTGCGACACTGGGTTACGACAACTTTACCTTCAATCCTTATCTGGCATTGGAGCCCTATCATGTTTACCTCGTTGGTGATCAAAGCCGGAATTCCTTTTTAACGAACCAGGTCAATGGAACCTACGGTAACTACAATTATTACACGGTCCCAACTTCCGATTCACTTGCCGGTTACATCCATGCCGAAGAAGCTGCTCATTATGTTACTGTGACCGGTGACACCGTTCATTTTTGCACCAGCGCAAACCTATATTACCAAACACTGACTTTTCCGCATTTCGGGCCAAGCTACACCAACACCTGGTATGACGGAAGCCACACCGAAATAAACACCATTTCTGCAACCGGAACTTATTGGATCCAACACGAACGTGATGATGAATGTTACATGGACATGGACTCTATTTACGCCATTCAGGAACCGATTCCGAACCTTCCGTTATTAACGGATGATCATGGAATTAACGTAAACCAGCCCGGCCCGCAATACAACAACTACCATTTTTGTTATCCTGAAGGAGCGATCATTAATTTCAGCAACCTGGACCCGGGTTCCACGCTGACTACTATTGGAAACTCAGTTACCTTTAACGGCCCCGGGCCGCATACACTCGATCAGGAGTATCAATATTTCGTACAGGTTACGAATCAGTACTGTATAAACATCGGCAATTTTACTTTTGAGCAGGACCATGCTGCCCCACACGACAGTATTTCGCTTTCTATTGTTATGAACACTCCTGTTCCTACCGGAGATTCGATTTATATCTGCCAGGGAACGCCGGTTATGTTCCATGGAATAGACCTGATAACCAATCCGCTTGGGAATTTCTCTCCAATGGTTTCGCCGCCGATTGATACGGTGATCTGGGACGTGAATGGCGCTTCATTGATCAATTACGACACAGCAGCGACCATTTTCACTCCGTCATCAAGCGGTTGGTATACGATGACCATTAAAGTGATAAAAGGTTATGATAACTTATGCGGTTTGGATACAACTATTTATATCGCAACCAAACAATTTTATATCCAGGTCAATCCAAATCCTTCCTGGGGAACAACCATTACAGGGGGAAACCTGCTTTGTCCGAACGAATCGACTTTCCTGGTGGCCACTAATCCGAATCCGGAACTTTCCTGGTCGGGTTCCAATATTTTGTGGAGTAATAATGCCGACAGTATCGAAGTCAACGCCCCGGGTTGGTACAATTACACAGGGGTATTGGAAGATTCCCTGACAGGATGCAGTTCGTTCATCTCATTCAATCATTACGTAGGAGTGAAAGTTGCTCCGGATATTACATCCCCGGGAGACGCGGTAATTTGCCCGTTGGATTCGTTATTAATGACTGTCCCGAACATTTTTGTTTCCTACATGTGGTTTGGTCCGAACGGAGATACTTTATCAACGAGTTCCCAGTGTTATACCACCGAGATCGGAAGTTATGTCTGTAACGTTACGGATGCTGACGGTTGTGTTTTAACAACTCCTCCTTTTGAAGTGTTCGAATACTCTACTCCTTCTATTTCGGTTTCTCCAAGTTCAACCATTTGCAACAACGAAATGGTCGATATACAGATCAGTTATTCCGGGAATGCGATCTTTCAATGGAATAACGGATCAACAAGTGATCATATTACGACAAACACTCCTGGAATATACATCGTACAAATCACCCAATGCGGAATAACTGTTGCAGATACAGTTGAGATCATCAACGGTTCCTTCACTGCATCTATTTCAGTAAGCGATTCTGTCTTGTGTTTCGGTGATACAGCAGTATTTACGGGATCTTACCAGGCTGGAACTTATGAATGGACGAACGGAGAAATTACCGGAAACAGCTATAGTACGACTACTAGCGGAACTTATTCTGCATTGGTAACAAACAGTGTTGGCTGCACTGCACAAACAAATGCCATTTCCATTACCAACGTTCCGGGAAGTGCTCCGCCAAGCATTGCTTCCCAAACCATTTGTCCGGGCGATAATGTTACACTTACCAATTCAAGCACCCTTGTTTGGTATTCGTTAGACACAACACCTGTTTACACCGGAACAACCGTGATCCTGACCAATGTACAGCAAGACACCAGCTTCCTGATCTCGTATACTGCCCCTAACAGCATTTGCGGATTCAGTTATTCCCTGGTATCGGTCATTATTTCTACTCCGCCGGTTGCGGCAGAGATTCTGGGTGATTCAATATTGTGCATCAATGAAGATGGCGTATTCCATGTCAACACTACTGATAACGTGGAATGGTTCTCTAATGGAGTTTCTTTGGGATCGGCAAACCCGATTACGATTCCGTTTGCAACCCTGAATGCTAACCAGGTTTTCTCCGTTGAATTGTCCAATAACTGTTTCACAACCACACGTCTTGACAGTGTACGGATTATTTCTCCGGCTGTGCTGAATTTGGAAGATGATACATTAAACGTGTGTTACTTTGATTCCGAAACAGCACAACTAACTAATAGCAATCTCAGTTCAGTGGTTTGGACCGGAAGTTTCGGTACCATCACGAACGATGAATTAACGGTTTACGGAAACCTGACATATACACCGATTACCGTAACTGCTGTCGACGAACACGGCTGTCAAACGCAGAGTGCAACGCTGATCGTCAATACATCAGTCTACAACCTCTCTTCCACTCTCAACTTCCCTAATTTCTGTCCGGGAACGAGTGGAAATATCAGTGTGAATACCACTTCCGACAGTATTTCATGGATCACTCCATTCGGGAATTCAACGAACAATCCGCTTTCATTTACACTGAGCCAGCAAAATTCAGGCAATTTCTATATCAGAACATGGGATGATATGGGTTGTGTCTACATCGATACAATTTTAGTTCCGTTATCACCGGTTCCGAACCTGGACATTTTACCGGATACTGTTTTCTGTGCAAACGATGTATTCAACTTCCACTTCCCGAACGATGCCAATTCGTATTATTGGACCGGTTACGGCACCAGCACTTATATTCCGATTACCTTTAACCAGGTGTTGATCCTCAACGTTGTAACTCCGGACGGCTGTATCGGGTCGGATACTATGGAGCTGAACGTTGTAGACTGCGATAATGATCTGCCGAATATCATTACACCGAACGGTGACGGAATCAATGATTTCTTCATTATTGATGATGCCTATTCGCAATTAGGGAATTCAATCATCATTATTAATCGCTGGGGGAACCTCATGTTTGAGGCAAGCCCTTATCTGAATGATTGGAATGGTGAAGGAGCTTCTGACGGGGTGTATTTTTATGTGTATTATCCAAACGGAAGAAAAGAAGCTCCGGGTTATTCGAAACATGGCTTCATTCATGTTTACGGAAAAGATTAGAAGATGGCTGTTTCGTTAAAAGGCATGCGCAAAATCACTGTAAACGGTGAGGTTTTTCTTTGGAAGATCCGCAAGAAAATATCGCATGAAGAAAAACACAATGACCAATATCCGGTTCCGGTCCAACACATTTCTGGTGGTCAGGTACTCTTTGTTTTTGTGGGATTCACCCGAGCGAACCGCGGTTATTACAATGAATCACCGGAAAGTGTTACACCCGGAATGATCAAACCTTTGATAGAGGAAGCAATTGCTCTGGGCTGGAAATATGATGAACCCGGGAATACAATCAGTTTGGCTAATGGTGCTTTGGAAAAAGATACCCGGACTGTGAAATGGGGACAGACAGCATTGCCTCCTGATTGGATAATTTGACATGCAGCAAAAATTTTTCACCCCGCATGTCTGAATTAATCTACGCTGCTATATCTACCTGTTTTCTCAATCGTTTCACAACCAGCAGACAGATCATTGCGATACACAGCCAGATGGCATCTACCGAGAAAATTCCATACTCTCCGGTGTTCCAGGTTCTCCAAAACCAATTCCCGGAACTGACTCCGTTTACTATCGGAATGAATAAGCCCAAAACTCCTCCAACGAGCAAACAGAATTTATTGATGAACTCTTTGTTTCGTTTCCAGGCAAGCAGTATGCTCAACACCAACCATCCGAGGAAAAAACTGTAATTCAAAATCGCCTCACGCGATCCGGACAAAGACTCGGGCAGTAATTTCGAAACAATGAAACAGCTTGCCGTAATTGGAAGCATGGACAAACAAATAGCCAGGTAAATCGACCCGACGCGGGCATTATAGCGCTTTTTCCTATCCGTAATATTCTTTTTATTGCGGGCTTCCAGCCAAATCAATACTCCGGAAATGATCACGAAACATGTCATGAAAGCCATCAGAAAATAAATGACCTTTAGAAAATAGGTGCTGAATGTCCCGATTTCACCGAATTGTGCGTAATGCAGACGTCGCACGGAAGACCACACATCCTCGTAATATCCCATATTTCCGGGCGCACGGACTTCTATTGCTTTTCCTGTAGATGCGTTAAATGTCACAGAACCTTGTCCCAGAAAACGTTCCTTTATACTTTCAGAACCGCTGATTTCCACTTTCATGGTTTTGCTTCCGTAAAATTCCATGTGAAGCCGGTCCACTTTAAAATCCGGCCATTTCTGATTGGTTTCGGAAACCAGGTTATTGTAATTTATTGCGTAGGTCTGTTTCGTTCCAAGCGTATCGGCAGAAGAAGCTTCACGGATCACGTCATCATACATTTTTTCAATGTCGCCATCATACACCCACAAGCCATTGGAACTCGCTACCACGATACCCAATCCGAACATACACCCTGTCAACGCATAAATAAACTGGAATGGCAGACCAATTACTCCAAGCGCCGTATGTGCATCTGTCCAAACCGTTTTCAATTTCTGTTTCGGTCGGAAAACAAAGAAGTTTGATCTGATCTTATTCCAATGAACGAGGATTCCGGTCACAATAGCCAGAAAGAAGAACAACGCAACCAATCCTGAAATGTAATAGCCAATCCGGTCGAGCTGGTAATAGAAATGGAGCAAATACAACAATTCGCCAAAACTAAAAGAGCTTTGGTGACTCATAAAGTCGTAATTCTTCGGATTTACTTCGTATTCGTAACTGATTTTACCTAAGGAATCAGCTTTGGGATCAACCGATTCTGAAATATAGACCGATTGCTTATCTGAAGTTCCTTCAGAATACACGTAGACATTTCTTCCGTAAAGTGACGGCACATTCTTTTCGATTGAATCCATGATCCGGTTATAATCCACCTTTTCGGGTTGAAGTGAAGTCACATTCGCCTGCTTGTACGTCCCATTTTCCCACTCACCTATTTCCTGCCGGAATAAGGTAAATGCTCCTCCGAAAAAGATGATAAACAATCCTACGGTAATCGTAATTCCGCTGACAGTATGTAAATGAAAGAAGATGTTGTAATTTCTATTATTCATGGGAACAGGAAGAAGCAATCAATTTCGTCCGAAATAGATCAGTATGTAAAGAACAATTAAAACGATCATGTAATAAAGCCAGCATTTCCAGCCATTTTTAAAAAGAAACGGAAGGACCATCAAGGTTATCCAAACCGGAAACAAACCGTATACAGATGTAATAACCACTGTTTTATAATCGGGTAGCCAGAAAGCCAGAGCAGCGAACAAAAACGAAGAAATCAATAAACTGCCGATGATTGCTGCTGTTACTTTGGCAAAGCGCTGCCAACCGGAGGAAAGGTATTTCTTATTTGCCGGCATGGGAATGTTTTTTGGGTTGTTCTTTCGTTAAAAGAGGACGCAGAAGAATGATCAGGCTTGCCAGCATCATCAGACAAACCAAATCATAGAATAATCCGCCTGCAAAACCAAACAGGAACATGAATCCTGCTACCGTTATCCCGATTAGAAAGCCTCCTAAACTCAGTGAGAGTTTTCGCTGTTTACGGATCTGCTGCTCCCAGCCTGTCAAAACGTATGTTGTTTTAGCAGAATTGGAGTAAAGCAGGTAAAACCCTATAAACTTCAAGATGAATAAACCAAAAACCATGTGTTGCAGGAGAAATTTTCGGCAAAACTACGTCTTTGATAGTCTTTGTTCAATACCTGAATTAGGGTATAACGATTAAGCTGATTCCTTTAGGAAGGTACTTTTTTCTAATTGCGAATTACGAATGTCGAATTGCGAATGAAAAATCTGGAAAATGGTAAACAAACCCGTACTGATCATACCCCAAAAAGGTATTCACCTTTATCTGCAGACCACTTTTCTTGCATTGCCTCAGCTGTGAATCTCTTTTTGACAAAGCAGTTTTGTGGTTTTGAAAACTCAAATGTTACCGTATCCTTAAATTCAGGATGAATTCCGCTGGAACTTTCGTATTCCATTTGGTAGGAAGTAAGCAAAACAATCTGTTTTTTATTCATTTCAAGTTCCTTAACCTCAACTGTTTCGTGAGTTACAGGAATAACTTCCGGGTCTGCGAAATAAAAATACTTAGTATAAGAGAATAAGTGTTTGAAGCGATTATTTTCAACTCGAATCAGATCCTTGGAAAAACTTACATCAGAAGAACCGGTTCCCACTCCTTCCGAAATAAACCAATCATTTTTATGATCATAACGGATCTTCTTTCCTCCAAATGAATCATCTTCTCGAAATGTCAGAATGGAATCCAAAACAATAAACCTATCCGAATACAACTTCACCAAACGGATCATGTTATCCACACGCCCGAATCCTTGAGTAAGATATAATCCCTGCTCCTTCAGTTTTACGACATAAATGCTGTCCGCAGGAATTTCATCCCATTTAGATAAGGAATCTTTTACCTGCTTCATATTAATCAAAGGAATGCGCGCCTTTTCCGGAGTTTTCGAAGCCGAACAGGAATACACCAATGCTAAAATCAACAGAAATAAGACCAATAGTATTTTCAAGTTATTGCTTTTTGTAATAGTGAAAATAATCATTTACCGGCTTGATATATATTCCGCTTTTCAATTTCAGCACTTCAAAAGTCTGAAGTACCAAACTATCTGACGTTTGCGATGACATATGAATAGTTTTTCCAGCATATTCCCATTTACCTAGGCAAATCCGCGGATTATCACCAACAGCATCGGTAACAGTATATTTTAACTGATGGAACCATTTCAACTGAAAAGTTGCCTGGTATCCATATACCGGAAATTCATCGCCGGGATAAGGAGGTGCGTCTTTGGGATTAATTACTAATTGATAAGTTCCATTCAATTTCTGAGAAATAGAATGAGAAACAATATTCATCCAGAAGACCAAAAGCATGAATTTCAAAAGGAGTTCTTTCATTTCAGGTGTTGATTTATTGGTTCAAATCTCTAACGAAGTACCCTAATTAATATTTTAATCCCTGATTGAAATAATTCGGCATTAGGAATTTGGCATTCGCAATTATTCCCTATATTAACTCTATGAAAAACAGGATCAAACGCTATGAAAATGAATACACTCCAAACGGACGCGATGAATCGCGTCCCCACATGTTGAATTGGGTGTTTGTATCTGCGCTTTTTCTTTTGTTAGTCAATGATTTCTATCTGAAAACAGCTTTCCCATCTTTTTTAAACGGAAAACTTTCGGATTTGTCGGGATTAATTGTGTTTTCTTTATTCTTTACTTTTCTCTTTGGAAATCGTTTCAAGGGAATCATTTTCATTATTACCACACTTCTTTTCTGTTGGTGGAAATCGGCACTAAGCAATGATTTTATCACCCAATGGAATTCATTCTTTCCCTTCCATCCAATTGAACGCATTGTCGATTATTCAGACTTGTTTTGTTTGGGAATCCTGATCCCTGTATATTTCTATCAGCCAAAAGCACTTTCTCTCCTGAAAAAACAATGGCTCGCCGCACCTGTATTATTACTTACCGTTTTTGCTATCGGAGCAACCTCCAAAGCCAAGAATATCGGTACATACACCAACACCCGAAAGTATATCATCCAAGAGTCATTCAAGATTAAAAAGGTAACATATACCGAGTTTTTGCAGCACCTTTCACTCAGTAATATGACGGTCGAGAAAAATACCAATGCAATACCTCCTTCAAAACCAAATGATTATCATTATTATATCTTGCGTAACTTTGAAATCATGGACGGTATAACGGTTGAATCAATGCGGATCGGTGTGAAGGAAAAAAATGAAAACCTGAAAATACTCATCCAGGATGTAAACTTATTTGATCCGCCGGCAAAATCTGATAAAGAGATGAAAAAAATGTTGATGGAACTATTTGAAGACTTTTTTGCCATGGGTAGCTAATTTGTATTTTAATAAACAAGTAGGGGCGGAAAATTTTCCACCCCTACTTATAGAAAGCAGTGCTTTCTTTCATTTTATTTCTTCGTAATCCACATCCTGAACATCGCCTTTTGGAGTTGATTTGGAAACGGAAACTTTACCAAAATTCTTCAACTTTTCATTGCGTTCCCGGACAAATTCCTTTTCACGTGCCAAATCTGCCCGCTCTTCATCCAGGTTTCGTTTGGCAATCATAACACGACCCAGGAACCGGAGTAAAACCAACGCTCCCAGAATCATGAGAATTGTTTTAAACAAGCCCGATAAACTCGCTTCGACTACTTCAGAATGTAATAATATGTGCATTTTTCTTGCTATTCATATTTAACGACCACGCTAACGCTTGTCGGTATCGAATCGTCAGCCATAGCTGACTCTTACTTCGATAAGTGCATGTTTCTTTCCGAATAGATCTTTGTAAAGAACGGATCCTTTAAATTCTTGATGAAACGGATCGCTTCACCTGTCGATTTCATTTCAGGCCCTAATTCCTTCTTCACATCCGGGAATTTCTCGTAGGAGAATACCGGGATCTTGATCGCATATCCTTCTTTTTTCGGGTTGAAATTGAAATCTTTCACTTTCTTCTCGCCCAGCATTACCTTTGTTGCATAGTTCACATACGGTTCATCGTATGCTTTTGCAATGAACGGTACGGTACGGGAAGCACGCGGGTTCGCTTCGATTACATATACTTTATCGTCTTTGATCGCGAACTGGATATTGATCAATCCAACTGTTTTCAACGCAACTGCAATTTTCTTCGTGATATCTTCGATCTGTTGCATTACGAAATCTCCCAGGTTGTATGGAGGAAGAACCGCATACGAATCCCCGGAGTGAATTCCTGCAGGCTCAATGTGTTGCATCACACCAATGATGTACACGTCTTTTCCATCACAAATTGCATCCGCTTCCGCTTCAATCGCTCCGCCAAGGAAGTGGTCAAGCAAGATCTGGTTGCTTCCCATTTCATTAATGATGTCCACTACATGGTGCTCCAACTCTTCTTTGTTGATGACAATTTTCATTTTCTGACCACCCAATACATAAGAAGGTCGAACCAACAATGGGAAGCCAAGGTTATTGGATAATTCCAATGCCTGTTCTGCACTTTCTACCACTCCGTATTTCGGGAAAGGAATGCTATGCTCTTCCAATACTTTTGAAAAACGTCCACGGTCTTCAGCCAAATCAAGCGCTTCAAAACTTGTTCCCAGGATTTTAATCCCGTAACGTTCCAGTTTTTCAGCCAATTTCAAAGCTGTTTGACCACCCAACTGAACAATCACACCTTCCGGCTTTTCGTGTTGGATAATATCGTAAATGTGTTCCCAGAAAACCGGCTCGAAGTACAGTTTATCTGCCGTATCGAAATCCGTAGAAACCGTTTCCGGGTTACAATTGATCATGATCGTTTCGTAACCGCATTCTTTAGCAGCCAATACTCCGTGTACACACGAATAATCGAATTCGATTCCCTGTCCGATACGGTTTGGCCCTGAACCCAAAACCACTACTTTTTTCCGGTCGCTAACGATACTTTCGTTTTCGTATTCGAATGTAGAATAATAATAAGGTGTTTGTGCATCAAATTCTGCAGCACAGGTATCAACCAGTTTAAATACACGGTTAATTCCCATTTCAGAACGCTTATTGTGCACTTCTGATTCCAGACAACGCAGTAAATGTGCAACCTGACGGTCAGCATATCCTTTTTGTTTCGCTTCGAACATCAGTTCTTTCGGGATATTCCCCAAATGATATTTCTCAATGCGGCGCTCCAGTTTGATCAGGTCCTCAATTTGTTTCAGGAACCAGGTATCGATGCGGGTTTTTTCAAAAATCGTTTTAAACGGAATTCCCAGTTTGATCGCATCATATACGTGGAACAAGCGATTCCAGCTCGGGTTTTCCAAAGAATGAAGGATCGCATCCTGGTTGGTCAATTCTTTTCCGTCAGCTCCCAAACCGTTTCGGTTGATCTCTAAGGACTGACAAGCTTTTTGCAAAGCTTCCTGGAATGAACGGCCAATTCCCATTACCTCACCTACTGATTTCATCTGAAGTCCGATTCTGCGGTCTGTTCCAGGGAATTTATTGAAATTCCAACGAGGTATTTTCACGATCACATAATCCAACGTCGGCTCGAACAAAGCGGAAGTCGTTTTTGTAATCTGGTTGCTCAATTCATCCAAATGGTAACCAATCGCCAATTTCGCGGCGATCTTCGCGATCGGATAACCCGTTGCTTTTGATGCCAGTGCCGATGAACGGGATACACGCGGGTTGATCTCAATTGCAATAATATCTTCGTTCTCATCCGGTGAAACTGCGAACTGTACGTTACATCCTCCGGCAAAATTCCCGATTGAGCGCATCATTTTGATCGCCATATCACGCATTCGCTGGAACGTTGTGTCTGATAAGGTCATTGCCGGTGCAACAGTGATTGAATCCCCTGTATGGATTCCGATCGGATCAAAGTTCTCAATGGAACAAATGATCACCACGTTATCGTTTGCATCACGCAATAATTCCAATTCGTATTCTTTCCAGCCGATCAGGGCTTTATCGATCATTACTTCATGGATCGGCGATAATTGCAAACCGCGTTCCAATAAACCGTCAAATTCTTTCGGATCATAAACAATAGATGCTCCCGAACCTCCCAAAGTATAAGAAGGTCTGATACACAGCGGGAACCCGAAATCCTGGGCAATTTCTTTTCCTTCCAGGAAAGATTTCGCCGTAGCTTGCGGGGCCATACCCACACCTATTTCCCCCATCAACTCACGGAATGCCTCGCGGTTCTCCGTAATTTCAATAGCAGCGATATCCACACCGATGATTTTCACACCGTACTCTTCCCAAATTCCCATTTCATCGCATTTGATAGCGAGATTCAGACCTGTTTGACCTCCCATAGTAGGCAGTACTGCATCGATTTTATGATTTTTCAAAATTTCGATGATACTTTCAGGTTCAAGTGGTTGCAGGTAAACGTTATCAGCAACAACCTTATCAGTCATGATCGTAGCCGGATTCGAGTTGATCAATGTTACTTCAATACCTTCTTCGCGAAGCGAACGAGCGGCTTGAGAACCTGAGTAATCGAATTCACATGCTTGACCAATAACGATGGGACCTGAACCGATGATTAGTACGGACTTAATGGAATTGTTTTTCGGCATTTATGCGCTTTTTAAGAGTTCAATTTGTAATTTTTGTAATCAAATCTTTGCAACACGGTAAATGGCTCTACCTATACTACAAATTGAGCGCAAATTTACAGAAATAAATCCGGATTTCTGCAAAACCGATTTTGTTTTTTACGGAGTTATTAACAGGATAATTCCGAATTACGAATGCCGAATTACGAATTAGGGTCTGCTCTAAGTTGTTTTAATATTATGCATATTTGTATCACTATACTTAAAACTTTCCAATTTATGACCATTCGTACTTTCTGGCATTTAATTATCAAATCCATGGGAATCTGGATCGTAATCCATGGAATTATGTCGCTTCCTGAGCTGGTAATGGATTTTTTAACGGTTTATAACGCTCCATACGGTACTTCGGAAGTCATTGCTTTCCAAATACTATTTTTAATTGTCCCTATCATCTTTTACTTATTTGTTTTGCGGTTTCTGGTTTTGAAATCCCAAATTGTAATCGATTTATTGAGGCTTGAAAAAGGGTTTACAGATACTAAGATCGATATTTCGTTGCCTTACGATAAAGTTTTAAGAGTCATCATTATTTTAATTGGGGGAATTTTACTCGTCACTGCAATTCCAAATTTATTCGAGAATCTGTATTCCTTTCTTACGGAAAATCTTCCATTCAACGCCAGTCCGAGATCCACCAGTTTAATTGTGGGAATCCTTCAATCCATAAGCGGTTTTTTGATTATGACTAACAGTGATACTGTCCAAGGGTACATTAAGAAAAAAAGTGGAGAAGCTGAAAGTAAACAGTTAGATAAAGAGGAATTTTAGCTGATTATGAATAAAAAAATAACATCTAAGTAATTATTAATGAAGTTATTTGGATTAATCATATTTTTTAATGAATTTCACATTAACTACAAAATTACTTAACTAATGTCTTCACGCGCGTTTTGGCTTTTAAGCCTAAAAACACTTGGTATGTGGTTAATCATTAACTTGTTTATTTCCTTACCAGGTATGATTTACAATCTGATAAATCTCTTGACAACTCCTGCTTCAGGGGTAGATGTAACAATTGAAATTGCATATTTTATTTTTGTCTTCGTGATTTATTTCCTCATTTTCCAGTTTTTGATTTTGAGATCATATCGAATAATTGATTTTTTTAAGTTGGATAAAGCTTTTGAAGGAATCCGGATTAACCTGGCAGTACCTTACAACAAGTTACTGAAAATTGTCATTGTGCTTATCGGCGGAGCGCTTCTTATAAAATCAATCCCAAACCTGGTAGAAAATATCTATCTATTCCTTGAAGGAGACTCATTGTTCAGTCAAAGCCCAAAAACGATCAACATCATTATTTATTCTACGCTGGCGGTCATCAGTTTACTGATCATGACCAATAGTAATGTTGTATGGCGCTATATCAATAAGAAACAGAAAAGCAGAAAGCAGGCAATCGGATAAATCAATTCTGGATGATCTTGGTCTGATCGAAGTACTTTTTTGCCTTCATTTCCTTTAGTAACAAATCCAGATTGGCTTTATCTGTGGCATACAGCACCATGACCGGTCGTTTTTTCGCATCAAAAAAGCAATAAACCTTATTCGGCACCATTTTTACCTTTGAAAGTTCCGGAAAGAGCTTTTTTAATTCTTTAATTGTTGCTTCCTGGCTGCGATCCAACAATATCAATTGCGTTTGCGGATCGTTTTTTAAATAATCAACGGCAGTCGGATCAAGTATCGGTGATGAAAGATTCCTGTTCGACATTTGAAAATAAGTTCCGATCGAATTCATCAACTGATCCAATTCGGCACTTGTTTCCGCATCACAGTAAATCGAAACACGGTTGATTAAAATCCCGTAATCTGTTATTGAATTCGGGAATGCAGCACCGAACAGATCAACGGCTTTATCTACAAATTCCCGATCGATCTGTTTATTATTTGAAATGTATTCTTCAACTAAAGGATAAAGCGCTTTTCCAAATCCGTTAATGTATTCATTGTCGTACCACGGAGCCGGATCCAATTCCCCACTTAAAGATTTGTAAGCCCAGCCATTTCCCAAAACAGTAGCCAATCCTTCGTCAAAGAAATTATACGCAAACCGGCTGTATGGCGATTTGTTTTCCGCAAACCACTGGTCTATTGTGTGTTCGAATTCTGCCGGCTGTTCATCATACAGCACGTGACACATTTCGTGCAAGACAACACCAATTCTTCCCACATGATCGGTTTCTTCGGTCAATACTCCGATACACAAACTGTTTGCGTGCGGTGTTGCCGTACTGCTTCCGCTTGCTCCCGGAATCGGGTAAAGTGCCACCTGAAAAGGGACTTCTTTGATCCAGCAGGAATTGTAAAAGTGATTGATCTTAGTAAAGGATTCAGAACACTGCGCAGTGTATTTCTCCAAAGCGACCCGTTGTTCATTCAGTTTTGCTTCATAGTCTTTCCAGATCAAGCGGTCATAATACACTTCGGCAGTCTGCATAACGGTAATCAGTTTCTGCAATTCGCTGTTCGGTAAAACCCCGATAATTTTATCCCTGAATTCAGGAATAGTAGTTGAATTGACTAATGCAATATCAATGAAATCATATGTCGTGCGTGTTTGTCTGCGATTCGCAGGAAATTCTTCTCTTCTGAACCGGTAATCCAATTGAATGTGACTGAAATCCGTTGCCAGTTGTTCAAACTCCTTATCTCCTTTCGTTTTCTCATCAATAAACTGTTGAAGCGTATGGGATGTGGTATGATTGTAAATGGAAGCTTCCAGGAAATTGAAAATGCAATACGGTTTACTGATTTTGAATTGGAAACCGATCGTGTTTTGGGAGAATGTGCTTTGGACAAAGCAGCTAAGCAAAGTAAGAAGAAGGAGCTTTTTCATGAATTTTGTTTTTAAGTTAGTGTCTGTAATTTTAGAAAAGTGACACCAATAAACCTATTTACTTACTAATTGGTTAAATCCGATCCTTTACACGAACCAAGTAGATTTCCCGGTTTTAATGATCACTTACAGCACAATATTATTCACCGGTGTCAAAGCTTCGGGCAGATTGGTTTCTCCCAGCATTTCACGCAGATCAATTTCAATCGTACGACTGATCTGTGAGATCGGAACGTCGTTCGCACTTCCTTCAAAAGGATTTTCTGTACTCTCGCCCACCTGCTCCAACGAAGTATAAACCCAGGAAACCAGGACGCTGAATGGCAATACCAGCCAAACCATGTGGCCTTTTATCGGTCCTTCCACGTAATCATTCAACTTTTGAAATTCCAGCAACATCCCGAATGGAAGCAGGAAACAAAACAAACGAATGAAAAACGTATTGATCGATGCAAACTGGCGTGGGTATGGGAAGTTCTTAATCCGTTCGCTTTTTCCCTGGTGCTCGAAAAATTCATTCAGGCATTTCTGCATTTCAACGTATTGATTGGAATCCATTTGACCTGCATCAAACAATTCGCGGAGTAATTTGGACTGTCGGGCAAGCAGCTGAGTAGCCCGGTTTTTTGTTTTCAAAAGTGCATCAATTTCCTCCTGCGGCAAATACTTGATCAATTCTGATTCCAGCGAAGTTTCGCGCTCCGGGATTTTATAGAATTGCTGATATTCTTTATTATACGATTTCGAAGAAGTTTCCCAAGCCCTGCTGTCACGCATTTGATAACGAAGCGCTGTCAGCCAGGCAAAATGACGATAGATCAATTCTTTACTTTTCGCTTTATCTGAAATCACATCCCTACTCATGGCTCCCCAGGATCGGCTGCTGTTGACAATTGCTCCCCAGATCTGCCGTGCTTCCCAAGTACGGTTATAGGTTTGTGTATTCTTAAAACCGACAATAAAGGCCGTTGCCGTACCCAAAAGCGCCACGACTGTCCAGGGAATAGCAATCCAATGGATTTTAAAAACGTCAAAAAGTACCACTGGAATAATTCCGATAATCAACAACCAATAAATATTTCTTCTTGTCCAGATGAGGAATTCCTGTAAACGATATGATTTTCCTGAATGCATCTTAATTAATTATGAATGCCAAATTACGGATTGTAACAAACCTGCGATTCACTAAAACTAATTAATTTTCATTTGAAGCAAAATCTTACCAGCCTGTTCACTACCTAATTTCCGTGCTTTTTTCAATGAATTTATTTAAGATAAATCCTACCCTGGTTAAATGAACTCCCGTAAAATCCGGCTTTAAAAAAATTTCCGGGTGAAACCATCCATGTTTCACTCTTTTAAAGCAGTTCTTTCCCATACAGACAAAGGGGAGTTCCTAATATCGCGAACATAGAACGGAAAAACGCGCATCCTCCGAACCTAATTCACCTGATTATTTCATGAACAACGCCATTCTTTAAACGGAAAACGGTACCTTTACAGGAAAATAGCAGTTCCATGAAATTGGTTTTAAATCAGCATCAGATTGAGCAAAAGATCATGCGTTTGGCGCATGAAATTTTAGAGAACACCTACGGAATTCCCGAATTATTCATTGGAGGAATTACCGGTAACGGGGAAACCTTTGCACAACAGATCACTGAGATTATTCGAAAAAACAGCTCACAGGAAGTAACTTACTTCAAAATTGAACTGGATAAAGACCATCCCCTGGATTCAACTATTCAGTGTTCCATAGATCCGACATTGTTTCACGGTAAATTGGTCATCCTTGTTGATGATGTGATCAATTCCGGAACAACCATGCAGTACGGTGTAATGAAAATCCTGGAACAACCTGTCCGCAGTGTAAAAACAGTTGCTCTGGTAGACCGGATGCACCGCAGATATCCTATCAAATGTGATTTTGTAGGAATGACTTTAACAACAACACTGGGTGAACGCGTGGAAGTAATGCCTTCAAACGGTTCACTGGAAGCATTTTTGGTGTAACAAAAAATGTTCAAAGGTTAAAATGGTTCAAAAAGTCCAACCCTTTACCTTATAGTTCTTCCCTTTTGAACTTTTCAACTTTGAACGATTTAACTTTTGAACTCTTTGAACTTTCATTTATGAAACGAATAACAGAATCGGAAAGCAATCATCATTACCTGGATAAGATGTCCACAAGGGATCTTTTGATCGGGATCAATGAGGAAGATCATACTGTTCCCCTGGCCGTTGAAAAAGAAATCCCGCAAATCGAAAAATTGGTTGACGGATGTGTTGAACGTATGCGTGATGGTGGCCGTTTGTTTTATATGGGAGCCGGTACAAGTGGCCGTTTGGGAATCGTAGACGCAAGCGAATGCCCTCCTACTTTCGGGGTTCCTCACGGAATGGTAATCGGAATTATTGCCGGTGGGGACCAGGCTATCCGTAAAGCTGTTGAATTTGCTGAAGACAACCGGGAACAAGGCTGGAAAGATCTCGAAGCTTTTGATATTACCGAAAAAGACATTGTGGTCGGAATTGCCGCTTCCGGGACAACACCTTATGTTCTTGGGGCTTTGGAAACTGCAAGAAAACATGGAATTTTAACCGGCGGTATTTCCTGCAATCCGGGTTCCCCTTTGAGTCAATTAGCGGATATCGCCATTACACCTGTTGTAGGGCCTGAATTTGTTACCGGAAGTACACGCATGAAAAGCGGAACTGCTCAAAAATTGGTTCTAAACATGCTTTCAACAGCAATCATGATCCGTTTGGGAAGAGTGAAAGGAAACCGCATGGTAGACATGCAATTATCCAACGAAAAACTAGTCGACCGCGGAACAAAAATGGTCATGGATGCAACCGGTCTGGACGAACAACAAGCAAACGAATTGTTGTTGAAATACGGTTCAGTGCGAGCTGCAGTAGATGCCCAGGGCAAAGGATAAGTCAAATAAATTGTTTTAGTATCTCTTTTTTACTTAAATCGTTACGGAATATTTGATCGGTTTTCTCTTATGACTCCTTATTTCCGATGTCTATTTAGTTAGAACTAATCATAAGCAATACAGAGTTTATTAGCTAGCTTTGTTTTTCCAATTAAAACATATGAAGGCGTTATTCTTAACCTTTTCCATCTTATTTTTTTCATTCTATGCAACATGTGCATGGATCAATATTAACTCTGGTATTAATGATGATCTGACAAGTATCTCTTTCGCAGGTACAACCGGATTAATAACCGGAAAAAAGGGCGTATACATTTCCACCAATGGAGGAATCACATCCGGAAGCTGGGTTCTAGCCCAAAATTACTTTACTCCGGCAGATTCCGTTTCATACAATCATTCCCAGTTCTATGGATCTGTTCCTTGTTATTTCTTTTCGACTCAACGGATTTTCTTCTGCGGTTCAGATACCGTATTAAATGTATCTGTCATTTTCGAATACAATACTGCAACCAACAAGCTAAAGAAATTATATTCCGGAACAAATACCCGGTTCAATGATATCGGCCAAAGAGGAAACCTGATCTATGCCGTTGGAGACAATGGTCAGATCGTATTATTTGATGAGATCAACCCTGTATTTTCCACTGTGACAAGCAATTTCAGTTACAATCTGCAGTCTGTTTCGTTTTATGGAACTGCGATCGTAATGACCTCCGGAGATTTGATAATCAAGGGAAGCATCAATAATTCCTCCCCCAATACCGGCACTTTTTCGCAGTATAATTATCCTAACAGGAATTTCAAGGATGCCGTTTTTGACAATTCGATGTATAGTATTTATGGAACAGGAAAGAATCTGTTCCGTGACAACAACCTCGTTGTAACAGAACCGCACCAATATTATTCCGACTCACTCAAGGGCAATGCGGTACTTTCCAATTCGAATCGCATTTTTATCGGGACGGAAACCGGGATCTACCGATCTCCAGTCAACAGCAATATTTTAGAGTTTCAACCGAGCTCTTCAGGCTTCCGTATTTATGGAATTCAAAGCAACGGCACTAATTTATTTGCTTGCGGAAAGAACGGAGTTATCCTGTATTCTTCGGATCTTGGCGGAGATCCGGAACCCTATGCCCAAATTGACTATAACGGCGGATGTATCAATACCATTCAGTCTGTTACTTCGACTAAAGGAACTGTTACAAGTTGCAGCAATTATCTGAATAATACCTTCATCAATTCGAATTGTTCCGGTTTTACTTACACTTTTAATACAGCCGGTACACACGAGATCAAGCTAACGGTTTCCAATGCAAGTTATTCGAAAACAGTCATCAGGAACATCACCATCGTTGCAATTCCACAGATCAATTTATTAACAGACGTTGCAGACACCATTTTGTGCAAACAGGAAGTGCTTGATATCACCCTTCCCAACACAGAGAATAACGTTTATTATTCCCTCTTTAAATCGGGGAGCAGCACCAATTATGGAAACTCACCGACCGGGAATGGAGGCAGTTTAAACTTTCAAAGCAATACCTTAAATCAGGCTGGAACCTATTATCTTCGGGCAACAAGCAGTCTGGCCAATTGTTATAAGAATTTTACTGATCTGATTACTATACAGGTCGAAAAGCCGGTTTCGAAAATTTATTACGATATCATCAATGCAGAAGTAAACGAAGATGTCCGTTTCTACCAGCGCTCTGCACAAGCATCCAATTTCGAATGGCATTTCAGCAATTCTCCTGCACTTTCTACCTCCAATCTTCCAGATCCAATCAACTCGTTTACCGGTATTGGTTCTTCCCAGGTCACTTTAATTTCGGGAACAGTCAATAATTGTTTTGATTCGACAACAGTTCGCGGACCATTTATTTATCAGCCTTATGTGACTGACACTACCTGGCTGTTACTGAATTCGAGAACTGCTCCTACAACCAACAACACAATTATCGGTGAAGACATTATTAAAACGATCAAATCCGGAACAGGAGGATATGTCGTTATCGGGAATTATCTGCATCGACAGCTAAATTCGCGGGTTGGAGATTCTGTAAATTTACCGGGATTGGGGCAATACTTGGCTAAATACAATGATTTTGGAATCTTAAAATGGTGCATTGAAACAAAACCTATCAACCAGTCAGCTTTCGGATTCGATATCATTACAGATGTAATGGAAGATTCAAACGGAAACCTATTCATAACCGGAAACACCAATTCTATGGGATTAATCGACAATAAGGGTGATACAATCTTACCATACTGTAGTTTCCTTCTTAAAACGGATTCTCTGGGAAGAAAGATTTGGACCAGATCAATGGCATTGAATCAGGGATCTTTCTTACATGTAAATCACGACTACAATGACGATATTTATCTGACTGTCGGGTTCCAGGACAATTCCACCAGTAATCCGACAACACCCCTTCCATTCTACTTTAACGGTGTGCCGACAGATGATATTTTATTGACCGAAGATACCTGCCAGGTTTGTAATGATGTTTACAAAATCGTCAAACTGAACAATAACGGACAGAAACTATATGATTTTATGTTCGAGGTTAGCAGTGCGAACCCTTATGTAACACCGAAGGTTGTATTTGATAGTTCGAACAACTTGTATTTATGGGGAAGTAAAGAAATCGGCGGCATTATTCATGAACCTGCTTCGGGAGATACCATTGCACTTTTCTATACTCCGGGCAACTATGGTGGTAAGTCATTCATTTGTAAATTTGATGTGAATGGCAATTATATCTGGAAAATTCAAACCTATACGCAGGACGCATTGAATGATAATACCCAAATATATTCTTTAATTACGGATAATGCCGGAAACCTGTATGCTACCGGAAGAAATGATTACGATAGTTATATGCCTTCAAGTCCCCATATAATTGTCAATGCAGATAATAGCAACACTATCTTTTACGGAGGAAAGTACTTTTTGACCAAAATCAATTCCAGCGGAATGACACAATGGATTACAGGAAACAATTCGAGCTATTACGGAATGGGATTAGATCTTCTGCTTGATAATGATACCCTTTACGCGGTTGGAATGGCAAGAACAAACAATAATACAAACCTGGATCATGAATTCCTTGGTGAAAATAACCTGTCAGTATCCGTCAATTCAAATACTTGCAATTATTTCGTAAATAAATATACTACTGACGGAGAAATTTTAGGAGTTTATCTAAATGCTCCTACCAATGCATACACAGGAATATTTATGGATATTGACAGCTATCCCAATTTGATTAAGCTGGATGACGGTTATTTCTTACTCAATAAATCCATCAGCGTTTATTCCAGTGCTCCCGACCCGGCATATGATTTTGGTTTTACACTTCTTGATACGGACTTCCCTCAGGATGGAACTCAATTGAAAATCAAACTCAACCAGGGAATCGAATTCTTACCGCACTACCTGACACAGTTTTACGACACTACTTGCTATGGCTCATCTTATACTTTTCCCGACGGAACTCAGATTGCAAACCTGACTTCCACTATGTTGCACACCGATTCATTGTTTGCAGCGAATGGAATCGACAGTATCATCAGATACCACGTTTTTGTAACCGACCCGACCATTCATTATCAGACGGTTGACGTATGTTTTGGCGAAGATTATGAAATAGCGAACGATACTACTTTTACGAATATTGAATCAGGTTTTGTATACGACCAACTGGTGGTTTCTCCAAATTCCTGTGACAGTATTATCAGACGTGAATTCTTCGTTCATCCGGTCACATACTCCATAGCAGTAGCAACTGTTTGTGAAGGAGAAGACCTTGTTCTGGGCAATGGAGTAATTGCTGCACATAATATGCAGCACGATTCCGTGGTTGAAATTGTTCTTCAAAGCATTTATGGCTGTGACAGTACCGTAAATATCAATGTCCATGTAAGCCAAGTCAACGAATTGGTCACTCAAAACGGAAATCAATTAAACGGAGAAGATCCGTGGGCATCCTACCAATGGGTCAACTGCAATAACAACTATTCAGCTATTCCAGGTCAAACCGCGATTTCTTTTACAGCTGTTGTCAACGGAAGTTATGCTGCTATTGTGACCAGGGACGGATGTACCGACACTTCGGCTTGTTTTACACTTACCGGTCTTTCGATCAATGAACTCGGATATGCTGTGTCTGTTTATCCAAACCCTACAAACAACAAGTCGGTAATCGACTTCGGGCAGGCAATCGGATCTGCGAACATTTCCGTTTATTCAAACGATGGAAGAAGTGTTTTGGAAACCCAAATTACAGGAACTGAAAAATATGAATTGGATTTAACACCATTTGAAAAAGGAACTTATTTTGTCAGAATTATGGCTGAAGACAACAGCAGTCTCGAATTTATTTTGGTTAAAAATTAGATCTTCTTAAATTGGCAGCATGGGACGATTGATCCAAAACTCATCTGATTTGACGGTCAATCGTCCGAAACCGATTACAGACAACATTCCGGTCCTGGAATATTCGAAAAACATTGATCCGAAGTATGCAGTTGAAGCTTTGCTTGAAGGAAATTATGTATTGATTGCAGATCAGTTCAGCAGTGGAATTGCAGTACTCGAAGCACTGAAAAAACAGCTTTCAAAAAAGTCAAAATCCGAGTCGTTTCAAGCCCAGCGCGCCTATCGCGATACTTTCAGAAAAGCAACTCAGTTACTGCTCATTGAAATTTCAGATCACAAACTCCATGTACGAAAAGCACCTGAAATCGGATGGTTCAACATACTTTACCCGGAACTTCAAGACTTCTTTCTTCCTTTTACGGATGTACAAGGGCTAAACAGTTCGTGGCAATGGTACGTAAAAGGAATTCGTATTCCGGGACTAAAGCAAACACTTCACCCCTTTTACGGAACTTACTTTCCCACCCGTTTTGAACATATCGAATTATTTGTCAGCTATTTAAAATCTTATGATGGCAAAAAAAACCGTGCTTTTGATATCGGGATTGGAAGTGGGATTTTAAGTAACCTGTTCCATCAATTTGATTTTAAAGAAGTTAATGCTTCCGATATCAATCCAAATGCAATCACTGGAATGCTCTATCAGAAGGAAAAAAATCATTCTCATTCTCATTCTAATTCTCATTCTAATTCTCTTAACCTTTATTTCGGGGATTTATTTGCAGGATCTGAAATTAAATCGGACGTGGTTGTTTTTAATCCACCATGGATCCCGCTTCCAAAAGAAGTTTCGGGGATTGACCTGGCAATTTATTACGATTCCGAATTATTCCCACGATTCTTCGAAGAAGCTCACAAACACTTAAACGCGGAAGGACAGCTTGTCATTCTATTCTCCAATCTGGCTGGATTGATGGATCCGAATTTCGTTCATCCGATTGAAACAGAATTAAAACAGCACAACCGGTTTACACTGGTGAAAAAGACGACCAAAAAAGTCGAAGCGGCTTCTGCCAAAACGAAACGGAAAGCAGTTTGGCGAGAGAAGGAATTTGTAGAATGCTGGGTATTGAGAATGTTCAAATAGTCCAAAAGGTAAAAAAGTTCAAAACAATTCGGAATTCGGCATTCGGAATTCGTAATTTTGAACAATGCAAATCAAAACAACGCTCACACAATCCGAATTCGCAAAACTGACAGGCATTTTACTACTCAAACGACTTCAGGTACTTTTCCTGGTCCTTGCCGTTATTGCCTTAATCATCGGTGCACTGATTGCCATCCTGTTTTTTCATAATAAGGACGCGTATATGCTTGTTTTTGTCGCTATCGTATTCCTGGGTTTATTTGCATTCAGTATCTTCAATAATGCAAAAAGGCATTATCAGAACAATCCCCGCATTCGGCAGGAAACAACTTATGATTTTTCAGACAAGGGAATTTCCATAACAAAGGAAGGATATGCTTCCTCCATTAAATGGAATGAAATTATCCGCATCCGGAAAAAAGCCGGCTTGATCCTGATCTGGCAAAACAAACTGGTTGCAAATGTGATTTCGGCAAAGGATGTGAGCCCTGAGCAGCTGAATGAAATCAAAGACTTTATTCAAAAAAAGAATATTCAATCGAACCTTTGATTTAATCCTGGTGGAGAAAGACAATGAACAATTTGATGATGTGAGTTCAGAAGTTAATTCCTGATTCCTAATTCCTATCCCGATAGCTATCGGGACGTAATTCGTAATTAATTTTACCCACCGCCGGTATTTACCCTTCTCTTCAGGTCATCGGCACCGGTCCCTCTTCTTCTGCTTCCTGCAACACTTGTTTTCCCGAACTTATACGTAAAGCTTAAAGTCGCTACGCGCGTATCCCGTTTCACATCAAAGTATTCCCTGTAGTTTGTAAAAGCAACATTTGCACGGATGTAGTTTGTATAGAAAATGTCTGTCCATGCAAACTTGATCACTCCCCGGCTTTGCAGAACTTTCTTTTGAACACCGATTCCTGTATGCCAGATCTCCTTGATGTGGTCGAAAGCATAGATTTCAGGTGTGTGATACGATGCATTCCATTCGATCGACCAATCTTTCTTCAATGTGAAGGTGTTCACCGTATTTAAGATCAACACACCGGAACCTCTGTTTTGAAGGTTTGTTTGTGCTACATTTCCCGAATAAAGAGCAACATACGCATTAATGTTATTGACGCTGTTCCACCATTTGGTTACCTGGACAGGAGCGGAAATATTTGCATAGATCAAATCAGCCCGCTTCAAATTGATATTCGTTTGCACCGTCACATTCTGGTTTTGCGTCAGTGGTGCAATGACTTCCGTGATATTGTCCTTGGTTGTTGCAATTCCTGCATTTACGAACAAGACATTTTTAAAGGAATAACCCAATTCAAATGTATAGGTTGTCTGCGGACGTAAGTGCGGATTTCCTTCTTTGTAGGTTGACGGATCCAAGTAAAATTTGAACGGATTCAACTGATCGTAACTAGGGCGGTCAATTCTTCGGTTCATTGATAATTCAAAATGATGTTTCTCAGTCGGATTAAAACCAAGATACGCTGTTGGGAATAGCTGGAAATAACCGGTATCCGATACCGAATTAGTTGTTCGTTGTGTCCCTTTTACATGCGTATATTCTCCACGTGTTCCCAATTGGAAAGACCACTTTTTTCCTTCGTAATTCCAGGTCAGATAACCTGCTCCAATCGTTTCCTGGTAGATATAGTGATTGCTTTTTGTTGTATCATAAACGGGAATTTCATTGCTTCGATCATAAAATTTCAAATCATTGTCTGCAATAACATAACTGGATTTAAATCCGGCATCCAAAAAATTCTTTGCATTCAGCACCTTGTGAAGATCCACTTTCGCAGCATGAATTGCCAGTTTCCCCTTCAAGTCGCCTGTAAGAATATAGGAATTCTGAAAAGGAACTCCATTCAGATCATAATAACTTGTATTGAATCGCTGGTTGTTTTGATTTTGGTAAATCGCATAATCCAGATCGGCTGTAATTTCAGAACCACTCGAATCCAACACATGTTTGTAATTCACATTGGCAGAACCATTGAACCATTTTTCTCTCCGGTCATTTGTTGTAACAAATCGGGAAGAATTCACATCTTGTTGTGTTTGAACATCCGAGCGATTAATACCATCAATCGTATAGGCATTATTCATTCCATTCACTACAAAGCTTAGGGCATTTTTCTTATTTAACTGGAAATCCATTCCGAAACGGGCACTGTGATTGGAAACCGGAAACTTCAGGTTATTATCCTGGATGTAAGCTCCAACAAAAGTATCCTGCTGGTAAAAACGTCGCTCCAGGACCAGGTGATTGAATCCTTTCCGATACGCATAATTATACGACCCAAATACGTTTACTTTTTTATTCCGATGGTTTAAAGAGATTCCGGCACCGGCTTTCGGATAGATTCCCTGACCATAACTGACTGTTGCTGTTCCGTTCGTTCCCAAACGGGTATCTTTCTTCAAACGAATATTGATGATGGCAGAACCTGCAGCATCGTATTTTGCAGAAGGATTGCTGATCAATTCTATTTTATCGATCGCCGACGAAGGGATTCCCCTTAAATAATTTGCCAAATCGGTTCCCGACATTGGTTGCGCTTTTCCGTCAATTTGAACAATGATCCCGCTCTTCCCGTTTAAACTGATATTATCCGTAGAACTGACACTGACTCCGGGAGATTTTTCCAGAATCTCAAATGCAGAAGATCCTGTTGCACTTAAGGATTGTTCGACATTTAAAACCATCATCCCCGGTTTTCGTTCAATCATTGGTTTAGTAGCAGAAACCGTTACCTCTTCCACTTCTTTGGTCTTATTTTGAAATGCCAGGTTTAAATCAGTTGTCTCCGCAAGAGGCAAAATGGAAGTGGTAAACTCGGTAAAATCTTCGTGCGTTACACGAATGAAAACAGCATCTACCGGAATGATATCTGCTTCAAACTGCCCGTCTTTTTCCGAAACAGCCATCGATAAAAGCGTCGAATCTGTGGAATAAATAAACAACACAGCGTCTGTCACACCTTCATTTTTCGGATTGGAAATATGGCCTTTCACCCACACTTTTTCCTGGGCAAAAGATTGAAGTGAAATGAGCAAACATATGAGTAGTCCTGCTTTCATAGGAATTGATTTTAGACAAAGATCAAATTAATTGATGGATCAATTATTATTTTGTGATCAGTTGTTTTTAGTGACTGTTGAGCGGTTTTTGGTTCGGATGAATGAAAAAAGAAGAGTCAAGACTTTTTGAGTCATGAGTCAAGACAATAAAAAGCTCAAAGATTGATTTTTTGAATTTTGCATTTTTAATTTAGAATTATTTTCGAACTATATCGCTTTAGCAATTTTCATCGGTTCCACGGGTCGGAAAAAGGAGTAATTTTAGGCCTCAAACAGGATTATGAGCAAGCTAAAAGGTGCGTTATTTGTGGGATTTGGAGCAGCGAGTTATGGAATTCTTGCCACCATTGTGAAATATGCCAATAACCAGGATGCACATACCAGTATTCTCACATTCTTTCAATCATTGGTCGGAGTGCTTGTACTTTTTATCCTGATGCAATTTGCTAAAGCAAAAAAAACTCCGGTAAAAGCAAGTTTGAAATCTAAATCGAAACTGGTTCTTTTCGGAATTTCCATGGGCTTGACGAGTTGTTTCTATTACATTTCCATTCAAACTATTTCAGTTTCTATCGGCATTATATTGTTGATGCAATCCATTTGGATGAGCGTTGTTTGGGAAATGATCCAAAAACGAAAAGTGACACATTGGCTTAAGATCGTGGGAGGTTTTTGCGTTTTGGGAGGAACAGTTCTTGCAACAAACCTGATCGAAGAAGACGTTCACATTTCCATTGAAGGAATTGTTTACGGTTTACTGGCGGCATTATCCTACACAGTCAGCATGCACGCTTCAAATCATGTCGAAACACATTTATCCAGCGTTGTACGCAGTTTTTGGCTGATTGTGGGAAGTTTGCTCACAGTCATTGTCTATTGGAACATCCAAATCTTGGAACATTGGGATTGGATGATTTTCCTGCAATTTGGAATAATCCTGGGACTTTTCGGAACGGTGATCCCTCCTATTCTATTTAATATCGGGATTCCGCAAACCGGTTTGGGATTGGCCGGTATTTTGGCGGCCATCGAAATTCCCGTTTCGATCTGTTCCGCACAGCTGATTTTGCATGAAACAGTAACAGGTATGCAATGGCTGGGAGTCGGGATTATTATTGCGACTGTAGTGGTCATTAATGCGAGAAGGACAGAATGAAAAACAGAAGCAGAATGAGAGGTTAAATGCTCTTTCTCCCTTGTCAATCTTCCCAACCACACAATTTCAATCCCAACTTTTCAGCTTCCGAAACAGAGGTCTTTTTCACTTCGTGCTTGCAGTTATTGAGTCCGCGGCAATCGCGTTTATAATGAAATGCAACAGAATTCGGTGAATCACAGATATAGACAGTTCCATCACCTGAAGAGAAACAGCACGCAAGAGCAAGGGCAAAAATGAATTTCATGTGAACAGTTTTGGTTTCGTTGTACAGTTTAATCAATTATCCAACGAATATACTCAATTCACTTATTTCCAGCTCTTTTTTTCGTAATTTTCAGAAAACACAAACTAAAATGCCATGCGCTTACTTGTTACGTTTTTTCTTCTGCTCTGCTATACGACCGGTTTTTCCTGTTACAATGAATACTATGCATTGGACTCGAAAGGACATTTTCACCAGGTGGAAGTCAGTATGATCAATTTCCAGAAAAATTTCGATCAGAAAAAAATTGAGCGAAAATTGGTCCGGCTTGGAAAGGAACTTCAAACAAGTAAAGATTTCAAGTTACTGTCTGATTATGGTTTGTACCTTGTAAAAGGCGGAAAAGTAAAAGAAGCCAAAATCATTTTTGAAGCACTTGCAAAGGCATATCCCAATGAATACAGCATTATTGCGAATCTTGGGACAACGCATGAATTACTCGGAGAAAATGAAAAAGCGCTGGAATACATTCGAAAAGGCTTAAAACTGAATCCGAACTCACATGGAGGAAGTGAATGGATCCATGTAAAGATCCTGCTGGCAAAGATCGGTTTCGATAAAGACCTGAATTACCTGAAAGAACACAATGTTCTGGAATTAACACCAAAACAGGAAGCTTCCAATGCCATTCGTGAACAATTATATATTCAACTAAAGGAACGTTTCCCCTTTTGCAAAGGACCGGATCCCATTATGGCAGATTTGTTTATCGAGCTTGGAGATTGTTATATGGAAACACTTTCTTTCGAACACGCCAAAGGACTATATCAAATTGCGAAGAAGTACTACATGACTGACAGAGGTGATGCAGATGAAAAAATTGAACAAGTCAAAAGGTTACGTGCGAAGTATTCACATCTTAGTCCAAGTGAACATTACACCGAGGAAGAACAGAAAATGGGTATGGTTGCTAAAATAGACGGTGTTCCCTACGAATCGTACCTGGAAGATCCGAATGCGGATAATTACCGGATTGATTGGTCTAAGGTAGAAACAGATCCGGATAAGTTATTGGCTTTTGCAGGACTTAAGAGAATCGAAGAAGAACAAAAACAAACTGAACCTGAAAAACCGGAAAAGTCAGTTCTGCAGAAAAAGGTCTCCGGTTCCTACCCGAAAAACAAATCCAACAATTCCATGCTTTGGATCGGCTTGACCCTGGTCGTTTTGATCGTCGCTATTTTCACTTACTTCAAAGCGAAGAGGAGAAAGCGATAGCTTTTGATCGTGCGGCAAAGAATAGTTTTTGATTTTTGCAAATCAGCAAATGGGTTCTCTTTTTCAATTTGACTAACTTTGTGCCATGCGATTCGATATTCTCACCATTCTTCCGGAATTATTAGAGGGGCCATTCCATGTTTCCATGATGAAACGAGCACAGGAACGAGGGCTATTGGAAATTCACATTCACAATATCCGCGAGTATTCAACCGATAAGCATAAGAATGTCGATGACTACCAATATGGTGGTGGTGCCGGTATGGTTATGGCCATAGAACCGATTGCCACACTGATCGAAAAACTAAAGTCGGAACGCAACTATGATGAGATCATTTATATGACTCCGGATGGAGAACTACTGGAGCAACGACACAGTAATTCCTGGAGCTTAAAAGAGAATATCATGATTCTTTGCGGCCATTACAAAGGAGTCGACGAACGCATTCGCGAACATTACATCACAAAAGAAATTTCAATCGGATCATACGTTTTAACCGGTGGTGAATTGGCTGCAGCTGTGGTGGTGGACAGTATCGGGAGATTAATTCCCGGTGTGATGAACGATGAAACTTCTGCATTGACGGACAGTTTCCAGGACGATTTGCTTTCACCTCCTGTTTATACGCGACCACCAGAATTTAATGGATGGAAAGTCCCGGACGTTCTTTTATCCGGGGACTTCGGAAAAATTGAGCAATGGAGAGAACAACAGGCCATTGAGCGAACACGAATCCGCCGACCTGATTTGTACAAAAAGTTTAGCGGAGAGGAATAATTATTTGCTCTCCAACACACCGTTTTTATTTGCAGAATTCTTGATCGTACTCTGGAGTTTTTCCAATCTGGTCTTCAAGGTATCATCGTGTTTCTTCTTATTCAGGAAAAACGGAACATATGTTTTTACAAAATCATACACGAGAACGCCCAACATGGCTACAGAAATGAAATAAAATACCCGGAACTGAATAGATTGAATGACAAGTCCCGAAAATACCCCTCCAATCAGGTAAGATCCAATAATTGCAGCCATCAACTTTGTTTTTTCTACAACTTGTATGTTCATTCGGTACTTTTTCTTGGTAAGCATTGATAAATGAATGGCCAAATCAGTAGTTAATCCGGTTAAATGCGTTGTTTTTATCTGGAAATTGGAAATACTTGCAGTCAAGCCGTTTTGAAGCCCCATTGAAAATAAAAGCACCGAGACCAAGATCTCTGTCTGTGTCAATGTTTCCGTATAAAAGAACTGACCATAAATTCCCACAAAAACAAAGCATCCGATTTCCAGTACCATAGGAATACTGTGAGATACAAAAGCATTCTTCCTTGTGCTGTTAATGATCAGGTTATTCGATAGGAAGCTTCCTGCAAAGAACAGGAGAATCCAGAATAACACCACCAGCATCTGGAACCACTTACCATTTGCAATTTCCTGGGCTAAAATGGCAAAATGCCCTGTTAAATTGGAGGTAAAGGAATAAAATAAAATTAATGAGGCAACATTCACCATTCCTGCAATGAGTGCAGTGAAAATCCCCAATCTCAAGTTATCCCTAAATGTTCTGCTATTACTATATCGACGAAGCATATTATTCTAATTTAAATTATTTTGAAATCCGCTGTTACTGCTAATTCATCGATCAGCCACGGCCGATCCTTAATTTATTTTTTTGAGTGTGATCTTCACGATTCCACGTGCATGCACATCTGTATCAAAGTGAAGCACCAATTCATCTTTCTTTAAGGATTCAACCGAATAAACTTCTGTTGTTCCATCCTCGTTGAGTAAAGTCAGGATTCTCCCCCGATCTTTCAATCGCCATTTTGCCTGGTGTTCTTTCCCACTCCGTTCATGAAGTTTAATCCTGTAATCCTTTCTGAACGTCCAGTTCTCAAATTCATGAATAACCAGGTGATTGGCAATGTCAATTCGTTCATCTGTCCCAATTTCCTGCTTTACTTTTTCATCTACATTATTCCTGTCATATACCCATGAGACTTCTTTCCACTCACCTACTATGGCTACTTCCGGATAAGCAGAGTGACTGAAAACATAGTAACCAAATGAGCTCAAAGTGAGGATCGCCAAGCATGCTGAAAGAACTAATTTTCGTCTCATGTTAATGCAGTAACATATGTTTGATTAGACTTATTGGAATATTGGTTCGTATCCCATGCAATCAATTGCTTCTCAACCTTTGATTTATGCAGGAATGGAATGACATCCATACTTTTTTTATGTGACCAGTCGAAATTTAATTCATACGGAATGATAATCCGGTTGACCTGATTGGTTTCTGTAAATTGCTCAAACGAACTTTGAGTGAAGCCACTAAAAAAGACAATTTGAATCGAAGCAACTTTTTGACTTAGCTCTTTTTCCAAATCATGCAAACTCTTCAGGAATTCCTTTCCTGCCAGCTCCATTTTCAAATCACTCTGGTCAAAGAAGAGCAGATCTGAAATCGAGTTGGACAAATAAATCCCATGTACCAAAAGTACATTGATCGAATCTTCCTGTTGAAACTGGAGTAATGCTTTAAGTGGTTCCAATGATGAAACTTTAAAGTCTGTCGGTATTAGAATTGTTGTTCCCATCTCTATTGTTTTTGAGCAAAATTAGAGTGTGGGTATAAAGACAGGATAAGAAGGAGATTAAAACGGGATTAGAATTTTGATTTTAACTTTTCTTTAGGATTTATAAGGGATTACAAGACTTACCAGCGTACCTTTTTCTTCTTCCGAATGGACAATAATTTTACCTTTATGCTGGCGCATAATGTTCCTTGTAAGTGGTAGACCTATTCCATACCCCTCAAAAGAAGTGGTATTCGAAGCCCGGAAAAAAGGATCATAAATATGACCCAAATCTTGAGGTGGAATTCCGATTCCGTGATCCTGAACATGAATTGAAATGGTTTCCTTATTGTGAGTCAAGTAAATTCGTACTTCCTGATTTTCTGAATACTTAGTCGCATTCAATAATACATTTGATAAAGCCAGTTGCAGCAATTGTGAATTCCCCTTGATTTCCAGTGCATCCAAATTCTCGGGAAGACTTCCAAAGTCAAACTTGATATTGTTTCCCGGAATAATGCGATTCACAGTTTCGATCGTTTCAAAGATGAGTTCATCCACACGCAGGCTATCAATGGTCATTTTTTTTCCGTCAAAACCGGTTTGCGCCAGGAATAATAAAGCTTTCGTTTTCTTATTCAATTTCTCTGCGTGCTCCAGGATGTGATTTAATGCCGTTTTGTACTCTTCTATACTTCTATCTTTGCTCAGCATTAGATCTGCCTGTCCAATAATACTTGTCAGGGGAGTATTTAATTCGTGTGATGCGTTACTGATAAAATTATTCTGGGTTTCAAAACTGGTCTCCAGGCGATCCAGCATGTTGTTCATTGTCCGGATCAGTTCTCCCAACTCATCTCCTTCTTGTTTGTTTTCAATTCTAAAATGCAGATTTTCCGTTCCGATAGTATGAACACTCGTACTCAAATCACTAATCGGCTTAATGAGTCGTTTGGAAAGCCACAAGGAAACCATTATGATCAGAAAAACGGCCGAGAAAAACATCGAAATGAGTAATCCCCCAAGGTAATTTTTATACTTCGTAAAGTACATATTTCGTGCGGAAGAATATACCACATACCGTTTCCCCTGTTTCGAAATATAGGTTTTCCCATATTTCAACAGGTTTCCATGTCTTTCCTGCGCACTTTGATATTGAATTATCTTATGAATAAATCCCGAATCCGCCTTTTTTTGTTTTGTATTCAAAATCGGGTTCCTGTGTTCATCCAAGTCTATAATAGTACTTTTTTCTTCGGGCAATTTTTCCAGGTATTCCTTTATGAATTCTTTCACAAACTCTTTGTCTCCCCTATGATCCAATTCTATTCGAATAGTAGTATTTGTATGTGTTTTGAGTCGATCATAAAAATCATTAAACACATAATTGGAAGACAATACATATACCACTGTACTGAAAAGCAATACCAAAACAGCAAATGTGCTACTTAACAACCATATGATCCGAACACGAATTTTCACTCTTCTTCCCGCATTACATATCCCATTCCAATCACCGTATGGATCAGTTTTGAACCTCCGAACTGCGTTAGTTTTTTACGGAGGTAATTAACATAAACGTCCACGACGTTTGTCCCGGATTCAAAATCGACTCCCCAAACTTCTTCCAAGATATCAATTCGAGAAAACACTTTACGGGGATTCATTACAAAGTGTAATAACAACCGGTATTCAGTGGATGTAAGACTAATGAGATTTCCATTCCGCGTGACCGTTTTCCTGTTGTCATCTATAATCAAATCATCAAAATGAAAAAGTGTCATTGCATTTGAACCCTGGTTTTCAATTCTTCTTAACAAAGATCTCACACGCGCATTCAGCTCAATAAACTTGAAAGGTTTCGGTAAATAATCGTCTGCCCCGGAATCCAGGCCAAGAGCAACATTTTCAGGAGTACCAAGAGCCGTAAGCATTAAGATGGGGACCTGGCTTGTTTCACGAATTTTTGAACAAACCTGGAGTCCATTCAAACCAGGGAGCATGATATCCAATATAATCAGGTCCGGATTCCAGAAATGAAATTCGTCCAATCCCTTCAAGCCACTATTAGCAATTTTCGTTTCGAAATTCTCTTCTGCTAGCCCTTTCTGGACGAGAGAACTAATTTGTGAATCATCTTCAATAATCAATATTTTTTTCACTGGAATTTGATAGGGTGATAAAATTAATAAAAAGAGTTGGAATTGAATTTTGGGAGTTAAAAACACAACCAGTTAATAAACAGATAGTTAACCTTGAATCTGTTCGTATCTTTGGGAACACCCGAATTTGGGAACATCCCAATTTGGGAATTTGATTTTTTTCAATAAAGCTTTGGAACTATGAGCTATTTTTCATTAACTTAAATAAGAAAGTCTTTCATTTAATTAATTTTTAAACAGATTATGCCAATTTCAAAACCTCTTGACTACACGCCCACCCAAATTTCTGTTTCCCTAACAGGAAGAGCCATTTCACATGCCGGAAGAGTAAAAATCATGGATTTACTTGTGATCCATAAAAAACTCACAAACAAAGACTTGAGCGAACTTCTTCAATTCTCCAAATCAACCGTTCATGATCATATTGTTAAACTTTGGGATGCTGATTTAATAACTTTAGATTACAACCCGCATGAACTTTGTATTAGAATTACAGAAGAACAGATCAACAGGTATAAGAAATTAAACAAACTTTTTGCTTTTCAAGCACCAAAAAAGTACCATATCGGTCATCTGTAATAACTTTGCACAAAACATTCAAATGATTTTAGATCAAACAATCATCGAAAAACTCAAAGCAGGTTCAACAATTCTCTATCCTACCGACACTATTTGGGGAATCGGTTGCGACGCTACCAATGACGAGGCTTGTCAACGAATCCTGGAGATCAAGGAAAGACCGGAAAATAAAAGCTTTATTCTTTTGGCTGATAGTTTTCAGATGATTGAAAAATATATTCCGGAGTTTCCGGATGTGTGTTACGATTTGGTCGATTTATCCGATAAACCACTAACCATTATATACCCAAATGCACAGGGATTAGCACCAAGTGTATTAGCGGCGGACGGTTCTGTCGGAATCCGTTTGACAAAAGATCCGATTTGTCTTTCCCTGATTCGGAGCATTCGCAAACCACTTGTTTCGACCTCGGCAAATATTTCGGGGAAGCCTTTTCCCACCAGTTTTAGCAACATTGATCCCAAAATCAAGGAACGTGTTGATGCAATTCTCGAATTAAGGACAACCGAACAACTTTCCACACCATCACAAATCATAAAAATCGGACTGGATAGTTCCATACAAGTTATCAGAAGCTGATTTCTCGAAATTCAGTAACTTTGCCCCGCATGCAAACAGAAAATTTCGCACACAAACTCAAACACCCTGTTTTTAAGGTTGTTTCTCAAATTATTACCGAAAAAGGCCTGGAGGCATATGTGATCGGTGGATTTGTGCGGGACTTATTATTGGATCGGCCTTCAAAAGACATCGACATCGTTGTTGTTGGAAATGGAATGGAATTGGCCCAGGCTGCCGGAGAAAAGTTACGTGTAAAAAAAGTCAATCTCTTTAAGAATTTTGGGACAGCTCAATTCAACTATAAGGACTTGGACGTGGAATTTGTGGGAGCACGAAAAGAATCCTACCAACGGGATTCCAGGAAACCGATTGTGGAAGACGGAACTCTGAGTGACGACCAAAAAAGACGTGATTTCACCATCAATGCGCTTGCTCTCGATTTGCGTGAAGCAACGTTCGGAAATCTGGTCGATCCCTTCAATGGATTGGCTGACCTTGAAAAAGGAATCCTTCGAACACCACTCGATCCCGATACAACTTACTCCGACGATCCATTGCGCATGATGCGTGCAATTCGATTTGCAACGCAATTGGATTTTCAGATCGAAATCAATAGCCTGAAATCCATCCTGGACAATGCATCCCGATTGGAAATTATTTCCAAAGAGCGTATTATGGACGAGCTAAATAAAATTATCCTGGCAAAAAAACCGTCCCGTGGATTTGAATTATTGAATTCCACCAAATTACTTCATCAGTTCTTTCCTGAAATGATTGCATTGCATGGGGTGGAAACGCGAGACGGGAAAAGCCATAAGGACAATTTTTATCATACGCTGGAAGTATTGGACAACGTGGCACTTCATTCCGATAATTTGTGGTTGAGATGGAGCGCAATCCTGCACGATATCGCAAAACCTCCTACCAAACGATTTGATGCACAAGTTGGCTGGACGTTTCATGGGCATGAGGAATTGGGTGCACGAATGGTCCCGAAGATATTTGCACGATTGAGACTTCCCCTGGATATGAAGATGAAATATGTTCAAAAATTGGTTCGACTTCATTTAAGGCCTATTGCCTTGGTAAAAAGCAATGTTACAGATTCAGCAGTAAGGCGCTTACTCTTCGAAGCCGGTGACGATATTGACGATCTGATGACCTTATGTAATGCGGATATCACCTCCAAAAACGAATTCAAAGTCAAGAAATACAAACGAAATTTCGAATTGGTCGTTGAAAAGTTGAAAGCCGTGGAAGAAAAAGATCACGTGCGTAATTTTCAACCACCGATCTCCGGTGAATTAATTATGTCGACCTTCAATATTGGCCCTTCAGGCGAAATCGGCATTATCAAAAACAGAATAAAAGAAGCTATCTTAGAAGGAGAAATCCCGAACGACTTTGAAACGGCCAGGAATTTGATGCTGCAGATCGGTGAAGAACTCGGCCTGAAAGCCAATTAAGAATTCAGAATGTAAAATGAAGAGCAAAATTGTCCCTGCATTCTTAATTCTGCATTAAAACTTATCTTTGTAAAAAAACAACTGCATGGGTGCGCTAAAATTTCGCGTGTTATTAGATTCTGAAAAAGATCAGGAAATATTTAGAGATATTCTCATTAATGAAAATGACAACTTTGAATCTTTCTACCGGGTTATATTGAATTCCTTCAATTTTGAAGGGAAAGAAATTGGTTCATTCTTTATGTCAAACGATGAGTGGGATAAAGGTCATGAGATCAGTTTGATGGACATGAGCTATTCCGATGAAGATCCGGAAATTACAAGTGTCATGTCTGAAGCTAAGCTTAGCGATTTCATGGAAGCACCCGATCAAAAGATCATTCTTGTTTACGATTTTCTTAGAATGTGGATCTTTTTAATTGAATTACAGGAACGCACAGAAGAAACCTTAGACAAACCTAAAATTGCATTAGCAGTTGGAACTGCTCCTCCAGAAGATTCGAAAATGGTTCAGGATGATGCATTTTTTGGTGATGAAGAAGATGAAGATTTCAATGATTTTGATGAAGACTTCGGAGACGGTTACGACGAGGACGATTTATCAGGCTACGAAGAATACGAATATTAATATAGACTATAAGACACAAGACCAAAGACTAAAAGACAGATTTGCTGTCATTGTCTTGAGTCTATTGTCTTAAGTCTTCAGTCTAGAAAAATGAACGAAAAAAAATACGGCGATCCGATCGGTGCCGCCATCAAAGAATACGCAGACAAACGACGTCCGGAAGACATCATTGTTTCCTCCGACATTTGTGAAGACGATATCATTCCTTTGGAAGTACTTTTCAGAAAATACGATGAAATGCCTCCGATCGAACAAAAAGCGCTTTCTCTTGCGCGCGGACATGTTTTGGACGTAGGGGCCGGGGCTGGAATTCATGCTACTTATCTGCAGGACCTTGGATTCAAAGTAGATTGCATCGATATTTCAGAAGGAGCAGTTGAATATTTGAAAAGCAATGATCTGAATGCAGAACGAATCAATTTCTTCTCGTTAAAAGATCGAAAATACGATACCATTCTCATGTTAATGAATGGAATCGGGATTGCAGGAAAATTATCCAACCTGGAAAAAACATTGGAGCACGCAAAATCGCTGTTAAATCCGGGCGGAAAGATCCTTTGTGATTCTTCGGATATTCATTCGTTGTATGAAGATGAAGACGGAGCGCTTTGGGTAGACCTGAATACGGAATACTACGGAAACTTCCGTTTTCAAATGAAATACAAAAAGCAAAAAGGCCCTTGGTTTGACTGGCTGTACGTGGATTTTGACAATTTATTCCAGGCTGCTAAAAAAGTTGGTTTAAAAGCTATTCGCGTGTTGGAAGAAGACGATCATTACCTGGCCGAATTAACATTGGAAAAATAATATGCGTTTTCTTACCTGGATCTTTTTATTCATTTCAGGCCTTGTTTTCGGACAAAACAATTCGCTGTTGTACCAGGTAAAAGGAAAAGACAAGAAAGTTTCTTACCTGTTCGGAACAATTCACATGATCCCTGATTCATTGTATTATTTTCCGGGAAAATTGGATAAGATCATTTCCAAATCGGACGAAATAATACTGGAAATCGCGAATCTTTCGGATCAAAATTCGGCCATGAAGTTGATGATGCTTGATTCAGGTTCCTGTTTCGATATTTTTACTCCACAACAAAAAGATTCGGTTCTGAACTGGGGTGCTGATTTATTGGGTCTTACCCCATCACAGTTTGAAAAGGGCTTTGAGAAAAGAAAACCATTCACCTTGATGCAGCTTAGTTTTCAAAAAATGATTACCGGAAAGATCCGCATGGTCGATATGGAAATCGAGTCTAAAGCCCAACAAGACAAAATTCCGGTTACCGGCCTGGAAACTGTAGAATATCAAATTTCGATTTTCGATAAAATTCCTGCTGAAGAAATGGCAAACTTCATCATGGAAGCGGTACGAAATCCGCATGAAGGCGAAGATAATTTTAAAAAAATGGTGACATATTATCACAAACAAGATCTTGAAAGCCTCGCCAAATTAATCCTTGAAAGTGATGAACTGGGTAGTTCTGCAGAAGAACTCCTCGACAAAAGAAATCACAACTGGATCCCTAAAATGGAAGAATTGATGAAAACCAAAGCCTGCTTTTTCGCAGTTGGTGCCGGACATTTGGGTGGACCAAACGGTATCATTGAATTACTCCGAAAAAAGGGCTATGAAGTAACTCCTGTCAGATATTAATATGCGCAATCTATTTTTTATTTTACTTACCGGGCTGATCGTTCTAAGTTGTAATACGTATTCGGAAGAAGAAAAAAACGGCTTCATTTCAAAAGCGGAAGAATATGCCAAAAGACATCATTGGAATTACGAAGTCCTGGATGGTGGTTTGATTGTTGAAGTTTTGGAAAAAGGCACCGGAACGGAAAAAATTCAATCCGGAAGTGAAGTGGAATTGGAATATACAGGAAAGCTTACCAATGGATATCGATTTGATCAAACAGAGCCGAAGAAGCCACTTCAATCCAATCTAAAGGGGCTGATCGGTGGATTTCAATTAGGGTTATTGAACCATGTTTCAGGAACAAAATTACGCATGGTTGTTCCTCCGCAATTGGGATATGGTGATGATGCACTGGATAAAATCCCTGCCAATTCAACACTTGTTTTCGAAATAACGATTGAAAAAGTATATTAAAACCGCAACCCTTGCTGATTGAGGACTTTATTCAGATAGTTTAATTTCTAGAAAGCAAAACGGAAATTCATTCCGCCACTGATACTGAAATCATTATTGATTTTTCCTTTTACAAATTGCATAGACAATCCCGGGTTTAACTCCCACCCTATGCGCATTCTGCTTGCTACCGGACTTTTCCTGGACAATTTAAAACTCATGTCGAGCGGCACCCGCATAATTAAACCGGCTATCGTATTCCCTGAAAAAGATTCTGCCCGCGGTTCATCCAATACGGGTTGCTGATAAGTATATCCTCCATCCGATGGTGCTCCTTCCACCAGGTAACTATCCAAATAAGATGCGCTTACTTCGCTGGTGATACTAATCATGCACAATACGTCCAATCCTGTTTCAAATTGGAATAAACGATCGGGATTCGTGGCAATGTGCTCGCCGAGCCCAAAAACAATACTTCGGGAATAGTATGATTTTTCAATTGTTTGATTTCGGTTCCCGTAGATATAGAATTCCTGCCCGGTTTGGTTAGAAGTTAAGGTATCTATTACCTGTCTGTCTTCATGATACCAACTCTTCCTTGCTGATAATTCAGGGCCGTACCCCAAATGAAACGTAGTCGTTGCGAGGAATTTTCTTCCGGCTTGTTTATCCGCCCCATTGACCAAAGAAAACGAGAACATGTAATATTGATTAGCTGAAGTCGTATGAACATCCGGGTTATAATCCGTTCCGTTTAACAAGTTGGTAAGTGAATCGGGAATATCGAATCCGGGTGTCATACGTTGCCATTCCGCATTCGTAAAGTCAATCTCACTGCCATTGGTCATTCCGTGTGTCATTTTTACAATAAACCGCGGATAACTGGTCTTTACCGAATCTTTTTGCTGAGAGAAACTAATTCCGGTGATTAACAGAGATAATAGTGTTATAGAGGTTTTCATAAATTCTATTTTAATGACTGATTAACAGGATAATTAGTGATTTATTGTCTTTTAATCTCAAAACGTTTATGCGTTTCAATACTTAAAAATAACATTTCTCTGGAATTAACCGCTTAAAAAAACAAGTCCGGACAACTCTAAAAAGCTCATTTTCACCTGTTTTCAAAAATCGGTAAAAAAAGCTGTATTTGGTAATATAAAATCACTCAAAACATTGTTAAAACGAAAAGAAACCGCTACTTTTGAATCGCATTTTAAAAACGAAATCTAAATTCTCAAACATGAGTGTTCTAGTTAATAAAAACTCTAAAGTAATTGTACAGGGATTCACAGGAAGTGAAGGTACTTTCCATGCAGGTCAGATGATTGATTATGGAACAAACGTTGTTGGTGGTGTTACTCCGGGAAAAGGAGGTGCATTTCACCTGGATCGTCCGGTTTTCAATACAGTTGCTGATGCAGTAGCTAAAACTGGTGCTGATGTTTCTATTATTTTCGTTCCACCGGCATTCGCAGCAGATGCAATTATGGAGGCAGCAAACGCTGGGATCAAAGTGATCGTTTGTATCACGGAAGGAATTCCGGTAAATGACATGGTGAAAGCAAAAGAATACCTGAAAGGTACAGGTGCTCGTTTGATCGGACCAAACTGTCCTGGAGTAATTACTGCAGGTGAAGCGAAAGTTGGTATTATGCCCGGATTCGTTTTCAAAAAAGGAAAAATCGGTATTGTTTCCAAATCAGGAACGTTAACATACGAAGCAGCTGACCAGGTTGCTAAAGCCGGATTGGGAATTACAACTGCAATCGGTATCGGTGGAGATCCGATCATCGGGACAACAACAAAAGAAGCTGTTGAATTGCTTATGAATGATCCGGAAACAGAAGGAATCGTTATGATTGGTGAGATCGGTGGTAGCCTTGAAGCAATTGCTGCTCGCTGGATCAAAGAAAACGGTACAAAACCGGTAGTTGGATTTATCGCTGGTGAAACAGCACCAAAAGGACGTACAATGGGTCACGCAGGCGCAATCGTTGGTGGTGATGATGACACAGCAGAAGCTAAAAAACGTATCATGCGTGAGTGTGGAATCCATGTAGTTGATTCTCCTGCTCACATCGGTTCGAAAATGGCGGAAATTTTAGGAGTTACAGCGTAATCGCTCTAATTAATACTACAAAGTCCCGATTCATACACGAGTCGGGATTTTTTTATTTAGGCCTTGCACGAATATCGTATAAATGAATCGCATTTTTTTCGTGGGGAAAAAGAAAAAGCAGGATCGTCACTTAAATAAACAAATTTAATAGGTTATATCTTTCAATCACTTAGATTCATTACCTTCAAGTTATTATTCGAATAGAGCCAAATGGACAAACAACGCAAATTCAAACAATACGAATCACAAGACCCGGGTTTGGGTACAGCCTATCAGAAATCCGTCAAACGCTTCCTGAACGAAGACGGATCTTACAATATCAAACGCATCGGAACAGTCCGTATGCTCAAAGATTTTTACAAGTATTTAGTCGACCTGAACGCCTGGAAATTCGGTTTTTTTCTAGTAGGCAGTTTCCTGGTTGCCAACCTCTTCTTTGCAGGAATTTATTGCTTGATCGGAACAGAATACCTCCATGGGATCAATCCAAAACAAAATGAATTTGTAGCCGCCTATTATTTCAGTGCTCAAACTTTTACTACTGTAGGTTACGGTGCAATTGCCCCTAAAGGAAATTTAACTTCATTCATTGCCGCAATGGAAGCCTTTGTAGGTTTAATTGCTTTCGCAATCGCAACCGGTTTGATTTACGGACGTTTCTCCAGGCCATCTACCAAGATTGCATTTTCACACAATGTCATCATCACTCCCCACAAGGATAAAATGGCCCTGATGTTTAAAATTGTAAACCAGCGGAACAGTGTGCTTCTAAATACCAAAGTTCACGTCCTGCTTTCAATGGTAGATGACGATTCAGAATCTCACGCTGTGATGCGCAAGTACTATACCCTTCCGTTGGAGGTAGATTTTGTACGCTATTTTCCACTTACCTGGACACTTGTTCATGTCATTAATGACGATTCTCCTTTATATGATCTCTCTTTATCCGAAATCAGGGGAAAACTGGCTGAACTGCTTATCCTTATCGAAGCCTTTGATGAAACCTATTCCCAAATGGTTATCCGGAAACATTCTTATGCGGAACATCAGTGGGCAACCGGGGTAAAATTCAAAAAGAACTTCAGTGCAGATGACAACGGCACCATCATTCTAAATATCAACGAGATCAGTGATTTGGAAATCCTTTCTTAGAGTCGGGACTTTTAGAGACAAGAGCCATGACAAAACTTTTTAATAACTTCAGTCATGACTCCATAAATCTTGACTCTTGGCTCTGCATTTGCATTTTGAATTCGGAATTAGTAATTAACTTTGGGACATGACACAATACAGTTCTACTTTGTACCCGGTAATGGAACATTTCTATACCTTACAGGGTGAAGGAAAATATACAGGGACTTCAGCATATTTCATCAGACTGGGCGGATGTGATGTTGGCTGTATTTGGTGCGATGTGAAGGAATCCTGGGATGCGGATATCCATCCTAAAATGAGTGTCGAAGAATTAAAAAATATTGTTTCCCAATATCCGGGAGAATTAGTCGTTATTACCGGCGGAGAACCCGCAATGTATGACCTGACTGCTTTGGTTGATGCCCTTCATTCCATTGGCAAATACGTTGCGATTGAAACATCCGGGACCAGTGAATTGATTGGAGAAGTAGATTGGTATACATTCTCCCCGAAAAAATTTAAAGCACCGGTAGAAGAAGCTTATGCGAAAGCTTCTGAATTAAAAATTGTTATCTTTCATAAATCAGATTTGGCATGGGCAGAAGGTCATTCAAAACAAGTGAATGAAAACTGTGTGCTTTACTTGCAACCGGAATGGTCAAAAAGGGAACAATTATTGCCAACAATTATTGAGTATGTGAAAAATCATCCGAAATGGAAGATCTCGTTACAGACTCACAAATACTTAGAAATACCATAAGCATGAAAAACCTTTTAATGGCTTTATTCATTTTAGCTACAGCTTCTTGCTCTACAGCTCAAATGACCTACTCTTCCAAAAATAAAAAAGCAATCGCCTTGTTTGAGCAAGGAAGAGCTGAACCTGGCAAATCCATCGATCCCAGAACACACGGACCGAATTATGCCGGTGGATTAGCACTTTTGGATAAAGCACTCGAAAAAGATTCCAATTTTTGGGAAGTTCATATGGTAGAAGCTGAAATCTATGAGGAATTAAATCAACCCTATAAAGCTATTGAACATTACCGGAAAGCATTGAAAATCAATCCCAATCCAACTTCAGGCGGAGCAACTTATTTCTACCTTGGAACACTGGAATACAGCGTCGGTGAATACGATAATGCAATAAAGAACCTGACAACTTTTACCCAAACAAAGGGTGCACATCCGGATAATATTGCATTGGCAAAACAGCTGATCAACGATTGCAATTTTGCACTTGAAGCAATGAAGAATCCAACACAATTCAAACCGGTGAATCTGGGACCCGGTGTCAACACAAAAGATCCGGAATATTTTCCAACAATTACCGTTGATGGTAAGACCTTACTGTTCACTCGTTTAATCGATGACAAACGTGTAAATGGCCCGTTTCAGAAACAGGAGGATTTTTATGTTTCAAATTTAAGCACATTCAATACCTGGGAACAAGCTGTTCCAATGCCAAAAAATATCAATACGGTAAATAACGAGGGGGCTCCTACTATCAGTGCTGATGGACGGAACCTGATTTTTGTGGCTTGTTCGGATGAAAGCGGAACAAATTATGGAGAGAACAGAAAAGGAAGAGGAAGTTGTGACTTATTCTATACCAAGCGACTGGGAAATCAATGGATTGATCCTGTAAACCTGCCTGGTGCTATCAATACCGGAAACTGGGAATCGCAGCCTTCTTTATCTGCCGATGGAAAAACACTGTATTTCGTGCGAAAAGTAATGACCCGCAATGGAAGACCGGATTCGGATATTTATTACTCGACTTTGAAAGATGACGGTTCATGGGATACACCGGTTCGTTTGCCAAATACGATCAACACTCTTTACATGGAAGAATCCGTTTTAATTCACCCGGATGGAAAAACATTGTATTTCTCATCTCAGGGACATCCCGGAATGGGCGGATTGGACATTTTCGTATCCCGTATAAACGATAAAGGTGAATGGAGCAAACCGGAAAACCTGGGGTATCCGATCAACACAAGCGCTGATGAAAACTCCCTGCTTGTAAGTGCTGACGGTGAAATCGCATTCTTTGCTTCTGATCGTGAAGGCGGATTCGGTGACCTCGATATTTATTATTTCATTATGCCTGAGAAATTTCGTCCTGTGAAAACCTTGTATTTTGACGGATTGGTGTTCGATGCAATTACGAAGAAGCCACTTCCGGGCAAATTCTCTTTGATCAATATCAAAACAGGTGTTGAGGTGATTAAATCGGAAGCTGACCAGGTAAACGGGACATTTACCGTTTCACTTCCACTAAACGAAGAATACGCCTTATCAGTAAGCTATCCGGGATACACGTTCTTCTCACAGAACTTTAACATGACCATCGCAGACAACCAGGAATCCTTCCACATGGATGTTCCAATGATCCCATTAACAGCTTCAGGTACTCCAACAGCCTTGAAAAATGTGTTCTTTGATCTGAATAAAGCAACATTACGTCCTGAATCGTTTGTTGAATTGAATAAATTACGGGATCTGTTAAAAGCAAATCCGGCTACAAAAATTGAAATCGGGGGACATACCGATACACGTGGTGATGCTGCAGATAACTTAAAATTATCCGATGCGCGTGCGAAGTCGGTAAAAGACTACCTGATCCAGCAAGGAATTGACGCTTCCCGCTTGTCTTCAAAAGGTTATGGTGAAACCATGCCGATCTTCACAGATGAAGTAATTGCGAAAATGAGTAAGGAAAGTGAGAAAGAAAAGGCTCACCAGGAAAATCGTAGAACTGAATACAAGATTGTGAAATAATGCATTTCTTTCGACTCGTACGGCCGATCAACTTGCTTGTCATTATCCTGACAATGTATGGGATCCGTGTATTCTTTATTCCCTATTTTTCGGAAGATGTGTTGCTGAAAAGATCCCACCCGAATGAGTCGCTTGATTATTTTTTATTGGTCTTCTCAACGGTTTTGATCGCAGCGGCAGGAAACATCATCAATGACTATTTTGACGTAAAGGCAGATCGTATCAACAAACCCGACAAACTCATTATCGGGAAATACATCAAACCGAGATGGGCCATTGTTTCTCATTGGACACTGAACTTTGTTGCATTTTCCATTGCCTGCTATTTAACATGGGCATATGAAACATTCTGGTATGTTTTTATTCATTTACTGAGCATCAACATTTTATGGTTCTATTCCATGTATTTTAAGCGAAGATTCCTGATTGGGAACATATTTATTGCTGCTTTAACCGGTTTGGTCCCATTATTATGCGGAATTCACTTTTTAGGATTGACCACACCATTCCACAGCACCAATTTTATGAGCGATTTTAAAGAAGGTGCAAACTGGATCTCACAGCTGAACCTGAAGATTTTCTTTGTTGTTGCGCTCGCTTTTTTTGCCTCCTGTTTGAACCTGGTGCGTGAAATCGTAAAAGACATGGAAGATGTGGAAGGGGATCAGTTATTGAAAGCGAAAACAATTCCGATTGTTTTGGGTATCAACAGAGCACGCTGGATCTCATTGGTTTGTTTAGTGGCAATTATCGGAGTTTCTCTTCCGTTCTTAATTGAAGGATACGTAGTTTTCAAGCACACATTTATTCGTGTAATGGCTCCTTCATTTGTTATTTACGGCTTACTCCTGGTTTGCTGTATTCTTTTATTGAATAAACCGGAACGGAACCGATTGAAACAAATCGATCTGATTTTAAAAATAACCATGCTGATCGGCTGCTGCATGCCTTTTTACTGGTATTTCCTATGAGAAAAATGAAATGGGTCCTCGGATCACAATCTCCCCGAAGAAAAGAACTTCTGGCCGGAATTGGTGTTGAATTTGAAGTTCGTGTAAAAGATACGGAAGAAATCTATCCGGATGCACTTCCGGCTGAAGAGGTTCCGGAATACCTGGCAAAAGTAAAAGCAGAAGCTCTTATCCCCGACCTAGCGGATGATGAAGCCGTTATTTGCGCGGATACCGTTGTCATACTCAATGGAAAGATCCTGGGAAAACCGTTCGATTATGAAGATGCCCGACAAATGCTCTCCAAGTTATCCGGTCAAAAACATACCGTTATAACCGGAGTTTTTATCGGATCGAAAACAAAAAATACTTCGTTTTCTGAACGGACTGAAGTAGAATTCGAAAGCTTGTCTGAAGACGAAATAAAGTACTACATTGAAAAATACATGCCCTTTGATAAAGCCGGCTCTTACGGCGTCCAGGAATGGATCGGATACGTTGCTGTGAAGCGAATGGAAGGCACATATACAAATGTCATGGGGCTTCCTACGAATCGTTTATACCGGGAAATTCAGCAATTTACTCTTTGAAGAATTAGTTAGATCAAATAGCCGGATTTTCATTGTAGTTTCGTTTTTAATACTACATTTGACGAAAATCACTATTTATGAAATACTACATCTTTTATGCCTTATTGGCTCTCATGCCGGTAAACACGCTGTGTTCAGCTCAACCTTTAGATTCAGCTGCTGTTAGCAGGATCATCGAACGAAGTAACAAAACAGTTTTAAATGCACTGCAAACTCAGGCCAAACCTGTGAAGGATACCGCTGTTGTTAAAATGGGACTAAAAACGGTTGCTACAACAACACCTGTAGCTGCAAGCAAAACGGTTCAGGACATTATTACCTTCTTGCCTGTTGTCTTTTTTATCTTCACCGTATCCATTATCTTCCTGAAATTAAGAAAAGACGGTGTAAAGCTGAAGGACATTTTGATCGACAAGGAAGCTGTTGCCGAGAAGAAAAAGGCCGCAGCTGCTTTGGCTGCTAAAACACTGGAAACAAAAGCAGATGTGATTAAAAATAATTCACAGACTGATCCGGGACAAATCTCAGCTGCTTTAGACCCACCGGCAACAGGGAATGATACCAGCGCTACAGATAATCAAAAGGAACAAAGTACCAGCAGATTGATCGTGTTTATTTGCGGAATCGTATCCATTGGTCTGGCGTGTTGTATTACCACGTTCTATTTCTACAAATCCTTTACCGGTACAGGACAAGTGGATCTTGGAAATCTTACCAATGTGCTTTACGGACTTGGACTAGGTGTATTACCTTATGGTTTCAGTAAAATAGCTTCTGCATTCAAATAAATAACCTTTTCATCTCAATAAAAAACGCGATCCATTCATTGAATCGCGTTTTTGTTTTTTGAAATCTTTTTAATGCTTAATAAACGGTGTCGTTTCAGAACCATTATCCCCGCTAACACGGACCATATAATATCCATTCTGTAAATCACTCACCTGGAAATCCGCAGCGTATGTTTGATTATTACCGTTAACCGATTGGTGCTTCACCACCCGGCCATTCATATCAATCACTTCTATTTTTGCATTGTTTCCAACGTTACCAACCAATTCCACACGGATTTTATCAGCAGAAGGATTCGGGAAAACAAGTAATTCATTGTCCTTTACCTCTTCTTCCAGGCCTAAAGCAAAACCAACTGAAAAATCATACCGGTGATAAGATCCGAAGTCTGCCGGGAAAATTTCCATCATAGAACCACCCACTTTTCGCACACGGAATCCACCGGTTGTTTCTCCTTCTACCTGGGCAGAGTACCAGAAACCGATTCCGTCATCATCACTATCTTCCAAAATCAAGGAATAACATCCCGGAGCCAAATTAAAGGTATCCTTATAGTCTGTTGTGTTTGTCAATGATGTTCTTTGGAAAATAATTCCTCCATTCTGATCAACCAGTCGCCATTTGTTTTCACTCGCTTTGTTGTTCGTTGTCATCCAAACAAAGAACGGTCCGTTGATGACTTCAGGAGCTGTGTATTTTGTTTTAAACTCGTCATTCTGATGGTACTCATCCAATGTATTAGACCCCGAAATCTCAATCACGCGTGCATAGAATCCATTTGCCGGATTTGCACCGAACCAGAAATTTTGGTTTGCAATCGGAATCTCTACAATTTCTTTCTGAAGGAATCCTAAGTTCCCGGTCCAGACATAGTCGACAAAATTACCATAGGTAACCCAAACCCGGATTTTACAAGATGTTAATGGCAGTGCTCCGTTGTTTTGAAGGATCACACGCGGATTCGAGCATGTTGGGTTCCATTTGCTGTAATACTCGTAGTTATTCGGATTCAATACATCTAAAATTGCAGCATCATACTGGAAGTTCTCTGCAGAATAAGACACCAGATCAAAAGAAGCAACATAGTTACCTCCAACCTGGTCAGGATCATTCACAGGAGCATCTTCTATATCATAATCCAGGTAAACGGTATCTCCGGGTGTTACATAAGGTGTAATTTCATGACTGAAATCTGTTACCATATCTCCGGGGCACCATCCTTCACGTGCATACGGCCAGGTTCCGCCTTGCGCGATATTCGGATTTTCACCACAAGCATCCGGTCTCCAGATATGCCATGCTGCACGCTGCACACCATCTACCAAAATACGATGTTCTTTATCCTGCCATTCACAGCAATTACCACTACCGTAATGACCATGCCCTGTCAATCTTGTTCTTACACTGAACATTTCGGATGTGTCTGAAAGTACAACCGGAGTTGCCTGTAACACAGCATCACTTGCCATTTGCCCATAGTTATAACTTGTCCAGTTGTTCCAGATAGGTTTGATATCGTGTACATCACGCGGAGGAATTCCTTCAATAAATGCAAATTTCAAATCCAATAATTCCTGTGTGTTGTGTGCGGCCAAATCAACCATTCCGTGAAGGTATTTCTGGTAATCCGTTACATCGTAAATCCAGGTAAATCCCTGTGGCCCCAAATCAAACCCAATTCCATACGGTGTAATGTAACGCCCAATTTCTACATCGTTTACAAGCTCAAACGGAACTTGGTAGTATGAAATCGTATCGTTCGTCAACGTCTGATCAATAGTGCCTGGTCCTGAAGAAATTGTTCCTCCAGCAGAATTTAAGGTATCGATCGTCCCGGATGCGTATGTCAATAGATTATTGATGGTGTGGAAAGTGTGCGGGACTGTTTGGTATTCAAACACTACACTCGGAGTCGGAGCAAGCGCTACCAAAACAGAATCGGTAATCGCCGGAGCCATTACTCCCTGAATCAATGCAGCTTCAGGCATTCCATTCATCGATTCCACACCTGCTACAATCGGTTGGTTCGTTTGAACCATAGCCAGGTCAGAGCACATTCCCAAACGGTTGTGACCAGAACGGTCCACCATTGCCAATTGTCCGTCAAAATCATAATACACTTCCAGATCACCGTAATTTGGATGTGTATTGTTTATTTTCTTATCCTTCCATGCCAAAACAGTTGCTGCATCCAAAGCAGTTGACCAAACAGTAAATTCATCAATTGAACCTTTCCAGTTTCCATTATACGTTTGGCTTGCTCCTAAAACAAAACGGGATATAACTCCAACCGGAAGGTTTTTGTTTGTTCCTGTATGCCATTGGACCCCATCGCGGAAAATGAACATTTCCCCGGTGCTTGCTTTCTTCACAAAAGCCCAGTGATGCCAAACATTGTCAATATCCGTTGCAGATGCTGCTTTGGAAATCCGATCATAAGTTGATCCGGACGCTCCCGCATCCCAGTAAAAGGTATTATCCGACCAAGGCATGTGAAGATTCAATACACGGTTATTTTCAGAATCTACGGCTTCAAATAAATAAGTTGCAATTCCACTGTTTCCGTTTCCTTTTGCCCAGAAAGCAACAGTTATATCTGCACCGAGGTTCACGTTATTCAGGTTAATTTCAGCATAATTTGTTCCGTTTGCTGTAAAAACACCATTGGAATTGTCAAAAGACAAGGTATTTGTTGCCGTTGCAGCTGTGATCATATCCATGTCAACCTGAGTAAGGCCTTGTCTTGCATCAGCAAAAGAAACTTCAATGACTAAGTTGGAAGTTCCGTCGTATGTAAACGGAGCAGAGAAATTAATTGTATTTGCACCCGTTGTCAATCCGTTCCAATTATTGTCATAAACGGTTGTAAAACCGGTAGTTTCCAGTACAGATAACGAAGAAGCGGATGTAGATTTAATTCGAATCTTGACGCCCTGCAAAGAACTTAAAGCATTCAATAAATTCAACTGTATTCCCTGGATATCCCCTGCAACAACTCCACTCGTTGCTAATTCACCCGCCGGAATGATCCATTGAAGTGTCTTTCCGTTTCCGTTTGCACTTACCAATGTTAGCGGAGCAGTTCCTGATCCGGAAATCGGATAAACTGTTGGTGTAATCGCAGTACGGTTTTGAATTTGCTTCCAGCGTTGATCGTAATAAGGTGCATTTGCGTAAGCATAAGATGCCGGGCTTAGCGTATTTACGCGATAGTGAGGTCCGTCCACTTTTACAGAATCAAAAACTCCGGTGTGATCGAAAATACGAGTGTACGTCAGGTAATCCCATTCTCCGCAATTGTATTGATCCCAGGTTGTCAAAGGAGAACATTTCAACTTATAGTACATCAGTACTTTTTCAAAGCGCTTCGTATCCAAACTTGCCGGGAATTGGAATTCAGCTCTTCGTGTAACGATGGTATCAAACGTATAGGTTTGGACCCAGGTGGTATCCTGTGCGAAAGAAGTCATCGCTAGCAATCCCAGGAAACCGGAGAGAATCAGTTTTTTCATTTTTATAATCAGTATAGGACTGTAAAGATAGTCCAATCAGGTATCCGAGGCTATATCGGTTTTGTGACATTTTCGGGACAAATACCTTCTTTTGCTGTCAAAACTTGTAATGCTGATCAGTACACTTTATAAATCGGAAGTCGATTAAAAGTCTTTTTTTCAAAGCGTTGACTATTCTGATAGACAAAGAAAAGCTGAGCTTCTGCACTTTTAGCAAATTCGGGATAGCTTGCTTTCTTCTTTTCCAATAATTCACGAAGGCTTGGATTCTCTTTCAGAAACTGTGCCGCTTCGTCTTCAAAGACATATGCAGAAAAGTATTCCTTTTCCTGGATGTAACTGTCCAACAGGTTCCAGGCGAAATAGGAATCTTCGCAACGCGGCTCTAAAACGCTAACAATGAAATTCAACTTATCCTGGTCACACGGAATCCAGATACTTCCTTCCGGAATCCGTACTTCATCTTCCTGTTCCACACTTTTGGTTTTCCGGTGAAGGTAATGTCCTTCATACGGTTTGGTCCCGGATTCAAAGTCTAAAATCCGGATAGTATGCACCTTTTTTGTGAAACTGCTGTCTATTTCAGTGAATTGGATCCCATTTGCTTTTAAGCGTTCAATCACTGCATGCACTTCCCTGGAAACAATATATCCCTTCGGAATTTGCACTGAATCGTGAGATTGATAGGTTTTATAGTACGGGATATACTTTGCATATGGTTTTGAACGATCATAGAACAAGCGGTTTTTTCCCGAAATTTCACTTGGTTTGTATCCGAAATCGTATCCTTTAAACAACATGGAGTCTTTTTGCTCCGTCAACTGATAATTGAATTTGAATGTGCCGGATACAGCATGTTGATTCGCAAGTTTCGCCTGTTCTCTTGCTCCTTCGATTCCCTGAGCTGCCGATTGGCTCCAATGAAATAAAAAATCCAAATAATCCTTTGTTGCCTGAACGCGTTTCGGAAAAGGTTTCAACATGTGGGTTTCAACTGTAATACTCAATGCATTAAAAAGTGTTCCGTAACCCTGAGCATAACGTGGCAAATCATTGAAAGCCTGGATTCCTGATTCCGGAGTTTCTCCTTTTGTTTCAACGTACGGTGACCAATCCCAGCCTTTCTTTTTCAAGGTTTCCGTGAGATTCGGAATATACTTTTGGGAGAAGAGCTGATACATCCCGGGTGCCATGCGCTCTTTCATAGAATGGATCAATGTAAGCGTATATTGGTAATCCGCGCCATTGGAAACATGGGTATCAACAAATACATCCGGATCCAATCCATGATAGATCTTCGCAAAGGTATGCATGTTCTTCGAATCCATTTTGATGAAGTCACGATTCAGGTCCAGGTTTTGTGCATTTCCCCGGAAACCATATTCTTCCGGACCATCCTGGTTTGCCCTGCTGGAAGAAGACCGGTTCATCATTCCGCCGACATTATAAGCAGGAATAATTGCAATAAGGGGTAAATCTTTAGTCTTCTTCCCTTTTTTGATCCATTCTTCGATCCACAATAAGCAGGCATTTACGCCATCCGGTTCGCCCGCATGAATGGCATTATTAATCAGAATGGTCGTTTTTGCTTTCGCCTTTTGAAAAGTCTGTAATGAATCGCCCGCCCCGTTGAGAATTACAAGATAAATTGGAAATTCCGTGTCTGATTCTCCCATTTGGTACAATTCAATTTCTTTGTGATCCCTGTCCCAATTTTCATAAATCTGAATCAATTCAGGATAAGTTGGCGTAAGATTGCCGTCCCATTGAGCTAAACCAAGTAACGGAAAAATCAGTGCGAAAAAAGTCAGTTTCATGGTTTAAAAATAGTTCAAAAGGTTTAAAACCCTATCTGCCTTGACAGATCGTGACCAAAAGAATTTAACTATTATTCAATGGCCTGTCACCACAACGTAAATAGTTTACGAGGTTTCAGGATATCTTTGTATCTCATTTGGGAAATTTAATTCTCAAATAAGTGTATTTTTAATTTAATCCGGTAGTCTTCAAATTCGTCTTATATTCGTTACTTGTTTGCTCTTGGCAGCTTTCAAAACAAGTAATTTAACTGGTAGAAGAAGATCTTTAATTAACCATTAGAATTGAATTGGTAACAAATAGAATAAATAGAAGGATTATTGTAGTGACTTTGGTGTTTACATTGGTCTATCCTTTGTTTCTGTTTTCTCAAAAGGAAACAGAAAATTGGATTTTAAGCCCCAACTCACTATTAAATTTTAATTCAACGCCACCATTATTCAATTACAATTCAACTTTGCCATTTAACAGTATAGAATCATCAGCAAGTATTTCAGATTCAAATGGTAATCTACTCTTTTACACAAATGGAGATACCATCAGAGGAGCAGATGGGAATATATTATCTAGTGGAGAAGACGTTTCCTATGTTCAATCAAGTGATTTACAAAGTACAACCCAAGGTGCATTATTTATTCAAAAGCCTGGTTCACCCAATTTGTTCTATTTATTTTCACTTGGATTCTACCAAGATAGATTTGATAGAGGGCTTTTTAGTTATTCAATTATTGACCGAACTTTAAATGGAGGATTAGGGGAAGTGATATCAAAATACAACCCTCTTCGTCAGGATACTCTAGCTGAAAAACTTACCGCAACCAAGCACTGTAACGGAAAGGATTATTGGATTGTTGTCGTAAAGTGTATTGCAACCAAATTGAATGATGGGAATCCCATTGAATACCTTACTGAATTTCAAAGTTATCTACTGACTGAAAACGGGGTTCAAAACTCTCCTGTAAAATCTATTTTAAAAACACGATGTGGAAGATTCGGACAAATGAAATTTAATAATAAAGGAAATGAAATTGCTTTTGCACAAATGGGCTATTTAACATTACTTGCTTTTGATAAATCTAACGGTAAAGTCTCATTAAAATCAGAAAAAAAATTACCAATTCTGAATGGATATGGTATTGAATATTCCCCCAACGATTCAATGATTTATATCAATCAATTACAATACCATATTACTTCTAACACACTAACTTTATTAAATAATCCTGATTATGTAGCACAACTTCAAAGAGGGATGGATGGTAAAATTTATTCTATTAAAGTAACTGATGCAGGAGGAGGTTTCTCTTCTTCGACACTTACCTTTCTCTGGAATCAAGACAATTGGGCTAATGCCTATTTTCTTGGTGTTCCTGATAATACCACCAATTTAGTATCAATTGAAAATCCAAATTCAATAGGTTTATCTTGTCAATATACTCCTAATTATTTAGTAACCAATACACCAACCTTTTCCTGGAGTGTGGCTTTACCTAATTTTCCTTCCTTTTATTTCAATCACCCTGCAAGTGAATTTACTTATTCAGGAACCTGTTCCGGAGAGACATTTGTATTTTCCTTGACTAACAATGTGGTTCCAGATTCAGTTCATTGGATTTTTCACGATACAGGTTATGAAGTAACATCAACAAGTGCCTCATTTGTCTTTCCAGAATCAGGGGAATGGGAAGTTACATGTATCGTGTACATAAATGGTGTTTTAACCTCAAGTACACAATGTGTAAATGTATGCGGACAGAATGCTGTTCATTTGCCTGACAAAATCAATATGTGTGATACACCAACTCCATTTGAGCTAAACGCATTGAATACATGTTCAGCTGAATACCTTTGGAGCACAGGGGACACAACTGCTGCAATTACGATCCAAAATGAAGGGATTTATACTTTACAGACAAGTAATAGTTGCGGTACTTATGATTACACGGTTGAAGTATTTAAAGGGGATAATTGTACTATTCTTACAGAAATCCCAAATATAATTACGGTTAATAATGATCAAACTAATGACTTCTTTAGTATCAAAGTGAAAAATGCCAGGTCTTTCACTTATTCAATAATCAATCGTTGGGGGAATTTGATAAAAAAAGGTGAAATTACAGTTCCTCAAACCATGATTTTTGATTGGAGCACCTACAATTTATGGGATGGAAAAACTGAAAAGGGAGAATTGGTGACTAGTGGCACTTATTTTTATGCAATCGAATTTACCTTATTCAATAATTCCACCACTTCTCGAAATGGTTTTTTAGAAGTATTTAAATAAATCAAAGAATAACACTCTTGTTAAATAAGCAGTATTCTGAAATAACCACACTTACTAAATTAACGTAAGTTAAACTTTCTAGTATCCAAAAAACTGGATTTACAGTGAACAAATTATTTTACATAAATCACTGCACCTTCTGTTTCTTTAACCCGCAGCTTTTTCCAGTTTGTTCTCTTCAAAGATCCCTTTCCGGTGATTAATTCCCCACTTGATCATACTATTCATCACATCATCTAACTGTTTAGCGGATTCCGTTAATTCGTATTCGATCGTGACCGGAATGGAATCATAAACCGTTCGTTTCACAATCCCGTTCAATTCCAATTCCTTCAATTCCTTCGACAGCATTCGTGGTGTGATCTTCGGGATATTCCGCTGGATTTCCGTAAAACGCTGTTTCCCGAACAACATGCTTGCAATGATCGGGATTTTCCATTTTCCTGAAATAACGTTGAGTGTATCGTTAATTGCCAGAACAAACTGGATCGGACACGCTTTTGCTTGTTCAAAATTGATTTTATATTCCATATCGCAAAGTTAAATCACTGAACTATACCAAAGTATACTACTATACAAAAGTATACAACTTCTTTTTATATACCAAGTATCGATAGCTTTGTCTCACAAACAAATTAAAAAGTAAAACAAATGATTTTAATAACTGGCGCAACAGGAAATTTAGGAAAAGCAACCGTTGAATTTCTGACAAAAAAAATACCTGCAAAAGACATTGCGGTTTTAGTAAGGGATGAAAATAAAGCTTCAGACCTAAAGGCTCTTGGAGTAGATGTAAGAACAGGAGATTATCACGACAAAGACTCATTGGTCAAAGCTTTTCAGGGAATTGAAAAAGTATTATTGATTTCTTCAAGTGATTTCAACGATCGTTTAGGTCAGCAAAAACGTGCAGTCGACGCGGCAAAAGAAGCCGGAGTAAAACACATTCTTTATACCGGAGTTTCCATGCAAAACTTTGAACAATCCGCTTTGAAAGCGTTTATGGGTGACCATTTTGAAACAGAAAAATACATTTTGGAATCCGGGCTGAATTACACATTCCTGAGAGACAACCTCTATGCGGATGTCATTCCGGTGTTTGTGGGTGAACATGTATTGGAAACCGGCATCAACCTACCGGCTGGAAACGGACGTGTTCCCTACTCTTTACGAACTGAAATGGCTGAAGCTTTCGCCAATGTATTGAGCACAACAGGACATGAAAACAAGACGTACGAAATCTCAAACGTTGAAAGTTATTCCTATCAGGATGTTGCCGATGCACTTTCTGCTCATTCCGGAAAAACAGTTGCATATAACGCTGTTTCCGTTGAAGATTTCACCAAAGCCCTAACAGAAGCAGGTGTGCCGGAAATGATGATCGGATTTTCCCTGGGATTTGCAACCGCAACTAAAGACGGGGATTTCGATATTCCGAACAACCATTTGGAACAGCTGTTGGGAAGAAAACCAAGTTCTTTGAATGAATTTATCAAAGAAATCTACTAATAATCAATCCGGATGGATTTAAAAGCCCCGACATTTATCGTCGGGGCTTTTTTATTTTGTAATTTCAGGTTTTCATCAGTTATGATTGTATTTCTGGACTTCATTACCGGCTTTTTGCTCATGAACTCACTTCCCCATTTTGTGTTGGGCCTAACCAAAACGCGCTTTTTAGGCATGTTCGGCTACAAACCGATTGCCAACATTTGGTATGCTGTGGTGCAATTTGCACTTGCACTCGTTTTATTTCACTTCAATCACGGAATTGAAACCATTTTAAAGAATGGTATTTTCCTTGGAGCAGCATGTACTTGTTTCCTGTTTTTGATCTTCGGAAAAGCAATTTTAAAGTTTTACCAAAAGAAGGATTGAAAGTTTCCAATCCTCAGTACCTATTCAATCTTTACCGTTTCTTTTTAACTTTGAATATGAATGATCTATTAGATGAACAACCAATTAGTGCAAAAAACACCATCCATTTCCACTGGTGGGTAATTTTGATCTGGTCTTTTGTGCTTACCACTGGATTCTTATTCCGTATAATGCATTGGCCGGGCAGCAGTCTCTTTCAAGTAATTGGTTTCGGAGGATTTATGGCTTATTCTTTCTCCTTTTTCGTTCTTGCAAGACCAAGAAGTATTTCAATCATCATATGCAATTGTATCAGCCTTTTGTGGGTCCTTATTCTTATTTGTGGAGAGCTTTTTAACGACGGATATCCGTTCAATATTAACGGAATAATAGCCCAGGGAATTTCCTTCGCTTTTTTGTTCATAATACACATCATCAGTCTTTATTTCATCAAGAAGAGCCGGACTTAATCGTCGCTTCTACTTTTCAATTAGGAATTCGCACTTCGGAATTTGGAATTCATTATTTTTGATTAAATCAATTTTCATGTCCGAACCTTTTCACAAACACCCGATCGTTTTTTAATAAGCAATTCAACCATCGTATAATACCATCTAATGAGAAGAACAATTTACCAACTGAGTTTTGTGCTCATGATCTGTTTAACGCTTACAGGTTGCAAGAATGTGTTTTTAGGACTTTACGGGATGAAAATGCCCAAAGCCGTGAACGAGAAAAAGATCCTGAGATACGGAAAAAAATACCACATACCGGAAGAAGACAGCTATCAGCTGGATACAATCACGTATAACGCATTCCTCCATCACTGGATACTTCGAAATTTAAAGCCCAAATTAAAAACCACTATCAACCGATTCAGGCGCTTTATTATGATAGAACGGGAACACTTAAATCCTTTCAGATCAATTGTTATGCCGGAGGTTTTCCAAACTTGCATTGGAACAGGGACCAAATCTTTGAAACGTTCCTTCCGAAACAGCAAGCACCCGTCGACAGCATTCTTCCACTCCGTGAACATTTGAGTTTCCTGGTCCCGCTCTCCGTAACGACCCAAAAGAATCCTTCCGACACGGAATATTTTGCAATTGTTCATTGGAATCGGTTCATGGGAAGGCAAACAAGAAGATTGATTCGCTGTGTACAAAAAAACGCCAAACTTTCGGGCGATAACCAACTGAAAATTATTTATGTCAATAATGACAACCAGTTTTTAGACGATCTCTAAGGAATCGTTTTTTCAACTATCCGATGAAATCCGTCTTCAATTTAAGGATAATGCTTTTCTTTGAATATGAATTCAGCTCAGGCATTCTTAATCGATTTCAAGTCTTCGCGCAATTTTGCGGAAACAGTGCCGCTTTTGGCAAAAGATAAGGAGTTAAGGAACCGTATTTTCAAAGAAATTGAAAATGAGGAATATCCTTTTCCTGAATATGCTTCCTGGATTGCTGTTCATTTCTTTGAAAAACACCCGGATTTAATGGACCGACAACAATTTGACTCCATGGTTTCGGTTTTGATGAACACATCCAACCATTCGGTGCAGCGAAACCTCACGAATGCGTTGGTTAGCGCACCTTTCGATTGCTCAGAAAACGGCGAATTACTGGATCTTCTGATCGGTTTTCTGCACCAATCGGAAGCGCTGCCGGCTTTGAAATTTCATGCCCTTCGTATGATCGAACACCATTTTTTACCTGCATATCCCGAATTACTGCGGGAATTGAGGACTTTATTTGAGGTCATTTCAGTTCATCCGAAACCGTCCATGCAAGCCATGGCCAGAAACTTTGAAAAAAAATACTGCAAACATCCATATTATGAGCATTAAACTCTTTTTAGCAGCACTTTCGGCATTTGTTTTTACAAGTCCATTATTCTCCCAAACCATTCGATTGGAAGAAATTATGAAGGGGGAAGAATTTATTGGCTTTTCCCCACAAAACATCCGCTGGGCGATGGATAACGAATCTGTTGTATTTGACTGGAATCCGAACCTGGAATTGGGAAGAAGTTTATATGCCTATCAGCTGAAGCAAAAAAACACACGTAAAGTCCCGGTCGTTGACAATCGTTTTTTCTGGACTCCGATCCTGGATAATCACACTTCATTGGCTGCTAATCATTATTTCAATGACAATGGCGATTTAGCACGCTATCATTCAAAAACCAAATCAAAAACCACGATTTATTCGGGTAAAGAAGCTGTTGGAGCGATTTTTAGAAGTAACGATTCACCGTGCGTTTATTTTTTAATTGAGAACAACGTGTTTTGCTACAATGAAACAGTTGGCAGTATTATCCAGGTTAGCAATTTCATACAAGGAAATCAGGCTGCAGAAAAAAATGACACCAGCTTTCTTTACAAACAGCAGCGCGAATTGTTCTCGTTCATTAAGCTCCAGGACGAAAAGAAAGTATGGAACGAAAAACAACCGAAACGTACTATTCCGGCTGGGATTTATTATGCAAAAAATGAATACGTCAGCAGGATCAATGTAAGTAACGACGGAAACTATGTTTCATTCGTACTGGTGATGGATGCTGATGAACCGACAACCAATTATGAATCCCATATTACCGGGGATGGTTTTACACATCGCAAGCAAGCACGACCAAAAGTAAATGACAAGGAACCGAATACCCGCATGGGAATTTTTGATACCCGAAAAGACACCGTCTATTTTGTAGATGCTTCTTCTTTAAAGGATATCCGCAAAATGCCAGCCTATCTCTCCGAATACGGAATGACAGGATTTTATTCAAAAGACCGCCAGATCTGTTTTCATCAGGCAATTATGAATCCCTCCGAAAATATCGCATTGGTAGATGTTCGTTCCTATGATAACAAGGATCGCTGGATTTGCCTGGTTGATCTGGCCAGCGGAAAATTGAGCGAACTAGATTATCAACACGATGAAGCATGGATCGGAGGCCCGGGAATCTCAGAATGGAATGAAGAAGAAGGAACACTCTTTTGGTTGAACTCCACCGATTTCACGTTCCAAAGTGAAGAAAGCGGTTATTCGCATTTATACACAATGAATTCCAGGACAAAAGCAAAAAAGGCCCTGACGAGCGGGAACTGGGAAGTACGTGATCCCTTTCTTTCCAATGACAAAAAAACGATCTATTTCATCGGGAATAAAATTCATCCGGGAGTTCGAAACGGTTATAAACTTGACCTGGCATCCGGAAAGATCATTCCGCTTTTTGAAGGAAATTTCGGGATTGAATGGACCTTGTCTCCGGATGAAAAAACCTGGGCTATTCGTTATTCAACGGCTACGCAACCCTGGGAATTGTGTATTGCACCGAACACAACCGGACAAAAACTGGTCCCTGTAACAAAAAGTACGCTTCCCGGTTTTGAGCAACTGAAACTTCAAAATCCGGAGATCATTCAAATTCCTTCTTCCGATGGTAAGCCGGTCTATTCCCGCAAATACACCCCGGAAAAACCGAATGGAGCGGCAGTATTATTTGTTCATGGTGCCGGATATCTGCAAAATGCACATTATTACTGGAGCCATTATCAACGTGAAATGCTGTTTCATCAATTATTGATCTCAAAAGGATATACCGTCCTCGATCTGGACTATCGGGGCAGTGAAGGCTATGGAAGAGACTGGAGAACCGCTATTTACCGGGACATGGGAAACCGCGATTTGCATGATTATGTAGATGCGAAAAACCATTTGGTCAAAACTCATTCGATCGATTCCAATCGCGTTGGGATCTACGGTGGAAGTTACGGTGGTTTCATTACCTTAATGGCACTATTGAAGACTCCGAATACCTTTAATTGCGGAGCAGCATTGCGTTCTGTAACAGACTGGGCCCATTACAACCATGAATACACCAGCAACATCCTCAATTATCCTTCTACCGATCCGAAAGCTTACAAAAGAAGCAGCCCGATCTATTTTGCTGAAAATCTGAACAGGCCTTTACTAATGCTTCACGGAATGGTCGATGACAATGTGCAGTTCCAGGATATTGTTCGTTTAAATCAGCGCTTTATCGAACTGGGAAAAACCAATTTTCAATTGAGTATCTTCCCTACCGAAGCACATGGATTTACCTTCACTCCTGCCTGGATTGATGAGTACAGACGTATTTTGGAGTTGTTTGAAAGTAATTTGAAGTAGTTAATTTCCCGCAGATAACGCAGAGGAGCGCAGAGGTTTTATATGGGCTGATCAGGATTATTGAATTTATTATGATGGAAATACGTGAATTAAAAACTTTAGAGGAAATGCTACCTCATCTGGCTGTTCTCCAGGAATTATATCCGAATCTTGATCAGGAGAATTATTGTCGTATGCTTAAGCACATGATCCCGAACAATTATGCACAAGTAGGCGTTTTTCTTGATAACGCGTGCATCGCGATCAGCGGTTACTGGCTGGGGACGAAATTGTGGTGTGGAGCCTACCTGGAATTGGATAATGTAATTGTTTGTAAGACCGCAAGAGGAACCGGAGCAGGAAAACTAATCCAGGAATACCTCGAAGAAAAAGCACAATCGTTGAATTGCAGTATCATGGCATTGGACGCTTATTCCAACAACTTCAAAGCTCATCGTTTTTATTATAATCAGGGATATGCTCCAAGAGGATTTCATTTTATCAAGATCCTGGACGAAAAGGGACTTACATGAATTATCAATCAATGAGCGGTTTAATTATCAAGTATGAGCCTGATTTATTTATGATTACTAATTCATTTAAGATCAACTACTCGCTTCGATCCGTTTAATCTGGTCGCGTACCAACTTCCCGCACGTTTGGATCTGATCTACAATTTTAGAAACCAATGCTTTCATTTCTTCTTTGGTGAGCTGGGTCTCTTTCTCCAATTTCAACAAAAGGTTTGCAGTGATATTCATACCAAACAACCGCGCCGGACTTAAGATCTGATGAGCCTGTTTTCGTAATCCAACCCAGTCTTCATCTTCAAAAAAATGAATCAGTTCAATGGAATATTGCGGCATCATTTCCAAATAAGCCCCATACATTTCCAACAGATATTCTTCGCTTCCATCCGCCCGTTCTTCCAAAAGAGATAAATCCAGCAAATTCGGTTCCTCCTCTTTTTCGTGATTCTTTGGTTCCGAAAACAAGACATTGTTCTGGTATCCCCATTTCACCAATAATTGATACAGTTTTTCGGGATTGAAGGGTTTCGAAATATAGTCATTCATTCCGGCTTCAATAAACTTATTCTGATCGCCAACCATGGCTGAAGCTGTAATTGCTATAATAGGTACGGAACAAGTGGGTTCCGGAAACTTGGATCGAATAAAACGGGTTGCCTCCATTCCATCCATTCGCGGCATATAATAATCCATCAATATCACATCAAATTGCCGGTCTTTCAAAACAGTAATTGCATCGATGGCATTACTTACTACATGAACCTCTACATTCCATTTGTTCAAATCGTATAAGATCACCCGTTGATTAATCGTATTATCTTCTACCAGAAGTACACGTAATCCGTCGAGATTCTTTACCAAAACAATGTCTTCCTTATCGATGTCTTTGGTCTCTACATGTTTGTTGTGAAGTTCAAAATCCAGTTCAAATGAAAGCGTGGTTCCCTGCCCTTCTTTACTGAACAGGTTAATCTCTCCGCCCATGGCTTCAACCAGTGATTTTGCAATTCCCAGTCCCAGTCCCGTTCCCGAAGTTGTTCTTGTCCGGTGATCTTCCAATTGCGTGAAATTCTCAAACACGAACTCTTGTTTTTGCAGCGGAATTCCAATCCCTGTATCTTTCACCTCAAAGTAAATGCGCTCCATTCCATGTTTTTGATAAACGGAATTTACTCTTAAAGTAATGCTTCCGTCAATGGTGAATTTGATCGCATTTCCTACAATATTCAACAGGATTTGGTTCAAACGCACCGGGTCTCCAATGACATAATCCGGCAATTTATCATCAAAATCAAGATGAAAGGTCAATCCTTTTTCTTCTATGCGGTAGGAAATGGAATTAATAAAAGTCGCTAAGAAATCCTGTAATGAAAAACGAACGTATTCAAAGGACATTTTCCCCGCACGGATTTTAGAGACATCCAGCAGATCGTTTACTACGTGCAATAAACCATTGGCCGAAACTCCCAGTGTGTGCACAATTTCCTGTTGCGTTTTGGAAAGCTCTTCATCATTCAACTGCCTTGTAAGACCAATTATTCCGTTCATCGGAGTACGAATTTCGTGGCTCACATTTGCCAGGAATAATTCCTGTGTTTTCAGCGCATTCTCCGCTTTTCTTTTTTCGCGGATCGCCAATTCCCTTGCCTCCAATAAATCTGTAATATCCGTGTCAACAAATACCAGGTACTTCAGCTCTCCCTGTTCATCAAAAACGGGAGTCAGCGACGTTTGAATGTACTTCTGCTCCTGGTTTTTCAATTCTTTAAACGACTGAAAAACGACTGATTCTTTTGTTTCAATGGCATTTTCAATAAATGCTGAAATTTCTGCCCGGGTAAGACCGCTTGTATCATAGATACTGTCGCCTTTTTTCTCAAAAAATTCCTCCGATGAATTCCATCCATATAGACGTACAAACCCTTCATTTACCCACGAAATAGTTCCATGAGGATTGGTGATCGTAATTCCATTATTCGTATTACTGGCAACAATGGATAAACGTTCCAGTTCTTTGTTCTTGGAAAGAATCAATTTACTGGAAGAAACGCGGTCCTTGTAACGCACATAAATAAAGACCAGTAAAGCAACCAACAGCGCAATACTCCCGATTAACAGGTTTAAAATCACCACCTGATTCTCACTATTATCATTTTGAAGTTTTTTGTTCTTGTTCAAAATGGCAATTTCTTCATTTTTCTTATTTAAATCATACAAAAACTGCAAGCGTACAATTTCTTTTGCATTTTCCTGGTTCGTGTATTTTTCGTTTTCCTTATTGTACCTTACCCTGTAATCATAAGCAGCTTTGTAATTTCCTTTCAAGCGCTCCAGTACAGAACGGTATTCATAATAATTTTTGTACTCCGTTAAATATTGAAATTGGTGAATATAGTCCTTATACTTAAGCAGCAATTGCTCTGCCTCATCTAATCTTTTGCTTTCCAGGTAAGCTTTTATTAAAAGCCTGCAATTCGCAAAGATGTAATAGGTCATTTTTTTCTCTACATAGAATTTCCGGGCAAAATCGAGGTATTTTTTCAAACTATCGACCTGTCCTTCCAATCCGTAAGCTTCACCATAATTGGAATAGCCAACTATGTAGTTCATCGTATCTTTTAAAATCCGGGATTCCTTAATACAATCCAACGCATACTTCCTGCTCAATTCCAGGTCATTCCGTTGTTTCCTGACCTGATAATACATCAGGTACAAATTGGACAAGTTGTTGTAACCGGATGAAAGATAATGCTTCACCTTCTTTGCTTTGGCTTCAAATAAAATCGATTTATAGATGATTTCGGCCTGATCCAGGTACCAAATGCTTTTTTTCTCAAGGCCATAGTCTGTCAAGCAGTGCCCGATATAACTTTTACAGCTTAGATACTGATCTGTATTTTTGATCAATTGAAACTCTCTCATCCCCCGTTCGAAATGATTCCGGGCTCTTAGAAAGACTTTCAAATCCTTAAAAATCAAACCGATCGTCTTTTCACTTTCACCGATTAGCTGGTGATCTTTCATCCTGTCTGCTATGGAGAGTGCCTGGTATGCAAAATTAATTGCCGATCTGAAATTACCGGTTTGTTGCTCATAAACACACAAACGGGTCAGCACCTTGTGTTTCAGAGCTTTGTTTTTATTGGTTTCCTCCAATTCATTTACAGTGGTTAGAATCTGAATGCTCGAATGAATGTCTGAATCCCTGATTTCCTCTGCCCGATCGAGCATCCTGGAGATGGATCTGTTGTTTTGGTCAACCTTACCCGCAAACAAAACACTCCCTTTCAGGAAAATAAGTAATGTAAGTAACCCGGATTTGAAATTTCTCCTAACCATTTCTCCAGATTTGAAGCCCATAAGTTTGAATCACAACTATTTAAAGGTGAAATTAGGGAATATTTCCCAAGTATAAATTAAATCGATTCCAAAAATAAACCGAAAATGAATAGTTTGTGCCTTACACTAAATGAATCAGGCATTTGGCTACTTGTTTTATCTCATTCGATCCATTTATGGTAAGTATTCCTTAAATTCGATGGCAATAAAACTATACTATGAAAAACAAAATTCTCCTCTCTCTCCTTTTCCTTCCGCTTGTTCATTTTGCTCAAGACTCAAAAGGCTCCTGTTCTTCCTTAAAGAAACACACGAATTCGATGATGAAGAGCAATACATTCACCGTTGCTCAAATTGCACAAACGGAACGGTATGATGTTCATTACTACTTTCTGAACCTGAACATGACCAATACTACTACAACATTGTCGGGTTCAGGTGAAATTCACGCAACAGCACTCCAGGACCTGGACACGGCTTTGGTTGAGTTCTTTCAAACCTTTGTAATCTCTTCCATCGAAGTAGACGGAACTCCGGTTACGTATTCACGTCAAAACAGTGCATTGAAGATCCCTGTAAACAAACTTCAGGGAGAAAACTTTGTCATCCATGTAAATTACAGCGGAACTCCACCGAACGCAATAAGCAATCCACTTGGCGGAGGTGGTATGACGAATGCAAGTTCCCCTTCCTGGGGAAACCAGGTTACCTGGTCCTTGTCTGAACCTTTTGCAGCATACGAATGGTTTCCTGCAAAGCAATCCTTAAAAGACAAAGCGGATAGTTGTGCTGTTTGGATCACAGTCCCGACCAATTGTAAGGCAGGCTCCAATGGAGTTCTTCAGCAAGTTGTTGATCTGGGGAATGGAACACATCGTTTTGAATGGAAACACAAACATCCGATCGATTATTACCTCATTTCAGTAGCCGTTGCAAAATACGTAGAATACAATGTGACAGCCAATCCTGCAGGTTCCGGACCGGTATTGATCCAAAATTACATTTACGATAATCCGGCTACACTTCCGAATTTCCAGGACGATATCGATGAGACTGTTGACTTTATGGAATTGTATGCTGACCTGTTCGGACCATATCCGTTTGCCGATGAGAAATACGGTCACTGCATGGCCCCTATTTCAGGTGGAATGGAACACCAAACAATGACTACGCAAGGATTCTTTAATCCGACTTTAACTTGCCATGAATTAGCACACCAATGGTTCGGGGATCATGCAACCTGTTCTTCCTGGGCTGATATCTGGGTAAACGAAGGATTCGCTTCCTATGCAGAATATATAATGCTTGAAAACCTGTATCCGGGAGATGAATTGCAGGATATGCTTGACAGGCATGACGATATTATGTCGCAGTCGGGTGGATCTGTCTGGGTAGAAGATTCTCTCAGTGATGCTGCTATTTTTTCAAGTCGATTGGTTTACAATAAAGGAGCTGCAATTGTTCATACACTTCGTTTCCTGATAAATAACGATCAAACATTCTACAACGCTTTAAAAGCATACCAGACATTGTATGCAGATTCGGTTGCTTCAGGTATTGAATTGGCAGATGTTTTCGAAAACGAAAGCGGCCTGGACCTGTCTGCTTTCCTTGAGGAATGGTATTTCGGGGAAGGTTATCCAACCTATTCAGTGAGATGGAACAACGTGGGAAGCGATTTATTGGTAGAAATCAATCAAACCACTTCTATGCCAGGCGTAACTCCTTTATTTACAAACGACCTGGAGCTGCGTTTCGACAGAACGGGCGTTGCGGATACAACCATCCGTTTCCAAATTACAGGCAATCAAAACCAATTCGTTATTCCGAATGCTTCCAACTATGTGAATATTACGAAAATTGACCCGAATAACTGGATTTGCAATAAATCGAATGGAATTGTGAAAGATCTGAACTTCACAGCAGGAATCGAAGAAATCGCTAACAAATCGCGTATTTCAGTTTACCCAAATCCTTCTAACGGACCAATAACAATCGAAATGGAAACTTCCGGAGATTACAGTCTGGTCTTAATGGATTCCAGGGGAAGTGAGATTATTTCGAAAGAATTTAACGGGATGACCACTCTTGATTTGAAAAACCAGGCCCAGGGAACCTATATTCTTCAGGTTATTTCAAAAACTACAGGAGAAAAATTCAGTCGCCTGATCAAGCGTTGATCCTTTTTTATACTAATTCTTATTTAAGTCACTATCTCATTGGTAGTGACTTTTTTTATTCTATTTTATTTAGAATCGTTTTATTCTGTTAGTTAAACTTTTAATTTATTGTAATTTATAATTTAAGTATAAAAATCATCCCTAATTTTACGGCACTAAAAAGACAAAAATGAGAAAAATAGCTTTATTACTATTGGTTGGTTTTGGAATTGCTGCATTGGCAAACCAGGCAACTGCACAAAGCAAATTACAGGACTGGGCTGAGTTGAAAGAGTTCCATAAAGTAATGGCACAAACATTCCACCCAAGTGAAGAAGGAAATTTAGAGCCAATCAAAACCCGTATCGGTGAGATGGTCCAAAAAGCAAAAACACTTCAGGCTTCAAAGTTCCCTGCTGATTTCAACAATGACAAAGTAAAGAAAGCAGTTGATAAGTTAGTAACTGACAGTCAGAAATTAGAAGCTGCTATCAAAAAAGGAGCTAGTGATAAAAAGATCACGAAATCACTTTCGGGTTTGCATGATGTGTTCCATCAAATTGTAGGGCTTTGTTCTGCAAATGAAGATCACGACCATGAGCATAAAGAAGGCGATGGGCACAGTCACGAAGGACATTCGCACTAAGAAACAAAACACAACAAAAATCCCCGGTCCCGTATGTATGGGAACCGGGGATTTTTTATTTATACTCTTTCAAAAAGTCTAATATCTGCTATGAAATGACATTCACACTAATCATGACGTAATAACGCAATATTACGTCACGATTTCAAGGACAACTAAAATCCATTTACACCATTTACAGTCGTATACTTCAGAATATTCTTTTTATCCGGGTGAATACGAGCAAATGCGGATTGAACAGCCAATGTTCCCTCGTGGAAACCACATAAGATCAGTTTCAACTTATTCTCGTAAGTATTTACATCGCCAATGGCATAAATCCCGGGAATGTTGGTTGAATAATCGAGCGTATTAACCTTGATCGCACTTTTCTCGATTTCCAATCCCCAATCGGCAATCGGACCAAGTGATGGCTTCAAGCCGAACAATGGAATAAAATGATCTGCTTTTGTAATGATTTCTCCATTTTTCGAATGACTGATCACGACTTCTTCCAACGAACTTCCACCTTTCAAATCGGTTACTTCAGCTTCCGTAATCAGGGAGATTTTTCCGGAATCCGCCATATCAATGATTTTTTGAACGGAATCCAAATGTCCGCGGAACGAAGCACTTCGATGCACCAAAGTCACCTCTGAAGCAATGTTGTTTTCTGCCAGGTAAATGGACCAATCCAATGCGGAATCTCCTCCACCCGCGATGACACATTTCTTCCCGCGGAAAACTTCCGGGTCTTTGATCATATAATCGACTCCTTTTTCTTCAAAAAGCCCGATGCTCTCAATTGGTGGTTTCCGTGGTTCGAATACTCCCAATCCGCCGGCAATCATTACCACCGGAGCTTTGTGTTTTGTTCCTTTTACGGTTGTAACGATAAACGATTCGTCATCCTGTTTCTCAATAGTTGAAGCTGCTTCCCCAAGTGTGAAACCAGGTTTAAACGGTGCCGCCTGTTCCATCAGGTTATCAACCAGGTCACCAGCCAAAACGGATGGAAATCCCGGAATATCATAAATCGGTTTTTTAGGATAGATTTCCGAACATTGTCCGCCCGGTTGCGGAAGCGAGTCAATCAAATGACAACGCAGTTTTAACAATCCGGCTTCAAAAACTGTAAAGAGACCAACCGGCCCTGCTCCAATAATAATGATATCTGTTTCGATCATGACTTGTTTGTTTAATAATTTGGTTCAATGGCTGACTTCGACTACGCTCAGCCACCCTTCTCAAAATGTGTAATTCCCTCAAGGTGACTGAGCGTAGTCGAAGTCACTTTTCAATTCAAATGACTCCCGCGGCCACTGTTTGATTTGTATTTTCGTTGATTAAGATGAAAGATCCGGTTTTCGCCAATCGATTGAACGGGTCATAGCTCACTTCCTCCGCTGTTTTAAGAGAAACTTTTGCCAATTCATTCAATGCAAGAGTTCCGTCACTTTCCAGGTCCCGGAAACTGTGGATATCGATCCTGGAATAAATTTCCCTGATTGCAGCTTTCGTTCGAAAACTGTTTTGCTGCAGGATGAATTTTTGTCCCGGATTAAAGGCTTTACTATCCATCCAGCAAATCGTTGCGTCTAACGACTTTTCGGATACCGGTAAGGAATTCGAAGGAACGATCGTATTTCCGCGACTGATATCTAAATCATCTTCCAAATGAAGAACTACCGGCTGGCTTTTTCCCGCATGATTAACCTCTTTCAGGTTGCTTTCAATCTTTGAAATTCTGCTTGTTAATCCGGAAGGTAAAATCGTTACTTGATCTCCAACCCGGAATGTCCCGTTCAAAACACTTCCTGCGTACCCCCGATAATCATGCAATTCTTCCGTTTGAGGACGAATCACATATTGGACCTGGAAGCGCGCCTCATCAGAACCTTCGGAAGTCGCTATTTCGATATTTTCAAGGTATTGAAGCAAAGATGGCCCCGGATACCAGTTCATCAGTATACTCCTATGCACTACATTTTCTCCTGCCAAAGCTGAAGCCGGAATGTAATCCACTTTCTTCAATCCGATCTTTTTGGAGAATTCATTGTATTCGGAAACAATTTCGTCGAAGCGCTGCTCACTGTAATTCACCAGGTCCATTTTGTTGATGCAAAGCAAAACCTGTGGTATTCCAAGAACAGCAGAAATAATACTGTGCCGCTTAGTCTGGTCCGTAATCCCATTTCGCGCATCCACCAAAATAATTGCCAATTGCGCTGTTGATGCACCTGTAAACATGTTCCGCGTATATTGTGCATGTCCGGGAGTATCTGCGATGATAAACTTCCGTTTGTCTGTCGAAAAATATTTATATGCCACATCGATCGTGATTCCCTGCTCGCGTTCAGCACGTAAACCATCGGTTAACAAAGCCAGATCAATTTCCGTATTCTCACCGGTTGTTTTACTCTGACGGGTTAATGTTTCTATAATATCTGTGGAAATCGACTCACTGTCATACAATAAGCGTCCTATCAGGGTACTCTTACCGTCGTCCACATTTCCTGCCGTAAAAAATCGTAATAAATCCATTTTTTTGAATTATGAATCATCAATGTTTGAATTATCAAGAGAAATCCCCTTGAACAATTGATAATTGTTAATTGATAATTTTAAAAGTAACCTCCTTTTTTCCTGTCTTCCATTGCTGCTTCAGAAATCCGGTCATCCATTCGCGTAGCACCGCGTTCGGAGATCTTTGCTTCTTTCAGTTCTGCAATGATATCATCTACCGTGTATGCTTCACTTTCAACAGCGGCCGTGCATGTCATATCGCCAACTGTCCGATAACGGACTCTTTTATTCACAATTTGGTCGTTCTCATCCAGGTTCAAAAATTCATTATTGGCCATTAATTGCCCGTGTTCTGTTAGTACACATTCACGTTCATGAGTAAAATAAATTTCAGGCAAGCGGATATTTTCGCGTTTGATGTAGTTCCACACATCTAATTCGGTCCAGTTGCTAATCGGGAATACGCGCACATTTTCTCCTTTATCGATCTTTCCGTTGTAGATACTCCACAATTCCGGCCGTTGCAACTTCGGGTCCCATTGACCAAACTCGTCACGCACCGAAAAAACACGTTCTTTCGCCCGCGCCTTTTCCTCATCTCTCCTGGCTCCACCAATACAGGCATCAAACTCAAACTCTTCAATCACATCCAATAAAGTATAGGTTTGCAAAGCATTTCTACTTGGAAATTTCCCCTTTGCATCCTGCAATTTCTTCCGGACAATCGTATCCCCGACATTTCGGACAATTAACTGTTCTCCCAATTCGGCTGCCAGGGCATCTCTAAAATCCAATGCTTCCTTGAAATTATGTCCTGTATCTACGTGAACCAATGGAAACGGGAACTTACCCGGCTTAAAAGCCTTCAATGCCAAATGCACCAGGCAAATACTGTCTTTTCCCCCGGAGAATAATAAAGCGGGACGATCAAATTGTCCGGCAACTTCCCTGAGGATATAAATGGCTTCCGCCTCTAATTCGTCTAAATAATCTTTCATTTTTTAGTTATTAGTAATCAGGCAACAGGCAATAGTGAAATGATGTAGGCAACTATTGCCTCTTCACTATTTGCTATTTACTAATTATGTAATCCACATTCTTTTTTGGAACTGTCTTCCCACCACCATCTGCCGGCACGAAAGGGTTCTCCTTCCTTGATAGCACGGGTGCAAGGCTGACATCCCAAACTTACAAATCCGCGATCCTGTAACACATTATACGGCACATTGTATTGTTTAATGTATTCCTTTACTTCCTCCAAACTCCAGTTTGCCAATGGATTCACTTTCACTATCAGTCGTTGTTCGTCCCATTCGACCAATTCCAGGTTTGCCCGGTTCTCCGAATGGTCTGCCCGAAGTCCGGTGATCCAGACATCTACTCCTTCCAGGGCGCGATTCAAAGGTTCCACTTTGCGAATAAAACAGCATTCCTTCCTGTTCTCAAGCGATTCATAGAAACTGATCGGTCCTTTTTGAGTGACCAATTCCTGTACAGCCTGATAATCCGGGAAATAAACTTCCAGGTTCTTTCCATACCGTTGGCGCGTAGATTCGATGACACTGTATGTTTCGGGAAATAAACGACCTGTATCCAACGTAAATATGCGTATTGGTAAGTCCCGGGAATAAATGGCATGTGTCACCACCTGGTCTTCCCAACTCAAACTGGATGAAAAGGCAATCCTTACTCCTTCCAGAGAAGCAAGTTGAGCCAAATAATCCTCCAAACCAGTGTAGCTTATTTCTTTTATTTTCTCAATCATTCTTCTTAAAATAATACCGTTAAAAAGTTGCGTAAACTAACAATCACCACTACAATTCCGACAAATAACATCATCGCTTTGATATTCAATTTGGATGCTAAATAAGCGGCAATCGGTGCGGCACAAACTCCTCCTAAAATCAGCCCCAAAACAGGCTGCCAAACATTGGTCGTTCCAATCACTGTGAAAAAAGTGAAGGAACTTGCCAATGAAACAAAGAATTCGGCAAGGTTCACAGATCCGACAATCATTCTGGGGTGTTTTCCACGAGCAATCAGAGTTGATGAAACAACGGGTCCCCAGCCACCGCCGCCAATTGAATCCAGGAATCCGCCTAAGAGGCCCAACCATCCGACTTTGGTTACTTTTTTCCGGACTTGTTTCTTACGCACTACTTTGTAAACGATCAATCCTCCCAGAATCAGCGTGTACAAACTCACTGTCGGTTTTATGATATTGTTGAATGCTTCAAATTCCGACAAAATGTACGCACCGATAATTGCCCCCAGCACACCCGGAAGTAAAATGGATTTGAACAAACGGTTATTGACATTCCCAAAACGCAAGTGCATGATTCCTGAAACCCCACTGGTGAAAATCTCGGACGCATGGACCGACATGCTTGAAATTGCCGGTGAAATCCCATAGGATAATAAAAAGGTCGTTGCACTCACTCCATATGCCATTCCTAAAGCACCATCGATCATTTGTGCAATAAATCCCGCTAACATGAAATATGCGAAATCAATTGTCAAAGAATCCATCAATTCAGTGGTGGAATTCCAAATGCTTTCGGGTGGAATTAATGAAAAAATCAGATGACCGGTTAACATGATTCCCAATATCCCAAATAAATAGGCGCTTACTTTCCAGGGAGAAATGAAATACCAGGGCCTTTCGGCTCTGAGGACCAATCCTTGTGTAGCCCGGTTCATTTTTTTTACTTTCCGGTTAAAATCGCCTTTCAGAAAGTTCCGGAATTCATTCAGATGAATGGCCGAGTCGTTCAGTTCGTCCGGTAAGTTTTCTTCCAGGATCTCTTTCAGGCGTTTAGCCAAAGTCGGTGATTTGCCGTTCGTCGAAATACCGATCTTCAAATGACCTTTTTTTACAACCGATGCCAGGTAAAACGTACACAATTCCGGTTTATCTGCCGCATTGTATAAAATTCCCGCATCGTTTGCCAGGTTCATGATCTGCTCCGAAAGCTCCGGATCGTTAACCGCCGTAATGATCAATTGTTTGCCTTCAATATCCGTTTTTTCGAAATCGCGTACTTCCAGGTATACGGTCTCATGCCGTTCTGCAAAATCAATGAACGCATCCGAATATTCACGCGCAACAACTGTTACTTGCGTTTCAGGTGAGTTCAGAAGCAAAGCCTTTAATTTTTCCAGTCCCACTTTTCCACCACCGACCAATAAGACCTGCAATTCATGTGTTTTCAAAAACACCGGAAATAGTTCATTGCTGTTCGCCTCTCTCATGAAAAACAGATTGAATCGGATATGATCTTATTGAACTTTCCAGCAAATGAAACCACTTCCCCAATCACAATCACTCCCGGTCCTTTTGCCTGTGCTTTCCGGTATCGTTCCGAAATTGTTTCAATCGTTCCAACAATGATTTCCTGGTCCGGTAAAGAGCCATTGCAGATGATTGCTGCCGGAACAGATGATTTTGCATGCTCCCGGAATAAGTTTGTGATCTGTTCTATCTGACTCAAACCCATTAAAATAATGATCGTTGCATTCAGTGAAGTTGCCTTCTTTAATTCAGGGTTCAAGGTCCCATCTGCCAAAGTAGCCGATAAAACGTAAAAAGAATTGCTTACTCCCCGGTGTGTAACCGGAATATTTGCCAGGGCAGGAACTGAAATCGAACTGGAAATCCCCGGAATTACCTCCGTTGGAATCCCATGCTGTTGTGCAAACTGAATTTCTTCCATTCCTCTTCCGAAAACAAAGGAATCTCCTCCTTTCAAACGAACCACGTGACCTAACTCATTTGCCGTGTCAACCAAAAGCTTGTTGATCTGCTCTTGCTCAAATGCCTTAAATCCTCTTCGCTTACCCACAAAGATCTTTTTTGCAGTGGGAGCATATGTCAGCAATTCTTCGTTTACCAGGGCATCATAGAGAACTGCATCTGCCTTTTTCAAGCGATTCAAACCTTTTACAGAAATCAGCTCAATATCTCCCGGACCTGCACCAACAAGCGAAATCCGTGGAATTTGTATAATCTGTTTCATTTTTCTTGTAATTAATTTCCTTCGTTGAACGCGCTAACGCTTGTTCAGTTTTCAATCAGCCTTAGCTGATTTCTTCTTCAATTTTGTTAGTACTTCATTTACTTCATCCAGGTATGTTTTTGCAACCGTTTCAGAAGCTTTCTCCTTGTTAATCTTTAAGATCAATTCACTGAAAGGGTTTGTTTCGGAAAATCCGAAATCAGCGCCAAGATGTGTATCAAAATCCATCAGGATTCCCTGCTGTGTATTACAACGAATTCCCCTTTCGATCAATTTGGCTTTTGCTGCATGAATTCCCGCTGCATAGGCATAATAAACAGCATCCGCAAAACGTGATTCCCGAAATGCTTCCGTTGCAGCATCCCATTTTTCTTCCGCATCGGAAAACAAGGTTGCCACCAGGTCAATGATTACACCCGCACATTCCCCAACTCCGATTGCCGTTGCGAAACGTTCATCTTGTCCCCAATCCAGGTATTCTTCCGGAAGAATTTCTTCCAGGTCTGTTAATGGCTTCAGTAAATTGTAGAAATACGTGTTTCCCTGCCGATCGAAATAATCATTGAAGGTTTCTTCATTATCATGGAATTCCAGGAAATCGTCCAATAGCAATCGGACCACTTTCAAAATCCGTTTACTAGGAACTTTGATTACTTTTTCCGCAATTCTTCCGGTTCCTGCTCCGGTTTTTCCCCCGCCAAGCAATACCTGTAAAGCCGGCAAAGTTCCTTCCTTTGTTTTGATCGAGCTTCCATGAAATCCGATTTGTGCCAGACCATGTTGTCCGCAGGAATTCATACATCCGCTGATCTTGATCGAAATACCGGTTTCTTCTATCAATTTCGGATAGTTGATCCGGATAAATGATTCCAGTTCCAAAGCCACATTGGTACTGTTCGAAATTCCCAGATTACAGGTATCCGTTCCCGGACAAGCAGTTATGTCCGTCAATCCTCCGTAACCCGACTCGATCAGGTTTAACTGGGAAAGCTGTGAATAAACCGTCTGCAATTGCTCCGGTTTGACTCCGCGCAACTGAATATTCTGATTGATCGTGAAACGCAATTCAGGGAGTCCCAGGCTATCCAGTAAATAAGCCAATGAACGCGCCTGGTCCGTATAAAAATCTCCCAGTGGAACTTTGATATAAACTGCCAGATATCCTTTCTGCTTTTGTTGGAATACGTTGGTTTTTATCCACTGATCGTAAACCGGATCATTCATAAATAATCCATTGAAATCAACTGATTCAAGTTCCTGATATTCAAAATCATTCACTTCTATTAGTTGATCTTTCTCCGGGTCAAATTGAATAGCTGATTTCTCCTGGTCCACCAATTCCAAAAATGCTTCCAACCCGATTTTTGAGATCAAATACTTCATGCGGGCTTTATTTCTGCTGTTCCGTTCTCCATGCCGGTCGAAAATGCGAATGGAAGCTTCAATAAAAGGGATGATCTCTGTTGCAGGAAGAAATTCATAAGCCGCATGAGCAAGGAAAGGTTGCGCTCCAAGTCCGCCGCCAATCAGAACTTTAAATCCTCTTACTTCCTGTTCTATGCGCGGAATGAATCCGAAATCGTGGATAAACGTAAGCGCATCATCCTTGTCGTCCGAGCTAAAAGCAATTTTGATCTTCCTCCCTAATTCCTGTCCGAATGGCTTTCGCAGGAAATACCGGAATACTTGCTCTGCGTATGGTGTTACATCAAACAATTCCTCCGGATTGATCCCGGCATTATCACTTGCCGTTACATTTCTTACCGTATTTCCACATGCTTCCCGAAGCGTTACATCGTCTTTTTCCAGATCAGCCCACAATTGCGGTGTTCTGTCCAGCGAAACATGATGGATCTGTATGTCCTGCCGCGTGGTTATATGCAAACGCCCGGTACTGTATTCGTCACTGACCTGCGCAATTCTGCGCAATTGTCCGGAAGTTACTTTTCCGTAAGGCAATTTGATACGGATCATTTGAACTCCCAACTGACGTTGTCCGTATACACCACGAGCCAGGCGCAGGGAGCGGAATTTATCGTCGGGGATTTTACCATCTTTGAATGCGGCAATTTTTTCTCCCAGTTCCAGGATATCCTTTTCGACAAGCAATTTCTTTGCGCCGACCTGGTATTCGTATGCTGTTCTGAAACTTTCCATGGCTATTTTGTGGCGTTATAGAGGTAATACCATTCTTCGCGTGAAAGTTCAAACGAATGCGCTGTTGCAGCATTTTGAATGCGGCGTTTTTCTTTACTGCCTATAATTGGGAGTGCTCCCAACTTATTGAGCCAGGCAACAGCTACCTGTTCCACATTTGCTTCGTATTTCTTACCGATTTCTACCAAGGCCAATCGCAATTTCACTGCCTGAGCATCTTCCCCCAATAAAATACGTCCGTCCGCTAAAGGAGAAAACGCCATTGCCCGACTGTGCTGTTCACGGATAAAATCGAAACGGCCGTCATGCAGCGCTTCCGTTTGCAGTAAGTTCAACTCCAGATGATTGGTGATGATGGGTTGTGAAAGCGATGACGACAAAAGCCGTTGCTGAAACACATTGAAATTCGATACACCGATATAAGAAATCTTCCCGCTTCGCTGTAATTTCAATAAGGCAGAAGCTGTTTCCTCAAAGTTTGACAGAAAATCAAAATTCTCCAGGATCAAAATATCGATCTTTTCCCTGTTCAAACGGGTCAAAGATTGCTCTACACTTTTGGTCAGATATTGCGGGCTCAAATCGTAATAAATTCCGCTTCCATGAGAACCTGAATATTCACGTAAACCTACTTTTTTCGATAAAACCAATTCCGACTGATCGATCGATTTTGATCCAATCAACTTTCCGAATTGTGTTTCCAATTCACTTGCTCCGTGGCTCGGGCTCAGATCATAGGTATCGATCCCCAATTCCCTTGTAAACAAAACCACCTCTTCAAATTTCCGGGTATCCAGGAGATCTTCTTCGGTCCAGCGCCAAAAACCGTAAATTGCAGCTGAAACTCGTGGACCGTATTCATTGATATATACTTTTTTCATTTCTTTTTTTTAATCCCGACATTCATCGTCGGGGTAAATTCTGATTGCAATAAAAAACCCTTCTCTATCCGCCGTAACGGACTGAGAAGGGTTATAACTCGTTGTTAATTTATTATTATACCTTCCGCAGCCCCTGGCGGGACATACAACACAGCTGCATTTGCATTTTACGCATGAAGTTTCTCTGAATCATTGTTTGTTTTATTTTGATGATGCAAAGTAAACAGCTCTGTTTTAAAGCAGCAAGGAAAAGAGCAATTATTTTCCATTACTCCTATCGGATAAGTAGGATATTATTTTCAAAAAAATCATTATTTGCGCTTAATTTCAGCCTTTCTGAATAATTTCTTTTCCCTTAAAATTAAATCTGCCAAACTTGTTTTGGAAAGGATGTGAATGCTCGCTTCACGTACTTCAAGCATCACATCATGTAAGCCGCACAGTTCTTCATGTGGACATTCGATGCATTCTTCATAAAAATTCAGGCTCACGCATGGCAATAGCGCAATTGGTCCGCCGGTAGCGCGAATAATACTGCTCAACACAATTTCATCCGGATGCTTTACCAGGAAATAACCACCATTTGCTCCCATTTTACTTCCTACCATTCCATTATTACGCAGTTGTAATAAAATAGCTTCCAGGAACTTTCTGGGAATATTTTCTTCTTCTGCAATCGTTGCAATCGACAAATGTTTTTTATCGCGGTAAACCTTCGCTAAACACTTTAAAGCCTGAATGGCATATTTGGACCTTTTTGGTATCATAAAATAAATATACTACTAATTTAATAGGAGTTCATAAAACCAGGACATCTGGATAACGTGAATATTTCTAATTGCACTCCCCTCATTGTTTTGATAGATATATCCTATCCCAACTTTCCAGTTCTTATAAACAGGTTGCTGAATTGTAATTCCTCCTCTCCATTCCCAGGGTTTAGCTTGTCCAAAGCTATAGAACCATTCGTTAAACCAAGACAGCTTCGTGCGGAGCTCCGGAATAAGTGAATGTGAAAACAGCAATTGGACCCGCAAACGATCCTGGTCTTTCGTTGATCTGTCAAAAAAGCGAAACTCGTTCCGGAATCGCAGTTGGAACTCTTTGTTTTTCAAAGGAAAAAATTGCGCTACCTGTAAAAAAGGTCTTGTTTCCGTTTCCAATTCCCTTCCCTGCTTTCGTTCATGCAGAAAACAAGCGATTCCTCCTCCCAAACCAACCTTTTTTGAGTTTGTCTGATAGGTCAGCGTATATCGAAAAAGGCTTTGCCTGTGATTGGTCAAAAACACATCCTGTCTTCTATGTCCCAACTCAATTACCTGCAGATACTTTTTAGAATCCAATCGAAGCTGTGCCAGAAACCAAGCATTTGTGGTACTCGTTTTCTGACCAAAAGAAACAAAAGAATAAAGAAATAGGCATCCGATGAATATTATTTTCATGGTGCAAATCTAACCGAAATTAAATAATCTAGTTGAACTATAGATTAAATATATTTATTTTTTTATTCTGTCAGTTCACTTGTTACAAGCTGATACTTTCCTTTCACCACCGGTCTTGGGAAGGCATTAAAATGCCACCATTCGGTTGGAATATTCGAAAATCCCTGACTTTTCAAAGCTCTCCGAAGTAATTTCCGGTTATCAATTTGTTGCTGTGTAATCTCACCACTTGCCAGGAATTCGGATTCCAGTGAAGGATAAGCTACTTTCCGCATATCGTCGTACCCTGCTCCCATATCCAGGGGCTTTCTGTTCGAATTGCAAATTGTTAAATCTACCGCCGCACCATAATTATGAACGCTGCCGTTTTTGGGATTACTCACAAATTTCACCCGTTCCAAGAAAGGAATGGAATCCAGTGCGTTCCACATTTCCCATTGCACACTCAAAGGCCGGAGCCCATCATAAACCAATAAATGATATTCCTGATTTCTTCCGGTGAGGTATTCCTGGGATTTGGCCAATCTTCTTGCTATGTCTATTTGAACGTATGGTTTTTTCAGGGTATCGTATAAAACACGGTGCATGAAATTGTCGGCCGAAGCGTATTTCAACTCCCACCAAATATTTTTGTTGAAATAATCCACACTCACCAGGGTATCTCCTTTATGAAGGATTATTTCCCCTTTCACAACTTCCTGCTTTGCTTCTTTTTCATCCCCTGATTCCATTTCTTTCACTGGTTTGCTGTCACCCGTCAATTTTTCAGATTTCTCTGATTCCGAGCAAGCACCTGTCAATAATCCGCTTAGAAGTATAATTCCCAGTTTTTTCATGGGGTAAAAATTAGGATTTTTATGCACATGTCAACATTTACTGTACTTTTGTTCTCTTCAAAATAAAGAAAAGAAATGCCAAAAATTGCCCAAAAAGCCATTGATATGCCAGCATCACCAATTCGTAAATTGGTACCATATGCTGAAAAAGCGAAAAAAGCCGGAAAAACTGTTTACCATTTAAATATTGGTCAGCCGGATATTGAAACACCTCAAGTAGCTTTAGACGCTATTCGTAATTTTGATCACAAAGTAATAGAATACAGCCATTCTGCAGGTTTTGAATCTTACAGAACGAAACTGGCTGAAACTTATAGAAAGGGAGGTCTTCCGGTAAATACGGAAGATATTATTATCACAACCGGTGGATCTGAAGCATTGATCTTCGGATTTATGACAACTTGTAACCCGGGAGACGAAGTCATTATTCCTGAACCATTTTATGCAAACTACAATGGATTTGCTGTAACTGCAGGATTAACTGTTGTTCCGGTTACCTCAACGATTGAATCAGGATTTGCTTTACCTCCGGTTTCTGAGATCGAAGCGAAGATCACTCCAAAAACAAAGGCGATCGTTATCTGTAATCCGGGGAATCCCACGGGTTATTTATACAGTAAAGAAGAATTGGAACAATTGCGTGACATTGTAAAGAAACACGATCTGTTCTTATTTGCTGATGAAGTTTACCGTGAATTCTGTTACGATGGAGCTCAGCCTTTTTCGGTTTTGAACCTGGAAGGAATTGAGAACAACGTAATCATGATTGATTCCGTATCGAAACGTTATTCCATGTGTGGAGCACGTATCGGGGCAATGGTTTCCAAGAACCAGGAAGTAATGTCCGCTGCTTTGAAATTCGGGCAGGCACGACTTTCTCCTCCAACGGTTGACCAGGTTGCTTCAGAAGCGGCTTTAAATACTCCTCAATCTTATTTTGACGATGTTGTTTCAGAATATGTACAACGCCGAAATATCATGGTTGATGGGTTGAACAGTATTCCGGGAGTATTTTGTCCGAAACCAAGCGGAGCATTTTATTGTGTAGCGAAATTTCCGGTAGACAATGCAGAGAAATTCTGTCAGTGGTTATTGGAAGAATTTGAATTTGAAGGGCAAACCGTGATGATGGCACCGGCAAACGGATTCTACTCAACACCCGGAGCAGGATTGCAGGAAGCACGCATTGCTTATGTGTTAAATCAGGATTCGTTGAAAAAAGCAGTTGTTTGTTTGGAAAAAGCATTGGAAATTTATCCTGGAACAATCAGATAAATGGAATTACTCATAATCCTCTTTTTAATAATCCTGAACGGGATTTTCTCTATGGCGGAGATCGCTACGGTTTCTGCCCGGAAATCCAAATTGGATGTTGCAGCAAAAAGAGGTGATAAAAGTGCCAAGTTGGTCTTAGAGACCATGAACTCGCCGAATAAGTTCCTTTCTACAGTACAGATCGGTATTACCCTGATCGGAATTTTGACCGGTATTTTCTCTGGAGAAAAAATGACTTCAGACATCCAAGGTTTTTACCTGAAATTTGCTGCCTTGAAACCGTATGCGCATTTCCTGGCTGTAACTTCAGTGGTTGTTATCATTACTTTTTTCTCTTTGGTTTTCGGTGAATTGGTCCCTAAGAGAATCGGTTTAACTAATCCTGAAGCAATTGCCAAAACAATGGCACGACCGATGCTGATCATTTCGAAGATCACTGCTCCCTTTGTTTGGTTGTTAACAATCACCTCTGATCTGTTTCTTAAAATAATGCGCATCAAGCAATCTTCCGAAGGAAAAGTAACCGAAGAAGAAATCAAAGCAATTATCCAGGAAGGTACCGAAGGAGGTGAAGTTCAGGAGATTGAGCAAGATATCGTGGAACGCGTTTTTCATTTGGGTGACCGCAACATCAGTTCTTTGATGACACACCGAAACGATGTGATCTTTATTGATATCAACGACACGAAAGATGAAGTCCGGGAGCAGGTTGAAAAGGAAATGCACTCGGTGTACCCGATCTTTGACGATGAGCGCGAGCATGTACTGGGAGTTGTTTTATTGAAAGATTTATTCCGCACGATTAACAACAAGGATTTCAGTCTGAAAGACCTGATGCTGAAACCCCAGTACCTGATGGAGAATATATCGGCTTATGAGGCATTGGTGCATTTCAAAGAAACACGAACGCATTACGGAATCATTACCGACGAATTCGGGCAGGTGCAGGGAATTGTTACTTTGAACGATTTACTCCAGGCACTTGTAGGAGACTTCCACGAGTTTTATGCCGAAGAGTTTGAATTTATTCAACGCGAAGACGGTTCGTGGTTGATCGACGGTCAATACCCGATTGCTGAGTTTTTCCGCCAGTTTGGATTGGAAGACAATTCTTCCGAGTTAAATTTCACCACTATCGGAGGATTGGTATTGAATGAATTAAGAACGGTCCCTCATACCGGACAAAAATTCCACTGGTTGAATTTCGAGATCGAGGTTGTTGATATGGATGGAGCCCGGATTGACAAGTTGATTATCCGGGAGATTGAGGTCGAGGATTGAATTCATCTATAAGGATCGAACGTTATACTAAACCAATTAACTAAATGGTTTACAAGCAACATTCAAACTCCTGGCGATCATCTTTTTGTAAACAAGTTAACTAAAAGGTTTACAAATATCCATCTCAACAAAAAATGTCTGTTACTTTTCAACTATCCTGCATTTCGTAGAGGTGTAAAGGGAAATATACACAAAACAATGTTGTAGGAATACGACTGGCTCCCGGCGGCAACCGGGAGTTTTTTGTTTTTACCTGTAGGTACGCGACGCATCGCGTGCCTACAGGTGAATTTTATATTGAACCAATTTAAAACCCGGTTGTATTCCTTTCCAAACAACAACCAATGAAATTAATCAATACACTTCTTTTCGCCGGATTTATTTCCCTGGTGAATGCGCAAACTCCTTTAATCGCTCATAAGAGCCATGCAGGCTCATCTGTCAGTTATTTTATCGATCCGTCAAGCAATTTCGGAAGACGAGAAGAATTCAACCCCCACTTCGAGCAACCAAAGATTTTAATCAACCAAAAATTCACCTCATTAAATGATTCTATCATTTTGCTGGAGTTAGTCAATCCGGAAGAAAAAGTCCTTCGGACAGACACACTTCCGAACAAGAAGAAATATTCCACTGTTTTGTTCCAGTATTATTACGAGGATTCCATAAGAAAAGCAGATGAGATGAAACTCTATGAAGAAGAAATGAAGCATGAGCAAGAACTGATCAATCAGAAAGAAGAACAAAAAAAACTGCTTGAGCTGCAACAGCAACAACTGAATGAACCGACGCCCAAAAAGAAAGAAAAGAAATCCTACCTGCTTTTCTTATTCGGAATTACCGGAGGAGGAATGTTGCTTCTGAAAGTATTCAGCAGATCAAAAGTTTCAAAAACTTCAATTGCTTAACATATGAAAACAATATTCATTCTTTGTATTTGTTTGACAGCTTCCATTTCGCAAGCTCAGACAGCCATTATCGCGCACAAAAGTCATTCAGGAGCAGCTGAAAGCTTTTTTACGGACCCGAGTACCAATTTCGGAGATCCCGGACCTCAACTAATCCAAATCGTGCGATTAAATGATTCTACTTATGTACATGTCATGGCTGAATTCTCCGGATTCATTTACCATGATACCATGCGCTATAAAAAACAGGAGGCAAAGATCCTTGATTCACTCTATGAACGTGACAAAGATCACATTGAACTGATCAATTTCAAACATTCTCCCGATTCGCTAAAAATAAAGCCTCCTACCCAGGACCGATACCATGAAATGAAAATCAAACCGCAACAGGAAGTCGCTCCCAGGAAAAAGAAGAAATCCTATCTCTTATTTCTTTTCGGGATCACAGGAGGAGGAATGCTATTGATGAGATTTTTCGGCCGAATTTTAAGACCTCAAGTTATTTCATGAGAGAGCACCTGAAGATCAGTTTTATTGGAATTGCCTTTTGGTGGATGCTGCTCCTTCCTTTCGATTATTCTCTTTTCGACTGGGTCTTTAAGACCATTCAAAAACCTTTTACGGGTTTATTGAAAGCAATGGACCACGAACTGATCTTCGAAACAGATACTTATGGAACCTATGTACTGATTGCCTTAAGCCTTCTCCTTGGAGTTTTTTCTTCTCCTATCGTGAATTGGATCTGCTCGAAGTGGAAATTACACCCGACTGACCTTTTAAAAACGGTCCTTGCAGCCATCCTGTTTTTATTCCTGTTCAAATATGGCTGGGACAAAATCACGAAAACACAGTTTTACATGCCGGAGCCCAATACGCTTTTCACTCCTTTCGGAAAATTGTCCAAAGACATTGCCTATTGGTCACTGGTCGGGAGCTCCTATCCGTATACCGTTTCCCTGGGAATTATTGAAGTGGTTGCCGCTTTACTACTCCTGTTCAAACGGACACAATTCCTGGCATCCTTGCTTGCTGTCGTTATTTTCGGACAGGTGGTACTGATCAATTTTTCCTTCGATATTTCCGTGAAATTATTGTCCGGTTCACTGCTTGTGTTCAGTATTGTTTACAGTCTGTGCTTCCGGCAAAATTGGAACGGCATTTTCGGATTTGCAGTTGAAAAGGTCCGATACAACAACACGCGCAAACACCGGATAATCAAATTTGCTTTTGCAGGGATTGTGGTTGCGGAAAGCATTTTTCCCACATTTAGGAGCAGAAATGTGAATGATGACCGTTATCCGCGACTTGCCCATCATGGAGCTTACCGGGTTTATGGAAGCCGGGAAGTGAAAAACCTGTTTATTCACCGGCAGCATTATGTTATTCTCCAATCATGGGATGATGTATTCAAGGACTACAAAATCGACACGCATCTTTTAAAACAATATACTTCAATCCAAGGTGAAATACGTTGTATGTGGGATGAAAATCAAGTTATTATTCACGGAGACACATTTAAGATCAAACAAATTCCTTTTACGAAGCTCCCGGTTTTACAGGAAAGTTTTCACACATTTTCAGATGAATTCCATTGAGATTTAAACACGCAAAAGTTTTATCGGGATAAAGTTCACGGGGTATCATTTTTTCCTTACTTTTGTCTTGTTTAAAATTAATCTAAATAATGAAGCTCATTTTAGCCGACAGTAATGAAATTATACGCATTGGGTTGCGTACGCTGTTGTCTACGGAGCGAAACATCCAAATTGTGGGTGAAGCGCGAAACAACGAAGAGTTGATCGCCCTGAACAAAGCGTTTGATGCGAACATTATTTTAGTTGATTATACTGCTAAAGGGTTTTCGATTGATGTCATTCCTCAGATCCTTCAGAAAAAACCGGATCTGAACGTGGTGGCAATTACACCTGAACAATCTGCACAAACATTGGTAAATGCGCTCCGATCTGGTGTCAAAAGCTATATCAAAAAAGATTGTGACAGTTCGGAGATCATCGACTCAATCAGAGAAACCTGGAGAGGAAATAAGTTCTTTTGCGGACAAATCCTTGAAACGATCCGGGATGCTTCTATTGATGTAAATGATATTGATTTTGATTCTTTCAGCTGTGAACCGATTACACTCAGTGAACGTGAAACAGAAATCATTACCATGATTGCAGAAGGGCTTACGAATGTGATGATCGCCGATTCACTTTGTTTGAGCAATCATACGATCAATACACACCGCAAGAATATCATGGCAAAATTAGGGGTGAAAAACACAGCCGGAATCGTGATCTACGCTGTAAAGACAAACCTGGTTTCCCCAAACAAATTCCTGTTTGCAGCAGACTCTAATTCCTAGTAAATTTTTTTCTTTCATTTTTTGAACCTAATTTTAATCTGGTTGTAGTACAGATAAAAATTGCTTTATGCGTCCATTCATACTTCTTGTTTCATTGCTTTTTTGCACTGTGTTCAGTAAAGCTCAGACACAGGAAAACCTATATAACAACAATTCCCTCAATACCAATAAAACTGAGAGCAAGCAGGATACGGTTAAGGCTGACCCGCGTTTGGAAGAAATTCAGGTTGCAACAAAAAAAAATAAAGCTTACCGGACGATTTCCAATCCGAAATTCGATGATGCAGAAAAATCAGACAAAGATTCCAATGCCAGCATTCAGCAACTTAAAAGTGCCAAATATCAATTCGAAACAAATTACACCAGTTCCAAACGTCAATTAACCCGAAGAAGCGCCAGTCCGGAGGAAATCGGGAACATGAAACAAAGTGCACAGTTGTATGCCGATATGTTACCGGGAAGTTTTGAAAAACATTTTTATACGTATTTGTTGAGTAAATACGATCCGAAACAATTTCCAGAATTACAGCAAGCTGCAAAACTGGAACCCACAAAAACAGAAGTTCAACAGGAACTGGCTGTCTACGGAGTCGCTGTAAACGACCAGGAATTAGCTGATAGTGTGACCCTTCAAATGATCGCACAAAATAAGATCTCTGAGGGTTTATTGACTTATGCCACCGACATGGTCAATTCAATTCCAAGTAACGGGACCTTATTGTTACACGGTTACACCGAACTAATCCCTGTAAATTACGAACGAAATAACCTGGGAAGAGCCGATTTGGAGTTGATCTCCGTAGACCTGATGCAAAGTCCGGAATACCAGGCAACCCTGACTGCAAAAGGTTTCGTGATGCCAACTTCAACTTTTGTTGACACCACATTCGTCCAGGCATTTTGCGCTTTGAATACGTCCAAAAACCTGTACATGTCCATGTCTTTCCCGAAAGAATATTTTGCGGGAATCAGCTCATCCCTAAATCCGGTCGGGCTCACTTTTGCATACGATCAATCAGCGACTTTGGACTACAATGCCTGGAACATTTCACTGGTTGAAACAAAATGGAAAAAGTATGAACTTGGAATCGGAAAAGATCAGCAATCAGATGCACTTTCTGCAAATTACTTACCCACACTTCTAAGCGTTTCAAGACTCTACGAAGAATACAATAAAAATGAAGAGGTTAAGGAAATTAATCACATAATCCTAAGCGTCGCCACGAGGGCACGTAAAACAGGTCAACTTTCAAAAATTAAGCGCTGATGCGGATGATTAAAAAGGAATACGACCGAATGACCGATGAGCAATTGGTCATTGCCATGGCAGGAGGCGATCAGCGGGCTTTTGACAAGCTCTACGGTCGTTATTCGTCTGCCCTGCTCTCGTATTTCATGCGGATGCTTTGGCGTGATCGTGAGAAATCGGAAGATTTTGTTCATGATTTTTTTACGAAGCTGATTCACCGGCCAGAATTGTTCGACACGACCCGTTCCTTTAAAACATGGATGTATTCCGTAGCGAACAACATGTGCAAGAACGAATACAAAAAACAAGAAATAAGAAAGAATACCAGTAACGGATTAGACAACACCTATTCCGTTAGCGACGTGAATAAAAACACGGAAAACCAGGTACACCATGCACTTTTTAAGGAAGCGTACGATTACCAGGTAACACAATTGGAAGATAAGCATCGGGAAGTATTTGAAATGCGCCACTTTGATGGATTATCGATTAAAGAAATAGCCGAGGCTTTGGAGATCAGTGAAGGGACCATTAAATCCCGTTTATTCTATGCTACCAAATATTTGGCTCAAGGATTAAAAGAATACCAACCGGAACATACAAAATTAACATGAATACATTTGACGAAATCATTCAAACAAAGGCTTACGGCGATTTAAGCTCCAGCGAACTGGAAATCATCCAGGAATTGGTGTCTTCTGAGGAAGAATACAATGAAATGAAGTCATTCTATGCGGAGATCGATCAGCTGGCACTTTCAAACAGGGAGGACGTATCTGCTTCCGTGAAAACAAGCCTGAACAGTGTTTTCCAGGCAAAACATCCCGGTATCAGCCAAAACTGGAGTACTCCCGTTGAAGAGGTAGCAGAAAAGAAAATTATACCTTTATACAATCGTCCATTGTTCCGTGTGGCTGCATTATTGGTCTTGTCTGCAGGAATTACAACCATTTGGTTTTCCCTGTCTGATGAACAATTAACCAAAAGCAACTCGTCGAAAATTACGGCAAGTACTGATTCTGTTTCTCATGAAGAAGCTCCCCAGGTTCAGGAAAAAAAGAAATTTCCTTTGAATGAGGGCAATGAAAAAGAATTTACAGCGGCTTCAACCATTCCTGCAGATAAAAACGTAGAACAAAAAATGACTATTTACAGTAATGCTGTTCCTACTACTTATACAACAGTTCATGCTTCAGGTGATGAAGGTTCTGCTGCAGTTCCACTCAACACCTATAAACTAAGTACTTCAGCTGTAAGCGGATCAAAAAAACAAGACAATTGGAACGAAACGGAAAAGAGAGAGGGTAAAAAGGAGGATTTGGTCAAAGCAGGTCTGGCTGCGGATTTAAACCCGGGAGGATTTTACAATGAATCAGTAAAGGATTACAAGCCAAGTATTAAAACAAGTGACTATTTGACGTTGATCGAGCCGAGCTTTTGAAAGCACACTTCGACTACGCTCAGGTGTCCTTTAAGTTTTATAGCTGCGGTTCCTTAATTGGGAATTAGATTCTCTTCAATAAGATCTGGTATTTCAATATGGTGACTTCGACTACGCTCAGTCACCATCAAACTTGTTGATTCTGTAATTCTGCCAACACAACTTTCAATTCTCCCAAACGATTCATTTTTCCTTTTTGGCGGATATTCAATGCTGTAATGGTGTAAAACTGATGTGTTTCTCCTAAAAACCGGATTTGCATTTGGATCCATTCTTCTTCCGAAAGGTCCATTCCGAAAGCAATCATTTCGTCTTTCAATTTAGAGGCCACCACATAATAATCCGCTCTTCCCAAATAATCGTGATCTGCATCGCACAAAATTTCCTGGAGCAATCCCACCGGTTCGATCTCCAAAGACGTTGCCAGGATCATTTCACGGATTTGCTGGATCTGTACCTGGTTAAATCCGTATTTCGGAAGCATTTGCTCCATTAACCTTACCGCATGTAATTCATTGTTCTGATAGGTAAAAATAAAGCCGGTGTCATGAAACAAAGCCGCTGTTCTCAGCAAGAGCATCTCGGCATCATTCAATCCTTCCAGTTTCCCCAGCCGGATAGCTGCCTTTTCTACATTTAAGGTGTGCCCCAGATCGTGGTAAATGACTTCATCCGGGAGCATCGACTTTAATTTATTCAGAATATCGCTTCTCATATGCTCAAAATCCACCGTAGCGATTTCACACAAGACCCGTAATTCTACCGAAGGAACTTTTTCATTGGCATAGAGGCTATATTCCGATTTCAGGGATTCCAGCTCAAAGGTTTCCATTGTACCACCCCGTTTTTTGATCGGGACATTCCCCAGATCTTTCGTTTCAAAATAAGCATGGCATTCATCATAAATTGCCTTTGTGATGGTAATCTGATCTATTCCTGAAAACTGTTGTGCCCTTGCTGCGATATTTACCGTATCTCCCCAAACATCGAAGGAATATCTTTTGGAACCAATAATCCCTGCAACAAGAGGTCCGGCATGAACACCGATCCGGATTTCCCAGTAGTCCTTCTTCATTGCTTTGGCCAATTCCTTTTCGTTCCGGATGAAATTGCGCATTTCCAAAGCTGCCATACACGCCCTTAAGATCGGTTCGGCATTGTCTTCATTCACACCTGCAATGGCCATATAGGCATCCCCGATCGTTTTTATTTTTTCCAGTTTGTAGCGTTCAACGATCTCATCGAATGCCGTAAAATAATACTCCAGGCGTTTAACGAGTTTGATCGGTTTAATGGATTTGGATTTCATTGAAAAGTCCACGAAATCTGTAAACAGGACGACTCCTTTATCCACCCTTTTAGGAGAAAATTTCCCATATTGGTTCAAATCATCCAATACATTTTCCGGAAGGATATTCCCTAATAACTGCGCAATACGCTGGTCTTTGTAATACAAGGATTTGTAGACATCCAATTTTGCCTGGATCAATAACGGATTGAAAGGTTTGGTAATAAAATCAACCGCACCCGAATTAAATCCTTTTAAAAGCTTTGATCCAGTACGGGTATTTTCCGTAACGATGATTGAATAATGAGTATGGGAAGCGTGGGTTTGCAACAACTCCTTAAAATCTTCCATGGACGAAAAATTGGGACTGTCTACATCAATTAAAATGATCCCAACCTCTCTTCTTTTCAGGATTTCATGGGCATCTTCAATTGAATCGCAAAAAAGCAGAATATTTCCCCCTCCCCCAAGGATTTCCTTTAATGCCAGTTGATCCGAATCTTTTTCATCAATAATTAAAATGTTAATCAGGCGCTCCATGAATGATCCTTTAATGCAAATATTTACTAAAAATGAAAGTAAACATAATCTTTAAGAAAATACAATATAATTATGGAAAGAAAATTTCCAACCTTCTTAGATTTAAACAATCATTGGTGTAAAGAATAAAATCGATTCTACTATTAAGAATTGATTAAAAAAATTATATTTGTTCAAACTTTTTTAAATTAACTATGAAAAAACTTTTACTTTCTGCAACCCTTTTAGTTGCTTCTTTTACATCTGTTAACGCACAAGTCTTCACAGAAGATTGGACATCTCCTAATGCTGGATGGGTAAGTACTCAGGTTGCTCCTGATGCTGATACTAACTTTTGGGGAGTTGCTTCAGTTGGTAGCGGAGCCTTGGCTAGCCAGGGGAATTTTGCTATTTCAGAATCATGGATTGGTACCCCGGCACCAAACGGAACAGCTTTGACACCAAATAACTTTCTTATTTCACCGGTAATCAACACAACAGCTTTAACTGGTTCTTTGAGCTTAACTTTCAAAGTTGGTTCTCCTGAAACAACTGCAAGTGGTTTCTATGAAGAATACATTTCTGTTTATGTTACTGATGGATATAGTGGATTGGCTGCTGCATTGGCTGCTCCGGTTCACTCTGCTGCTTTAGCTGGTGGAGAGCAAATGTACTCTTTCACATATAATATTTCTTCTATGATAGGAGTAGATTCATTGATGTTGGTTTTCCGTCACCACAACTGTACTGACGAAAACTTCATTGCTTTGGATGATATCATGGTAAGTAATACTGCTGGTGTGAACGAAAATGTGATTTCTTCAAGTGTTTTCCCTAATCCAACAAACTCTATCTTGAACATCGAAGTTGCTGAAGAAGTTTCTTCTGTTGAAGTAGTTACTATGGATGGAAAAACAGTTGCTCGTTCAACTTCTAAGAACATCGATGTTGCTGAATTGAAAGCAGGTTTGTATATCTACCGTGTAACAACTGTTTCTGGTAACATGGGTACCGGAAACTTCGTTAAGAACTAATTGAATAATCAATTATAAAAATCCCCCTCGGTTTAGCCGAGGGGGATTTTTTTGTTCAAAAAGTTCAAAAGATAAAATGTTCACACTTTCTATCCCAGCCGGGAAATCACCTCGTCAATGGAGCTTTCACTTCCTGTAAGCACTAATAACTTTGAAATAATCGCATCCATAATGGAATCCGGACAGGAAGCTCCAGAAGTAATTCCGATCTTTCCTCCTTTGATCCAGTTTTCAATCGTTTCCACTTCATGTGTATGAATATTGAAACTGCGAATTGTTTCCAAATCGAGAATTTCGTTTTCGTCTTTTATAAAATATACCGGACAACGCTGTTCTAACAATTCAACCAAATGAGAAGTGTTTGAACTATTGTACCCACCCACAACAAGTGCAAAATCCAACGGTTCATTCATCAATGCCTCCGTAGCACTTTGATTGTCATTGGTAGCATAACAAAGTGTATCACGGGTATCTGCAAATGTCTTATTGATGTTCGAAAGAGCAGCAAAATCTTCCGTAACGGTTTTCAAAAACTCAGCGATTTCCTGTGTTTCACTTGCAAGCATGGTCGTTTGATTAATAACACCAATTTTATTTAAGTGAAGTTCCGGGTCGAAATTCGGGGTGTGTTTTCCTCTAAAAAAGCTGTAAAACTCTTCCTTTGAAGTTTCTCCGGTGATACATTTCGCCAGGAACCTGGCTTCTTCCATATTCTTAACGATCACCGCTTCCGAATTGGAAGCCGTATGAGAGAACGTAGCGCGTGTTTCTTCGTGGTTGTATTTCCCGTGAATAATAAGCGTATGATTATCTGTTCCCAGCTTCTCAGCCCTGTTCCACACCTTTTCCACAAAAGGACAAGTTGTATTGTATTTTTCCGTAGAAACTCCGCGATCTTTTAGGATCTGTTCGATCTCAAGGGTTGTTCCGAATGCGGGAATAATGACCACATCGTCCGGTTGGAGTTCTTCCCATGGAATCAGTTGCTTCCCGGAAGTATCCTGGATAAATTCAATCCCGTGCTGCGTCAAATCGGCATTTACTGTGGGGTTGTGAATCATCTGACTTAAGAGAAAAATCCGTTTTCCTTTATTCTCCTCTACTGCCCGGTATGCAATTTCAATGGCGTTCTCTACTCCGTAGCAAAATCCGAAATGCCGTGCAACGTATAACTGAACATTCCCGAAGTCCAGCACCGTAGGTGAGAAATCCTTTTTGCGCGGATCCTGGCTCTTACGAAACGCCTTCACTTTTGAAATGATCGGCGAACGAAATATGGACGGAATATCGAATTGTTTCATCTGCAAAACAAAGTTACAGGATTTGAACCACATAGGTCACATAGAACACATAGAATTGGGTTATTAAAGTTGTGAGCTAAAGCTCCGGGAAGATTGCTCTTGATAGTTAACCACAAAGCACACGAAGAGCACGAAGGTTTGTTTTTTTGAGCAGGGTATATAGCTGATTGCTCATTCACTTTGTTTATACTGAGTGAGTGAGCTAAAGCTCTCGGAAGATTACTCTTGATAGTTAACCACAAAGGACATTAGGAGTATGAAGTTTTTGAATGGGATTACAATAAAATCCTTGTGTGCTTCGTGCACTTAGTGGTGAAAAGAAAAACCCCGATCCTGAATCAGAACCGGGGTTGAATCTAAATTGAATTTTACTAACGCGTAAATAACATTTCTCTGAATTTTGGCAATGGCCACAACTCATCGTCTACCAATAACTCTAATTTATCTGCATGGTAACGGATTTCATCAAAATAAACTTTTACTTTATCGCAATAAGCAACCGCTTTCTCTTCAGCATGCTCAATTTTGTTCGCATCTTTTCTTGCCTGAAGCATCGTATCACACGTTGCTTTCATCTTATTCAAATGCATGGAGATTTTGGTCACCAATTCAATTTGAGCCGCTGCTGCTTCTTTTCCGGCTTTATCACCCAAAGCAGACATAATTCCCTGGATATTGGACAATAACCTGTTTTGGTATTCTACTACAGCAGGAATAATATGTGTCTGAACCAAATCACCCATCAAACGAGCTTCGATCTGGATCTTTAGAATATAGCTTTCAAATTCGATTTCCTGACGTGCTTCCAGCTCACGCGGAGTCAATACGTTCATTTCATCAAACAACTTCACGAATTTTTTATCTCCCCAAGCCTTCAATGCACGTGGTGTATCTTTGAAGTTATTCAATCCTCTTTTCTCAGCTTCCTTCACCCACTCTTCTCCGTATCCGTTTCCTTCAAAGCGGATCTTTTTGGATTCCTTGATCAATGTCTGAAGTTCTTTCAAAATAGCTTCATCCTTTGACTCACCTTTTTCGATACGTGCATCCACACTCACTTTGAATAATTGCAGCTGTTTCGCCATGATGGTATTCAACACAATCATTGCAGAAGCACAGTTTGCAGAAGAACCAACCGCACGGAATTCAAACTTGTTTCCTGTAAATGCGAACGGAGATGTTCTGTTTCTATCAGTATTGTCCAACATGATCTGAGGAATCTTACCGATATTCAATTTCAATTCTGTTTTATCCTGTGGCGACATTTTCCCCGCTTTCACACTCTTTTCCAATTCATCCAATGCTTCGGATAATTGAGATCCGATGAATGTCGAGATAATTGCCGGAGGAGCCTCATTTGCACCTAAACGGTGATCGTTACTTGCAGAAGCAATACATGCACGCAACAAATCCGCATTGTCGTGAATTGCTTTAATGGTATTCACGAAGAATGTCAGGAACTGCAGGTTCGTTTTCGGGTTTTTCCCCGGTTGAAGCAAGTTCACACCCGTATTTGTTCCCAAAGACCAGTTATTGTGTTTTCCTGAACCATTTACACCCGCGAAAGGTTTCTCGTGCAACAACACACGGAAATCGTGCTTACGTGCTACTTTCTCCAAAAGATCCATCAACAACAGGTTGTGGTCGTTTGCCAGGTTACATTCTTCAAAGATCGGAGCACATTCGAATTGGTTCGGAGCAACTTCGTTATGGCGCGTAGTTACCGGAATTCCCAATAGGATCGCTTCATTTTCGAATTCACGCATAAATGCAGTCACACGCTCCGGAATGGACCCGAAATAGTGATCATCCAACTGTTGTCCTTTTGCCGGAGCATGTCCGAACAAAGCACGGCCTGTCATCATCAAATCCGGACGACAATTAAACAAAGCCTGGTCTACCAGGAAATATTCCTGTTCCCAGCCAAGTGTTGCATTTACTTTCGTTACATTTTTATCAAAATACTGGCAAACTTCAGTAGCAATGCTATCTATGGCATGCAAAGCTTTCAACAAAGGCATTTTGTAATCCAATGATTCACCCGTATAAGAAATGAAGATGGTTGGAATACACAATGTTTTACCGATCACGAATGCCGGAGAAGACGGATCCCATGCAGTATATCCTCTTGCTTCGAAGGTATTTCTGATCCCACCGTTCGGAAAAGAAGATGCATCCGGTTCCTGCTGAACCAATAATTCGCCATCAAAACGCTCAATTGCACGACCTGGTCCTACCGGTTTGAAAAATGCGTCATGCTTTTCTGCTGTTGCTCCGGTTAATGGCTGGAACCAGTGTGTGTAATGTGTTGCACCTTTTGTAATAGCCCAATCTTTCATTGCCGATGCAACCTGATCTGCCATTTTACGATCCAGGCGGGTTCCGTTCTGAATGGACTCCATCATGGATTTATATGCATCGGATGGAAGGTATTCACGCATTACTTCTGCATGAAATACATTTTTCCCGAATAATTCGGAAACTTTCCCATCATAATCAATGTGTTTTGGTGTACGATTGAGTACATCCCGATACGCCTGTAATCGCTTTGTTGCCATAAAATTCAAAATTTTTGACAAAAATACATTTTTCAGAGGGGGTATTCCAAAAAAAAAGTAGAAAATTTTGCGAACACCCCCTGTTAATTTTAATGAATTAATAAAAAAATGATTATTTAATAAATGTAGAGGTGGAAAATTTTCCACCCCTACATCAAAATCATCCAACAAATTGTTAGATTAACCGTTTGTTAAATAAAAAGTTCAGCATTGAGTTTTCATTTTTTTGTGGTAACTTACTTTATAATTGAAAGACACATAAAATGAAGTTGTTTGGTTTTTTTCAACGGAAGAAAGGGAAAGCAATTAAAGAAAATATCACGCATATGGACGAAAATCATTTGGTTGTTATTCAGTTCTTCTATGGAATTGAGGATTTGAACGAATTACACGAGCTGGAAAAGCAACTGGATTCAAACATCACAAGTCACGCTCTCGGAAAATACGAGGGACACGACATTTCAATGGACTTCGGAGACGGTTATCTTTATTTCAACGGCAAAAATGCCGATCAGATCTTCCAATCAATCAAGCCAATACTGGAACAGCATTACTTCATGGATAAATCGATTGCTACCCTTCGTTTCGGATCATTTGAAAATCCTGCCGCCGAAGAACGCGACTTTGTTGTTCGCTTTTCCAAATTAGCTGAGAACTAGTTCCGGTTTTTCCATCCCGACAAATTAAATACCTTTGTGTTCAAAATCCTGAACATGAAAAATACCGTATGCTTCATCATCCTGGCTCTATCGTTTACTTCTTTTTCTCAGCAAAAGCTGAATTTAAAGAACGTGGATCAAAACAAGCTTCTGAAAGACATTGTTTACACCAATTCATCGAATGAGGATGTCACTATTCTTTATTGGTTCCCCGAAATCTATTGGGAAGTCCTTTCAGCGAAAGATCCAAAAGCATTTGGCCCGGAAGTAATCACCCAATTAAAACAAATGCTTGGGAACAAATCGATTTTCATTGCGATCTCCGGAAAAGTAAGCACTTCATCCCGAACATTCGAATCCAAAGAAGAATCGTATTTGCGCAACAATATATCTGTGGTATTGAACGGAAAAACCTATAAACCGATTGCCGAGTCCAAATTATCCGAGGAATTACTGATGCTAAACGGTTACTTAAAACCCATGTTTGCTCAAATGCTGGGAGATATGGGAGCAGGAATGGTCGTTTTTTATTTTGAAATAACGGATAATGTGGGACAAAACTTACTGGACCCATACGGTAATTCGGATTTCAACCTGAACATGGCTTCATCGAAGGCAACATTTCACCTACCTTTACCAAGCCTTTTCCAGGATTCCAGGTGTACCAATGATGGAGAATTGTTCCCTGCAAATTACGAGTTTTGCCCCTTCCATGGTTCCAAACTGATTACGCAGTAATCTTCGGGCAGGTTCCCTTAAAATTGAACGAAATAATTACTTTTACAGTCTAAAAACAGATATCAATGAAAAACACAGCTCTTACCAAGGTTCATGAGGCTTCGGGTGCCAAAATGGTTCCATTTGCAGGATTCAATATGCCGGTACAATACGAAGGCGTAAATGCAGAACACGAAACGGTTCGCAATGCGGTTGGTGTATTTGACGTTTCTCACATGGGAGAGTTTTTGTTATCAGGTCCGGATGCTTTGGACCTGATCCAACGTGTCACTACAAATGACGCTTCTACTTTAACGATCGGTCGTGCACAATATTCTTGTCTTCCAAACGGAAAAGGCGGAATTGTAGATGATCTGATCATTTACCGCATCAAGGAAGAGGAATACTTATTAGTAGTCAATGCTTCCAATATTGAAAAAGACTGGAACTGGATCTCTTCTCACAACACGAAGAACGTGAGTATGAGAAACCTTTCCGATGATTATTCCCTATTGGCAATCCAGGGACCGAAAGCCGTTGAAGCAATGCAGTCATTGACTTCTGTTGACCTTTCTGCGATCAAATACTACCATTTTGAAGTAGGTCCGTTCGCAGGAATTGATCACGTGATCATTTCAGCAACAGGTTATACCGGTTCGGGAGGTTTTGAGATTTACTGCAAAAACTCGGAAGTAAAACAAGTTTGGGACAAAGTGTTTGAAGCAGGTGCTGCCTTCGGGATCAAACCGATTGGTTTGGCTGCGCGTGATACCTTGCGTTTGGAAATGGGATTCTGCCTATACGGAAACGATATCGACGATACGACTTCTCCATTGGAAGCAGGATTGGGATGGATCACAAAATTCACGAAGGACTTCGTAGATTCAGACAAGCTGAAAGCAGAAAAAGAAGCAGGAGTAAGCCGAAAATTAATCGGTTTCGAGATGATCGACCGTGGAATTCCACGTCACGATTACCGCATTTTGGACGCAGACGGAAACGTGATCGGGAAAGTAACTTCCGGAACACAGGGACCAAGCGTGAAAAAAGCGATCGGAATGGGTTATGTGAAAACCGAATTTGCTGCTCCGGACAGCGAGATCTACATTGAGATCCGTGACAAAGGAGTGTTGGCGAAAGTGGTGAAGATGCCTTTTTATACGAAATAGAGTCAAGATTATCCCTTTCCCCCTTTGGAGGGGGATTAAGGGGGAGGATAATTGAAGTGGAATCGTGCAAGCGGTTCCATTTTTTTATTCTTCCCGTCATATTCAATAAAAGATTTATATTTACTTACGCTTTAAAAGCAGTATTTCAACCACCATCAAAATGAAAAAAGACATTATCTCCATTTTATTTATCATCGCTTTATTCGGAAACGGAGTTATCTACGCTCAAAATTTCGAATGGGTCAAATCATTCGGCAGTGCCAGCCCGGAGATGCAGCAGGTGAGCTGGGCTATTACTACCGATGCTTCCGGAAATGTTTACATAACAGGATCAGGAAGAGGCACTATTGACTTTGACCCGGGAACAGGTGTTGGCAACTTAAACCTGGATGCAGATGGTGATATTTTTGTGTTAAAACTGGATGCAAACGGCAGTTTTCTCTGGGCCAGAACTTTCGGATCTAACACTCCAGGCATAACTGAGATAGGTTATTCCATTGTAACTGATCCTTCCGGAAACGTTTATACCATTGGGATTTTTGCAGGTACTGTGGATTTTAACCCGGGACCGGGCACCTATAATCTTACTTCAGTGGGCCTTGCTGACATATTCTTACAAAAATTGGATTCCAACGGAAATTTTTTGTGGGCAAAATCGTTTGGGGCAGACGATTACGAATATGGATATGATATCGTTTTAGACCTTGAAGGAAGTATTTATACCACCGGATATTTTTCAGGTACGGCAGATTTTGACCCGGATGTTTCGGCAACCTATTACCTGGAAGCCGAAGGACAAACTGATGCATTTATTCAAAAACTGGACTCTAACGGTAATTTAGTTTGGGCCAGAAGTTTTGGAGGACAATCACAATTCGATACCAACCCAGCTTCTATCGCAGTTGATGAACTGGGTAATAGTTATGCTGCAGGAACTTTTTCGGGCAACGTGGATTTTGACCCCGGAATCAATACAAACAATCAAACTTCCTCTGGAGGTGTCGATTCGTTTATAGAGAAACTAGATGCTTCCGGAAATTTCGTTTGGGCCAAAACCTTTGGCGGAGCCGGACAAGACTATATTACTTCGGTAGAACTTGATCATTTTGGGAATATATATACAACAGGTGCTTTTGAAGGAACTGTAGATTTGGATCCGGGTATTGGAATCGACAATCATAATGATTCAGGAAATTCCGATCCGTTTATTCAAAAGTTAGATTCGAACGGTGACTTATTATGGGCAAAATCTTATGGAGGATACGTTGAATTTTTAATGAGCATTGCAGTGGATTCATCCGGAAATGTCTATTCGAGCGGTACTTTTAATGGTTCTGTAGATTTTGATCCAGGCAACGGCTCAACCATACTAACTTCTCATTTGGAAGATGATTTCTACATCCAAAAATTAGATTCAGATGGAAATTTTTTATGGGCGGAAACATTCGGAGGAGATGATCAGGACTGGTGTAAAGCTATAGATATTGATCATTGGGGAAACATCTATACAACGGGATTCTTTGCAGGAACAATGGATTTTAACAATGGTCCGGGAGTCAGCAATCTCACTCCTTTAGGATACCATGATGCCTATATCCTGAAACTAAACCAAAGTACTGCAAGTATCAATGACCAAAAGGAAGAAATCAAACTCATAGCCTTCCCAAATCCTTCCAATGGAATCATCCGGCTTTCAACAGAAGAAACATTAAGTAATGTGGAATTAAGTCTCACAGATATGCAGGGAAAAAACATCCTGGCTCAATCTTATGATCAGTTGAAAAACACTACTATCGAACTGCCCGATGCGAAAGGAATCTACTTTCTGCATGTTCAGACTCTGGAAGGAAAACTGACACTAAAGCTGGTAAAAGAACAAGGACTTTAAGGATCAAGACTAGTGAAATAAGACTTAAGTGGAATCGTGCAAGCGGTTCCATTTTTTTTTGGCCGAATTTTTGTTAATGAGGCAGCATTACTTCATTACTTAACATCTAAAGCATATGATACAAAAACTATCTAAATTATTTTCATTGGGCACTGCCCTATTTTTAACTATCGGCATTGGTTTTTCCCAGACAAATTCAGATGTATATTCTCCGAAATTCTCTCATTTATCGGGAAGATACAACAGTAATATCCAGGTAACTCTTACGGCTCCAACTGCTAATTCTATTATCTATTACACGTTGGATGGCACAACTCCCAATAGTTCATCAACACTTTATACCGGAGCAATTCCGATTGGCGGAAACGGAAACCAAATCAAATTGAAAGCAATTGCCATTAAAGGAGGCTTACAAAGTTTTATCAGCTCCTCCATTTATGCATTCGATTACAGCTACAATCCAAACGCGAGTTATCTTACAAACCTTTCTATGAATCAATACAACACCTTCCTTCCGGGTGATTGGTTCGGTTATACTTCTACTCCGTGGACTTGCGATTATTCAATCAAAGTAAAGATTCTTGCGAACGGAAATTACATCGATACCACGACATCTACGAGTTGTCTCCATCAAACAGAAGATGTATTTCTCCCGGCTTTTTATTACGGAATTACGGATACTTCCAGTTTGAAGAACATCAGCCTATCTAACATTTCGAGCTCGGGATATGCAAACGGACAGATTACCATCGATTTCGGTCCGAGTGGCACAAATCAGTATGAATTGCGCTACATCAAGTTCATGGATGAGGAGAATCTCTTCATTGAATTCTGGCACAATACAAACGGACCGTTGAGATATTACCTGACCAAACACAGACCAGTTTTAGGTATGGATGAACAAACTCCCGAACAAGTGCTTATCTATCCGAATCCGGCTTCAGAGTATCTGTTCATCACAGATCTAAACAGCGATGTGCTGTTCACGAACCAACTCGGGCAAACAGTTACACTTGAGAAAAGTAATAAAATACCGGTGTCTCATTTATCGAAAGGAATGTATTTTATTCAGTTCAGTAACCAGAAAGGTGAAAGGGTTATCCAAAAATTACTGATCGAATGAACCTGAAATCATTGTGAAAACGGCAGAAATCTTGATTCATTGTCGTTCTCGATACTTCCGCCTTGTCAGTTCGAGTGGCCCTGACAGAAGCCCTGCGGATCGTCAGGGATGTATCGAGAACACATGGCGGAATCCCGATAGCTATCGGGACGAACTGACAGAAGAACAAACAATATTGAAGTGGAATCCTGAAAGCGGTTCCACTTTTTTTTGTGCGCAAAAATGAGTAGAGTGTTTTTCATTTCGGTTTTTTGTGTAGTATTGGAGGAGCGAAATGAGCAGACTACTATTTTACTAAATTCTCTAGAATTTATCCGGTTGATTTAATAGTTTTTGTATTTCGTAAATGAACAAAATTGGAACCTATTTTCAAATTAAAACATGGAATCATTAACCACAGAAGACCTTATTCTAATTAACAATTTAAGCGCCAGAAGATACACAGATTATACTCATTCTTCAAACACTACACAAATTGAGCGTGACAGATTCAATCTAGTTAAGAAAAAGTTACTGAAAATTTCAGAACATTTTGCAAGAAAATACAATGCTTTATATGGTCCTTTCACTACGAGTGTTTCTCCTGAGGGAAATCCATTGAATAGACAAAACAACTTTCATAATGTATGGTCAACGTTTTTTAAAGGGGCTACTAATAAACAATACGCAGCTCAGATAAGTTTTGTAATAGATCGAGAAAAGCCTTGTTTAAATGTAGGATTCTATTTTGGAAGAGCTTCTGCAATTTCTTTAAGTGCTGATCAAAGAATCGTTTTAGAGACGAATTTAGAGCACTTAGGAATTACCTTGTCGGAAATCATTTCTAATAATACCGAATTTCAGATAAATTATAATTCTTTATTTGATTTTGGGTTTATAGCTTATTCTAATGGAGAGGATAAACTGCCAAATGAATGGCAAAATGAAATAAAAACTAACGCAAGAAATTCGCAGATAACTGCTAAAATCTATCCTAATGATTTTGGAGTTATTGAAAATTCAACAATTGATTTATTCGTCTCTCAAATTATTTTCATGATGGGAGCAATTAGAGATTTAAATCAACAAGAAATTCCTATAAATATTGCACCATTAACTCCAGAACAAAGAGCCAAAGAAGCTGAAAGATTGGCTCAAATTGGCCTCAATGGTGAATTATTTGTTTTAAAAATGGAGGCTGAAAAACTAGAAAAAAGAAATATAATTGGTTATCCCGATCATGTAGCATTAAAGTCAAATAATTATGGATATGATATTTTGTCACTTGACGAAAATGGAGAAGAAATTTTCATTGAAGTGAAAACAACGACAAGAAAAAAAGATGACCCCTATTCAAAAAAGTTTTTCGTATCAAATCATGAAATAAAAACTTTTGAGGCGAATAAATCAAGGTATAAAATATATAGAGTTTATGATATTGAAAATAATCCTATTATTAAGGAACTAAATCTAGACAGTTTAAAAAAACACCCTGATGGTTATATTGTCACATATTAAAAACGATTTATACGAGACTAATATTTACCTCTCAGCCTAGAGCAAATAGCAATATTTAAAGTATGGAATTTGGCCACTCTAAATCAGAGAGACAAAAAAAGCCCCGACATATGTCAGGGCTTTTCTATTTCTTATTAGTTAAAGTTTATTTCACCAACTTCATCTCATTAATCAAATTCGTAGCTCCGTAGCACTTGTCGATCAACCAAAGCGTGTAACGAACGTCCAAAGAGATTGTACGCTGGATGTTCGGCTCGAAGTAGATGTCACCGGACATTGCTTCCCAGTTTCCGTCGAATGCCGTCCCGATCAATTCTCCGTTTGCGTTGATTACCGGTGAACCTGAGTTACCTCCCGTGATATCGTTGTTGGAAAGGAAGTTTACAGGCAGTTTCCCGTTCACTCCGTATTGACCGTAATCTTTTTTCATCCACAATTCCTTGATGCGCGGATCAACCACGAATTCCGGGTTTGTAGGATCTTCTTTCTGCATTACTCCGTCCAATGTTGTGAAGTAGTCGTAATGAGCTCCGTCACGCGGATCGTAAGCCAATACATTTCCGTAAGTCAAACGCATCGTTGAGTTTGCATTCGGGTAGAATTTCTTGTTCGGTTGCATTTCACGAACTCCTTTTACGAATGCACGGTTTGCAACAGTCAATTTTGCATTTGCAGATTTGATCTCATCCTTAGCCATTGCAGCCTGGTATGCGTTATCCAAATCTTTGATCAAAATGAACAACGGATCCTGGCTCAGTTTATCCATGTCGAAGTTCTTCATAAACTCTTCGTAACGCTCTTTGGAAGCGAAAATTGAATTCGTTTTCACACGGCTCATGAAAGCTGCGATTCCGTCAACACCGATTGAACGTGTAATTCCAAGCTGCTGTTCCATTGGTACGTCGCGGATGTACATTTTCAATACTTCTTCCAACGTCTCCAATTCGATATCCATTGAGCGCTCAGCATAGATTTCCTCTGCTGTTCCTTTTGCAGCGTCCAAAACCATGTTGTAACGCTCCATATTTCCTGCATTTTTAGCGTCCCAAGCCATTTTGTAGTAAGCAACCACCGAATTGATGTCTACCTGGCGAACGAATTCACTTTGGTACACTTTGATGTAAATGATATCATTCGTTGCTTTAAACGCAGATTCGATATCGGAAAGCACATTGTTGTATTCTGCTTTACCAGCCGAGTACTTTGTGAACTCCTCTTCTACTTTTCTTTTCTTGTCAGCAACGTGATTTCCTTTCAACTGTTTTGTCTGACCGATAAAATACTTCCAGTAATTTGCTACCTGCGCATACTTGGATGAATAATTCAAACGCACTGTTACGTCCTTATCCATGTATTTTTTCATGATCTCCAATTTCTTCGCACGGATGTCTACAATTTTAGGCTGCTCCAAAGAGATTGCCTGTTCCACACCGTAAGAAGTCAAATAACGGTTTGTTCTTCCGGGGAATCCCATAATCATTGCGTAATCCCCTTGCTTCACTCCTTTCAATGAGATCGGCAACGAATGTTTTGGTTTCAACGGAACGTTTGCATCGCTGAAATCAGCAGGCTTGTTGTCTGCTCCTGCATATACGCGGAACATTGAAAAATCTGCAGTATGACGCGGCCATTCCCAGTTATCCGTATCACCACCGAATTTTCCGGCAGATTGAGGAGGAGTTCCTACCAAACGAACATCTTTGAATGTTTCTTTCACGAATAAATAGAATTCGTTTCCATCGTAAAAATCACGAACAAACGCTTCGTAATGAGTTCCTGCCGTTGCATCTTTCACCAAAATATCTGTTACTTCCTTGATCTTTTTAGCGCGCTCTTCAGCAGTCATTTTTGAATTCAACTCTTTTGCAACTTCAGCAGTTACATCTTTCATGCTGATCATGAATGTAGCTGTCAATCCTTTCACTGCGATCTCTTCTTTCAGGTTCTTAGCCCAAAAACCGTTATCCAGGTAGTTGTGATCTTTCGTTGAAGCTCCTGCGATTGCATCATAACCACAGTGGTGGTTTGTTAAAATCAATCCCTGATTGGAGATGATTTCACCGGTACAAAAACCTCCGAAAGAGATGACTGCATCTTTCAAAGATGATTTGTTGATGGAATAAATCTGCTCCTGAGTCAATTTTAACCCGTGTTTTTTCATGTCCTCATAGTTTCTTCCAATCAAAAACGGAAGCCACATTCCTTCGTCTGCACGAGCAATGTTACCCAATGAGTAGGTCAATAAGACCAAAGCGAATACTATTTTTTTCATTCTTTAGTTTAATTTAAAAGAGCGCTAAAGTTAACAACTTTTAAGAGGAATAATTGACCGTTTGTGTATTTTTTGAGTTCAAGATGATTGTTACCCAATTAAAATCCATCTCCTTTAAGCACAATTAATCCACCTACTTTTTTCCAAAGCAAAAAGAATGAGCACTGCTCATGAAGACGAAGCATGACTTTATAAAAGTCAAATGCTGAGGTAGTAGGCAAAAATGCTTTTGTCCCCATTACGGCATTCAGAAAAACTACTTTTCCGGACCGCTCTGTGGAAAGGAGGGATCAGGATCCGAAATGCAATCCCACAGTGTTTAGAAAACCACTGTGGGATTAGCACTTTCCGGAGCGGTTAGCCGGAAAGTTAGTTTTTCGTTTTCAACCGGGAACTATAAAGGACGGGAAATAATTTTGCTGCATAGTTGCAATTAACCTGTCGTGTAATGAGGACTTTCTCTATCACGGACATTGTTCTGCATTATTCCAACAATTCTTCGAAAAAATAAATCTATAAAGATGACAATTGAAAAGCCTGGTTAAAAAAATGGGACTTAGAATTTCTCTAAGTCCCCTCTTATCAATTTTTACATTGTCAATTATCAATTAACAGTGATTTCATCCAGGAACAACCAGGTCGGATTTCCTTTACCCAAATGCCAATCCGGACACGGTCCGTAATTTTCAATGCTGAAGCGGATAAATTTACAGGAAGTCGGAGCAATCTCGTAATCCACCTCTCCTACTTTCATTTTTTCGCCTTCTTTTACCGAGCCTCCCGGAACTTTGCCCAATTTGCGGTAATTCACTCCGTCTGATGAAACCTCAATGCTTACACTTTTCGGAGGGAAGATCCACGATTTTTGATCCTGCAAATAGGAGAAACGGATCGATGAAATTTCTCTCAATTCATTCAACTCAATAACTCCCTGAACATTCTTCCCGAATGAACCCTGCCATTCCGTTCCGCGGTATTCTTCCGTACCTTTTTGTCCGTCCACCAAAGCCTGCGGGCCACCTCCCGAATATTGATTGGCATATTCGGTTGCAAGGGTGATTTTCTTATCTCTGATGTATTTTGTAAATAACGTTTTGATCACTTTACTCTCCGAGCCATCCTCACGAACCACTTTTGCGTATACCGTTGTTGTTTCGTTTAAACGGATATTTTTCCCTCCCTGCTTATAAAATGGCTGGTACTTCTCTCCGTCAAAACTGTAATAGACTTTTCCTTTTTCAAAGAAAAGCACATCGATTCCCAATTCCATGGTTGTTTCAAACATCGTTTGAGAGGTAGTGAAAAACGGAACCGGAACAAATGCCGGGCTAATTTCATGTCTCAAGTCCAGTTCGTAATTGGCTACCTGTTTATTCGGTTTTGCCCCCATTGAAATTTCCAGGATTCCCCCTTCTTTGATCATTTGGTGGGTAATGAATAATTTTTGATAAGCCTTCCCGTTCCAGGAAATCGATTGCACGTATTTATTCTCCGGTGAATTATTCAGTACATTGATTTCAAAAGCGCTGTTCTCTCCCTGGATCTTCACATGGTCCATCATCGGCCGGCCGATTGTATACGTAGGACTTCCCGGGGAAACCGGGTAAAAGCCCATGGAACTTAATACGTACCATGCCGACATCTGTCCGCAATCCTCATTTCCTGAAAGACCATCCGGTTGATTGGTATAAAACGTTTTCAGGATCGTATCGATAAAGTATTGTGTTTTTTCAGGAGCACCACAATAATTATACGTATACGCCATGTGATGCGACGGTTCATTTCCATGTGCGTATTGACCTATCAAACCGGTAATATCTGCCTGTTCACGTCCCGACATGGAAGAAGAACCCAGGAATAAGGTATCAAGGAAATTGATCATTCCGTCATTTCCGCCGTGCATGTCGATCAATGGCTGAATGTGTTGCGGAGCCGCCAGGGAATACTGCCATCCGTTTGCTTCTGTAAAGTGGTGATTCACTTCATTCGGCTTAAAGTAAGGCAAGAAAATCCCATCTTTTCTCGGTTGGAAAAAACGCGTTTCCGGATGCATTAAATTCATCCAGTTTGCAGAACGGACCTGGTATTTCTTTGCTACATCCATTCTCCCCAATTTCTCCGCAAATTTCGAAATGCACCAATCATCATAGGCATATTCCAATGTTTTGGAAACCGATTCCGCTTGAGTATTGGCAGAGATAAACCCGGTCTCCTCGTATTGCTTCTTCCCCAATTGATCTGCCATACTGGAAGCGATCATAGCTTCCAATAAGCCTTCCGGATCTTCCAATGGAATCCCTTTCAAATACGCATCGGTGATCACTGAAACCGAATGATACCCGATCATGCAATCAGTTTCATTATTGGATAAAGTCCAAACAGGTAATAAGCCCGTGTTTTTATATTGCTGATAAAACGACGCAACAAAATCAGATACTTTCTTAGGCTGAATAATGGTATACAGCGGATTTGCACCACGATACGTATCCCATAATGAAAAAACAGAATACAATGACTTATCGGATGTCTGGATCTGATCATTGTAATCACGGTATCTTCCGTCCACATCTGTCCAAAGTGACGGATGAACAAAGGTGTGATAAAGTGCTGTGTAAAAGTTATTTAAAACCTCTTTCCGAGACGATCTAACCTGAATTTTCCCCAATTCAAGATCCCAGGCCGCTGTTGCTTTGGAACGAACGATATCAAAATCAAAAGTTGTCAATTCTGCTTTCAGATTGGCTGTAGCTCCGGCTTCATCTGTTCCTGAAATACCAACCCGTACTGAGATTTCTTTCACTCCTTGCGGAAATTCCAATACGAATAAGTAATTTCCTTCTTCCTTGTTTTGGATCCATTTTGTTTTGGTGAACGGGATGGAAGTTTCCAGGCTAAAAGCAAGATGCTGATGTGCTGCCCAGGCTTCTGAAACACGTCTTCCCACAACCGTTGTCGAAGAAGTTTTCATTGCTTCAACTTCCAATACACGGTCCCTGTAACCTAAATCAATGATGATATATCTTTTTCCTTTAGGATTTGAAAACTGATAGCGATGCAAGGCACAACGCAAAGTAGTCGTTAAATCTGCTGTGATCCCGTTTTCCAATTCCACATGATAGTATCCCGGAAGCGCCTTCTCTTTGGAATGTTTAAACACGGAACCAAAACCACCCGCTTTTTTATAACCGGGAACGGTATTTAATTTTCCCTGTTGCGGAACCAACAAGACATCTGCATAATCCGGAATTCCTGTTCCGCTTAAATGTGTGTGACTGAATCCGTAAATAACCGAATCAGAATAGTGGTAACCACCACAACCATCCCAGCCTTCATAACGCGTATCCGGTCCTGCCTGTACCATTCCAAATGGAAGTACCGGTCCGGGAAAAGTATGCCCGTGTCCGCCCGTTCCTACAAATGTATTGACGTATTGAGAAGGACTGCCGATAACTCTATCGGCTTTACTGATTTGGGAAATCTTATTTCTTGCAGCATCCGAATTGGTTTTTAATTCCTGGATTTGCGAAAAACTCGTAAAAGAGCAAATCCCTAATAGCACTACAATTCCGTTTTTCATAAGGTTCAATTTTATACCATCGGTCATTGCCGACACTTATCATCCACATGGCGGATATTTATAAAAGCGATGCTTGCTTCAAGATTGCGCTAACGCTTGTCTTATATCAAAAGCAGTGCTTTTTCTTCTCATTTTTTGATCGCTTTCCAGAACATGGAAGCAGCTGTACCCAATACAGCGGCATTCATATCGTGAAGAGCTGAATTTCGAATTTCGATGTGTCCCTGGTAAATTTGGAGCAGGTTTTCCTCCATGTATTTTTTTACTTTTTCAGAGAAATAAGATCCGCTTTGGGCCAATCCTCCGAACAAAATATATGCTTTCGGGTTAGAGAATGCTGCAAAATCAGCTAAAGCAATTCCCAGCATTTCCGCCGTATAATCTACAATTTCACAAGCAAATTCATCACCGGCACTCGCAGCCTGGAAAACATCCTTGGCGGTAACTTTGGAAAGCCCGTTCAACCGTGAATCAGCTTTATGGATACTGTCCAATTCTTCGACACTGCGAACAACACCTGTACTTGAAACATAGGTTTCCAGGCAACCATTTCTTCCGCATCCGCATAAACGACCGTTATGGACCACGCGAATGTGTCCGTACTCACCGGCAAACCCTTGTGACCCGACAATCAATTCACCATTGATAAAGATTCCTGAGCCAAGTCCGGTACCCAGCGTAATCAACACAAAATCATTCAGATCTTTTGCATTTCCGAATAAATGCTCACCAATTGCTGCAGCATTTGCGTCGTTGGCCAATAAAGTAGGTCTGTGAAATTTTTGTTCGAATAATTCAGCAATCGGGATTACTCCTTTCCATTTCAGGTTCGGAGCAAATTCTATATTTCCGGTAAAAGCATTACCGTTCGGAGCACCAACACCTAAACCAAGTAAATTGTCCAAAAATCCATTCCCCTTAACATCCTGGTAAATCTTTTCGACCAGGTCTTCCGGATCAGAATAGTCAGTTGTAGTAATGGATTCCTCGAATAACACCTCTCCGTTTCGATTCACCAAACCATATGCAGTATTGGTCCCACCGATATCAATGCCTAAAGCAACATGTTCAATCATGCTGTAAAAATGGGATTTTTTTTCGAGAATTAACTTTTAGTAAATTGATTTAGCAACACACTTCACCCTAATTTAACATTCCATTCATCCAGAAAATCAGCTACAAAAGCTGCCATAATCTGATGTCTTTCCGTACCGATCTCCTGAGCAGTTTTGGTTCTAAGACGGTCTTTGATCAATAATAATTTCTCATAAAAATGATTCAGTGTGTGTGACTTATCAGAAGAATACGCATCAAAGTCGGAATGCAGTGAAGGTCCCAGGTTCGGTTCATAAAAAGAGCGGCCATTTTTACCCCCATAATGAAACGCACGGGCAATCCCGATCGCCCCGATTGCATCCAGTCGATCTGCATCTCTTACGATATCCAATTCAATGCTATCCACTTCATCTTCTACTCCCGCACCTTTAAAAGAAACCTTGTCTACAATCCCGCAAACCCGGTCAATCAACTGTTCCTCGGCATTTAATTTGCTCAGGATTTCCCTGGAAACCCTTCCACAATCATTTTTTATGCCTCCATTCAGTTTATGATCGGAAATATCGTGAAGCAAAGCAGCTAATTGAACCACTAATAAATCTCCTCCTTCCTGACTCTGGATATATTCAGCAAGTTTCAGTACCCGCTCAATGTGATACCAATCGTGATCGGCGCTTTCCATTTTGAATTTTTGTTCAACGATGTATTTAACTTCTTCAAACAGATTTGTATTACTTTTCATGATATTATGCTTGCATAAATACTTTAAACGTCTTAAATTGCAAATAAAGTTTAAAATCTCACTTATGAAAAAAATAATTTTACCCGTATTGGCAGTAATGACACTTGGTACAGTATCTGCACAATTTAACCTTGGAGTTTCGGTTGGTTATGGCCTTGGATCACCGGGACATGTTTTGGGATCCGAGGATCGATATGATACAAACGGAGACCTGACTAATTCAAAAGCTATTTATGGAACTCTGGGGAATGGACTTCAGGCAAACCTGGCACCAGGCTACATGTTTGGAGAGCATTTCGGGATTGAGTTGGGATTAAACGGTTTCTTCGGTTCTGAAACAACTATAGGGAAGATAGAAACTCCGAGCGGTGACGAAACACATACACAGAAATCCAACCAGTTCCGTATTGTACCTGCTCTCTACATCAAATCGGGTGGAGAAAAGATTTCTGTTTATGCACGTACGGGATTAATTTTGCCATTAATGGGATCTGTTAAATCTGAAATTAACGATGCTACAACTCCCGGAATGACTACCCACGTGGAACTTACAACTACCGGAAAAGTAGCTTTGGGATATACCGGAGCATTCGGACTAAACGTTCATTTCGGGCAGAAATTCGGGTTCTTTGCTGAAGTAGGTGCCAACAGTATCCGTGTAAAATCAAAAACAACAACAATGGATGCATACACTGTGAACGGTGCAGACATGCTTGGAATGGTTTCTACTTATGGTAAAGAAACCAATTATGTAGACGAATTAGACGGTTCTTCCAACAATTTTTCGACAAATCCTACGGGATCCAGTTTAGATGAAGCGAAAGACGATCTTCGTCAGGTTGCAAACTTCAGCAATTTCTTCATTCAGGTTGGTGTCAAGTTAACTTTTGGAGAATAGTCGTTACAGATTCTTAAATAATTATTGGTTAAGGGGAATGATAGAAATATCGTTCCCTTTTTTATTTGCAGATTATGAAGCTTTTACTATCTTTGCACCCTGTTTATTCGCTAAACAGAAGTTAATATTCATTTTAATCGAGGTTTCGTACCTCAAACAATTAACATTATGGCAACACGTATTCGTTTGCAAAGACACGGTAAAAAAGGAAAAGCAATTTTCCACGTAGTAGTAGCTGATTCTCGCGCTAAGCGTGATGGTAAGTTCATCGAGAAATTGGGAGTTTACAATCCGAACACAAACCCGGCAACAATTGACATCAATTTTGAATCAACTTTGAAATGGGTTGGTACAGGAGCTGAAATGTCTGATACTGCGCGCGCAATTCTTTCTTACAAAGGAGTATTGTACAAAAATCACCTATTGAAAGGTGTAACAAAAGGAGCTTTAACTGCTGAGCAGGTAGAAACTAAGTTTGCTGCTTGGGAAGCTGAAAAAGCTGCTAAGATCCAAGGTAAAATTGAAGGTCTTGGAAAAGATGCTGTAGCTGATAAAGCTGCACGTTTGAAAGCTGAAGCTGAAGCAAATGAGGCTAAAGCAAAAGCAATTGAAGCTAAAAACACGCCTGTTGAAGAAGCTCCTGCAGTTGAATCTGCCGCGGCAGATACTGAAGAAGCAGAAGCTACTGAAGCTGCTGCTGAAGAGACAACAGAAGCTCCTGCAGAGGATGCTCCTGCTGCTGAAGAAGGAGAAGCTGAGGCTTAATTCATTTAAAGTTGATTCATGCAACATTCTGATTGCTTTCAACTTGGTTATATTGCGAAACTTCACGGATACAAAGGTGAAGTTTCGCTTTTTTTAGACGTAACCAATCCGGAAGATTACAAAACGCTGGATGCTTTTTTCATCGACATTAACGGTCAGTTAACCCCTTTCTTTGTTCAGTCATTTCAGCTGAAACACAAAGGTTTCGCTGCTGTAAAACTGGAAGGTGTCGATTCTGAAAATGATGCAAAAGTCATTCTGCGCAAAAACTGTTATCTTCCTCTATCGATCCTCCCGGAATTAGACGACAAACATTTCTATGATCACGAGATCATTGGTTTCAAACTAATCGATACCCGTTACGGAGAAACCGGAATTATCGAACAGGTTGTCGATAATAGTGTCAATCCGTTAATTGTTGTAATGAACGGTGAAAAAGAAATTTTGATCCCATTCATTGATGGATTGGTCCAAAAAGTAGATCGAAAATCAAAAACACTTCTCGTAACTTCCCCTGAAGGACTGATTGAAATGTACATGGGGGAACAATGAGCATTTTCAGGTTCAAACATTTCCAGGTTCATCAAGATCATGCAGCATTAAAGGTAGGTACCGATTCGATGGTACTTGGCTCTCTTTGTTATTGGGACAATCCCAAACGTTTATTGGATATTGGCACCGGAACAGGTGTTTTGGCCCTGATGTGTGCTCAACGCTTCGATCTTAAAGAAATCATCGGATTGGAAATTTCAGAGCAGGCATTGATTGACGCTGAGATCAACGCAAAAGCGAACCCGTTTTCTGCTGAAATGACGATTGTAAATCAGGCCGTTCAGAAATATCATCCTGTAGAAAAGTTCGACGCCATTATCAGCAATCCGCCTTTTTTCGAAAACAGTCAGAAAAACCCGAACGAGCATAAATCGCTTGCAAGGCACACAGAAAATCTTTCCTTTTCAGAACTTATTCAATCCATTGCCCGCTTGTTAAGTCCGGAAGGAAAAGCCTGGCTTATTATTCCTTTTGAAAGCAAGGAAAGCATCATTCAATTGGCAAATGGTACTGATTTATTCCCTAATGATCTGATCACTGTTTTCGGTAAGCCCAATAAGCCTACACGGATCATTCTTTCGCTCAGCAAACAAAACAGCGAAGTACGGTATTCTTCTATCTGCATTCGAACAGAAAACGGAAATTATACAGACGAATACAAAGTATTAACGAAGGAGTTTCACGATCGTACTTTATAATAAAGCCGCTATTTCTTCCTGAATTTCCACTCCCTGGTGCTCGTTATACCAATTCTGTAATCGAATCTTTACTTCTTCAAACGGCGCCTTGCTCTCGTGCATTTCTTTGTAAAACGCCTGACATTCAGCAGGTCTTGGTCCCCAGGTTGCCAAATCTGCTCCTTGGGTATTTTTGATGATCAGTTTTGGAATGGCTTTACCACCATTGGTCAAATAATCGTTGATTCTGAAAGGTTCAGAATCGCGCAATTCATAATCCACATGAATCAAAGGATTCAATTCGGCCATCCTATGAATAAACGGAACAATATGCGATGCATCACCACACCAAGGCTCAGTAATAACGATCCATTCCTGTGCTTCTTTAATCGATCGGATTTTTTCTTTCACCTGTGGCAAGATCTCTCCTTTTTTCAGCCAGCGGTTCATCCGTGACCAATTGAGCTTTGTGTAATTGAAGTAATCTTCGTTATCATAAGGTGTTTGTCGATTAGATGCATTTAAGATTTGTTCGAATTGTTCTAAGTAAGTTTGAAAAGTCATGTCTGTAAATTTGATGTTTCAAAGTTACTTGCAATTCGTGGGATTGGGTTGATAAAAAACGATAAATAAATTTAACGTTTAACAAATAGGATTTCAAGAATAAAAAAAAGCCTTCGTTATATAACGAAATCATTAAAACATGTTATCATGCTATCATGTTTTCAAAAATTAGTTGGCAGAATCCGGCTTCACATCATAAATCAATTCCGAAATATTCTCCTCCTTAAAATAAGTCCGTGCAATCTCCTGTAGCTCCTCGCTTGTCAGCTTATCAATACTCCCATACATCTCCTGGATCGTATCGATCTGGTTAAATAGTAATAACGATTTCCCCAAGCCTTGCATCAGCCCCAAATTAGAATCCAGGGACAAGGCAATATGCCCCTTCAATTGTTCTTTTGCCTGCTGCAATTGTTTCGCTGTCAAGGGAATTTCACGCAGTTTCTTTAATTCTGCGTATATGATCCGGATCGTTTTTGCAAGGTACTTCTGATCTGTCCCAAAGTAAATGGACCAATATCCCAGGTCGGGATAAGGAGAATACTGCGCTTCGATATTATAGGTATATCCGTATTTCTCACGAACAGAAAGAATCAGGCGCGAATTCATTGCCGGGCCGCCAAGAACATTGGTAAGCAAGGTCATTCCTCTCCGATGTTCGCTGTTATATCCCGGGGCAATTCCGCCAATAATGGCATGTGCCTGGTAATTCCCCTCTTCTACTCGTTTCTTCACCGGAGCATAGGTATCAAATGTTCTTGGGATTGCTTTTGTCTTACCGGAAGGCATGGAATGAAAATACTTTTCCAAACATTTTACCAATGTATTCAATGGAATATCTCCAACAAATGAGATCACCGCATTTTCTGTAAAAAAGAACTTATCTACGTAATTTTTGAGCGAATCTCTACCGAAAGACAGGACAGACTCGGGTGTTCCCAAAATATTATTTCCCAAAGGGTGATTTGGGAAGATCAGTGCTTCATAATCATCAAAAATCTTATCACTCGGATTGTCCAGGTATGAATTCAATTCGTCCAAAACGATTTCCTTTTCCTTTTGAATTTCCTTTTCCGGAAAGTTGCTGTTGATCGCTATATCAGAAAGCAGTTCAGCCGCTCTGTTCAAGTGTGTCTTAACGAAGGATGCATACAGGCAAATCTCTTCCTTGGTAGTATACGCATTCAGTTCCCCTCCCACAGAATCCAGGCGTGATAAAATATGGAAAGCCTTCCGTTTTTCAGTTCCTTTGAAAATGCTGTGCTCCAGGAAATGAGCCAATCCGACTTCGTGATCTTCTTCAAACCTGGAACCGGCAAGGACCGTAACTCCCAAATGAGCAACCGGTGAACCAGTGTGCAGATAAACCAATCTCAGCCCGTTTGAAAGGGTGTAAATATGCGGTAATAATTCTATCATTCATTAAGGATTCTTGCGGTATAATTCCCAAGAGTTGTCCGGTTTCAAATTAAAAACAATGCGATCATGTAATCGGGATGGTCTTCCCTGCCAAAACTCAACGTTAACGGGTCTAATCAAATAGCCTCCCCAATGCTCCGGTCTTGGAACAAAATCGGGGAACTTCTCCGCATATTCTGCAACCCGTTTTTCGAGTTCCTCTCTTGAACCAAGCAATTCACTTTGGTGGGATGCCCACGCACCTAACTTGCTTCCTCTCGGACGTGATTCAAAATACGCGTCACTCATTTCGGATGGAACCTTTTCAGCAAAACCGGTGATACTGATTTGTCTTTCCAGTTCCGGCCAATACAACAAAGCGTTCACCTGCGGATTTGCTTCGATCGCTTTTCCTTTATCACTGGAGTAATTGGTATAAAACACAATTCCTTCTTCGAGTAATTCCCTCCAATAAACTACCCGTGCCCTTGGAAATCCATTCAGCCCCAAGGTTGAAAGGGTCATGGCATTGGGTTCTGTTGCAGGTTTTTCAATTGCTTCTCTCAGCCAACGTGCCAAAAGCGCAAAAGGTTCATCACCAAAATGATCTTCCAGTTTCCCTTTATCAAATTGGTGATGATCGTTTCGAATTACATCGAGGAAATTGTCCATTTCTTATTCTTCTTCTCCGAATTGGTCATCGATCACCGAATCTTCATCATCTTCAAACTCATCCACATCCGATCCCGGTGCAGAAAACACAGTTTTAGTACCCATTGCATGTTCAGCAACTTCTGCCTTCACTTGTTTTTCGAAATCCACTGCCACGCGATCTTCACCTTCATCTCCAAAAGGGAATACATCCACGATCGGGGAAATTGTAATGGAAGGAATCACATAATCAATCATCATCCCACCCAGGCTCTCTTTTAAACGCTCGTAAGCATCTTTTACAGAATGCGCAGTTACGATGAAGTTTTGAGATACTTTTTTCGCTTTCGCTCCTTCTTCACCACCGTCACCTCCGGCTTCGTAAGTGATTTTGCATTTGTACCAAACATCTGCATCCTCATAATGGAAGATATCGTGGAAATCTGTACGGGAAATTCCTGTAACAACGAACTCTCCGCGAATCAAACTTCCTAATTCTTCGTAAATGCGTGCTTCCGCATCCGTGAAAGTCATTGCCGCAACCAAATACGGCTCTGAAACGCGTTTGAAAGTACCATCTTCCAATTGCTTTGTATATTTAACCTTAACGGTAAACCAACTGTTCATTCAATCAAAATTTTAGAGAAACAAAAATACGACTAATTCAAAATTTAAAGTGCAAAATTCAAAAGTTATAACGTTAAAAAAAGGAATTGTGGCTTCGACTCCGCTCAACCACCTTTTCAATTGATCTTTGCTACAAAATTATTAGGTCACTGAGCGCAGTCGAAGTGACCTTAATCCCGGTAAATCTGTCCGTTATACAAAATAATCACAGCCCGGTTCTTCAATTGCACCATGACACCATGGCCATTGATAATAAATTCCGTATCATTGATCGAGGTGACTTCTTTGTAAACTCCTCCTATAGAAGCTCCTACTCCACCCATGAGTGTTCTGAAAGCAACGACATCATTTTTCATCTGCCATTCTTTCACCACAAAATTTGCCAGGTTTTTCTTTTCTCCTTTGTAAAATTGGTACGTTGTATTTGCATCTCCCCAAACAACCAGGTCGTCTTTCGCATCCCAAAACTGGGCAAAGGAACTCAGGGTTTCGTATTTTCCTCTTCCATAATATTTCAGATTCCCCTGCAAATCTTCATATGCAACAAAGCCTCTTCCGGCCTTAACTTTCGGTGATCTGAATTCTTCTACATCGAAAAATTCCCCATCCTGGAAAACAGCAAATGTGCGGGTTTGGGGATCATTAAATCCAAGAATATCCGTTCCGGCAAAAAATTCAAAATCTGTCCCGTTGTAGGTTCCGATATCATAAATCTGCCCCTTATAGAAAACCTTGTAAATATCTCCGTTATCCTTAAACACGACCAGGTTATCTCCCTGAACAACGGGAACCGGAAGCCCTGTCGTACTTTGAACCAATGTTGAAATTTTACCCTGGTAAACCACATTCAGTGCATTGTAACGCGTATCCTGGAATGTGATCAGTGAATCGGTAACCCAATAATCTGCACCGAAGGACGTCAGGTTATGCGGTTTTCCGTTTTCATAATAATAAAGCAACTGGCCGATATTCCATGCCGCCATGTGGTCCGAGATCTTGAATGTTGCGGGTTGATTGGTCATTACCCTGGAAAAGGTTCCGTCATAGATCTTAAAATCACGCTGATTGTTGTAATACGCAATCACTTCATCGCCATAAGCAATCCCGGTTACAGCCTGATGGTCAATCTGGTTAAAATATCCGTCTTTGAACGAGTGAAAAAAATTGTTGTAGTCCATGTAGGCAAAAACTGTCTGTTTTTGAGCAAAAAGACTGCTTGAGAAAAGCAAAAAACCAATAGTCCATAATTTCATAGTCCCGAATTTAGCAAAAACCATGCTAACTAATTACGAATTACGAATGTCAAATTACGAATTAACCTGCATTCGGGATTAGGAATTCGGAATTCGTAATTAACAAAAGCCGTTCGTCCAGTTTTCTGTCCGAAATTCACCTAAATGGTTGTAAAGCAATTTTTGTTGTTATTTTCGTGGCAAACAAGTCGAAAAATTCAACATGAAAAAAAGTCTTTTTACTGCATTGTTGCTTTCTTCTTCGATTACCGGCTTTTCACAGGAAAAAGTAAAGTACATCGAATATGATCTGGCAAATGGAATGCATGTTATTTTACATGAAGAACACGCTACTCCGATTGTAGCCGTTTCAGTAATGTACCACGTAGGTTCTAAAAACGAAAATCCTTCAAGAACAGGATTCGCACACTTTTTTGAACATTTATTATTTGAAGGTTCCACAAATATCAAACGAGGAGAATACTCCGAATTAGTTGAGAAAAACGGTGGGGCATTGAATGCGAATACCAGCCAGGACAGAACGTATTACTACGAAATCCTTCCTTCCAACCAGTTGGAATTGGGATTGTGGCTGGAAAGTGAGCGTTTATTGCACGCAAAAGTCGATCAAACGGGTGTGGAAACACAACGTGAGGTTGTAAAGGAAGAAAAAAGACAGCGTGTAGACAATCAGCCTTACGCTACGTTTATGGAGAACTTGTTCAAAATGGCTTACAAGAACCATCCTTACCGTTGGGTCCCAATTGGAAGTATGGAAGATTTGAATGCTGCACAGGAAATCGATTATATTAATTTCTACCACACATTCTACGTTCCTTCAAATGCAATTCTTTCTATTGCAGGAGATATCAATATCGAACAAACAAAAAAGTGGATTGATAAGTATTTTGCTTCCGTTCCGAAAGGACAAGCAATCAACCTGTTCCGCGATTTCGAAAACCTGGGAGAAGGTGAATTCAAAACGAAATACGGTGTAGAGAAAATGGCCTTTGATGCGAAAAACTTCAATAACCCGACAGATGCGAAAGCAAAAGAATTGTTGAAGAAATACGCTGCAATGCCATGCGACATTCCAAAGCCAAATCCTGCATTTGAAGCGATTTCCGGTGTTCAAAGAGAAACTGTTTACGATAACATCCAGTTGCCTGCCGTATTTATGGGATACAAGTTCCCGAAAGAAACGGATAAGGATTTCGCTGCGATCGAAATGTTAAACGCTGTTTTATCCGGAAGTAATTCTTCCCGTATGAATAAAGACATCGTTGAGAAAAAACAACAGGCTGTTGCTGCTTTCTCTTTCGCATTCAACATGGAAGATCCGGGGTTAGGGATCGTTGCTGCTATTGCTGCGAATGGAACAAAGGTGGAAGATTTGGAAAAATCATTGGATGAAGAGATCAAATCGATCCAGGATAACTTAATTTCTGAAGAGGAGTTCCAGGCCGTTCGCAATCAATTTGAAAACCAAATTGTAAGTTCCAACTCAACAGTAGCAGGAATTGCTGAGAACCTGGCTCAAAACAAAATGTATTTCGGAAGTACAGAGCTGATCAACAAGCAAATGGAAATCTACATGAGCATTACACGTGAAGATATTCAGCGTGTTGCTAAGAAGTACCTGACTCAGGACAACCGAATCATTTTACATTATTTACCAAAGGCAAACTAACAGAATAATCATGAAAAAGTTAATTACACTTGTTGCCCTAACGGCATTTACAGGGGTTTACGGACAGCAAATTGATCGTTCTGTAAGACCTGCTGCAGCTGCGGCACCAACTATTAATATCAAAAACTCGGAGGTTTTCAAATTAAGTAACGGGATCACCGTTATCCTTTCCGAAAATCACAAACTACCACGCGTTTCTTTCTCGCTTACAATGGGTGCTTCACCGATGATCGAAGGTTCAAAAGCAGGAACAAACAACATGATGGGACAATTATTGACTTCCGGAACTGCAAAGCGTTCAAAAGACGTATTGGACAAGGAAGTAGATAATATGGGAGCAGATCTGAGCGCCGATGGTCATTCTGTTTACTTCTCCTGTTTGACAAAACACATGGAAACAGGATTGGACATCATGCAGGATGTAACCATGAATGCTGCTTTCCCGCAGAGTGAATTTGATCGTATCAAGAAGCAAAACGAATCCGGATTGTTGTCTGCGAAGTCAGATCCGAACACGATGGCTACCAATGCAGAATCAAAGATCGATTTCCCGAACCACCCGCTTGGTGAAGTAATGGATGAAACTACTTTGGCTGCAATCACCTTGGACGATGTGAAAAACAACTACAAGCAAATCTTTACTCCAAACGGAGCATACCTTGTAATTGTAGGAGATATCACGAAGGATAATGCAATGAAAATGGCTGAGAAGTATTTCGGAGCATGGAAAGGCGGACAAGCTTACAAAGAAGATTTCGGAACAGGATTGAAAGCAAAAGGAAACCGTGTAATCTTTGTGAACAAACCGGGAGCTGTACAATCGGTAATCTCCATCACTTTCCCGATCGAAATGAAACCGGGAGCTCCTGATCAAATTGCTTTGAATGTAATGAACAGCATTTTGGGTGGTGGCTCTTTCGGAGCACGCATCATGCAAAATTTACGTGAAGACAAAGCATACACTTATGGCGCTTACACTTCCTTTGAAGTTACAAGAGACGGAAGCTGGTTCGGTACATCCGGAAGCTTCAGAAATGAAGTAACTGACTCTGCTATTGTACAATTGCTTGCCGAGATCACAAAGATCAGTGACAGTTATGTAACAGATGATGAATTAAACCTTGCGAAATCTGCTATGGCAGGAAGCTTTGCACGTTCGTTGGAAAGACCTCAGACAATTGCCCGTTTTGCGTTGAATATCATCCGTGATAACCTTCCGGCTGATTACTACCAAACCTATTTGAAGCGTTTGGATGCAATTTCAAAAGACGATGTATTGACAGTAGCTCAGAAGTACTTCAAGAACGGATTCAACATTGTTGTTGTAGGAAACGAAGATATTTTACCAAAATTGAAAGTATTCGACAGTGATGGTGTAATCGAAAAATTAGATCCGTTCGGAAATCCTGTAAAGGAAATGAAGAAGGCAGATATTACTGCTGATCAATTGATCGAAAGATATATCAACACGGTTACTAAAACTGCTTCTGCAAAGGATTTGGCTAAGAAGATGAAGAAAGTAAAATCAGTAGTTAAGAAAATTGAACTTTCTTCTCCTCAAATTCCTGTAGTTATTACTATGACAGATGCTTTTGTTGCTCCAAATAAGGAAGCAATGAAAATTGAAGCTCAGGGAATGGTTTTCCAAAGTTCCAATTATGACGGAACAAAAGGTTCCGAAATGAACATGCAAACCGGTAAGAAAGCAATGACAGCTGAAGAGTTAGCTGCTAAAAAGAAAAGTGAAGGACTTTTCCCTGAAGCAACATACAAAACTTCCGGAATGAAATACGAGATCAAAGGAATTGAAACAATCGCAGGAAAAGACTATTATGTTCTTACAACGAACGATGGTGAAAAAGAATCCTTCGATTACTTTGATGCAGCTACGAACCTGAAGTTCAAAACGGTTTCTATCACCAAACAAGGTGAAGAAACAATGGAATCCACAATCATGTATGATGATTACAAGGATGTGAACGGTTTCTTGTTTGCACACAAATTAACTCAGGTGATGGGTGAAATGACTCTTTCCGGAGTTGTAAACACAATTGAGTTCAACGGAGAAGTTGATAAAGCATTGTTTGAGTAAGAGATCAGCCGTGGCTGATCGATATTAAACATGCGTTAGTGCAGTTTTCGATTTAAAATAAAATCCCGTCCCGGCTAAACCGGGACGGGATTTTTTTATTTATTCCCAACCAAAACAAATCCGATCTCGTTTGGACTCTTATAACACAAACCTTTGATTTATGAGAGCCATTATTACTTCGATTACTTTTTTCTGTTGTTTATCTGCTTCTGCCCAAAACATTCTTTTGAACGGAGGTTTCGGTTATGACGGATTTACCTATGTCGAAAATACTTCGATAGTAAGCAAAGTTGTTTTGAATCCGGATGGCAGCATTATCAGCGCAGGACGTAAATTCGTACCAGGCGGATCCAACCTGGTGCTGACAAAACATGACGCGATCGGCACGCAAGATATGACGTTCGGAACAAGTGGAATTGCACTTACTGCTATTCAGGTTGGTATTGATATTCACGATGTACAATTACAAAATGACGGAAAAATACTTGTTGTCGGATCAACCGACACCGGTTTAGAGTCCGCACCGGGAATTCCGATTCTTTACGCATTCGTTGTACGTTATCACCCGAACGGAATTATCGACTCCAGTTTTGCAACCAACGGAATTTTTATCGAAACAAATTATAACCAAAGTGAGTTCAACTCAGTCATCGTACAAAGTGACCAGTCATTGCTTTTGGTAAGCTATGCAGATGGCATTTCCTATTACACCAAACTGACTACAGGAGGAACTCTTGACACCTCTTTCGGGACCAATGGGATTCGTGCAATAAGCGACCTCAGTACGTTCTTTTTCTTTAACCGTGGAGCTATTTCCCTGGCAGACGGTTCAATTTTAACATATGGGACGAATGCTACGGGTTCTTCAGGGGCTAAATTATCTTGTATTAAAACCAACGCTTCCGGAGATTTGATTACTTCTTTCGGGCAGAATGGGATTGTATCTATTGACAGTGATACTAACACAAATGCATTTGAAATGCTGTCAAAAGCCCAGGAATTATCCGATGGGAAAATCATTTTGTCCGGAGGGTCTAGCTCTGCACACAGGGTAATTCTTAAACTAAAAGCGGACGGAACTCCTGACAGTACTTTCGCTACAAATGGTATTTTAATTCATTCGCGTCCTTCTGTAGATATGGTGGTTCAACCTACCGGGAAAATTCTGATCGGTGGAACCCAACAGGTCCAGCAATCCGATTATGGTTTCATTATTACCCGATTCAACACTGATGGAACGATCGATAATAGCTTTAATACAACCGGCGATTTTGAATTCGACATTTCAGATGGATTTGAAATGATGGGATGCATGATGCTAACAAGTCCGGATCACTTGCTGATCGGCGGAAAAACAGATTATATCGATATGTTTTCTGACTTTCTTTTAGCAGAGATTAATATGAGTGAATCTTTGGGATTGACGGCGAACAAATCCGACGAATTTTCCATTTACCCGAATCCTTTCTCTGACAAAGTGACTATTTCAATTGAAGATAAATCCGTTACAACTATTGAATTAACTGATGCTATGGGAAGAATCATTGGAAATTACCCCGTAAACAAGACCACTGTTTTGTCTTTGGAAAACCTGGAAGCAGGCGTATATCATCTTGTTTTCACCAATGATCAGCAGAAAGTTATCAGTAAGAAATTGATCAAACAATAATCATTGATTCACGGAACGTATGTAGGCACGCGATGCATCGCATGCCTACATGATTTTTATTTGTCTGACAACCTTCGTATTTTTCAGTTGTATTAAGGAAACACAAAACTTATTACAATATGAAATGGTTCTTTACTCTGCTTGTTTATTTGTTTTCAATTCCGGTTTTCGGGCAAAATGTACACTTGAATCCAGTTTTTGGTTCCGGAGGTATTGCAATTACTCCAAATACCACCGAAATAAACTGCGTTGCCATTGATGCCGGTGGAACTATTTTCAGTGCCGGATACAGTATGGAAAGCGGTTCACCGGGAGTATATCACCTGACAGTTACCAAGTATTCACACAACGGTGTTCCAATTTCCAATTTCGGGACAAATGGAGTCGTTACAACTCCAATTGATTATTCCGAATTCCCATTGGATATTCAGCTGCAAGCAGATGGAAAGATCCTGGTTTCCGGTTCTTCTTATTTAGGACCTACTCAAACCGGCCCGGGAGAATACCACTTATTTGTTGTTCGTTATTTACCAAACGGTACTCTGGACAATAATTTCGCCAACAACGGGATCTTTAAACTAACCTATTCAGACAGCCACGTTGCAAAAATGATTGTCTTGTCTGACGGATCAGTTCTATTGGCGGGAAACAGTTATGGAACCGGTACGGTAAGTAAAATTGATCCGAACGGAGATTTGGATCCGTTTTTTGGGAGCAACGGGTCAACATTCCTGTCTGACCCCAACTTCACTTTTATTTTATGGGATGCGATCCTGTTGGTCGATAATACAATCCTTTGCGTGGGCTACGACCTGAACGATCCGAATAACATGAAACTGGCTTATTGTAAATTGGACCTGAATGGAAACCTGGTTTCGGGCTTCGGTCAAAATGGAAAAGTCATTACAGATCTGTTCAACGGAGGTTTTCCCGAAGTTAGTGAATATCTGCAAAAAGCAATCGAGCTTCCCAATGGACAGATCATTATCGGTGGACAAGCCATGGGAGCTATGCTCATGAAGATCAATCCGGATGGGAGCTTGGTCAGTAACTTTGGAACTAATGGTATCCTGGGTCACTCCTATCCATTCACCGATTTCCAGGTTCAGGCAGACGGCAAGTTCCTGATCGGCGGAAGTCACCAGGTCAGTCAATACAATGCCGGTTTTTCAATTACCCGTTTAAACAGTAACGGAAGTTTGGATAACAGTTTTAACGGAACCGGAACATTCACCGTAGATATTTCGCCAGAAAACGATTACCTGCAGGATATGGAACTAACCGGAAACGGACATGTTTTCGTAGGTGGCTCCTCCCGTTTATTGAGTACTGATTCGGATTTCATGCTGGCAGATATTGACATAAATCAAAGTTTGGGACTAGGGAAAGAAGGCTTTGACGAAATAGTGGTTTATCCGAATCCATTCTCTGATCAGTTAATTGTTTCGATCCAAAACGAATCCATTACAGAAATCCAACTGATAGATGCAACCGGAAGAATAGTCACTCAGTTTATTCCTGAATCAACAAATACCCTGCATTTGGATTCTTTGGCAAATGGCTTATACCAACTTGTATTAAAAGATATGTCCGGAAAAGTATCCGTCAAAAAGTTGCTGAAAGAATCATTTTCTTTGAAATGAAGGTGTAACTTCGTTTCATGCGATTGGAATCATTTCTGGAACATTTCAACCTGTTTAGTGAAACAGAAATAGAAGAAGCTGTTCGCTTGTTTTCAAAACGCATCATGAAAAAAGGTTCTTATTTTGTTCAGGAAGGACAAAAATGTTCGGAAGTTGCTTTCATTGAAAACGGTGTTTTTCGTTCTTTCTACATTGCTCCGAACGGCAATGAAATGACATATTGTTTTCGCTTTCCGGGCGATATGATGGCTGCGTATTCTGCATTCATTACCGGAAAAGGAAGTGTGGAATACATCCAGGCTCTTTCCGATGCAGAAATATGGGTTATCCCTAAAGATCAAATTGATCACTTGTTAATGAAAAATCCGGCTTGGATCCATTTTCTGAAAATCATGGCGGAACAACAATACTTAGAACTGGAAGGACGTGTGTTTCAATTACAACGGGATTCTGCCCATGAACGTTATCAAAATCTCATCGAGGAGCAACCGGAGTACATCAGGCAAATTTCTGTGCAGCACCTGGCTTCTTACCTCGGAATTACACAGCGTCATTTAAGTCGTATTCGAAAAATGGTTCTTTTGTGACAAATGTCCTTTTTTAAAGGAAGGCCTAAACCTAGCTTTGCTCAAAAAAACAATCATGGGCAAGAAAATTTTGATCATCAACGGACATCCGAATAAAGACTCATTTAATTTCGGAATTGCGGCAGCTTATAAAAAAGGTGTTTTAAGCAGTGGTGCTGAAGTCAAAGAAATCATAATCGCAAACCTGGATTTCAATCCGAACCTTCAATTCGGTTACCAAAAGCGTATGGAATTAGAACCCGACCTGCTGGAATCCTGGGAGAAAATTCAATGGGCCGATCATTTGGTTTGGATCCATCCGGTTTGGTGGGGAGGCCTTCCGGCAATCACAAAAGGATTTATCGATCGCTTGTTCCTTCCAGGATTTGCTTTTCAATACCGCGAGAATTCAAACTTTTGGGACAAACTCTTAAAGGGTAAAACTGCTCATATCATTACGACTTTGGACCAGCCAGGATGGTTCTACAGATTGGTATTCCGCAGACCGAGTGTGAATCAATTGAAACGATCTGTTCTAAAATTCTGCGGTATCAGCCCTGTAAAAGTGAGCTATATCGGAATTATACGAGGTTCGAAACCTGAAATGCGGGAAAAGTGGCTGCAAAAA